>NZ_CP089552.1:0-205959 GCF_021233075.1 Pseudomonas sp. 7-41 | reverse complement strand
GTCTGGCCCCACGATTAGTAACGGAACCCTACAGAGAGATTACGCTGTAGTCGATACCCAGGAGTCGGTTAGGCTCTAGACCCCAGTAAAAATGGGCCTCACAGCCAACCACCTCATCCAATCGCAAGACAAGGGACAAATCTGTAGTCGATAGGCAGTAGCCGTAATTTGTAGTCGATTGGCGTCCGTTCGCCACGTAGAACAGCCGTAATCTGTAGTCGATAGCGTGGGACAGCTTTGATCCACAGCCGTAATCTGTAGTCGATACCGAAGATAGGGCTGCAAAACTGCCTGGTCATACTCGTCCACGCACAGCCGTAATCTGTAGTCGCATCGAGCTGATGACTGTAAAAATAGCCGTAATCTGTAGTCGATAGGTCCAACGGTGAAGCTCAAAGACTATTTATTGGCGAATCCACCAAGGCAGAGGGCAAACCACTGAAAAACGTCAAATAAGCGACGGGTAATTTAAAATATCATTTAAAAACAATGGGTTACTGCGATTTCTATCCAAAGAAACGCCACTCAGGCAAATTCAGAACACAAAATTGCTTGAAATCGAGCCATAAAAACTCAAACTCGTGCTACGTGCAGCATCCAGCAGCCGGAATCTGTAGTCGTTAGACACAGCCCAGGCCCTCCATCCGGCCTGTGGATAACGGCCGCAATCTGTAGTCGTCACAGCCGGAATCTGTAGTCGCTTCAGCCGTAATCCATAGTCGCAAAGCCGGAATGTGTAGTCGCAATGCCGTAATTTGTAGTCGATGATCCTCTGGAGGCCACGTAATACAAGGGCTCCAGCTCTCTAAAAACAAGAGAACAACAAGAGAAAAACAGTTAAAAGGCTTTTAAAACTGAAAAGCTAATTTTCTGAGGGTTGAAAAACCAAAAGCAGACTCACAATCCAATGGCTGTTTTTCCGACGACAATTCGGTTCGAAAGCAGCACACCCACCAGGTCGGCGAGGAGAAAATGATCCCATCCGAATATGACCTGGAGGAACCCAATGAATACTGCCGCTTTCGCGGGCGTCGCAGCTTATCTGCTCAGCATGGCTGTCATAGCGCCGGAGCCGGTAAGCCTGACTGTAGGCGTTACGACGATCGTCGACGTCCAGCAGCACTACACCATCATCGACAAGATTGGTACGTCCTACACCGGCGGCCCGGTACTTAATCTCTCAGAATGGGAGGTAAACCTGGAGGGTGTCACTGACATTCAGCTGGCCTTCAACGCTGAAGGGGTACTGGATGTCGCTACGGTAAAAGCTGACAAACTTCACCTGGAGGAAGTGCTAAGCGGGCTGAGAAGCCAGCTGCAAATTGGCACAGACGAGTCCAGCCACGGGTTTGAGAACATCACATTCTTGTCTGGCTCCACCGAGGTAGTGGTCGAATCGCATCCCATGGACACCCAATTCACAGTCAACTACATAAGCGCGGACTTCAAACGTGCACGCACCGATGCCCAAAAACAGTACGCCTGACCGCTGACATCGGCTCTCGCTTTACCTAGCGTGAATTCGGGTTTAGTCTCCAAAACATCCAAGCCAAGCCGAACTGTGAGGTGGAAAAAGCCGTTTCCAGTTCGGTTTTACAGGCAAAAACCCAGCCTGTACCATGATTTTTCTTGAAAAAGCAACTTAACGTATTATGATTCACCTGTATTCAACAATGCAGGGATCGTCATGCAGCAGCCAAGCGAGCAGTTTGAAGAGGAATCCGTCTATTTCACGGATTTCTCCACCCTCCTCTACCCCCCAAAATTTGCAGCCGATTGTTTTGGATTGACTACCCGTCGTCTTCAGGACATTGAGGATGAAAACGGGCTGGAAATTCGCCGCATTGCTCGCGGCACTGTCCCAACTCGGGCTTATACCCTGAGTGATATTTTCGATATCGCAGCGATCCGTAGAGCGAAAGGTCAAGCAAAGGGGCTACCACGGCAGGTTGTGATATCAACCTTCGTTCCCAAGGGCGGCACGGGAAAAACGACCGTAACGGTCAACCTGGCAATCTACCTCCAGATGCAAGGGCTCCGGATTCTTATCATTGATAATGATCCCCAGGGCGACTCGTCGAGTGAGCTGGGGTATGACCCAGATTTGGCAAGGTCTGACCTTGAATCGATGGGAATTCCTCCAGAGCGCTATGTTGAGGGCAACCTAGGGAACCTTCTGAGCCCAGAGCTGAGAGGTCGACAATTCGAGCCATTGTCTTTTGAGCAAGTCATCAAAAAGCCATTCGGCGAGAACGGCCCCCACCTCATCCCAGCTGATGCGTACCTCGAGGATCTTGTTGTTGCTTTAGACGCAGAGAACAATATGGATTTCTGGTATGCAGACTGGCTAGAGCGAGCCAGGACTGGAGAGATTCCCGGTATTGATACGTCAGCCTATGACGTGATCCTTTTCGACAATGCCCCTACCGCTTCTCGACTCACAAAAAACTCCATCGTCGCTAGCGACTTTGTTATCTGCCCTGTTCGGATGGATAAATTCTCTTTCCGCGCCCTTATGCGGCTGAATGAATGGATGGTTCGATTTGCCAAGGCATACCGTCGCTCCCCTGTTGTTCTAGCAATCCCGACCATGTTCATCAGGAACCGTAAACGCATCTTGAATAACCTTGTCGTTCTGAACGATCTCTTCCCTGGTCGGGTTGCTGAAGAAAAGCTCTATTACTCAGAAGACTATGGTAAAGCGCTGGATCAAGGCATTCCTCTGATCGTATGGAAGGGCGCTACCAGCAAAACTATTGACTCCATGCGCTCAGTTTTTAGCGAAGCACTCCAAAAAGTCCGGGAGTTTGCTTCTCAGTGACTGGTGCTCGGAGCACCACTTGGGTTTTGAGCTTCACTGGTGCTCGGAGCACCACCTGGGTTTTGAGCTTCACTGGTGCTCGGAGCACCACCTGGGTTTTGAGCTTCACTGGTGCTCGGAGCACCACCTGGGTTTTGAGCTTCACTGGTGCTCGGAGCACCATCAGTCTGCTGAGCTTAACTGGTGCTCCGAGCACCACTTGAGATCTTCAGCAGGCCCAAAGATTAGATGCGCTCCACGTTACAGCGGTTAATTGACGGAGAAATTATGGCTAAGTCAGAGGATTTTCCAGGAAAGCCAAAAGATGCGCCTACCTGGATGTCTGGCGTCAAAAGGACGCCGGCGGAATTGCCTGAACCCAATTTAAGAGTTTCGGTTAGGGAAATGCTTGCTCAGCAACAGGTCAATGAGCCTGTTGCTGAGCAAGCGGTAGCAGGCATCGAGGGCGAGAATAGCCAGGCTAAAGTCTCCGGCAAGGTTCTTGAAACGGGAGCCGCGAACGGTGTCATAGCTGAGATCAGCACCAGCAATATACGGGTATCGCCATTCCAGCCACGTCTGGCATTCAGCGAGGCTGCTATCGAAGACCTTGCAAATTCGATCGCTTCTGTTGGCTTGGCCAAGCCCGTCACTGTCAGACCTATAGGTGATGGCATTTATGAGCTGGTCGGCGGTGAGCGCAGATGGCGTGCTCACAAATTGCTGGGCCGGGAGACCATTACGTCATACGTCCGTGAAATGGACGACGCTTTGGCGCAGATCCTTGCGCTGACGGACAACGAAGGCCAAGAAGCGCTCACGGAGTACGAGCGAGGTAAATCTTACGCAAAAATTTTGGATTCTGGAGGTGAGCCATCTGTCAGGGCGCTGGGCCGCCGGTTAGGAGTCAATCACTCGATAGTGAGTAGATGCCTATTGCTGATGGACCTGCCTAATGAAGTGAAAGCCATTCTGGACACGAATCCAGGACTCATCGGTGGGAAGCGGGCAAAGGATTTTATTGAATTCAGCAGCAAAGAGCCCGAACTACTTCTGCGAGCCGTGACGGCGATGCGTGATGAGCAATGGACACAAGAACACGCCCTACGTTGGCTAGCTAAGGAAATTGCTTCACGGACCCAGCAAAACTCGTCCAGCAAATTCGCCGATACTGAGATCAGTGGTATTGGCCGGGTTCGCGTAGAAGGAAAAAAAGTCGAGCTTCGTTGTGAGAAAAGTGTCGACGCGAAACTGATTGCGGAGCAGTTCGAGGCCTTTTTAAAGACAATTGACCGTTCTTTGATCGAGAGCGAATGATTCACATTTGCTTTGTAACTAAATATTTCAGACGCGAAACAGGTTAGAAAACGTGCACACGAAGGCGATGTGCCATGACAGAATATGGTCTTTTAGACTACGAGATAAGGACATATGGCAACCGCAGTCGCGCAACCAGAACACAGAGTGGTGCAACCGCAGACACGATTCGCCGCTCTCGCACAGCTGTCAAAGATTGAGCCTGAGCACCTGCACGGCCTGAGCCGGATTGAGCTGTTTTCGGTAATTTCAGAGCACTGGCTGAAGTGTTCAGCCCCCGCTCGGATTCACATGTTGAGCAGCGAAGATCGGTTCATCCGCGGTGAAGCGCGGGCTCAGAACAAAGCATTAAGCGTTACGCAAATTTGCGTGGACCAAGCTCCAGGGATTATCTATGAGCAATTCAACCAAACACCGTATCTCGCTGGCGTATGAGCACGAAGGTGAGGTGCGACAGGCCTCAGCTGAGGTGAACCAAACGAAGGCGAGCATCACCTTCAGCGGGCTTCCGAGCGTAAAGTTCCAGGTGTCACTGAGCGATCCTGAACAGGTGATATTGCAGTTGCCTACAGACCGCAAAGGAAAAAAACCGACGGTTTCTTGCGACATATCCTCGATCCCTGAGTTGGAAGCGGCGATGGACGAGGTGCGCAGGCAAGGTTGGCTTGGGCCAAAGGTGTCAGTGAGTGAGTGCGGGTGAACCAGCGTCGGTGCCTTGCTCCGAGATCTGGGCGAGTGAAGTTGACCTCAAGGAATCGCACAAGCGCATCCTTTTGCACGAATCGCAATTGACCCTCCAGCTCATTCGTTACTCTGTTGCTCTAGTGCGAGCAGAGAGTAGGCCAGGAGGCCGCAGGCCTAGCAGGGAAGCTCAAAGGAGGCTGTCCCGGAGCATCCCAGGCTCCGGTCGGGAAATGATCTACATAGATCCTCGTAGTAATCTATGCTTTCACCAGCCTGTTCGCCTTCCTTGTGTGTAAAGGATCGAGCTTACGCCGGGCAGAAAACTCAAAGCATCAATTAATGAAACTAATTACGCCTTAAATGGTCTGTGATGGCCTAGTGTTTGCTGTAGACATGGCCCTAGCTTATGCTGTGCTATGAAACAACTTTTTATAGGTTTTTGCCGTTCTGCGACCCGTTTACGAGCTGAAAAATGACGACCTTTTGACGCCGTTTTTGTGTAGTGATGCGGAACTGTATATCTATACACTGATTAGCATGCAGCCTTTGCCTTGACAGAAAATACCGAGATTCAGCCATGATCACAAAGATGCCGCCCCATGTAGTCAGAAGCTTTCCCTACTGGGAGACGCCACCAGAGCCGGGCCAGGATTTGCATGAATTGAAATGGGGTGTCATGGAAGTCCTTTCAGACAAGTCGCTTAGATTCGTTGACACAAAACCGGATCAAGCAGCACTCGAAGAACTAATAAGCCAACTTCAAGAGAAGATTTAATTTAGATTTTTTATTGTCTGGGCTTCTCTAGAACACCAACCCCTGCTTATACGGCAGGGTTTTTTTTTGAATGAAGATTGAGCCTAGGGTAGCAACAATGATCGCGAATTCAGACGTAAAAACGACCTGAAAAAGCGTCACTTGTGCGCGTCTTCGACGTATCGTTCTTGGATAAAACAGGAACGAGAAGCTGCTTATGCAAAGCTATGATCTTGAGTTTCACGATTACGCTCAGCTATTTCCGCTAATCATCGGAGATGACTACGAAGCCCTGCTTGAAGATATTGATGTCAACGGACAGCGTGCCTCGATCGTTCTCTATGAAGGAAAGATCCTTGATGGGCGCAACCGGTACCGCGTTTGCAAAGATCTGCTGATCGAACCCCGAACAGAGGAATACACAGGAGATGATGCCCTAGGTTATGTCCTCTCGCTTAACCTCTATCGCCGGCAGCTCACCGTTGCACAACGGGCTTTGATCGCTGCCGAGCTGTCCTCACTGCGCGGGAGTAGCGCTATCACTGTTGACCTGGAAAAGGCCGCCGGGCAGGAGCTGGAAGCCGCAAAAATGGCTATTGAGGAGGCAGCCAAAGTACTGGGTATCAGTCCGCGCTCTGTGTCTTCTGCGTGCAAGGTTGTCCGAGACGGCACCCCGGAGCTGCTGGATGCTGTCAAGGCCGGCGACGTAAGCGTATCCGCAGCGGAGCAGGTGGCTAAGCTGGAAAAAAAAGCACAGCAAGAACTGTGTAGCCGCGGGCCTAAGGCAATTCGTAAGGCTGCGAAGGACATGAGGGAGGAGGGTAGGTCGAAACCTGCGATGCCTAATAAGCCACTTCCGCTCTCAGATAAAAACGGTCTCCTGCCTCCGCCAGTACCGCTTGACGATGATGAAAATGAAGATGGCGCATCAGCCCCTGATGCACCGGCAAACCAAATAGCCGCGATTGAGCAAGAATCGGACGTTTTCTATACCTATGAGAGAAAGCCGGCGGCTCAGCTCCTGTTCGAAATGGCTGATGCTGGAATGCAATTTGGCCGAGAAGCTGAGGGCGTTGCCGACGACATCATGAATGAGGTTGAAGAGGGCCTGGATCTTCAGTTCCTTGCATTCGTTGTTGACGTAGCCAAGAGGCTAGAAAATCGGGTGAAGGCAAAAATGCAGGCCCGATATGCTGAGGAGACATGAGTGTTGGGATTTTCTGGAAGGGTGATTTCATAGGTTAAAGCCCGAACAGAAAAGGAGTACCCCGCATGCAAACAACTCAGGACGACACCGTAATGGATTTTGGCCCGAACCTCTTCGGTGGCGAGGGTGGCTCTGCGTCCATCCCTTCCGCTGATGATGCAGATGCTACGAACAAGGCCCAGGAGGGTACGGCGAGTATTTCTCATCAGATGACTGAGGGTTGTACCGAAGAAAACACGGCCGAGGCCGGCGGCGGCCAGGCTGGTGGTAGCAGCGCTCCCTCGAGCAGCAATGTTGCACCTGGCGTGAATACTCAACAGGCAGCCACTCAAACCAAGGCAGGGAAGTCCGAAGTTGGCACCAAAGCCTTGTCCAGTGTGAAAGCAGCCGTGAAGGTTTTCGAAAGCATCAATGGCTTCGACGAGCAAAGTGCGACTCAGCGTACTGTCGTTCGCGATCTAATGTTAAAGCAGTCCGAAGCCATGGAACTCAAGCTCCAGGGCAAGAAACCTCCCGAGGGTGAAGACTTTGATTCCATTGCGAAGCAGCTCCGGCGCGAGAACAACCGCCTCGACTCCCTGCTTGAAGGTAAGGAATCACTGTTCGGCAAGGCCCGGGAAGCCGCCGAAATTGCGATCGAAAACATGCAGGGCGTAATTGCCGAAATCAACCGTTTGGAGGAGGAGGCTTAGCCCTCCTGGACGCCATGAACAAGAAACTGTTCGTCGACATTCAATTTTACGCATTCTGGCCTTCCGCCGGATTCCTTGCGGGCTATGCATTCCTTGCATCGGCAGGCATGATCTAACCAGCAGCCCTAGCAAGCCTGGCGCGCACCGTCACGGCTCAGGGCCATGTAACCCAGACCAAGGAGACAAGATGTCCCTCATCACCGAATACCGAGCCACAGAGGAAGCCATCAAGGAGCTTCAGGAACGACTGGAGAAGCTGAGCGGAAATGAAGCCCTTTTGAAAGAGATGGAGTTCGAGAAAAAGCTGCGGGCCTTGATGTCTGAGTATGGCAAGAGCCTGCGCGACATCATCGCGATTCTTGATCCGGACTATCGAAAGCAAATTACCCATCAGCCTGGCAAACCTCGTGCGCAACGAGCAGTCAAGGTCTACCGCAACCCCAACACGGGTGAGCTCGTTGAGACCAAGGGCGGCAACCACAAGACGCTCAAGGAGTGGAAGCAAGAGCATGGCGCTGCTGTAGTCGAGACATGGCGAACCCAGTGAGTTTGCGCTACCGCGGATCTTCTAAAATAAAAGGCCGGTGAACCCGGCCTTTTTTGTGAGTTAGGTTTGGCCACCGGGAGCTTGGGTTTTTTCAATTGAATGCGAACTTGAAATGGAGGTAAATAATTATCAACGGAGGATCAAATGGATAGCACTGAAAATGTCGATGAACGCCTGTTGGCCGCGGTTATGGATGAAGCGCAAACAGACTTCAGCATAGCCAGTATTGCAGTTGAGAAGATCCGCCAGGGAGCTGAAAGCATCGCCGCCGGCATGCACGGTCGCAACCATGTAAAGGCGTCATTCGAGCATTATGACGGTACACCGATGTCGCCTGAAGAAGCCTTGGCTCACCAGTGTGTCCATGCGGCAAGTATCGGAAAATCCCTCGGGCAGGAATTTCTTCTGAAGGCACCTGCTCCCCTTCTGGAGCAATTTTCCGCCGTGGCAGGGAACCGTAACGTTGCGGACAGTGGGGCAATGCTCGCAGGCCTGCTGCATGGGTTCATGATTGCATTCGCCACGAAGGAAACGGAGGAGCGAGCGCTGAAAGCGATGCTGGAGGTTGCCCGGATCTGCGACGAGGCCAACAATATTCGAGGCACCTCTTTCGGCCAAGCCAGCGAATGAATTATTGCTCGGCGGGTAACTGGTCACCGTTTATGCCCATTGAGGCACTGGAAAGGAATTGAGTCATGTCTGACGACAAACACGTCAAAACTGAGCCACTGCGGATGCTGTTCGTGGACGAGTACAGCAACTTTTTGGGGGGGCTGAATGACACGCTGAAGGAAGAGTTGCGAAAGGTGTCTGGCGTACCTAATGCAACCTACCTGGTCAATGACGGGAAGGTGTTTGTCTTCGACAAGCTGGTACACCTGGTGAAAGAGCGCCAGAAGGAGCAGCCGCATGCACAGCTGCAAGAGATGGCCCGCAGCTTAACGGTCGAAGAACTGGCTCTCAGCTTGATTGCCGAAGCAACTGTTTCTGCCAAGGAAGCCGTCGAGGCCTGGGGAGTAGTGCCGGTTCCCTACCAAACGGAAACTCTTGCGGCGATGGACACAGCCACCCTTGAATCTCGGGCGACTGGCCGCTTAATCCTGCACCGCCCCTTCAATGCTCGAATGCCGGGGGATTTCCAGGAGGAGGGCGACGTGAAAGCCGCGTTCGCCAACCTACTGGTGGGTGGTGTTCTCCCTGGTAGTGGTGACTTCACCTATCGCGGGCAGCCGATGACGCTGCGCGATCCCTTGGATCTGGCGCTGCTGCCGGCCCGGCCTGAAATCCCCGAAGGGCCGGCGGCTGAAGGCTGGGTCTACACGGCGCTGGGTAACGTCGAGTTCGAGGCGGGCTTTGAGCCAGTCTCGGAGGTGATGTTCAACGCCGTGAAGGAAACTGAAGCGAAGTGGCGTGGCGATATCGCTCATGCCGCCAAGCATGCTCAAGAACGAGCTGCAGAGGTCTGGGCCCAGGCTGCCGGCCTGCGCCTGGAAACGCTGAACGACCCGACGGATGAGGTGCCGGAGTACGGGGAGGAAGAATTCCCGCAGCTGCGAGCTCTCTACCCAGAACTGTCCATGCTGTCGGATGGCACCCTCTACTCGTTGTTCGACGTGTTCCAGATGGAGTGCCACTTCATCAACGGGTGGGCGGCGAACCGTGACGACGATTTTCTGTTCTATCTGCTCGGTAAGGTCGCAGACCGCAAGAACGATCACGACACGGCTAAAGAGGTCGGTGAGTGGGTGGCCGACGCCCTGTTGCATGGTGCAACCTTGGATGCTGCCCTGGAGATCGGTCGTAGTGCTGACCGATACAACCAGGCGATCGGCAAGCTCGCGCACCGGATTGCCGATGCCATGCGCTTCCTGGCTGAGGACAAGAAAGCGACCGATCTTCGTGGTCGTACTATCACGACTATGGGGGACACATTCCGGATCGGCAGGAAGTACAACGCCACAGCTATGGTGGTGGAGCAGAAACTTCCATTCTGATCTCACCTATGAAATATAGGAACTGCGAGGGAGGGGGGCACAGTTCAGGCAAAATTGGTTGTTATTAGGGCGCTTCTGGCAGAGCGCCCTCACCTCGGTGGTCAAGCGGCCGGCAGAACCTTGGCCAGATCTGACCCAGCATCAGGGGCAAGCTCCGAAACCAGATCCGATACCTCACCTTGCACCTGAGGAGCGTTGGCGACAAGAAAGTCCCCCCAATCCTTCATCAGGGCGCGACGCTTATCCAGCAAGTCACCTCGGTTATATGCTGCTTCAACCTTACTGTTGAGGGTATGCGCGAGAGCCATTTCGCAAACCTCTCGCTGGTGATCGGTTTCTTCTGCGGCCCACGTCCGAAAAGTAGATCTGAACCCATGCGGTACGACGCCATCGACCTGGAGCTGATCGAGCACCCTTGCCATGGCATTGCCGGGAATAGGGCCTGTTCGCCAGGAGTTGAGAAATATCCATTTGTCATGCTTTCCGACCTGCTGCCGTAGCACCTCGAGCATTTGCTCCGTAAGGGGTACCCGATGAGCCTTGCCCGCTTTCATGCGTTCTGCTGGGATGTACCAGATTTTCTCCTCCCAATCTATTTCCGGCCACTGGGCCCCGCTCACCTCTTGGTTACGGGTCGCAGTCAGAATTGCGAATTCAACAGCACGAGCTGCTGACCCATCCAGGGAATCGAGCCTGGCCAACAGCTCGGCAGTGCGTAAAGGTGTCGGAGACGGGAAGGGGACTACCGTATGCGATTGCTTGGGCAAGAGCTTGTCGAGATGACCACGCCACCGTGCGGGGTTTTCACCTTGCCGAAGCTTCAGTGCCTTCGCTGCATCGAGCACGAGCTCTATGCGATTCCGGACGCGGTTCGCCGTGACGGGGATCTTGCTCCAGATCGGCGTCAGCACATCCAGGATATCGTCCGTGTCGACCTCGGCTATCCGAAATCCGCCTATGGCAGGGTAGACATGCTTCGTGAGTGAATTTTGCCATTGCTGGTGATGTTTCTTAGACCAGCTTGATGAATGCGTGCGGATGTACCTTTCTGCCGAAGCCCGAAACGTGTGGCTCGTTGTGGTTCGTGAGGCTTTGGCAGCTTTGACCTTCGCACGCTCAGCGGCTGGATCGACGCCACGTGCGATATCGAGCCGGTATTTGTCAGCCTCCAGCCGCGCGTCTCTGAGGCTCAAGGCAGGGAAGGTCCCCAGGGCTAGATCGTGCCGTTGCTTCGCCAGCATATAGCGAAAGACCCAACTTTTCCGCAGGGTAGCTGACACACGAAGAATCAACCCTCGGCCGTCCTGGTAGGAGCCGGGCTGGTCGACATCCTTGACGAACTTAGGGGTCAGTTTGCTCATGAGGTGCCCTCGGTCACCGGGCCATTCTTTTCATCCACCGGCACGTCATCCTGAAAAGCGAGAGAAATGTTCTCCGGTGGGACAAGGTGAAGGCAAGCAAGCTCGTACCCCGCATCTGAAACGAGGTGTAAACCGGAGCGATCAACGGCGAGAACGGAAATCGCTCCAGGCTCGTCATCAAGCGCTTCACCAAGCCAGTTACTGAGTGCGTCTTCTACTGCCAGCATCGACCCAAAGAAATAGACCATTTCCTTGGCTTCACCGAGTAGTTCGGAGCGAGGTCCAATCTGCGGCCGTAAACCGTCACGGAAGATGGACTCAAGATTACGGGTTGGCGTGACGTGGTAAATCTCACCAGAAATCGGCTCGTTTTGAGCGTGCTCATTCGAAGCATGGTTTTTCACTACGGATTCCTCGCGGCTCGTTTGTTCGCAGGCGCTGATACTGCAATCGCGCCAGATCTCGCCGGAATGTAGGAGGATAAGGTATCCCCATACAAAACGGCTACAGGCCAGAACCTATAAGGGATTCTAGAAAACCCAAATATTACGTCCCACACCATAGCCCACAGTTGCTATCGAGCAGTATGACCATTCCAGGAAGCAGAGGAGGCCGACCGACGAGAGCATGAGTACCTGGACCAGGTGAGGTAGGGGAGAGGAGAGGGGGAGTCGCCCACCCGGCAGCAGGCCTGAATCCTCGGCCGGGTTGTTGCCTGATCAGATCGAATGGATGGCTTCTGAGCCGCCAATTTCAACTATGGTCAATAGCCCGTTTTCAAAAACACCACCAGTATCAATATATCGAACATTCCCTAAATCAAGGACGGCGGCGACTTTCGTGTGGCCTACAAAGATCCTGTCGATACCAGCAACGGGGATGGTTGTTTGATTTGCATGTCGAGACCTACGCCACATTGCTTCCGTGGCATGGTAGTTCCTATAAGAGTCGCCTAACTCACCTGTCAGAGCCTCTTCGAAGCGCGACCAACTTAGGCATGTGCATTCAGCATGAACAATTCCAAACTTTTCGCCGTTGCGGCCTTCGACCTGAATAGCGATGGGTAGACCATGTAAAGCAAGCCCTATGGACTTCTGCTCGTCAGAGGTAAGGGAATAAAACCATTCTCCACCGTACTTCCGGTGTCCAACTGGTTCGGTATCTAGTCCGCCTTCAACACACCAGTAGTCATGATTCCCCATAACAGATTTGAACCAAGGCTTCTTCAACCAGTCATCAACTTGGTGTGATTCTGGCCCTCTATCAACTAAATCACCTACCGAAAATAGTCTGTCTGCATATTCGTCAAATCCTACCGAAGATAACAGTTTCGATAGCTTGCTGAATTCACCATGAATATCGCCAACCACGAAATCACGCCCAAAAATATTTGCTCCATACTTCGCGTAATAGCCATTGGCGCTCACGCTGACCGGGGCATGAATTGCAGAAAGATGAGGGAATTTGGGCATCATAATAGGCTCGCGATACGCTGGAATTGTTGGCATACAGACCATTTTCGGAACGGATAGCGCCTAGATGGATAAAGGGTTCTTGCGTTGCTCAACGAAGTACGCAACCTCTTGAGATATTCGCTTTGTTTCAGCGTCATACTCATCGTTGATAGCAACAGCCCGATCCCCGCCAAGTTCGCTAATCAAGCGTTGAGCTTCTTGAGAAACCGCACTTTGTCTGTTCAGGAAGTTCGGGTCTATGACGTTCATATTGTAGGAACCGCCAATTCGCATAGCGACTTGAGCCCCTTGGGCCTCGCACATTACGAATCCGATCTTTTCATACGCCTCTACGAGTGTTGGAAAGCAGCTCAGCGCTATGTCGGTGAAGCGTGGTTTTAGGCTGGAAATCATCGCAGTCATAATTCCCTGATTGCGGTGGGCTGAATCGACGCAAATATAATTGATGCCACAAGCAGTTTCGGAGTCGTTAGCACGGGTTAGGGTCATAAAACCTATGATAGTTGATGCGGCATTTACAGCGATTACTAATTCTGAATTGATCATCAGGCTAATTGCTGGGTCTAGTTGAAGTTGGATGTCAGTCAGCATCCACGCACGAACTACGCCGAACATCGGGTGGGTAGTACTTATTGGTCGGTTGACCAAATCCTGGCTATAGCGATAGGCCATACGCAAGATTTCTTCTTTCTGCGAATCACCTAGTTCTTTAATATTTTTGATTGTAACAACTTCCATGATTGCTCCTTTGTGTTCGCTTCGGTTATTTGCTTTCAACAATATGCCACTGACCATCCCAGTTTCGGATTTTGCATTTAGCAGTCATTCCGCGCCCGGTGTGGATGCCTTGAACAACGCCCTCGCCAGGCCCCGTTCTGGCAAAGTTCACACGGCCACAGTCTTTGAAAGCGACCTGATTCATGAATCCCCCCCTGCTTTGCACCGCGTCCTCCCCCGCTGCCGTATCGACTGCTCGCTGGTCGTTTGTGATGCGAGTAGCTTGAATCACGGTCGAGCCGTCTTCTGCCTTGCTGTAGTGCAAAGTGCGCTCGTGTTCGACAGCACCGGTACCGACTGCGGCCCCCGAATCTCGCGACGAGTCGCAGCCGGCCAACGAGAGGCCAACGAGGGTGTAGATAAACAGCTTGCGCATAGATGGAGCTCCAATGATGTTTGAGGAATAAGCATGCCAGCGCGGGAGAAAATGCCAACTCAAGTTGATGCATTTACTGCCCTGAGCGGGAGCAGGGCGCTGTATCTTCCTCCGGTGTGTCGGAGATATTTCCGCCAGCAATACTCATCAGAACAGTGCGATTTGTTGGCCACTGGTTGCGGGGGGCGCAGTGAGAGCGGCCAAGTCCCGGAACAGGACGGGCGTAGTATTTTCGTCTGGAGGATTGGTGATCTCGCTGGCCATGGCCTGGTGGCGCGTTAGCCTGGCGCGCCATAGACCCATAACGTGTGCCGGCGTGTACCACAGCTCCCGTTCTTCCAGCGCCAGCGTGTTACCGAGGATCAGAATTGCAGGAATGTGCAGAAGGCTGAGCTGGAGGTAGGTCATATGAACTGCGCGGGAGTCGACATCCTGCGCAGTCACATGGAGGCAGCGCTGGTAGTTGAAGCCTTTGTCTCCCAATGCTTCGGCGATCGCGATCACCATAGCTCCCGCACCGGATGCTGGTTCGTTGACCGTTATAAAGCCTCGCTCATCTAGTCGCTTGCGCAGATCTGCACCATCCCCAAAGAGTTGTGAGGCCATGAGCTTGCAGACTGGGTAAGGGGTGAAAAACTGTCCTCTTGAGCTGTTCCCCAGCTCCAATTCGCCGAATACCTGGCCAAGCACATCGTCAGGCCCATATTCCATTGCCATGGTGAGTTCAGCGAGCATCTGGGGAAACCGATGCACCTCACTCGGCTCATACTTCTTAATGATGCTCATGTAGCGTTTTTCACGCTCATTACGCTGGCCCAGGTCCACGCTGTTGCTCATCGCTAGCGCGCCCATTTCGCAGAAGTCCGCAAACACATCCCACAAGTGATGGCGATGGCTGTTTGCGTTGAGCAGGCGAATGAGGTTTTTGCGGTGTTCTGCCGGGCTCGAGGATTCGGTCTTTGCGTTTGCGTGTCTTGATTTAGCCATGGTGCTCATCAGCTGCTATCGGGAACGTTAGGACGAACCTAACCCGAAGTGATGAGAACCCAAGAAGTCAGTCGATCACGATCTCTCGTACTGAATCCCAGTCGTTGGGGGAAGCATCGCCGGTGGCAAAAGCGAACCGCATACCCAAGGTCGGCCTGCCTTTCTTCATGAGATAAGCCGCAGCTCCAGCGCACATCGACTCGTGCCCCGAGGGTTCATAGTTCCCCTCATCGTCCCAGTTGCCACCCCGTTTTGAATGCACGGTCTTGTGGCACTGGAAAGTAGATTGATCATCCTCGATCAGGGTAGAAATAATCCCCTCCAAGCGCCCGCGGCTTAGCGGAATGGCTCCTTCCTTGAGGAAAGGGCAATTCGCACAGGGTTTTTTCAGTCGGAAATGCTGCTTGATCGGATTCACTGAACCGCATCCTTAGCGCGAGACATCAATGGCGAAAACCTCGACTGGATCTGCGCCGAAGTGTGGATGAACGATCGTCGTCAAGCGATAGCCCTTCCAGGGCAACACAAGTCTTCGTGCGTCGTCTCCGCGCTTCGGATAGCCCCGTGTCAGCTCAATCTGGTCGAAGCTCTGTCCATCCAAACGCCGTCGCCAATAGGGCGTGGCAGCCCGGAATTCTTCCGGCTTGATCCCGGCCTTGATTGCGTCGAAATACTCGCCTTTGAGCGGCAGTACCAGAGTACGCATGAATAGGGTTCCTTTTCAGAGCGGTCGAGTGCAATCTAGGCTCCGATTATCCCATTTGCGAGACACAACCCAAGCACATAGCAGGTGGGATGGAATGCTGGTGGCTACCTGATAAGCGTAGGATGTGCGGTTGGAGAAAGCCGATGCTGCCTGGTTGGGATGTGACGCCCAGCGGCAACCTCTGAAGGAAGGGGGGGTAGAGAAGGGGAGGGGGAATCTCAGAAAGGCAAAAGCCCGGTGATTAACCGGGCTTTGCAGGTCCCTCTAGGGGGATAAAACTCAAGTGCCTCAAGGGCTACGTGGCAAATAATAGGGTCAGCTGACACTTATGTCAACTATTCAGTAAGCATTTGACCTAGGCTATTTCAGCAATCCACCAGCGTTAACGGCCTTAATCACTGCTGTCTGAATCAGGGTAACGACCTCTCGCGATAGCACCTGCTCAAGATGACCACGCATCGCCCTGGGCTTGAATAGGCGCTGTTTGCTGACCTGCTCAACGAGGTCCGCTTTGGCCCACCTGGTCTGTTGCTTGAAGTACGGTAGCTCGTCAATCAGGTCGCTCCCCAGCTCGACGTGTAGCCCACGGCTGAGTTTGCCCATGTCCTTTGTTGTCGATAGCGGCACGACAATGCAGGCATTTGGGTCGATGCGCGCGTTGAGCACAACAACCAAGCGGTTTTTTATCATTTCGGGCTTCAAGCGATAGTCATAGTTCTTGAAAACTATGACGCCGTTTTCATCGTACTGATAATCGCCGTAATTGCATTCCAAGATTTGACCTATCTTGGGTTCAAAATTAATAGCCATCAATCGTCCTTAAATTAGGTCGCCGCTAGCGATGGATCTTGCCACAGATCAGGGTCGAGAGAGCTAAATGTGATAGTTCTCAGAATGCAAGTTCTTGCTGGCGGTCAGCATATCCGCACCAGCGGGCAAAGCAATCCGGGCTACCCACCTCTATCTCGATGTTTCCTGTATAGCCGTGTACTCGCGCGTCACGGATCAGCTCTGCGATTACCTCGGGACTGTCGCCCATCTCGAAGCAGGTATCAAAAGTGCGTTCGCCAAGTCCTTCATACCCCCGATCCCACAAGTGATAGCTGGTGATCTCACGCACGAGGTTGTTGCGATAGGCTAGCTGCACGAAGCGCACACGGGCCTTAAAGCCCGAAGCTGTTGAGAGGCCTACCTTGTCGCGTAGACGAAACAGTTCGTTGATGGTGGCGGTGTTGTGAGACATAAGGCGATCCGAACTTTCCAGGAGATGCCATCAGGCTACGGCATGAGGTGGGAATCCCAACCGGACTCAACGAGCCACGGGAGAGCCGATGCCGAATGGCGGCATGATCAAAATTTCGTAGACAGAAGGGGGCTGGGGATCAATTTGCACTCTGCTGCCGGTGTATTGGGCTGAAAGCCTCCCATCCAGAGGAAAAACGCCGTAGGGAATTTCAGGATCGGTGCCGTGCCACATCCGGGCGCGGTAGTCGATCCGGAAGAGCCCAACCTCAATCCAGTGGTGGGGAGAAACGGCCCGGCCAGCAACGAGCTGGTGGCCAAGCCGCGCTGCCTCGGCCCAACTCGTTTAGGGCTGGGCTTTTTCCTATGCATCCATCTTCGGGGGGGCTGGCTTGATGAAAACCACCACACCCAGCCAATTCATCAGTGCGTGACCTGGTGCGGAGAAGTCGCCACCTGGTAGCAGCCGGAAGCGCTTCGCAGCCCTGATTTCAACCTGTTTCGAACGAACGGTGAAGATCATGAACTTTTCCGTTACTCGGGTTGATCGGTGACCAGCTCTACGCCGCCATCCCATTCGGCCAGGACTTCGGCACCGCACGCGGAGCAGGCCGTAGTCACTTCGGGCGATGATTCAGGCAGATGCAACTTGCCTGCTTGGCCGCACACGGTGCAGCGATACACGTACAGAACAAGCGGAGCATTGGTGATCGACATGTCATATTTTCCTATATTCCGTCGCTGTCGGCCTTGGTTGAAATGTAGCGGCATTGCTCGAAATAAAGCTCGTTAAATGGCAAAAGACATAGTTGCTGAGTGCCATCCCTAAAAGTTCGAAGCTCGACCCTCTCAGTGCGTCCAGAATCGAACACAAAATCATCGCCTACGACTGAAAACTCGTCCGTGGTCGTTTTGACGAAGTGATTATTTGATATCAGTAACTCCCCGGCCGACCGGTAACTTTTTAACGTTCGACCATGGATCATCTCCTTAACTGCCCAACAGCCCCAAGCGACTAGGGCTGCTAGAGCTATAATCGGAAATATCTTCACAATTTTTTGCTGGTGATCTTTGAAGTTATTCATGCACGGTATTTTCCTGGTTGCCGTGGGCGCTGTTCGACCTCACTTCAGCTAGCGTCGGCAGACCCATGGGTTTCCCCTCAACCCACCGTGGGTTTGTCGGTGCCCGTTTTCAAAGGCTGGTTGGCCTCCTTGAATTCGTATTGCTTTACAGGTCGCATAGCAGCCATAAAACCATCCATGAAAAGCCAGGCAGAGAATGTGGCCCCGATTAATACCGCTACCCGGCCAACCCAGTCGTTCACTCCGGTTGAAACAACCAGTTGCATCACCATAGCCGCGAACCAAAATGCGATTGCCTTGTTACCTGAAAACATACTGACCGTCCTGTTTGGGGAGTACGCAATGTGGCGTCCTCGTCTACGTCCTCGGCCCAGCTTTTTAGGGCTGGGCTTGGGCGTACCTGGGCGGTTTCCGTGATCAGTTGTTGGGGGTTGATTCCAGAAGCTCGCGGACTTCATCCGCATACGCCCACCAGATGATGTCAGTCCGTTCAACGCTCCAGCCGTCACTACATGCCGTGCTCCAGTTTGGCTCGTCACCCTCATCAATACAGTTGTAGTCAGTGACCTTGAGGACGTGCAGGCCGTAGGTGGCAGTCAACGCGATGAGTTTCGGTGACTCCCCGTCAATCAAGCGAGGTACATCTGAAGGTGAGTGCCTAAGCATCTTGTTTTCCCTCAAGCAGCGGCTTGATCGGCCTGAGCCATGATCGCCTTGGCCGCGTGGTTGATCATGTAGAGCTGAGCATAAAGGCTGTCGCAGGTCTTCGTTATCCGGTGCTCGTACCACTCTTCGCCGAGGCACAGGACCTCGGCATTGTCGCGCATGAACTGGTGCGCCTCTTCGGTGAAACCGATGTTCTCAGCGAGGTCAAAGAGGTCGTCCCAGTGCATCCAGCGATCATCGCCATTCTCCAGATCGCGGCGGTTGGTCACGGTCAGGGCGCGGAACTCCCCCCAATGCTCACCACGAACCAGGTCCGCATCCTGCGCCCAGGCTGGCAGGGCGTCCCAAATTTCCTCGGAGCAGTTGTCGTGCAGTTCCCGGCAGATGCTCGACACCAGTACCTGGCGGAACAGGGTTGTGCTGAATACCTGCTTTTTGTGGGACTCGTTGAGCTTGGTGTGCAGGTAGTAGGTGACGTCATCACCCGCAAGGAACGATATGCCATAGCCCAGGCCGACACTGAACGTCAGGTCGCCGATATCGCCGACAACGGCGATTCCGAACCGGGTCATCATGATATCGAAGGCATAGGCGGTGGTGCTCTCGGCCTTGCAACGCCAGACCTCAACGTCGGGCTGCTTCACCAGGCAGGTGTACTGGTGATTTTTGAGCTTTTCGGCGGCACGGGCCTTGCACTCGGCCTCTGTCTGCCGGCGTTCTTCGATGTAAGCCGCTCGCGTTGTTTCAACATTCATGATCCGTTCCTTGACTGCATGTGGGTGACAAAAGATTCAGCTATGAGCGTACTGCGGCTAGCCGAAAACCCAATGGCTGGTTGAGCGACAGTGCGTTGCTCAAAGAAAAGCCCGCCGAGGTTAAGCCTGGCGGGCTTTGGTAATAAAACGAGCAGCTTCAGCGGCACCACAGACGAGACAGGAGGGGGAGGAGTGCCTTGGGAGCATAGCTTCTACCATGAAGCTGCCCAGGGCCTAATTTACCATGACTCGCTGCGGTCTTCTGCTCTCTCAGGAGAACAGCGATTTGATCGCCGAAAGAAGGCTTCGCTTTGGCGCTTCTGGTTCCACTGGTGTTCTTGCCGCACGGTAGGCTGCCATCAGGTGAACATCGTTGGCCAACATCCGGTAGACGCACTGGTTTGCGTCTGGGGTCGGCTTATGTAGCTGGTACCCATGATGTTTGCTGATATACAAAGCAACCGCGGCACTCCGGGATCGCCCGGCCTGGCAATTGACGGCGATATTTTCCCCTTGATCTGCAATTTCACGGATGCGCTCCCGCAGCACGTCAGCCTTGCTGCTGAGCAAGTAGTCGACGTAATTCCGCTCAAAATCTGGCCCGTATATCTCGATGACTTCTTCGTCAAAGCCAGCATCAATGAAGTGGTGGTAGCTCACGCTCTTCCACCGTGCTTCGTCGATGCGGGCCTGATCTTCAAGGCCATCGGATATCGATATCAGGTGGCAGTCGGGGCCTGACGAGTATGCTTCAGCCTCGCTACGCGATAAGAAGGTGCAGCTGGGTATGGTTCGGTGCATTTTTCTCTCCGTTGCCACCGGCATGTCTACTGGGTTACCGAGGCCCTGAATTTCGATACATCGCTGCGCTGTGCTTCCACTACATTCTGTAGTTTGCCGACATGAAACGCGGCGATGACTGGGCTCTGTAGAAAAGCAACACCGGGAATGGTGTTTGGCAGCAGAGCCGTAACCTTGGCATGCAAATGTGCCCGGATCGGCTCATACCATGGCGCGTAACCACCCTCTCTCTTTTGGCTCGGCTTACGGTAGATGGATTGTCCGTCACCCTCTGGCAGCTTGAGCATTTTCCGACACTCCAGTGACTCGTAGCTGAAACAGCCGATTTTCATATCACCGTCCAAGATGCCTTGACGCAGAGCACTTACCTCGGACGTTGCGAAGATGAAGGACATGCCCAGCACGACCAGGAAGAAGCCGGCTACGCGCAGACATAGCAGTTGCCCTAGCCCATACAGCGCGAGTAGCCCCCCCATTACGGAGCCATGCCAGTAAAGACCAACTCGAGGGCTGAGGAACGATGCGTTCCGCATATCTTCGTTGGTGATAGGCACCTGGAAGGTCAACCAGGCGGATGCGAGGACGCAGATCGCCAGCCACGCGAAGATCAGCAAGCCAGCCGCCGCGATGACAATGCCCGTGATCTTTTCAGCCTGAGTTAGCAGGGCCTGCTTGGGCATACCGGAAGAGGGAATTTCTGTGGACATTGGTAGATTCCTTTTTCAATGACAAAGCCCGCGAGCTGGTCAGGCTTGCGGGCTTCTAGGGGGGAAGAATGGATTACTTCTTGGCGTCGATGAACGGCAGGGTTCCGCCTGGAAGTACCGTGGTAGGCAGCACGCCGTTCCAGCGCTCGGCTTTGGTAAGCTCGACCAGGCCGGGGTTGCTGCCCAGGGCGCGGGCGCGGGCGTCGATGGCTTTTGCTTCCGCTTCGCCGCGCAGCTGGATGCTTTCCGCTTCGGCACGTGCGGCGGCCAGTGCCGAATCCGCGGTAGCCTGGGCCTGGGTGACGACAATCCGCGCCTGGATCTGCTCAGTGGCCAGTTGCTGCTCACGAGTCTTCACGGCAACCTCAGCGCGCATGCGTTCTTCGATCGACTTCTCGTAGGCGTCACTGAAGTCGATGTTCTCGACTTGCACACTGTCGATCACCACCGGTCCACTGATTGCGCCCTTGATTGCGGTGGCGATATCGGCAACCAGCTTGCCGCGTTGCTGTACGGCGTTGACGGCGGTGTACTGACCGAAGACGTTTTCTACCTGTGTCGGGACATGGCGGCTGATCGCCCTTGTCAGCAGGCCGTCCAGATCGGCGTAGCTCTTGTAGACATCCGCGACCTCACCTGCCGGCACGTGCCAGCTGACCGAGACCGACAGCGTTGCAGCCTGCTGGTCACGGCTGTACGCCTGCAAGCCGTCCCACTTGGTGGCGTTGTTCTGTATCGAGATCGCTTTGGCGCTGTCGATGAAGGGGATTTTCCAATGCAGGCCTGGATCTGCCACCTCCATAAAGGCACCGTTGCGCAGGACTACTGCGCGCTCTTTCTCGTCGACGGTGTAAAACGAACCCAGCAGCAGACCCACGCCAATAACGGCCGAAACGGCAATCAAGCCGAGAGCCAGGGGAGATTTGGAGGAGGATGAGAAATTGTTGAATTGCATACTGATGATCCTTGGTGGTTGGTCGCCGGATAGTTTGTTAGGTACTGACTGAGGAATGTCCCGATTTCAGGCGGTTTTATCGCCTGAAAGCGGGCTAAGCTGTTTGTGGTTTGCGGTGTTTTTCTCCTCGGTTTCGGCCGCGTTGCATTGGCCACGCTATAGGCATGCCTGAAATACCCAAGTCGCCTCGATACTGCCGGCTACCTGGCTGATTGAGTCACGGGGGCTGATAGCGCGAAAAAAGGCGACACAAATGGTCGCCTGAGTTCTATGGGTCTCCGTTTAGAGGCTCTTCAACACACCCCAGTGAACTGGACGGCGATCCGCCTTTTCCAGTGCCTCCGCTGCTACCGAGGCTTGCTCGTGCGAACTCCACACGCTGTCGGAGCAACGCTCAACTCCGTGCTCCTGGTCTCGGAAAATCAGGTCAAAGGTCGGGGCCTCATACTGGTCAGAGATATCCCGCACCACAAAGCGCTCGTGCTCGAGGTTTTGTGTCACGGCGGATGTGGCGCTCATAGGCATAATCCTGCCTTCAGGGAGGCCTCGGATGCGGGCTTCGGGGGGGCTTCCAGCTGTTCTACCGAATGACCAGGGGGTGGCCCGCTCGATGCCGACCCGTCGCCTTCTGGTTGGGAGGTGGACGTTTCGATGTTCCAGCGACCAATCTCAATTCCAAGCTCATGGCTGGCCTCTTGTGAGAGCCCTTGCAAAGCGTCCTCAACGGCTAATTCGAGCTTGGCTTTCAGCCGAGAAAGCGCTTGCGGTGAGCCGATAACTCCAATGACCAGGTTGAGAGTAAGTCCAGCCCGATTCCGGGCTTGGGGCGTGACGACCTGCATAAATGGTTCTCCGTATAAGTGATCCGCCTCCTTCTCTCACGACCGCCGAGAATCCCAAGTTCCCGTTGCCTGTTCAGGATTGCTTCTCCGCAGTGTTTAATAGCCGTGTATAAATTTTCTGACGGAAATCCCATGGATCAAAGCCTCGAAGTCTTGGAGCGAACGCTGCAAGCAAGCATCAAAGAGCAGCGTGCAGCACGTCGCTGGAAGAATTTTTTCCGTCTCGCGACTCTTGGGATCGTCGTGACTGCTTTTGTGGTCGGCGGAAGGGCAGACCTTGATGGCGTTGGGGCCGATGTGCCGGTAACAGCAAAAATCAAGGTGAGGGGAGTGATTGCGGATGGGGAGGAAGCGAGCGCTGAGAACCTGAAGCGCAGCCTCGGCAAGGCCTTTGAAAATGAGAATACGAAAGCTGTGATTTTGGAAATCAACAGCCCTGGCGGAAGTCCCGTGCAGGCGGGCCATGTTTACGATGAAGTTCGTCGCTTGCGTGCACTGCATCCAGACACGAAGGTTTATGCCGTCATCACAGATCTGGGTGCCTCCGGTGGCTATTACATCGCCAGCGCAGCCGATGAGATATTTGCGGACAAGGCAAGTTTGGTCGGATCGATCGGTGTCACCGCGGCGAGCTTCGGTTACGTTGAGCTCATGCAAAAGCTTGGGGTTGAACGCCGCGCCTATACCTCCGGGGAACACAAGGCTTTCCTGGATCAATTCCAGCCTCAAAATCCTGAGGAGAGGAAGTTCTGGGAAGGGGTTCTCAAAACAACCCACAACCAATTCATTCGCTCGGTAGAGGCTGGTCGGGGAGATCGTCTGAAAGCCAAGGAGAATCCCGACCTGTACTCGGGGCTGATATGGACGGGCGAGCAAGCGGTGGGACTGGGGCTGGTTGATCGCCTTGGTGATTCTGACTACGTGGCTCGTGAAGTCGTAGGTGTGAGCAAGATCGTTGATTTCACCCGCAAACAGAATCCCCTGGATCGCTTTGCCAGCAAGATCGGCGCTTCGGTTGCCGATCAGCTCTCATTGCGGCTTGGGTTCGACGGCCTGAGCTTGCGCTAAGGCCCAGCAGGAACACTGCCAGACTAAGCAGGATCTGCCCCGTCCAGAGATGGACGGGGCATTTTTTTAGCCGCGCTTGAGTTGATCACGCAACTGAGTGGGTAGATTGCGAATGGTCAGGGTGCCGGCATTCTCGTCGTAGTCGATCTTGGAACCCAGTAGGTGGGCTTCGAAGCTGATCGACAACCCTTCGGCGCGGCCGGTGAAGCGGCGGAATTGGTTGAGGGTGCGTTTATCCGCTGGGATCTCAGGCGACAGTCCGTAGTCGCGGTTGCGGATGTGGTCGTAGAACGCCTTCGGTCGATCTTCATCGATCAGCCCAGACAGCTCCTCCAGCGTCATCGGCTCGCCCAACTTCGCCTGGCTGGTGGCGTAGCCAACTAGGGTATTGGTCTTCTCACGCGCCTGATCCTCTGGCAGATCCTCGCTCTCGACGAAATCACTGAATGCCTTGAGCAGGGTACGGGTTTCGCCGGGGGCGTCTACACCCTCCTGGCAACCGATGAAATCACGGAAGTAGTCCGAGACCTTTCGACCGTTCTTGCCCTTGATGAACGAAATGTACTGCTTGGACTGCTTGTTGTTCTGCCATTCGCTGATGTTGATGCGTGCTGCCAGGTGAAGTTGGCCGAGATCCAGGTGCTTGGCTGGGGTCACGTCCAGGGTGTCGTTCACCGCCACGCCTTCGCTGTGGTGCAGCAGAGCGACGGTGAGGTAGTCGGTCATGCCTTGCTGATAGTGGGCGAACAGGACGTGGCCGCCGGTTGAGAGGTTCGATTCTTCCATCAGTTTTTGCAGGTGCTCGACCGCATGGCGGCTGAAGGCGGTGAAGTCCTGGCTTTCGTCGAGGTAATCCTTCAACCATCGGCTGAAGGGATAAGCGCCTGACTCCCCGTGGAAGAGACCCCAAGCCTTGCCCTGCTTGGCGTTGTAGCTTTCGTTGAGGTCCGCGAGCATGTTCTCGATGGCCTGCGAAGCTCCCAGCTCTGTATCGCGGGCATGCAACACCGCGGGGGTTCCATCGGGTTTTTTGTCGATCTGATGAACGATGATGTGACGTATTGGCATGAGCAAAGTCCTTGTAGTTTTGGGGTTAGAAAGGCGTTTCGTGGGGGTGTTTCGACAAATGGGCGGTGAGCACTTGCTTACTGAAGTCGGTCAGAATTTCAGGAGCAAGAACGGAACCGGTGATTGCAGCTGCGGGGCGAAAAATCCTCTTGCCGGAAGCCGTGAGCCAATCGAACACCATGAAGTGTTGGTGTGCCCCAGTTTTGAGAGGCGGCAGCGCCTGCCAGGTCATAGTAGAACTGGCGTATAGCGACAGCGCTGATATTACGGTTTGGGACTCCGCTGCATTGCGGCGCTGCTCTGGCAAAGCGTCATAGGCGGTGAGGGTTGCGCCGAGAACATCGGCTGGGCGAAGGCCTCCAAGATTCTTCAGATCCTCGCCACCCTGCATTGCTCGATAGCCATCCAGCGTCAGCTGGCCAACGAGTCGGGGGCCAGCCACCAGGTTGTATGAGTACAGCCAGAATCCAACGGCATTTCGTGCGCCGGCTGCATCATCATCGATAACCCAGCTTGCATCGCGCAGTGACTCAGCGAACTTGCGAGCACGCGCCTCTCCTACGTCATCCATCATGCCTCCTATCTCTTGGCCTGCGTCGACGCCTGTGCGAAAGCTCAGGCAATGTCGAACACAGTCACACGCCGGCCGGAAAACCCAAGTCAAGGCGCGAGCATCAGGAAGAGCCTGTATCGGCGTGCATTGGCAGGAAAAAATATCCCCCTCAATCAGGCTGCGCTCTGTTGCCGCCTCCATCCCACGGCTCGACCACCTGGCTTGGGTTATTTCGAAGCGATGGTTTCCTACCTGTAGTTCGTACAGCGAGAAACCTCGATGCAGCTTCGACCCTACCAACAACAGCAGGATTTTGAACTCCGCAAGGGCATAAGCCTTGGCGCGATCATTCAGATGCTGATGAGTCCCACGGGCTCCGGTAAGACAGAGGTGGCCAAGCACATCATTGCCGGTGCGCAGGCGAAGAACCGCAGGGCCTGGTTCATAGTCGACAGTGTGAAGCTGCTCGATCAGACGCTTGAGCGGTTCTACAAAGATGGATTGGTCGCCGGTGCAATTCAGTCAGACCATCCCTGCACGGACTACCGAAAACCCATCCAGGTTGCAACGATCCAGAGCTTGCGTCCGCGCCTCGACTACATGCTCAACCATCACAAACCTCACCTTGTTCTCATTGACGAGGCGCATGTCATCCATGAAGCCCACATCGAGCTGATTACGTGGTGCCGGCGGAACAAGGTGCCTGTTATAGGGCTCAGCGCTACCCCATGGCGGCGGGGCCTGGGGCGCATCTTTGACAGGCTAATCAATTGCATCTCCCTTTCTGAGCTGACAGACCAAGGCTTCCTTGTACCTACGCAGTGCTACGCGCCCTCCGTGCCTTCTCTGAAGGGGGTGAGCACGAAGCCGAATGGTGACTGGATCGAGGACGAGCTTGCCACGGTCATGGGTGACGCCAAGCTGCTTGGTGACGTGGTAACGCACTGGAAAGAACTGGGTGAAAACCGCAAAACAATGGTTTTCGCCTGCAATGTCCAGCACTCCAAAAAGCTCGCTGCTGAGTTTCAAAAAGCTGGGGTGGCCGCAGCCCATATCGATGGCTATATGCTGCCGCATGAGACCGAGGAGATCTTGCGCCAGTACAAAGCGGGCAAGATAAGGGTCTTGGTCTCAGTGGCTATGCTGATCAAGGGGTTTGATGACCCCTCGACCAGTTGCCTCGTAATAGCACGGCCTACCAAGTCCCTGATGCTTCACTACCAGATGATTGGCCGCGGGCTGCGACTCTCGCCTGAAACTGGAAAAATCGACTGCATTATCATTGACCACTCCGGGAACCTCTTGCTTAACGGGAAGCCAACGGACGAGGTGCCCGACGCTATGGACAATGGGGAAGGGGAGCGTCTTGACCGCCGCCCGCAGGACAAAGGCGATCAGGAGAAAAAAACCAAGCCATGTCCGAAGTGCAGCTTTGTTTTCAGCGGATTGCTCTGTCCGAAGTGTGGTAATGAAATCGTAATACCGGATGGGGTGGCGGTGGCCACCGGCAAACTGGTGAAGCTAGACGATCGACGCAAAGTGCTCGGGCCGACCAGTAAACAGCACACATTCTGTGAGCTGCTTGGGTACGCCCGTGAGACCGGCAAAAAAGACGGGTGGGCTCAGTACGCATACCAGGCATACATGAAAGAGCTGCCAGATCGCGCATGGATCAGTACCGTGCAACCCAAACCACCGAGCGAAGACATGAAAAGCTGGGTGAAGGGCTATAACGTCCGTCGCGCCAAAAGCAAACGCCGATTCGGGTGAGCCGGCGGCTTGGGATTATGCAGAGCCATGTTTCAATGCTTTCAGCTGGGACTCAACACCCATGCGACTTTTCAACAACCAAGGAGTAAAAGCGAATGAATCGTCAAGAACTCGTCAAAGCGATTGCCGACGAAAGCGGGCACAGTCAGTCAACCGTGGGAGAGGTGCTGAATAGCCTTATCTCGACGGTTCAAAATGTCGTTGCCGGCGGCGACAAGGTTAGCCTCGTGGGCTTTGGTACTTTCGAGTCAACCAAGCAGGCCGAGCGTCAGGGCCGTAATCCGTCTACCGGGGCTCCGATCACCATCGCTGCCTCGATCAAGCCAAAGTTCACCCCTGGCAAGTCCTTCAAGGAACGCGTCAACCAGTAAGCCCCCTCCAGCCGCCCCGATCTGGGGCGGCGTCTGCGTAATTCAGACCAAAAAACCGCCCGAAACCAGACCTTTCCCCGCGACCTGCATGAAACGATCTCCTCACCTTAGGAGACTCACATGCCCAGCGAAAAATATCCTCCGGCGATATGCCGATCACTACTCATTGACTACCTTGCAGGCATCGGCTCGCACGCAGTCATGATTCTGACATTCAGGCACAGCGGCGAAGAGCTGCGCTCGATATCCAGTCGTCACACTGCTGGCTTGATGGCAGTAGCGGTTGGCATAGTCGTCGCCTGTACCCACTTCGCCCCAGGCTCCAGCTCCACGCATAGCTTGGTGTCTTGCGCGCTATTTGCCCTTCTCATCGCAGCGGCCTTGCGCACCTTCGGCATGCATGCCGTTGCAGGGTATGCGACGTTCCTGGTGGTGACAGAGCCGGTAGCCCTGGTTGTTCGCCATCTCCCAATGGGCGACCTAATTGATGCCGTGTTTTCGTTCTGGTGCTTAGCAGCGCTGTCTGTCTATGGCGGCAAATGTGCAAAAAACAGAATGGAGTCGCCTCAATGAAGTCGACCGCAGAACAGCTCCCCATCATCGAGTACCAAGGTGACCATCTGGTGGTGAAGGCCTATGCCGGGTGCGGCAAGACGACTACGCTTGTTGCCTATGCCAACCATCACAGCCATTTGCGCATGCTCTATCTGGCGTACAACCGTGCAATTCGGGATGAAGGTGCCGAGAAATTTCCAAAAAACGTCGTGTGCAAAACTTCTCACCAGTTGGCCTGGCCACAATTTGGCCGACACTATCAGCACAAACTCGGGAATATCCGTCTGACGGATGCTGCTGGGCTCCTCAAAACACGGAGCTGGGGAGATGTTCGAGACGCTATCGCTGTGCTCAATGCCTACCTTTCGAGCGCTGACGAAGAAATCAGTGAGGCGCATTATTTTGCTGCGCTCAGCGAGGAAGAGGCAGCGGAGCACGGAGCCGATCACCTTGACCGGACGATAAATTCTGCCCAGAAACTCTGGGACGCGATGATCGATACCGAGAGCAAGTTCCCCTGCCAGCATGACGCATATCTGAAGCTCTTCCAGCTCAGCAATCCACAGCTGCCGTATGACGTGATCCTTTTCGATGAGGCTCAGGACAGTAACCCTGTGACCGCCTCCCTGGTCGCAGGTCAGAAGGCGAGGAAGATTTTCGTCGGCGATAAATGGCAGCAGATCTACCGTTGGCGAGGAGCTGAGAATGCGCTTGATACTCAGATTGTGCAGGGCGCAGCGTCGATGTTCTTGACCAACTCTTTCCGGTTCGGGCCGATGATTGCCGGCGTAGCCAACGCGATCCTCAAACAGCAAGGGGAAGCTCGTCCCCTGGTTGGGTACGGTGCCCGCGACAAAGTGACGACATCGCTGCCCTCTGGATGTAACCACTACACCGTGCTCAACCGAACGGTGATTGGCGTGATCATGACGGCCATCGATGCTGTATCTGACGGCCAAGTTGTCTACTGGAACGGGGGGATTGAGGCATACCAAATCTCCGACCTCGAGGATGTTTACCATCTGAAGGTCGGCCGCAAGGATGAGATCCGCAACAAACGCCTTTTCGGGCAGTTCAGCGACTTTGGAGGGTTTGCCGAAGCGGCAGAGGAGTCGAAGGATGCCGAGATGAATCGGATGCTCAGGATACTCAAGGAGCACAACGACATTCCGAAGTTGATCGCGGCGCTACGCCGCAACTCAACAGATGATCCTCTTGATGCAGATGTGATTGTTAGCACCTGCCATCGCTCGAAGGGGCTGGAGTGGGATGTGGTTGTCCTGGAAGAAGATTTCCCAGACATCTTCGACGAAGAGAAGATCACCCCTGATCAGCGGGTTGATGAGTTGAATTTGCTCTATGTCGCAGCCACAAGAGCAAAGAAGGTGTTGGTGATCAACAGCATCACCCAGGTCGTGATCCAAAAAAGTCACGCTGAGGCCAAGCGGGAGATGGAAGCCGCAGCAGGGCAGCGCGCATGATCTACCTCTATCTCGCGCTTTTACTGGTGCCGGCCGGCGCGATTTTTGTCTGGGGTAAGCTGGTGTCACAGTTTTCGGTAAAGACGTGGATCGTCTATCGGAACACTGGAATCATCGGCGGACCTGTACATGAAATGGCGCACGCGATTGCATGCCTGCTCTTCGGCCTGCGAATCAGGAAGCTTGCTCTATTCGCACCGGATGCAATCACTGGGCAGCTGGGCTACGTCGAGTTTTCCTACAGCCCGTTTTCTCTGCGCAACTCGATTGGTCTCCTTGTTCAGGGCATAGCGCCCTTGTTGGCCGGAGGCGCAATCGCTGTTCTCTCCCTTGGCACATCATACGATCAGAGCCTTCCCGACCAGGGATTGGTGCCGTTGGTTGTCTGGATCGGCGTTGTGGCCACCGGTTCTGTTACCGCGATCGTCGACCTGGGTACTGGCTCATTGCAGGGGTTTGCTCTGGCGTTACTCATCCTGGTTATATCGATGCACGCCATCCCAAGCACAGCCGATATCGCCCTGGGTCTCAAGGGATTCGCGATCATCGCGGTCGCTTTCGGCGGATTAATTTTCTTGCTCCAGATGATCCCATTCCAAGGAGAAGGCATAGCAATGGCGTTCATCATCAAAGCAGCGGATCTGGGGACGCGCTATCTCGAGATCGGCATGTGGCATGCACTCAACGGTGCGGTGACGGTGGTGACCTTATCTGTAGTAGCGAGCTTGGTGCTGATCCTGCTCCCAGCGTTTTTTTTCCGTCTGAAATCGTTCTGGGACGGTGCCCGAGGCCATATCTAACAGATCGCAGTGGTACGGCTAAGTTTCCCTGGACCACTGCGCCGTTGTCGCTGAATACGCAGCTGCGTAGGAAAACGGGCCTGGTGGCACGCGTCGGCCCACTTGATGATGGGCTTGGGTTCCTAGCAAGTAGTGAGAATCTGAGCCCATAACGAATACCGAGGAAAACGTACACCACAGCCCTGGCCTCGAACCGGGGCCGAGGCGGTAAAGGGAAGCAGCTTTTGCACCCATTGAGGGAAAATCAATGAATTTAGAAATGGAACATATTGTTGCTGCCGTGATCTTCGCAGGTGTCGCAGTCACAACATTTATCTGGGCCTTGAAGAAAGAACTGGGTGTTTTCGATTTGGCTATTTTGTTTGCAGTTGAGGTGATTCTTGGAACGATTTTTTATGCCGCTTACCGTTATTTCTTCTTAGGGCATCTGTGATCTAGCATAGGAAAATCCCATGCGATATGTACTCAGCGTTGCACGCCACTACCTTACCGGGAAGCTCTCGACCAGGCATGCGATCTATGCCCTTAGCCAAAGGCCGTTGGCCGTTGGCCGTTGTCAGTAAGGGCAAAACATGGGTCATCGACCCTGACTTAGAAGTCTGAGGAAAAAAGCCATGAACTATCTGGAACGAGCGACCGACGAAGCGGGTTATCCCGCGATGGATTTTGAAGCGTTCTACCAGCAGGGCATTTCTTGCTTTGTGTGGAGGCTGCCAAAGCCACTGGTGCGCCAGGCATTCAAGCGCGTCTGTGCCGATCTGCAAGCCAAGGGTAACGCTGTGGCAACGTGGCAGGTGCGGGCGTTCGTATATGGCCTGTCAGGGCGCTATCAGGGTGGTACTCGTAAACGCATGGCTCCGGAAGGTTATCAGTGGCCCTCGCCGCCAGATCGGTCATGGGAGATGATTGTTTGCGTCTATCCGAACGGCGATTGCGAACTGGATTTTGTCCATCCAGTGAGCCGCATGTTTTGGTCTGACGGTAATGGTTTTTTGGCGCTCCCCACCGATGACTTTGCACGTATGGGGCAATGGTGGTTTGAAGAAATGGGCTTCGAAATAATGGTGATGCAGCCGATGATGCAGGCGCACGTAACCGACAGCGTACCCCCACATTTGAAGCTGGTCTGAAATTCAAGGATAGGAAACGTGATCTTCACCATTCGTTCGAAGCAGGTCGAAATCAGAGCCAGTAAGCGCTTTCGATTGCTGCCCGGTGGCGACTTCTCCGCACCAGGTCATGTATTAATGAATTGGCTCGGGGTGATGGTGTTCATCAAGCCAGCCCCTCCAAAGCTGGACGCATAGGGAAACGAGCCATGATGAAGGAACAGACCATGCAAAAGCTGAATGGCAATCGTCCAAATCTGGCCGGGGTTCGTCGTAAAGGTGAACCGCAACGGTGGTGGTCATCGTCGCGTTTATCCAGATGGCCGCATCGAGCAGATCGACTGAGGAATCGTGATCATTGATATCGACAAGGCAAACCGCGGGCGTTAAGCGCTACCCACTCCGGGCCTGCTTGACCGCAAATTTGCGTGATCCCAGAGGGTTGCAGGCATCCCTGTAAATAGGCATCATGGCCCTACCGAAAGGTGCGTAAGCTGCGCGCTATTGCAGCTCAAGAACCCTCACAGCCCCGATCGGGGCTGTTCAAGTAAGCATAAGTCCGTTTGACCTATGCTACCCCCAGAATCAACCATCCACGCATGAGCGTAGATGTTTGTCCGTGCCTGGCACGGGTCGTTAGCTGCGACTCTAATCAGCTTAAAAACCTACCCATGCGGGGAAACCCGTATGGGATTTCTCCGCTCTGAAAACTGGAGTTGAGAATATGAGCAATACCAACGAAGTCGTTAATCTGACCAAGTTTAAAACTACCCGTGAACTCGAATCCTTCGGGGTTCGTGATCTTACGAGTTGGAAGGAATTTCAGGAGATTCGTAGTCTCCTTTTCTTCCCGGTGTTGCCGACCAAGGAAAGTGTTGCAAAGCGCGTTGAGCGACTTGCCGAAATTGCCCTTGCTGAAGCAAAGAAATCTGGCACAACTACCGTTCTGGTCAGTTGCCCGCCATGGATGATGCATTCGCTGTGTGCCGAGCTGGTTTATCACGGGCTCACACCAGTCGTAAGCTTCACCAAAAAAACCAGTGAAGACAGCCTGTCTGTGATTGATCTGGTAGTTGCTGCGTAAAACCTGCACAAAATAAACCGCCCACTGGGGGAGTCTTCCCCTATGGGGATTCTCCTTTTCTTGGGCAACTGCTTTCGAGAACGGAGAATATAAAATGCAATTCAATGCAAAAGTTGAGATGAAAGAGTTCGGCTTCAATACCAACGCGCAAGCGCCAGGTTTTGCAGAAGGACACCAGTGGATGCATCACGTCGCGCCGAAGAAGAAGTATTTCTTCCGCGAGATGCTGGTCAAGCCGTTCATGAGTTGGCTCTACGCTCCGTTTGGGGATAGCTGCATGCTCCTCGGCCCAACTGGATCGGGTAAGTCTTCGCTCGTAGAGCAAGTCACTGCCCATCTTAATTGGCCCTGCATCACCGTTTCGGCACATAGTCGGATGGAAATGCCGGAGCTTACTGGTTACAACCTACCTGTCACTGATCCGGTGAGCGGCGACCTGAACACGAAGTTTGTGGATGGGCCGCTGACCCAAGCAATGCGTAATGGGTTTGTGTTCGTGCTCGATGAGTACGACACGCTTGATCCGGCAGTAACTGTAGGTCTGCACGCTGTCATGGAGGGGAGACCCTTGGTGATTGCGGAAAACAATGGTGAGGTTGTGAAGCCTCATGCCAACTTCCGGTTTGTCGCTTGCGGCAATACGGCGGGACAGGGTGATGCATCGGGAGTACATGCTGGCACCATGCAGCAGAACCTGGCATCGCTGGATCGCTTCCGAGTGTTTGAGGTTCCGTACCTTGAGGCTGATAACGAAGTAGCAACTTTGATATCTGCTTTGCCAATGCTTCCGGAAGAGATGGCGAAAAACATGGTGAAGGTTGCGAACTCCATTCGTAATCAACATCAAGGGTTAGGTGGTAATTACCTAAGCGTCACGATGTCCACTCGGACATTGCTTCGCTGGGGGCGTATCTCTTGTGGATACACTCACCAGGGCGCAGCTAATCCGCTTCAACTTTCGCTGGATGAATCGCTGCTCAATCGCTGCGATTTAGTTCAGAAGACAGCAATTCGTAAGATCGCCCAGAGTGTCTTTGGTGGCGATTGGAAAGTTGCTGCGTAAAAACCCTAAGGGGGAATCTCCCCCACCGGGCGCGATTCCCCCTTTTTCATGCATGTGAGAAAGGAGAATCGTGAAATGTCCATTCAACAGAATGAGATAAAAATCCTAGACCAACTACTGCTGGTCGATCTTTCCGGTATCCATCTGTGGACTGCTCGGAAAAAGCTTAAACCTGAGATGCTGGAGGGGAAGATTCCTCCTGCTATTTTGGCTTCACTCGGCTCGATGCGTGTAATCGACCCGGAGAAGCTGAAACCGTTTGAGAAGATCAAGCGGCAGGCTACAAAGGTGGTGGAAGAGTGTGGTGTGCGGTTCCTGGGTGGCTATGCAGTTTCCCAGGACAAGATCCAGGAGGTTGTTGACCGACTGGAAGCGCTCAAATCTCAATTCTACGACTTGAAAAACAACTTTCTCCCTAACTACGAACGCTGGATCACTGAGTGGATCGACAAGGGCTGGGAGAAGCAAGAATGGCGTGATGCTATCCGCACCTCGGTGACACCGAAGGCGCAGGTAGATGCAGGGATGCATTTTGGGTACGCGGCATGCCGTGTTTCCCCTGATGGCGACAAGCACCTCTCTAACACGCTGGGTACGCAGGTCCGTGGTTTGTCAGATCAGCTGTACGCTGAGACGGCAGATACAGCCGAGCGCTTGCTTGAAACTGGCTTGGCCACTCGTGGCCATGTCACACAAACGACGCTGAACACTGTTCGGAAGATCAACGCCAAGCTTCGCGGCCTGATGTTCCTGTCCAGTGAGGTCAAAGCCCTAACCGAACACATTGAGGAAGTCCTTGCGGCTCTCCCCAAGTCCGGGGTGGTTAATGGCTCTCAGTACAACAGCGTTGTAGCTCTTGTGTCGGCCCTCTCTGATGAGGACTCGATCAAGCGGCTGATCAAAAACCTGAACAATGCCAACGGCCCACAAGATGTGTCGATGGCTTTCGTTCCAGCAACGCCTTTAGTTGAAACCGAGGCCCCGGCCGGTGTTGAAACAAAGGCTCCTACAACAGTTGAGATCGAGGCTCCGGCCGAGACTGTCGCTGCTGTTGCTGTACCTGCTGCTGAAGTACCCGAGTATGCCGTAACGATGGTCGAGGAAGAGCTGAGCGCAAGTGTCGCTACTCCGAGTTGTCACGACAGCATCAACGAAGTACCAGCAACATCCGAGGTTGTTGAACCAGCTGAACCCGTTCCAGTGGAGCAGTCTGAAGAACCCCTCGTAATCAATCCGTCTGAACCCGATATGCCCTTCGGCACGTTCTGGTTCTGACATCACAAACAAACCCCGCGCGGGAGTAACCCTCCTCGCGGGGTTACTCCTTTTCGCGGTGGCGAGAAAGGAGATAAACGATGAGCAATCAATCCCTGGTCGGCACTCTGCCGATCTACGCACAGCACCTTGCCGAGCTAACTGGCGTCAAAGTGCATGTTGAGGGTGTCCAGGCTAAGACAGATGGAAAAAACGTATTTGTCCCCTTCACCGAGGACGATCTGCCGCTGTCCTTCGGGTACATCGCACATGAATGCTCCCATGTCCGCAACACAGACATGGGCTGCTTTCGCGACTCAAGCCCGACACCCTTCCGCAAGAATCTGCTGAACATTCTTGAGGACATCCGCATTGAACGATTGAGCATGGATCAGTACCCAGGTACTGAGTCGGACATCCGTTACCTGAACCGCAAGGTTCTGCTTGAGCCGTTCCGGCCAGAGCAGGTGGATGACTGCCCGGCGCTTCATGTGATTCACAACGGAATTCTCTACGGCGGTTACTGGCTACTCCAGGAACCGCAGCTTGAGGTTCCAGCAAAAGCCTACCTGGCCCGTATGGAGATCCTTCTTGGGGCTGACCTTACGGATCAGATCCTGACCCTGGTGAAGAACACCCTGGCGTGCGAGAGCACAACAGATGTTCTCGCTCTGGTGGACGCGATTATCGGCCTGCTGCCTTCGCAAGAGGATGAGCAGGAAGATGAGCAACCGCAGCCCGAGCAAGGCTCTGAGGGTGCTCCTCAGGACTCGCAAGAGTCGGGTGGAGGCGATCAGCAGCAGGAGCAAAATCAAGGCGGTGGTGCGGGTGCAGGTGATGAAGGCAAAGAGGAGGGGCAACCCGAATCCAAGCAGGAAACATCTGATGGAGGCCAGTCCGGCTCCGATCCGCAAGACCAATCCCAACCAAGTAGCGGCAGGAATGCCGGCGACGATGGCCAAGAAACCTCGCAGTCCAGCAATGGCAGCGGCAAACCTTCCCCAGAAGCCAGCAACCTGCGCGAGCAGGCCAAGGATGCAACCGAAGCCGACCTGAAAGGGTTGATCTCGGAAGTTGGCGACAAGGCGGGTGAGTTGCTAGGCCGTAAAGCAGTGCGCGACGGCAATCCGATCCGACCATTCTCTCTGGATGGGAGGGGCAGGAACCGATCCGATCAAGCGAGCGTCCGCCGTGTGCAATTGGGCATCGAGCAATCGGCCGGTCTGCGACAGTGCCTTAATGGGCTGTTACAGGCGCAGGTTGATTGCCGTGTTCGGCTGAAGCGGCAGGGCAAGCGGATCGACACTGGGCGTATCGCCATGATGAAAGGCGGCGAAACGCGGGTGTTTAGAAGTAAGTCTCGAGCAGAGCGTCAGTCTGCATCAATCCAGATTCTTCTCGACAAGTCGGGGAGTATGAAATCTGCGATGGATCAGGCCGAAGCCGCAGTCTACGCGGTGCTAAGCGCGCTGGAGGGACTTCCGCTGGTGACATCCGGCGCGATGTCGTTCCCCAACAAGGCGAACGATGGCGTTGAGCGCTGCGCACTGATCAAGAGCCCGAAAGAGCGATTGATCAAGGCGGTAAGCGAAGGTGGCTTTGGTGCGATGTCGGAGGGCGGTACGCCTCTTGCGCAAGCACTGTGGCCGGCTGCTGTTGAAGTTCTTCGTGCGAAGGGCGAGAAGAAGATTCTTTTCGTCATAACGGATGGTGAACCGAACGCAGGTACTACTCATGCAGCGAAGGAGTTTCTTCAGCGGTGTGAGGTCAGCGGCATCGAAGTGATTGGACTTGGTTTCGGAAGTGCCAATGAGCACATCCTGAAAGCATTGTTCAGCCAATACCGTGCTGTTGGGGAGGTTGCGAATCTCAAGAACTCGCTCTTTGAGCTTGTTCGCGAAGCATTAGCCGCCTGACAAATAACCATTCAACCCACTAGGGGCTTTCCCTAGTGGGAGGCCTCTGTCGGTTTGAGGAGGTCTGAAATGGAAAATACTGCGACTGCGTTGCCCTTGCTGGATCTGTTTGGGGAGCAAGTAATTATTCAGCGCCGCTCGTTTGAGCGGAGACCACGGAGAAAGGCAAGCCATGCGCGAGTTTTTCAACTTGGATTTCTCGACATTCTTGAAATGTCAGACGCTGAGCTGGAAGCCCTGCGGGCACGAGACGAAATCACCGATGATTACGTTGAGTGGATGCGGGAGTACCTGCTGAAAATCACTCTGAGGCAGATCATTCATCCTCAGGTCAGTGAGCAGAATTGGCGCGAAGCAATGGATTGGGTTCTTTCGGACGAAGTTCATCCGTTTAGCTTCCGGGTCTGTTGTGAAGCAATGATGTGCGACTTCGAAGATGTTCGTGCTACCACATTGAAAATCGCAGCCAAAGAACTGTTTAAGTAAATAGAAGCCCGATAGGGGGAAAGCCCCCTATGGGCTTTCTCCCTTTCTGCGCTTCGTGGAAATGGAGAATCAGATGAATGCTTATAGGGACGCCCAGGCAGGCGAAGCCAAGATGTTCGTTACTTGCGGATTCCACGACACTTGGACACTCAGCCCACGATCATTTGGACACTCGTACCACGCGCACTTGGACACCTGATCCACGTCCACTTGGACAGGCAGTCGGAGCGCAGCGACGCAGGTTTGCATTGTTAGTCTGAAGTCCCTGCCGTCGTCAATTTCGTTGCGCGCCTGCGCATCGATTCGCCCTTCAGTTCGATCCGATAAGCGTTATGCACCAGCCGGTCGAGGATCGCATCGCCCAAGGTCGGATCGCCGATCAGCGCATGCCATTTGTCCACCGGCATCTGGCTGGTTACCAGCGTCGAGCGGTTGCCGTAGCGGTCGTCCAGCAGTTCAAGCATGTCGCGCCGCTGAGCAGCGGTAAACGGCGCCAAGCCCCAGTCATCCAGGATCAGCAAGTCGGTCTTGGCATAACCCACCATCAGTTTCGCGAAGCGCCCATCGCCGTGGGCCAGGCCCAGTTCTTCCATCAAGCGCGGCAGCCGCAGATAGCGCACGCTGTAACCGTCGCGGCAGGCCTTGTGCGCCAGCGCGCAGGCGAGCCAGGTTTTGCCTACGCCCGTCGGCCCGCCGATGATCAGGTTCAGGCCATCGCGCAGCCACTGGCCGCTACCCAGTTGCAGGATCAGCGCCTTGTCCAGGCCACGAGGGCTGCGGTAATCGATGTCTTCCAGGCAGGCGTTATGGCGCAGTCGTGCGGCTTTGAGGCGAGTCGTCAGGCGGGCGTCTTCGCGCTCGGTCAGCTCGCGGTCGACCATCAGGCCGAGGCGTTCGTCGAAGCTGAGATCGTTGATGTCGGGCGTTGCGTGTTGTTCGCCAAGCGCCTTGATCATGCCGTGCAGGCGTAGGATTTGCAGCTTGTCGAGGGTCGGGTTAGGCAGCATGTTCGTGCTCCTTTTTCAGTCAGTGGTAGTAGCCAGGGCCGCGCAGATTGATATGTTCATCGGGCAGTAACGGCAGGTTTTGCTGGGCAAGAGGTAGCCGTTCCAGGCCTTGGCGCAGGATCGATTCGAGGCTCTTGTAACTGCATGCGCCTAGGGCCAGCGCACGTTGGCAAGCGGCTTCCAGCCGCTCTTCGCCGTGCTGTTTGCTCAAGCGCAGGATGCCCAGGCAGGCGCGGAAGCCATGCTGCGGATGGATTCGGCGTTCGAGGATGTAGGCGATGACACCGGCCGTATTCGGGCCCGTCTGCTCAGCCCAGCGGATCAGCCGCTGGGGCGTCCACTCGGCGTGTTCGCGGTGACTTTTGGGCATGTGCTCGGTGTGGGTAGTGTGGCGGCCTTTGTGCGGCGAGCGCAGATGGCTGGCCACGCGCTGGTTGGCGTGGAAGCACTCGACGGTCTGCGCGGTCAGGCGTACTTCGAGTTGGTGTTTCACCAGTTGGTACGGCACGGAGTAAAAATGGCCGTCGACTTCGACGTGGTAGTCGATGTGGACTCGCACCTTTTTCCATTCGGCGTAGACATACGGATGTTCTGGTAGCGGTTGTAACGCCGGTTGGTCGATGCTCTCGAAGGCTGACCGGCGTGAGCCGGGCAGTTTCTTGAAGGGCTTCTGATTGAGGCGATCCAGCAGCAACGCGATGGCTGTGTTGAGTTCGCCCAAGGAGAAGAACTGGCGGTTGCGCAGCACCGCCAGTATCCACCGCTCGACGACCTGTACGCCGACTTCAACCTTGGCTTTGTCCTTGGGTTTACGCGAGCGCGCGGGCAGCACGGCTACGCCGTAATGCTCGGCGAGATCGCGGTAACTGGGGTTGATATCCGGCTCGTAGCGATGCGCCTTGGTCACGCCACTGCGCAGATTGTCGGGCACCAGGATCTGTGCGGTGCCGCCGAAAAAAGCAAAACAGCGGGCGTGCGAGCCCAGCCAGTCGGGCAGTTTCTGCGACCAGGTGGCTTCGGCGAAGGTGTAGCTGGAGGCGCCCAGCACGGCGACGAAGATCTGTGTTTGGCGAATTTCGCCGGTCTGCCGGTCGATGACTGGCACCGTTTGGCCGGCATAGTCGACGAACAGCTTTTCACCTGCACGATGTTCCTGGCGCATGACCACGTCGACCTTGGCGGCCCAGAGCCGGTAGTGCTCGCAGAACCAGCTGTATTGGAAGCCTTGCGGATGGGCGAGTCGGTACTCTTGCCAGAGCAGAGCCAGAGTCACGCCGGGGCGGCGCAGCTCGGCATGCGCCCAAGCCCAATCAGGCATCGGCCTTTGATCGCTGGGAACTGTTGGTGCTGGCGGAAACAGGCATCGCTCCAGCTCGGCGTCCGACAATGATGTCGGCCAAGTCAGCCCGCAAGCGTTGAAACGGTGCAGGTAATTGCCGGCACTGCCGCTGCTGATGCGCAGGCTGGCGGCGATCTTGCGCACGGACAGGCCGGCGTCGAACTTTAGGCGTAGTACCTCTCGGATTTTACGCATGGATATACGCTCCACGACGACCTCTTCGCTTCGATAAAAGAGGCCGATGGTAGTGAATAGTCCTGCGTTGCCGCCTGCCTGAGCGTGGGTCGGATCAGTGAGAAATCACTGTCCAAGTGCTCGTGGAATCGCTGTCCAAGTGTTCGTGGAATGGGTGTCCAAATGCGCGTGGAATCCGCACGTTACTCGTAACGATCAGGTGGTCAAGCTAGTTGAAAGGCTGCTGAAGCGAGCCACCAGTGTTCTCGTCGAGAAGGTTTGCCGCAAGGCTATGACGGATGGCGAGTTTCAGGTTGTAAAGCAAGCGACTCAGCGTGGCGAGCTGTACAAGGTATTCAGCCTTGTTCGTCCAGCTGCCGACCAGATGCGACGTGTAGACAGCACGAACATTTACTGGGACTGGATTGACGCCTTCGGGAGCTATTCGGACGCAGTTGGCTCTTGTTGGCCATACATGAGCCAGGAGCGAAGAGCTTACGCTCTGCTTCGTGCTGAAGAGCTTGCCAACGCAATCTGCAAATAACCCTACCGGGGAACTCCGGCGGGGTTCTCCATGCAAATGGAGATTAAAAATGCATCGATTTGTAGAAGAAAAAATGGCAAAAATCGCGCCTGTTCCATGCGATTTCATGCTTGGCGATACCGTAACGGTGACAAATGGGTACGGGCTCGAAATCAAGGGAAAGACAATCCTTGGATTCGTTCGTGAGATCGATGAGTTTCGGCCCGGGGCCATCATTTTCCTGGACTGGGATTGCTACTGGTTTCCAGTAGCACCGGAAAAGCTGAAGCTCGAAAGCCGAGACGTAGCGCTCTAATTAAACCACCTATGGGGGAGAAATCCCCCATGGGGCTTCTCCCTGTCGGATATACGGAGAAGTCGATGAACGCGATCCTTGAAGCTGCTCGTTTGCAAGGTCAGGCCTCGGTAGCCCGCAAGGCTTGGGTTACCAAAGGCGAAACAAAGGTTCACCTCTGGGAGCTGTCAACAGGGGGAGTCATATACCTGAAGCACTCGCGGGGGCATGGTTTTTTCCCCCCGATCATGCTGGAAGAACCAATGGAGATGGTTGTTGACCGTTTCCGGAATAAACGCGGTCATAAGGTGTTCTCACCGAGTGGGCTATGAGTGTGAAAGGGTGGCCTTCGGGTCACCCTTTTTTTTGGGTGCGCCAGGCATGGCGCGTTGCGCGTAGCGCAACCCGCTTGGTTGTGGTGGCCAAAGCGGGTGACTTGGAGGTGAAAGTCCTCTACACACCCGGCAAGGGGAAGTGTTAGCCAGAGGCAAGGGTGTCGTGGGCGACCGCGAATCTGAAGGAAGCCCGAGGCAAACTGCTGGCCTGACGAACAGGAAGCGGATAGAGGCGGCACAGCGGGGTGAGGCGGCCCAAATCGTCAAAGCCCAGTACTTGCACGGGACGCTGTGACGTAAATCCGACAGGCATAAGCAGGAAGGTCACGCGAATTACCCTGGGAGATCTGCACGTTTGCCACTGTGCTACCGAGCGTCGAGAGGCGACGGGACGAGCGTGCAGAAGTCAGCCGAGGCCGTAGTAAGTGGCGGTTAACCGCGCCACCAAGGGCCGAACAGGTTATGCCGCCAGTAGGCGTCACTGTCTCGTTGGTAGCCGTAATGCAGAAATTTCCCATAACGGAAACTGTCACCCCGAGTCCCGGCCAGAAGCCGAGGATGATGCCTGATAGTGCAAAGGTGCCGGCGGCGTCAGCGACGTGGACGAACGCGGAGCCGGACACGCTGATGGAGCGGGTGCTTGCACCGGCCAACCTCAGGCGTGCGTATCAACGCGTGGTTAGCAACAAGGGGGCTCCGGGTGCCGATGGCATGACGGTCGCTGACTTGGCGGGCTACGTGAAACAGTATTGGCCAACCCTCAAGGCCAGGTTGCTGGCCGGTGAATACCATCCCCAAGCAGTGCGAGCGGTTGAAATTCCCAAGCCGCAGGGCGGCACACGGCAACTGGGAATCCCCACCGTCGTGGATCGCCTGATCCAGCAAGCATTACAGCAACAACTCACGCTACTCTTCGATCCGCTGTTTTCGGACTACAGCTACGGTTTTCGTCCGGGCAAAAGCGCTCACCAAGCCGTTGAACTGGCCCGCTCCCATGTGGCGGCGGGGCATCGCTGGTGCGTGGAGCTTGATCTGGAAAAGTTCTTTGATCGGGTCAACCACGACATCCTGATGGCCTGCTTGCAGCGTCGCGTCGAAGACAAGCGAGTGCTTAGGCTCATCCGCCGCTACCTTGAAGCTGGGGCCATGTCGGGCGGTATCGTCAGCCAACGGCAAGAGGGGACACCGCAAGGCGGCCCACTCTCGCCGTTGCTGTCGAATATCCTTCTGGATGAGCTCGACCGCGAATTGGAACGGCGGGGTCATCGCTTCGTGCGCTACGCCGATGATGCGAACATTTATGTGCGCAGTCCTCGGGCGGGCGAGCGGGTGTTGGCCAGTATCGAGCGCTTCCTGTGCCATCGTTTGAAACTGACGGTGAACCGGAAGAAGAGCCAAGTAGCAGGGGCTTGGAAGTGTGACTACTTGGGTTACGGGATGAGCAGGCACCAGCAACCAAGGCTGCGTGTGGCAACGATGAGCCTGGGGCGCTTACGCGACCGACTCAGAATATTGCTACGCAGTGTAAGGGCCCGCAAAGTGGCGACTGTCATTGAGCGAATCAACCCTGTCCTGCGAGGCTGGGCTGGCTACTTCAAGCTCAGCCAGAGCAAACGCCCACTTGAGAAATTGGATGGTTGGGTCAGGCATAAACTTCGCTGCGTCATCTGGCGTCAATGGAAACGGCCCTCAACGAGGGCGCGCAACCTGATGCGCCTGGGCCTGAGCGAAGAACGTGCCTGTAAATCGGCCTTTAATGGCCGAGGCCCGTGGTGGAACTCGGGAGCATCTCATGTGAATCAGGCGCTACCGAAGAGGCTATGGGATAGGTTCGGACTGGTCTCGATACTGGATACGATAAACCGGCTTAGCCGTATAACCTGAACCGCCGTGTACGGAACCGTACGCACGGTGGTGTGAGAGGACGGCGGCTGTGAAGCCGCCTCCTACTCGATTTCAGCGTCTTGTTAAAGGGCATCGGTTTGGTATCATCGCAGCCATAGAGTGGGCTTCAGGTCGAGCTCTCAAGAATCCTTCCAGCACAGAGACCTCTGTGCTTAGAACTTAGCGCCATGCATGAGCATGTCCGCCAAGGCCTGAAACGTGTATGCGTTCAGGCAGTGTTCTCATCATGCATGTGATGAGTCACAAAAAAGCAGAGCCACGCTTTCAAACCGGCTTAAAAATAGCACTCAAATTATCGGCATCCAGGCAACTGGATATTGATTTTTCTGCGTGCCTAAAAACCCGCAGCGGGGAGATTACTTCCCGCCAGGGTGGTTCTCCGTCTGCATCCTTTGCTAACGGAGAACACCATGAAAACTCTTATCGTCCTTACCGCTCTTGTTGTTGGTGGCATTCAACTTGGCTTAAAGGCATTCGATTCCGGCGTTGCAACTGCTCAGCAGTCTCACACCGCAGAAATGATCAAGGCGCGTCACTCGCTTTGATTCAATAAGGCTCTTGGCAAATTACTTTCGGTTCTCCGGGAGTCTTTGCTCCATAAGAGGTCTTTCCGATGTTTCATGTAAACGCAATTGACGCTGTTCGCAGCGCATCATCGTTGGCTGAAAAATCGAAATGTGCCTATGCGATTTATTCGCAGGCAAATGGCTTTATTGTTGTTCTACTGACTCAGCCGAACGGCTCGGAGTTGGAAATAATTAAACCCTGACGGGGAATCCCGTTGGGACTCCTCGTCTTTTTGAGGAGTAAAACTATGTACAAAAAAATACTATTCGACTGGATTAAGGCTTCACTTATGGGCGTTGGCTGTAGCTTGTTGGCAGCCGCTTTCGTTTCCATCGTTACACCAGGGACGCATCCGCTTGTCGTATCGTTCTGTCTGGTGCTTGGCGTGGTAATGATGATCGCCGATTTGGTGGTATCCTTGATTACAGCGATGAGCAATCCGAAAGGAGAATGAAATGGACTCGATGCAGATGCTTGTTTACGCAATCGTAGGTGTGGTCAGCGTTTTGGCCCTAACCGGCGTGATCGGTTATGTGGTTGCTGACCGTCTCGACAAGAAGCACGGCACCAACATCAAGGCCCACTGAGCCATCCCTTAGGGGTTTGCCCAGTGAACGGATTCAAGCCTAGCTTCGGCTAGGCCGCTGCGTGGTCACCCTCCGTGGGTGATCCACCAGAGCCCTTCCGTGTGAAGGGCTCTGGGGATCACCCACACCAGGAGAGTTGAACATGACCGCAGCAAACGCACTATTCTGCCAAGAACTCAAAGAACTGATGGTCGAGTCTGGTCGGGTGTTCAAAGTCCCCGAGCAGATCGCCAGAACTGTTTCATCCTCAGATCCGGATACCCGGTTCGTCAAATCATGGGCGGTGATTCATCGCTTGATCCCGAGTGATGGTCAGGTCTTAGTAGTGCCTCAGGCATGATCAAAAACATAGCGAGCCCCGGCCGGTGACACCACCAGCCGGGGCTTTGCTTTTTCAGGCGGTTTTATTGCCTGAAACCGCGCCATCGTGTTTCCCCCTTGCCATAGCATCGAAGCATCCCTCTTTCTGGACATGCGATCGATGCGACAACCACTCAAAACCACGCTCATACGCCTGGTCAACGCGACCGTCATAGGCCTATATCTCAATAGCATGACCTTCACTGCTTGGGCTGACGCAGTGACCGCAGGATCGGCGGCGGGCCAATCGGTAGGCCAACAGGCACTTCAGGTTTTTGACGGTGGGAATGCCTCGGTCACGCTCCAAGATCTTTTCCCTGACGCTGGCGATACGGTCTCGCTGGAGAAGGTCTATGGCGACGATGTGAAGACGATTGATCTTGGGTTGCGGGCCAATACCCGTCTGAAATCGGAATCGTCCTCTGAGGGGGAGGCATATAGAACGCTTATCGACAGCGGCAATCGCATGTCTGTAGATCTGTCCAAAGACCCTATGCTCAACCAGGCTGATAAAGTTCGCTCGCCCGACTTCATGGACGGGTTTAAGCAAAACTTCGCAGATTGCAAATCGACCGATGTATTTGAGAACGTGACGAAAAACGCCCACGTTGCTAACTACAAAACATGTGAGCGTGTAGTGGATCAGGGCGGGAACGTTGAGTTCTTGCATGATTACAAGGTAGGTGTAATCGAATATGTTTCCGGGCAGCCAAACTTCCAGTCATGCGGTCGCGGCTGCTTGTATATCTGGGTCGGCACGGTCGGGGACAACTATTGGGGTGGTAACTGCGCGATCTATGAGGAGTACACCCGATTCCGCGTGATAGCTAAGGACGCCATCATCTCAGCCACAATTGACAGAGCTGTTTTCGATGACTATTTCCAAATTCTGTTCAATGATCAGATGCTTTGGACACATACACCAGGCGTTTTCCCACCTGAAACATCTGGCTCCTGCGAGCGTGGAACAAGCTGGAACGTAGCTCCGAACAAGGTGATCACTGACAAATTCGGCAGTGATGATGACGTGATTACGTTCAAAACTCGCACCTCGGTCACCGGCGGTGGTGAGGGTTACGCCCGTATCAAGATCATTTATGACCCGGCAAAGGCGTTTGTCGATAAAGGTTGGGGGCCGGAAGAGCGCCTGCCTATGTTCGACATGATCGAGGATGGGTTCTGCACCAACGCGCAGATGTCGTGCACGTCTATGCCGGCAGTGGATGCCAATGGCTGTACTGAAACCAATGGCGTTCAGATCTGCCGCTCGGACATGCCACCATCCCCGCATCCGAACATCGATCCGCTTTGCAAAAAGGCCAAGGTAAGCGCCGAGTGCTCTTACTACAAGGGCAATATGGATTGCTACACGGACGCCAAAGGTGTGCAACGGTGCCCCTCAAATGATGGCGGTAACCTGAATACCTGCACCCAGTACGAGCAGAATCCAAGCTGCGGTTTTATCTCTCAAGGCTGTATTGATGGCGCAAAAGGCGAGACAGGCGCTTGTTATGCCTTCGAGGAGGTCTGGGACTGCGGTTATGACACCAGCTACGAAACAATCGTGAACACTGGTGCCCAAATCGAATGCCCTGGTGGGGCGCGGTGCATGGGCAGTGAGTGTTTCGACTCGTCGAACACTAAAAGCGGCGATTTTGCCTATGCGGTGGCCATGCTTCAGGTTGCTCAGTTTGCTGAGCACGACCTGGACTGCGGTGGTGATGGTACCGATATCAATGAGGCCAATGACTGCAAAGTGTTCAAGGGCGAGGCAATGGAGTGCAAAAAAGCACTCGGCGGTTACGTCGATTGTTGTGAAGCGCCAGAAAGCGTATCCATCTTCGACTATGTGAACCTGACGATGAACACGCTCAAGATGACCAGTTCGCTGGAAGCGCTGAACAGAACGGGTAGCCTGTTCGCGCCCGGATACTGGGCTGCGGGAAGTAACGCTGTGATGGCAGCTGGTACCTCGGTCGTGAAGGGGCAATGGGGGTCTATCGTGGATGCTGCTACAGGCGCATTCGAGAAGACGCTCAGCGGCACCCTTGAGCAGACAGCCTTGAGTAAGCTGCAAACCTGGCTCATGCAACAGGCATATGACGCCATGGTGGATATGGGAGCGACCGCGGCAGCAGATGCTGTGTTTGCAACTGGGGCCGATGGCGCAGTAACTGGTCTTGGGGCAAACGCTGCGATGGTGGTGAACATTATCGGCTGGGTGTATATGGTCTATGTGATCGTAGATCTGCTGATCAATATCATTTGGGAATGCGAGGAGAAAGAGTTCGAGCTAGGGGCGAAAAAGGAAACCCGACAATGCCATTTTGTTGGGAGCTACTGCGCTTCCGAAGTGCTTGGGTCTTGCGTTGAAAAGCGCGAGGCGTATTGCTGCTTTGGCTCAGTTGTTGCGAGGATCATTCAGGAGTCGGCTCGTGAACAGCTAGGGTTGGGATGGGGAGAGGTGAAAACCCCGACCTGCGAGGGGATCACACCCGATCAGTTGGGCAAAATGGATTGGTCGCGTGTGGATCTGTCCGAGTGGATTGGCATGTTGAATCTCGCAGGCAGACTGCCAACTGCTTCGACTGTTTCTCTTGAAGATGTAACGGGAAGCGGTAGTGGCTTGGGACAGTTTTCTGAGGGAACCAAACGCCTAAATACCCTGGATCGCAACCTGGAGCGATTGGAGGGTTTCGACGTCGACGCGGTGAAGAAACAGTATGAGCTTGATATGAAGTGATCAAGCAGTAAAAAAGCCCCGCAATGCGGGGCTTTTTTATTGCTGACTTATTTGCCGACGAAGTACTTGGCCTCGCCTCGATTGAAAATTGCTGCGGGAATTGAGTTCTTCCGCAGCTTCTGGCCAGGATGGTAGATGTAGACCCAATCCGGTAGATAGCGCGATGCGAGTAGCATGGCTTCAGATGGCGTCATGCCATTTTTTGAGGCATCAAGGACGAATTGATTGTCCCGAATGAAGATAGGCCCGTATGCAGCGGCTGACTTCACGAAGTCAGGTGCAGGGGCGGCGTTGTCGGTGAATGGGATAGGACGTTCAGCGTAGCTATCAGCCAACGATGCGTAAGCACGGGAATGGCCATCCGGGTATTTACCAACATGCATTGGTAGCTTCGACATCCCTTTTTCAAAGACCTTCTTGCGGGCTTCTTCTACCTTCTTGAGTGCAAGTGCAGATGCCTCTTCAGGGGAGGAGGCCTCATCAGCCGGCACCCAGGCCACAACCTGAGTTGCGTGCGCAGGGTCACTCGACCCGCCAAGCATCATAAGGCCGAGGCTTACGCTTGCAGCAGCTCCACCACTAAAGCCGCTTGGCGGTGCCGCGAGACTGACGCCGGCAATCGCAGCATCAGCGCCTGCTGTCCCGCTGGTGCGGCCTGGTGCTGAATTGGCGAAGGTCTCAGCCATTTCACGCGGCACGTCGCGCTGGCCAGAAATCTTCATGGCAGTCAAAACGTGCATCGCATCGGACCATTTTTCTTTCGGTACATTCTGCGGATCAGGTAGCTGCACGGAGGGAGCCTTCGGCGAGGAAGAGCACCCGACCAGGAGGGCAATAGCTGCGGCGAGAAGCCCGGTGCGGATCGTGATACTGCTGTTCTTCATGGTGAAACTCCTTTTTTCGATAGCCATAGGTTACCGTCTTCGGCGGTGATCCCAAGCGAAGTCGAACAACTGACTATGTGATCAGGGTGTTTTTTCGTTCTGGATGCGCTGGTAGATCTCTTCGCGGTAGATCTTCACCTCTTTCGGCGCTTCAAACGCCAATCTGACCGTACCGTTTGCAGCCTTTGTGACGATCACCTGTATGTCGGTGCCTAGCCGAATCGACTCCCCTACCTTGCGCTCAATGTGCAGCATTACCGCCTCCTCAGGCTTCAGCCGTGTTCTGGCTGGCCTCATACTTCTCCAGGATCTTCAGCAGCGACTCCGCCGCCTTCGAGTCAAGCCGCAACTCATGCTGCGCATCGCCACCGGACTTGAGTTGATCACGCAGGCTTCCTGTAAGGCCGCTCAGTGCGCTGAACGCACTCATGGCCTCCTTAGGTGTCACTTTGAACTTGCCCAGCGCTTTGTTGGCGTCTGAGCCCGTTGCGCGGGTACGGCCGGAGGCCTTAGCCCCCTCGATCATCCCCAGCAGCTTTGGATACGGGTCTTGCCCAGTTCCTCGCAGTTCCACCAGAACATCGATGACGGGAGACGCTTTAATTACCCCCTCGCGAACGAGCTGTTTGACGTTCTCCTCTGCGTTGGCGAGAAGCATCAGTCGCTCAACATGAGTGATGCTCCTGTTCATGCGATCGGCGATCTGGGCTGGACTCCAGTTTTGCCCGGCCAGGCGCTTGTAGTCTTCTCCTCGCTCCAGCGGCAGCAACTCTTTGCCTTCGCTGGTCTTGATCATCATCACAACAGCGTCGGACTGATTTCCTTTGAACTCGTTGACCATCAGTCCTGGAAGATTTGCACCGCGCCCATCTGCGATGCGCGCGCCAGTAAGGCGATGGTGACCTTCTCGGATCACGAGGCGAGGGTTGCCGTCGATGATCTTCAGTTCTGCGACGACTGGAGGCACATACAGGCCCTGCTCATAAGACTTGGCGAAGCCTTCCGCATGGTCAGGATCGATGGGCCTCAGATTGAAGCCTTCTTCAATAGCAAACCAGTCAAGCGGTGCAATGTAGATGTTGTTGCGAATCATCTGTTCGTCGCGTGGAACACCAGTTTTCTTCAGGTGTTCGTCCAACTGGCGAAACGATGCAATGCGTGGTAGATCGGTCATGGCGTATCTCCCTGATACGTTCGTTGAGGTCGTGCCCAGTACATCACCGCTCTGGAATATCCCAAGCACAAGAAAAACCCCGCCGGGGCGGGGTTGGAGTCATCGACTCATGGGTGGTAAATCCGGTAAACGACCAAGCCTCTCCTCAAATACGAGCCGACTATGACCACAATCCCAGAGAGAGAACATAAGTCCTGTACTCGTGTCCGCGGCGATAAAATCCTCTCCGTTTGGAATGAGGCTGTATCCGTTGGCTGAGATGAGATCGAAAACCTCATCCCAGGTACTGGCCCTGCGTAGTGCATGGAAAAGAACTGCCCGACCTTCAAGCTGCTGAGTCATAGCGACACGAGTGCTAGAAAGCGCATGACTGCCCCCGAAATCTAGCTGGTCGGCCCATTCACCCAGCCTATTGAGCACCGATCTCATTGGCCGCGCCCTCAGCAGGGGTATCCAGCTTGTCTTGGTTGGGAGCCTCGTCGCGCATTTTGACCAGCTGCTGCATGGTCTGGAGTAGCACCTGTGTGCTTTGCGCACCTTTCACCAGCAGTTTGTTGCCTGTGAGGTTGTCGACTACGACCGTTGCTGGCGTGCCGGTGACGCCCATGTTCGTGCCTTTCTTCACCTGGCCTTCGATCAAGGCTTGGTATTTGCCGCTTTCCATGCACTGACGATAGGCATCAAGGGGAGCGCCAACCTCCTGCGCAAGACGCTCTACGTCCTCGACACCTTGGCCATTGAGTTGAGTGCGAGCGAACCATTCGCCAGTAAATGCCCAGAAGGCTTTGTTGCCGGCGACCTCTCCCACGCACTCAGATGCGTGAGCTGCCACTTCGGCCACAGGGTTGTGGAAGGCCAGGGGGTAATGCTGCCATTCCCAGTTAATACGTCCTTCGGACTTGTCAGCCATCTGCTTGGGCGTGTCATGGAAGCGCTTGCAATACGGGCATTCCAGGTCACTGAACTCGACCAGGGTAAATTGCGCATCCATGCTGCCGTAGATGTGCCGACCTTCAATGCTGGTGTCAGCTGCGCCGCTCCAATTCGAGAGGATTTTCGCTTTCGCGGCGTTGATCTTCTCGATCTCGCGATCCTTGAGGGTTTTGTCGACGGCCCCTGGCAGCTGTTCAACGAGGGCTTTCTTCACCGCCATTTCGGTGTAGCTCTGTCCCATGTAGACAGAGACACCGACAGCAACGGCAGAGGTCACGATTGATACGCCAATGGCTGTAGCGAGAGTGGGATTGAATTTAGGCATGACTGATCACTTATAGGAGGGCGGAAGAGATGGTTTCAGGTGAAGAGGGACATCCTTCGGGGTGCCTTCGACGAGAATGACCCACTCCTCGTAGCTCAACCGTTGAGCCCCTTTGCAGAGCTTGTTCCGGACGGCAATGTAGTCATCGACCGAACCGGCCGCGTTGGCCAAGGTGACGATGCGCTCGCTTGCGGCGGGTTGGCCAAGAGCAAAGGCCTGCGCCACATTTGCAGAGTCAGCACAGTTGGCCTGGAACATGGATGAGGGGACTGCAACGCTATCGTTCGTTGTAAGGCGTGCTTGCAGCTCTGGGTGAAGCTTCCCGGCCGGGGTTTCGAGAACATCGAGGCTGCCAAGAACGGGTTGATAGGTGGGTTTTCGCAATGCTGCACCGCCTCGGCCCGTATGCCCCCAGCTGGTGTGGTATTCGCGCATATCGGGCTCGTAGCTTGCGACCTCGAATGGCGTGCCTGGGGCAGGGGGTTCTGGCTTGTTGGCACAACCCGCTGTGAGCGCCAAGCCAATGGCCAGGCCTAGCGGCAATAGAGATTTAAGGTGGTGCATGGTTGATCCTCTGAGGCTGGTAAGGATCATTTTCCTCCGTACAGAAAAGGGGATGTCCCGTTTTCAGGACGAAAAAGCGACTGAAAAAATGCGGACAAAAAACCCGCTTGCCATTGGATTCTGCTTGTTGCAGACTTCCTATCACGTCGAGTAGCTCGGCGTTATAAATCCGGATTGCATGCCTTGCAGTCCATCTACAGGCCCAGCGCCTCATGGTTGAATCTCAACCATCATGAATTCCCAGATTAAGTCAGCCCACATGTGTGGACTGATTTAGTCATGCGCCTCGTCGCATGGTCGGCTTGTTGGCCGTCTCAAAAGTACAACCAAAAACCCATGAAAAACCAAACCCCAACGGGGCTGCTATTGCCCCCGTATTGGGGTAATGCCGCCCCGTAGTTCTATCTAAATGGAGAAATACTATGGCTCGCGGCGTAAATAAAGTGATCTTGGTTGGCACCTGTGGTCAAGATCCAGAAACTCGCTACTTACCTAACGGTAATGCAGTAACCAATCTCAGCCTTGCAACAAGTGAACAGTGGACTGACAAGCAGACGGGACAGAAAGTCGAAAGGACCGAATGGCACCGTGTTTCATTGTTTGGGAAAGTCGCTGAAATCGCTGGTGAGTATCTGCGGAAAGGATCGCAGGTATACATCGAAGGTAAGCTTCAAACACGAGAGTGGGAAAAAGACGGTATCAAACGGTACACCACCGAAATTATCGTCGACATGCAGGGCAGAATGCAGCTCCTGGGTGGAAGGCCAGAGCGCGACAACTCTCAAGGGCAATCCCGTGAGCAGCGTCCGCAACAGCAACAACAACGTCCTAGTCAGTCACCACGCGATCCTGCTCCACAGCATGATCAGCACTTTGACAGCTTCGACGACGACATCCCTTTTGCCCCAATTAGCCGTTTGCTTCTAAACATCATCTAATCAGGCAGAAGTCAGTCAAGAATTAACGCACCTTCGGGTGCGTTTTCTTTTTAGAAAGGAAAATGAAATGAGCGATAACTTCCAAAACGCAGTTGCAATTATTGCGAAGCAAGAAGAAAAGTTCATCAAGCTAGTGGAGTCGTCGAAGACTGACGTGATGTTCAAAAATGAGTTGCTGTTTGCATCGCAGGCCATGATGAACAACGACTATCTGTGCAAGTGCGCTACGACTAACCCTCTAAGCCTTAGAAATGCCTTTAGCCAGGTTGCGGCTTACGGATTGACTCTTAATCAATCCCGACAACTCGCCTACTTGGTGCCCCGAGACGGGCAGGTGGTTTTGGACGTGTCCTGGAGGGGCATGGTCAAGGTCGCTGTAAACGACGGTGCGATCCGTGATTGCATCGTTGAATTGGTCTACTCGAAAGACAAGTTCGAGTACAGAGGGAAGCGACAGAGCCCGACCCATACGTTCAACCCTTTCGACAAGAAGGCTGATCGTGGGGAGTTTGTAGGTTGCTACGTCGAAGCTCTTCTGCCTGATGGCCGCGTTCACGTTGAGGCGGTGACCGCGGATGAAATCAATGCTGCTCGAGATGCTTCGGAGCTGTGGAAACGTAAGAAGAAAGGCCCCTGGGTCGACTTCGAAGACTCCATGCGCAAGAAGTCGGCTATCAAGATTGCAAGGAAATACTGGCCTCAGACCGGCTCAAAGCTGGACGGAGTGATTCAGTACCTCAATACAGACGCTGGGGAAGGGTTCTCTTCCAACGATGTGCCAGTTGAAGTTGTTGAGCGATACATGGGCGCTGCTGATGTCGTGGAACCTGAACCGCTGCCTACCTCTAACCAGGTTGATCAGCAACCGGCATCTGATGCTCAGCCCGAACAGGCGGCTAATCCAAAAGTTGCAGATCCTGCCCCGGCAGATGACGTGATTGAAGGTGAAGTTGTCCGTGACGGAAGCCAAGTTCCGCCCCCTGCTGATCTGCCTAAGAAGACGATCAACAAGGTTGCGGAAGTCGTTCGGCGCGCCCGTGCTGCCAATTGTTGGGAACCTGCTTTCGAGTACGTTTCAACGTGGCCTGTAGTTGCTCGGGATTACGCTGTAACTCAGTTGAAATCTGCGCAGTACGTTGCTCAGTCGCAAGGCGAGTGACGCCAAAAAACGCTTTGGGGGGCCTTTTTGCATAGGGCGCTTCGAACTGACCACAACCCTACGGGGCTTCCCCGTAAGGGGGGCTCCGTCAGTTAAAAAGGAACCAATCAGATGGCTGACTTGATCGTCTTCATTCTGACCCTGCTGCTGCCGTAAGGCATCTGCAAACAAACTCCCTGACGGGGCATATACCGCCAGGTGATTGCCCTTGTCGCTCTCTGAAAGGAAAACGATATGGCAACTCATACCCAAGATGCAGAAAGCCTAGATCCCCCTGTTGAACAACAGAGGGATCTACTGGCCTCCGCAATCGGAGACGCTTTGGTGAAGGCCGGAATGATCGGCCCAAACACGCCCCTCACAGGGCCTCAGCTTCTTTATTTCCTCGATCAGCTGGTTGATCACTACAACGAGCTGTGCCGCTCGGTCGACGTTGTTTACTGAGACTTAGCCGCAATACACATCACCCTGAGGGGGCATCGCCCCCACAGGGAAGGTGCCTCTTTTTCAGGGCTAAAAATCTGAGAAGGAGATACACCATGCGGACTTACATCCTATCGATGACCATCCTGCATACACAGCAGAAGGTTACCTTCCGTTGTGAAGCAACCACCTTCGGCGACGCGATCGACAAAGCAGAGAAGGCCCATCCGGGTTTTTTTGCCGTTCTGACCCACTCCCTTCCAGGAGAGCAGAACAATGCGACCGTCAACCGTTGAGGGGCTGAAGGACTCCCTTGCTAGCTGGGGGGAGATGAAAGAAGAGGGTGGGGCGTTCGCGGAATACGCTGACGAAATGATCGAGCAATTTCAGGTGAAGCTCATTCTCCTGGAGTACCTGCTTTGTCAGTTCACTATCCACGGACTTGGCTTGACGCTGAAGCATCGGAGCCGGGATGCCTGGGGTGTTCTTATCCCAGACGCATCTCAGCAAGGGCGCTTTCGGTGGCAGGCGTTTCAACGTGATGGCTTCACCGGCCATTGCACGCATGACACGCCGGAGCTGTGCATTGGCGACATGCTTGACGATGGATACGCACTTCTAGATATGGGGGCGCTTGATCGATTGTCGGGTACTGCTGAATGGCAGCGCGGCATGGAGATCGTCGCAGTGATTCAGGCTTGCAATGCAGGTCAGTTGAGCTTCGAGGATGCCATGCGCAAGCGAGAAGAAATTTACTCCCGCTACGCGAAGGTTGCGTAAGCGTGAGCATCACTGGAACACCAGAGAAAGAATATCCCCCAGGGGGCGAACGCCCTCTGGGGTTTCGCCTTTTCGGGGGTGCCACTTGGGTTTTCGAACCAGGGTGGTGAACTTGAGAAAAGGAGAAATCAGATGAAGACCTTTGAATCCAGCTGCTTGCTGGAGTTCTATGAGGGTGTCAGCAATGAAGATCGTTGACATCGCACAGCGGACTCCCGAGTGGCATGCGTGGCGAAGGGAAGGCATGAGTGCAACCAGTTGCGCGGTCGTCATGGGTGAGAACCCTGATAAAACGCCACTGGAACTCTGGAAAGAACTGGTCGGAATTGTCGAGCCAGCTGACTTGTCGGTAATCCCGCAGGTTAGGAGGGGAGTCAAATTCGAACCGCTAGCGCTACAAGCCTTTGAGGATAAGTACGGCAAGATGGCTTTGCCGTTCTGTGCAGAGTCGACCGCATACCCTTTTATTCGGGCATCGTTCGATGGGGTTCTGGATGACAAGTCTCCGGTAGAGATCAAGAATCTCTCCGAAACCAACCATCTGGAGGTGCTGCAACTCAGGGAGCATAGCAAGGCATTTAAGCTGTACCGCTGGCAAGTGATGCATCAGATGATCGTCAGTGGAGCACGGCGCGGTTACCTGTGGTTTTGGTCGCCGAAGCATGAACCCTGCTGTTTGATCGTTGACTGGGATGACCTTCTGGTGAGACGAATCATTCAGGCAGAAGAAATCTTCTGGGGGCTGGTGATGCGCGGTGTGCCGCCTGAGGCCGATCCAAAGCGGGACGTTATTCCGCTGGATAGGCTGGACCTGGCTGCATGGCGTCCGCTAGCAAATGCCAGGAGGGCGAAGGAGAGCAAGATTGCTGAGCTGAAGGCCCAGTTGAAAGTGCTCACCAAGGAAGCAAAAGACCTTGAGGCCGAGATCCTGCCGTTGCTGGGGGAGTTCCGCCGGGCCGATGCTCTGGGTGTGAAAGTCACGAGCTACGAAGTGGCTGGCACTGTGGATTGGAAAGGTATTGCGCAGGAGCTGGAGGCGGTTATTCCGCCCGATGTGATCGCGAGACACCAGACCGGTTCGTCAATGGCTACGCGGGTCTCTGTGGATGCCTCCTACGATGAAAGTAAGGCCAAACCTGAGCCGTTGCCCCGCATACGGCAAAAGGTGGACACAATAAATGAGACGGTCGAAGAGCCGTCACAGTTTTTCGGAACCTTCTGGTTCTAACCCCTCAGCCCGGCACTTGCCGGGCTTTTTTTCGACCATAAAACTGCCTGAAAACGAAACTCAAGGCGGTATCCCTCACGCATCATTCTCAGCACATAACATGGCCGAGAAGCGTATGCCTCCATTTTCATTCCTGAAACGCCTGTGGCCTCGAAGCGAGCGTGCCCTTACGGACAGCTTCGCGCATCCGGCCGAGCAGATGATTACTCCTGAGATCAAGCGGTACCTGGAGAACCATAACTGGCGAAATCTTCGGTACCCACCCTACCAAGAGGGTTATCCAGGGCTGGTTAGCGGGCAGTGGTTCATGCGCAATTATCAGCACGAACTGTTCGATCGGATTATTCATTCAGTCGGGATGCCTGCCAGTGACCTCAAGCTCTACGTTGAGCCGATCCTGGTGAATTTCGCCGAATTGGCGCACATGCTGCCGGCGTCGGAGAACCACCATCACTCCGGCCCAGGCGGATTGCTCCGACATAGCCTTGAGGTCGCCTCGCTCACCCTGGATGGGTGCCTTACTACAGCCTTTGATACAAACGAGACCCCGGCACGGCGAAGCATGCGCTTGCGTCGGTGGTACGTCGCGGGCATCGCGTCGGGGCTGCTACACGACGCCGGGAAGCCTCTCACAGATATTCGTGCCACCGATTTTGAAGGCAACAACCAGTGGATCTACGCGCAGGAAACGCTTCATGACTGGTCTGTGCGCAACAAGCTGACCCGCTATTTCCTGCATTGGAATTCCAATAGGCATGGTAATCACGTTCAGGTCTCTGTGGCGCAAGCAACACGGATCATTCCGCCAGCCGTACAGGCATGGTTGATTGAAGGTGGCCACGACATCTACGAAGCGCTCCTCGATGCAATTTCCGGGAGCGGAAGCTCGCCTCTGACCGAGTTGGTCAAGTGGGCCGACTCTGCATCCACCAAGCGTGACCTCAATCGAGGCTCGAATAATGGCGGCGGCAATGCAACAGGTGTTCCGGTACCGCGGTTGGTGTCGGATGCAATGCTGCGGTTGCTGAGTGACGGAACCTGGAAGATCAACACGCCTGGCGGCCGCGTATGGGTTGCAACTGATGGCATCTACATCGTTTGGAACCAGGGTGCCGAGGAGATTGTGAGCATGCTGGTCGGTGATGGGGTTGTGGCCATCCCGCGATCACCTGACACGCTAATTGGTTCCTTGGTAGAGCACGGGATAGCAGAGAGAGCCCCAAACGGCGACCTGTACTGGCTGGTTACGCCCCACCTTCTCCGCAAGAACGGCAAAGGCCCGGCGCTGCGCTGCATGAAGCTTGTGAATCCGGACATCCTTTTTCCAACCACACCGATTCCGCCGCCAGTTTCCATCGGCCTTGGGAAGGAGGGAAAGCAGAAGGATGTCATTGCTCCTAACGATACGGCTGGCGCAGCAGCGAACGCGCTGAGTGAGCATCAGGAAGACCTGTTTGGGGCCGATCTAACTGGAGACTCGAGCGGGGATACTGACGCTGATTCGGGTCCTACACCTCCTAAAGAATCCACATCGTCGAAGACAGCAAGAAAGAAAAAAACGGCTCCAAGGCAAGCAGCTCCGGTACCAACAACCGCCTCTTCAGGGGTTAGCCTCAAACAAGCGCAGAACCCCGTCGAAGACGCCCCTGTTAATGTGGATTCAGAGCCGGCGGCTGACGAAACGGCGGTAATTGCTTCCTCCCAAACAGAGGAAGCTTTGGATGCTGAGGAGGAGGAAGAAGCACCTCAGGAGCCACCTGCCAGCCTTGAGGAAATGCTGCTTTTCTTGAGTCCTCACTCGCCGGCGGCTGATTCCCATCAAGAAGAAACACTCCCGGCAGCTGAGGCTGAAATTAGCTCCGATCCCTCTGATGCTGATCCGCAGGCTGGATCAGGGCAAGGTGCGCAGGAGCTTTTGCCTCGTCAGGAAAAGATTTCCCTCAACTCCATCATGGGGCAAGGCAAACGCACGCCTAAAACTACGCCTCCGGCGGAATCGAAGAAGCAGAAAGACGGAGAGGTCGGACGCGTGGCGGAGGAGGTGCCATGCGCTTCCAGCATCTTGCCAGCCGATGTCGTCTCGAAGCTTACAGCGCACGAATGCTACCTGTTGGAACAACAACCTGATCTTGCCCAAAAGCTCATCACCGCGACTCAAGACCCCGAGAACGCGGCATTAGCAAGAAACAAGGTATTCGTTCGACTGGGAAAATCTTCCTTCCTTGCTGAGGACATCCACCCGCTCGTCCATGCGGGCTGGTTGTGGCAGGACATTACGGTCGAAGGTCCGGCCCTGACCCGAACCCTACAGTCCCGTGAAGGCTTCATGCTCACTGCCGACTACAGCGTCATCTACTGCAAGTTAGCGGAGCTGGACTGGGCTATTCCTCACCTGTCGCGGCTTCGTGAAGCCGACATCCCAAGCCTCGAGCAGGCTGTGAAGTCGCTGATCGAGAAGGCCGTACTTGAGGAGATAGGCGGCTCACCTGTGCTCAGCCTCACAACCTACATGCTCACGAATGTCGCTGAGCAGTTCGGCATCACATCAACATCCCTAGAGAACGCAGTGTTCTGCTTCCGCGATGCCGTCAAGGTCGCCAAGCGCAGAAAAATCTTCGTTCGCCCCCTTTACGAGGAGCTTCCGAAAAATGAGTGAATGGGATTACACCAGTTACTGGCGGAAAAACTACGAGGCGCGGGAAGCAGCTGCGTGGGGTTCGTCAATGCTCGCCGGCACCGCCGTCCAACTGATGACGCAGATGCCGGTAACCCCATATCTGATAACGCTTGGAGTGCAGGCTGGATTCGCGTTAGCTGCTATCCCACGGGCATTACGCGTTTACCAAGCAAAAGCTTGCCTGCTCGGAAAAGAGTTGTCGTTCATCACCTTGGAGGAGGTGATGGAGCTGGTAAAGCGTCATCCTCACGAGTTCTATTTCGGCGAGGCCTTTTCTTGGAGGCAAATGCACGGGCAATACGCTTTTGAGCTTCAGGCAATGGATGTAGAGGCCATTCTAGGAAAGAGAGGTAGGCGCCAGGCAGATGTGAAGGGCACGCGGTGGATACATGGTATTGGTATGGCAGAAGAGGAGCCATGCTTTCGGCCACACGATCAACGTTCTATTCATCATTTAATAACTGGTACTACCGGTGCCGGAAAAAGTCGATGGTTTGATATCGCTATTGCTCAGTGCGTTGCCCGCGGAGAGGCGGTTATCGTAATTGATCCAAAAGGGGATAAAGGTCTTGCAGCTACATGTAAGCGCGCCTGTGCTGCGGTCGGTAAACCGAGCTTGTTCAAATATTTCCATCCGGCGCATCCAGACAAATCTGTTCGCTTATCTCTGACAAAAAACTTTGGCCGAGCTACTGAAATTGCGTCAAGGGTTGCGGTGTTGATGCAAAGCAAGGCAGGTGATCCTTTCCAAGCCTTTGCCCAAATGTCGTTGAACAGCGTTATACAGGCCATGCTGATATGCAACATTCTTCCAACACTCGTAGGAATCAGGCGGACACTCGAAGGTGACGTTCCTGGTCTAACAATAAAAGTTGTGATGGCCTATGGAGCGAAAGTTTTCGGGGAAGCTGAATTTGCACGCATGGCGGACTCAGCAGTTTTGTCCGCAAAAGTGAAAGATATTGAGCAGAAAGCAAAAGTATTACGCCGCGTTTACTACAACGACATTGCGAAGGTCAAAGCGAATACCGACCTTGAAGGTTTGCTGACAATGCTCGAACACGAGCGGGCACACTTCAGCAAAATGATCGCCGGTCTATTACCTATTCTTACAATGCTCACATCGGGGGAGATGGGGCCATTGCTATCTCCGCACACCGACGACGAAGATCCTCGACTAATAAGCGATCTCAACTCGGTAATCAACGCTGACCAGGTTCTTTACCTCGGTCTCGACTCACTTTCTGACCCAATGGTTGGTTCGACTATCGGTTCGCTCGCTCTAGCAGACTTGGCCTCTACAGCTGGTGAGATCTACAACCATAGGTTGCCGAAACCAGTAAACATATTTGTTGACGAGGCTGCTGAAGTTATCAACGACCAGCTCATTCAACTGCTCAACAAGGGGCGTGGCGCGGGAATCAACCTTTACATTGCAACGCAGACAATTGCCGATTTCGTAGCCCGTATGGGCGACGAGGCTAAGGCAATGCAGGTACTTGGTAACTGCAACAACATCATTTGTTTCCGCGTCTTGGACTCCGATACCCAAGAGTTTGTATCGAAAAAAATGACACCGACGCGGTTCAAATACGTGATGCGAACTCAGGGTAACTCAGCAGGTGAGGGTGGAGTGTTGCAGGGAGGTAATGTCGGCGAGCGTCTTATGCAGGAGGAGGGTGAGCGCTTCCCTGCCGCTCTTCTCGGAGAACTACCCGACTTGGAATTCCTTGCGATATTCGCCGGCGGCGATATCCGTAAGGGGCGACTCCCTATTCTCACCAGCCCGACTGCCAACTGATTCCGGAGTAAGAAATGACTGTCTCGATTCCACTAGAAATTCAGCGGCTCACTGGCCTGGATGAGGCCTCAACAACTCGGCTGCGCACCTTTGACCTGGAATGGCGTTGTGGCACGCAATTCATCTTCAAGATGCTTGAGGCGGGTCATAAACCCGAGGTGATTGGCGCAGCCCTGATCGACGTGCTGGTGGCTTACCAGCGTATGTGTCGCGAGGGCATCAGCGACTTCATCCGGCTTCGCGTAGTGCTTGGCCACATCCTCCAGATCCTCACGAGCTACGGCAACGCCCCTGCACCGGATGATGTTGTCCTGTGGTGCGAAACAACCAATGTCCCGCAACCTATCCGGGAGTACCTGATCAATGGCTGAGATGCTTGAAGAGAAGTGGCCAAAAGGCGTTATGGCCTCTATAGCGTTCTTCTTCGTCCTGATCCTGATGCTGGCAACCGTCGCGCCGAACAAGCTTGTGGATACGGTGATGCTGAAGGAGCGGAAGTGGGGCATTGAGCTGCTTGGCGATTCGGACATGGAGAAGGTGCTGGAGAAAACCAACCGCTACTACTCGGCACTTGTCATCGACTCCGGGGCAAAAAAGGTTGTCTCCGACATGCTGATGCCTCGAGGGGGCACCGTGGATGCCTTCGAAAAGAACGTGGATTGGTGGTTTCGGTACCTCGAGTCCCGAGGTGAGGCCGTCCAGAAAATCATCTACCAGATGGTTTACCGGATAGTTCTAACGCTTTACTGGTTACCACTGCTGATCGCGGTTCTGGTGCCGGCTATTTACGCCGGATGGATGCGCTGGAATGCCAAGCGGCATGGATTCGACTACTCATCACCGTTCCTGAATAACAACGCCGCGATCGTCCTGTCATGGGGCGGAATGCTCATCGTACTCAGCGTGTTGATGCCTCTCCCTTTACCGCCGCTCGTTATCTCAACCTTCATCGTCATCATGCTGCCTGTCGTGCTGTCCGTGCTGATCAGCAACCTGCCAAAGCGCATTTGAATTCTGACCATAAAACCGCCTGAAAACGGAACTTTCAGGCGGTGTTTGTCCGCAGAATGCCCCTAACACCACGACAGGCTGATCCTTATGGCACCGAAAACGACACCATCGAAAACGATCCCTTTTGCTATTGCTATCACAGCCCTTGCCACCGCTCTGGTAGTTGGCTCGTACTACCACTTCGCCACGATGAGCCAGCTACAAGGCCAGGTCAAAAGCCTTGAGGGTGAATTGTCTGTTGCGAAAGCACAGGCAGTTGACCCCGCCGCGATCCAAGAGATCGTCGATAACCTCAAACAGCTTCCAGAAGATGTTATCCCCGCAGCTCCGGACAACTGGATCTATGGCTCCTCATCTGCTCGGTACACGCTTATCGAGATGACGGACACGGAATGCCCTTACTGCCGCGATCACTTTCCCCTGTTGAAAGCACTCATCGAGTCGTCGGCTGGGCAAATCAATGCCGCGATCCTCCATGTCCCCGCGCTTGGTGAGGCCTCTCGGCGACAAGCCCTAGCTATCGAGTGTGCTGGTGAGCAAGGTGGCTCAGATGCTGCCTGGAAGTACACCCAGACGGTATTCGATAAAACAGGTGGCAACGGCAAGGGGGTTTCAGAATCGCTCGTGTCCCTTGCGACCGAGCTCGGCCTGGATGGGAAGCGTTTTGCAGCCTGCACGGATTCAAAGCAGGCCATCGAGCGAGTAACTGGCGACCTCGATCAAGCAATAAAGCTGGGCATCCAACAGACCCCTTCGACCCTGCTCCTGGACAATCAGACAGGTATGTCGATGGTTCTTCAAGGTGCCAACGCTAGTCATGAAGGCATCCTCAAAGCGATTGCCAGCATCAGCAAAGCAGGGGGTGCCAAGTGAGTGAGCCAATCAAAATCCCGGCATACATCGACCAGCCGCCTCACGTTATGTTTTGGCGTTTGGATGAGGTGATGCCGATCGGAATCGGCTTGGTTGCCGGCGTTCTTCTGGCACAGCTGATTCTCTGCACGGTGGTAGGTCTGTTGCTCGCTCGCTTCTATCGCCGCTTCTGCGACAACCGCCCTGACGGCTTTCTGCTTCACGCCATTTACTGGCACTGGGGAGCTATCGGCCGGAAGAGAGTGCGATCCATGCCCAATTCCTACGAGAGAGAGTTCGTCTGATGCTTTTAAAGTCGCTTAGCAATTCGTTTGATGGCATGCGCGGAGAAAATCAGTTTCTGCGCATTGCCGTTGCTGGCCTTGTCTTGAGCAATCTGCTGGTGTCCTGCTCTGCTCTCAACAAGGATGAAGTGGTCACCGTGATACCACCCACTCTGACTGAGACGGCCTGGGTCAGCAAAACGCAAAGTTCCGGTGAATACGCCGACGCATGGGCTCTGTACATCGCGATGATGCTGGGCAACGTCACCCCGCATAATGCCTCTGTAGTGAAGGATGCCCTAGGTCCTATCCTCGATAAGGCGATCTATCAAGACACGATGAAGGTTCTCGATACCCAGATTCATCAGATCCGCCAGGATCGTGTGACCCTGAGCTTCGAGCCGCAGAAGGTGCTCCGCGATAACCTCAACGAGAACAAGTTCTACGTTACCGGCCGCTCCGTTAGCGAAGGGCCGGCTGGCGATAAAAAGCGTAGCAACCGAACCTATGAGTTTGAGCTTGTGATCAAAGACTACAAGCCAGTACTGAGTTGGCTCAGCACGAACTCTGGCGATGCTCGAACTCAGGATGTGGTTGATCGCGAGAACAGCAAGGCCGAGAAACAAGCAGAGCGCGAGAAAAGAAAAAAAAATCAGTAGCGCCAAGTTGAGGCACAAGAAGCCCATGCCGATGTTCCTGGCATGGGCTTTTTTGTGGGTATCGCCGGTCAACGCATATACGGAATAGCCCTCTGTTTTCAGACGCAAAAGTTGCTTGAAAACGCAACTCAAGCGGATGAATGCCCCCCAGAATTGACGACAACTCAGAGCAGAGGTCGTCTCGATGTCACTTCCAGTTTCCCTCCATTTTTTCAAGCCAGCTGCGCTGGTACTGGCTATGGCGGCTGCACTGCCAGCTATTGCCCAGGACCAGATTCAGATACCAGGCATGAACATGCCAGTTGCTGCCAGCGTGCAGCCTCATGTGGTTGCCAAGCCTGTCGCTACTCCAGAGAGCGTCCCGGAACGACAGGAGGAGCCTCAGACGGAAAAGAAGCAACGTCTGGTCGCCGTAACTCCGGGCTCTGCTGAAAACCCCAGCGTGCCGGCCAGCGTTATGAAGAAGCCTGTGCCAGCGCAGCCTATCGAGTCCCGCCAAGACGTGGTTGTTTCGAGCGGCACCAATACCCTGATTCCGATCAGCCGTGGCCAAATGAACCGTATCGTCACGCCGTTCGATGTACCTAAAGTCCAGACAGTGAGCACGGCCGACATTTCGGTAAGCGGTAACGTTCTTTACGTCACAACTTTCGAAGATAAGCCGGTGACTATGTACGTCACGCCGGACGACGATGAGACTGTAGCAATCTCCCTGACCTTATTGCCGCAGGGCGTTCCCCCCATCCAAGCAAACCTGATTCTGGCGAAAAATGTGCAAGGCCTTGCGAGCGGCTTGCCAGTCACTTCGTCTACGAACTACAGCGGCCAGGCCCGGAAGTGGGAACGCTCTCAGCCGTACATGGACACGCTTCGCTCCCTGATGCGCGAAATGGCGCTGGGCAAGCTACCACGTGGATACAGCTTCGGTGCTCTTACGAACGGCAACAAGATCCCTGCATGCGCGCAACCAAGCCTCAGCTTCGATTTCAGCAATTCGCAGCTGATCGAAGGGCATGACTTCAAAGTTTTCGTGGCCACGGCGGAGAACGTGTCGGCCAGGACTGTCGAGTTCGATCACGCCTCTTGCACTCACCCTCATCGAGCGGCTGTAAGCGCATGGCCAGATGAGGTGCTTGAGCCTGGCCAGAAAACAGAGGTGTTTGTAGTCACTCGGGTTCCGACCGAAGTGCCGCAAAGCTCCACCCGCCCAAGCCTGTTGCAGTAAGGGGAACCATCCGTGAAAGCGATTCAGCAATTCTTCGAAAAACTCACGCCGAGGGGCAAGCTCATGCTTGCCATCGGTGGGACGGTTCTGATCGTCGGTACTGTCGTTGGCGTGGCCATGAACGCAGCAACTCCCGAGCGTAAGTCACGCGCAGCGGCAAAGCCACAGGTTGAGGCCATCCTCACCGACGAAGATCCTCGTGCGCTGGGCATGGACTCCATTGCGAGCCAACTTCGACAGCTCCAGGCGCAGCAAAACCGCCTTGAGCGGACGATGGGGCAGAAAGAAAAAGACGTTCAACTCAAAAACACGCAAGACAAAGTGAGCGGCCTGGAGCAAGAACTCCAGCTGGTTCAGAAAGAGTTGGCGCGGGTTGGACGCGAAAAGAAAGGCACCGGTGAGGGTGGGGATAACTCATCAGATAGCTCTGCCGCCAACCAGGCACGATCCCCTATCCCGCCTCGCGAATCGGTATTCGTCAACAAGGCAACGAGCTCGCCGGCAGAGCTGACAGACGTTTACTCGAACTTGCCTCCAGAGCAACCGGAAGACCCAAAGTCGCGATCCAGCGAGAAAACGGAAGCGCCGAAGATCCGGGTGATCAAGGCGAAGGAAGATGAGGGAAAGAGCGATAAGCCAGAGGAGCTTTCTGTGACGCTGCCCGCGGGTTCGATTTTGTCGGGTGTCTTGGTCACAGGCATGGATGCGCCTACAGGAAAGCAGGCACAGCGTGACCCCTTTCCAAGCCTCATCCGTATCAAGAGTGAAGCAATTCTCCCCAACCGCTTCAGAGCGGATTTCCGTGAGTGTTTCATGATTGCTGGCGGTTGGGGCGATCTCAGTTCTGAACGGGCCTATATGCGTGCCGAACGTTTGTCGTGCGTTCGCAATGACGGCTCGGTACTTGAATCAAGCGTTGAGGCGTATGCCACAGGTGAAGACGGTAAAGCTGGCTTGCGCGGCCGGCTGGTAAGCAAACAAGGGCAGATCATCGCTCGAAGCTTGGGAGCGGGTTTCCTCCAAGGTATAGCTGGAGCTTTTAACGTCCAAAAGGTACCGACAATCAATGTGACGCGAGCTAGTGATGACGGCAAGACAGTAGCTCCAGTTTACGAGCAGGCATTCGATAGCAACGCGCTTCAGTCAGCCGGGTTCAGCGGTGCGGGCTCAGCCCTTGAGCGCATAGCTGACTTCTATTTGGAGATGGCGGAAAGCATCTTCCCTGTTATTGAAATCGACGCAATGCGTGAAGTCGACTTCATCGTTAATAAAGGCATGACCGTAAAGTTCAATGCAACCACTCTTAAAGTCAATGACGTTAATCAGTAAGGACATCGTAATGATCAAGCAACTTATCCTGGCGATTGCAGTAGCGGCACTGACTTCTGGTTGCACTAGCATCATGGGTTTGGGCTCAGATGAATATGCATGTAAGGGCATGCCTAATGGCGTTACCTGCATGTCTGCGAAAGATGTTTATTCGGCCACTGAAGGTGATGATTACAAGACTCAGCTTAAAAAAGAACAGGAGGGTGGCGCGGCGAGCAGCGATAAACCATCAACTGGCAATGCTACCCGCGTGCTGATAGCTGAAGGATCAGATAACGCACCGGTGCCTATGAGAGCCCGGAATCCGCTTCCTATTCGTTCGCAAGCTGTTGTGATGCGTATTGCCATTGATCCATGGGAGGACGAGAAAGGCGACCTGTACGTTCCAGGTTTCATTTATACCGAAGTTGAAGCGCGACGCTGGGAGATAGGCGCTCGAAACCCCCAACCAACACCAACCTTGCGCCCCCTTACAGTTGTTCAGCCGCCGCAGGCTAAACCTGCCAAGTAGAAAATAACGAAGTGCCGGTGGTGGAGCAGAAATGCGCCTTGCGAAAGCGGGCGCATTTGGTCGTTTCAAGACCTAACAAAACACACTCTAAGGTTTCGCTTGCCAACGCGAGTTAAAGGAGTTCCACGATGGGTAAGAATAAGACCCGAGGACCATCGTTCCTCAATAAGGTGAGTGGTGCGCTTTTAGGCGCACTCGCTTTGGCCATTGTGCCAATCAATGGTGCGTATGCCGACCTTGTTAAATACGGTTACACGAACAGTGCGGGGGATCAAATCAATACGGAGCCAGGCACAGGGTTTATCAGCCCATCCTCTGGCATCTCGTTCATGGTTAGCGGTGGTATTGACCGAAAGCTGCGCATAGCGGTGACTGCGAACGGTGCCAGCGCACCTGCCTTCACTAAGGAAAGCTCAAAGGTTCTTGGGGCGAGCGACGTTATCTCATACAACGGCGACAACTACTACGCGGAAGAATTTGTTAGTCCGAAGCTACCCGATGGCCGCTATACCGTAAAAACAGAGATCCTTTCTAGTGCAGGCGCGATTGTTCAAGCTGAGAATGTGCCTCTTGTCATTGATACTGCCGGCCCCGTAGCAGGGAAATTTGCCCCACGTCCATATACATGGGGTGATCCCGTTCTCTCCGGCGAAGTGTGGAAACTCGGCCTTGCAGCAATTGATGCTTTGACATACTCGAGCTTCGTCCTAGATGGCTTCTCTGACTCATCGGGCATAAGCAAGGTCACTGCTAAGGTTTACCGCGAGTCTGGCACTCTTTATAAAGAACAAAACGTGCTGTTTTCGGAAGAAACTAAGACGGCCTCGATTCAGTACCGGACAAATTTCTTCCCTGACTCCGATTTGGATGAAGTATTCGGGCTAGAGTTTGTTGTTACCGACAAAGCAGGAAACTCGACAGTAACCAAGCGTCAGAAGGTTATGTTTGACAATATTGCAAACGTTCCAGCTGAACCGTTTGGTGTGTATGACCCAAGTGTGACGGCTACCCTCGCACCTGGCCTAAAAGGGTTTGTTCCCTATGTAGCAGGGTCTTATGTAAAGACTAACCCGATACGACTTGCATGGAGAATCCCTAAGAGCAACTGGCATACCTATCGGCAGGGAGGGTTACGCTTCATCAATAGCTTTGGTGAAAATCAGGTTGTTGGTGAGGATTCTGCATACGTCTATCTTGTCGGATCGCTTCCCTATCGCGCTGAGGATAATAACTACATTAGGTTTTACAACTTCGGCGAATGGGGCTCGCAAGGTACTATTTCTTACAATTTGGTATTGCACCCATCAGCTCCGAAAACGCCTGTTATAAGCCGTATAGAATACTACTTTAGTGATAAAGGCTGGCTCAATTATTCCGGTAGGGTGGTTTCGCCGCAAGAACTCCCGCTTACTGTAAGCAAAGTTCGCTATACAGTTGAGGCGCGGCCGTTTGATCAGGTTGCTACCCATATGGGTACTTGTACTATTCCCGCTGGGCAGACCCAGTGCGAAATTACGGTTAATGTCCAGCTCAATAAAGGCACGGCTGGTTACCTACATGACCAAGGGGTTCTGAAGAGTGCGGACGGTTCGCTGATCGCAACCGGGCAATGGGCGAATGTTTACTGGAACGACCTGTACCTGCCAATCCTCAGTTACACATATGACTCGTCTAGTATGGTTCTCACTCTGAACGTCAGACAGCCGCAGCAGGGCGCATTTCAAAATGCTCTTAGCCATAGTTCATCATGGCTTGAAAATGCTAGCGGTACAGCGCTAAGCGTTACAAAAAAACTTACATCGTCGTCTGGTGAGTATTTTGAGTACGAATTTGATTTGAAAACCTTGCCGGAAGGCTCTCATGACCTTGTTGGCGTCGCTAGCGAAAACTTAGGTGCAATAACAAAGCTTCCGCTGTTCAAGTTTCAAAGTGACCGGACAAAACCTGTTGTTACAGTAAGCAAAGGTGCGAGCGATACTATTGATACACTCGACAAAATCACTTTCACCGTAACAGACAACAAAGATCCTGCGCCCAAGATCACTTCTATTGCATTGACCGGGGGGCCCGCAAACGAGTCGATTGCTCTTTCGTTCCGCAAAATCAATGCGACTACCTACGGCCTCGAGTATCCGATCCTTTTCCCGTCGCTAACAGCGGGAGAGAGTTATACCCTTCGAGTTAATGCGCAGGACGCACAGCAGAATATGGGCGTCGGCTCAACCACATTCCTCTATAGTCCTAAGATGGCTGGAATTGTGGGGCATGTAAACGGTCTCGTTAATATCCCTGCGGTACCAAAAGAGTTTAATCGTAACGATGGGTCTGTAGTGATTAATAGCGAGCAACTAAAGCTTGCTGATGGGACGCCAGTTTCTGGTGTTTATGATCTGCTTGCAACGCTCAGGTCTGACGCAGCAACACCTCTAATGATTGGCGGTGTGCTCGTCAATCCGGGAGCAACAGTTACCATTAGCCAACTCAACTTCACGAACACCAGCGGTAAAATATCACTCCCTGTTGTCCCGGTAACTCAAGGTGCTACAGGGAGGAATGGCGTGATCATTTCTACCTCCGCGCCGAACGCTCCTGTGGTCTATGCCGATATTAATACCTGGATGCCCAAGGTCACGCTGGGCATCAACGATAGAAATCCAGTTCAGGCAATGACTGACACCACGGTAAAACTGTCAGCTTCAGCTAGCAGCATTTGCCCTCTAACGACATCTCCCGCGGTGGCAAGGTCTGCCGATGCCATCAAGTCGCCCATCTGCTTGCTTGAGTGGACGAGCATTCCCCGAGGCCTTCAACAAGTAGAGGTTTCCGGTGCACCTCACCCGGTCACTCAGCTGACTGGGCGAGTCCTCGACGCAGGCCAGCAGAAGGTTGCTTATTCTCTCTATGTATTCAACAAGGGCACTGAAAAGGTACTGCTGAGCAGCGGTGAAGAAATACTGAGCGTCAAAGCCGCGACCGGCTCAACAACCTTCGTCCAATCGCTGCATGAGAAAAGTGTTACTCGTGCGATGGAGGCTGCATCCGTCACCATGACGCAGCGTTCGGGGCCAACGTGCTCGATCACTGGTGATGACGCAGCGGCAAAGAGCGCAGGCATGAGCGGCGGGGCCTTGAAGTGCTTGATTGAGTTCACGGTCATCCCGAAAGACCTGAACATCAAAGCGCTCGATCCTCTTGAGTTGACCGGCGTTTTCACCCGTTCCGGGCAGCACCCGATTCGCTGGACGGCTAGCGTCTACGACACCACCGGGAAAAAGATCACCCTCGAAGAGGGGCAATCGGTCATTCAGGTAATAGAACCGCCTGTAACGACGAAACTGACGGTCAGCGTCAACGAAAGCTCGTCGGTGGAAGCAACTCCCATCGAGGACTTCCCGGCAGCGTGGGAGAAGAAAACCTATTCAATTCTGTCGAGCCCGTCCCAGGGCTCTGTAGTGGCGACCCCTAGCGGGTTCACCTACACCCCGAACACTGGATACGTTGGCTCCGATGAGTTCAAGTACCGCGTGCAGGACGTGTCTGGGATGAAGGCTGAAGCGACCGCGGTTGTGAATGTCGCGAAGTTCAATTACGCCCCTACCTGGACGGGAGTAACCATTCAGGCTCGTGAAGGGCAAGTGAGTGACCAGGTTGCTCCTGAGGTCCATGACATCAATCTCTGGGACAGCCATACGTTCAAGATCCTCACGAACCCGACGCACGGGACTGTCCGTGTGTTCTATGGCCGTATGGAGTACACCCCTAATCCTGGTTTCTATGGGGAAGATTTGTTCACTTTCAGCGCCACGGATCAGGAAGGGCTCAGTGTAGAAGGAGAGGGGAAGGTCACTGTTGCTCAGTTCAATTTTGCACCAACGGGTATCACCCCTTCGACAGTGAAGATGTATGCAGGAATCGGTGGAACGGCCGATCTGAAAGTAATCGATCCGAACAATTGGGGCTCGCACACATTGCAAGTCGTCAAACAGCCCGCACATGGCCATGTGACGGTGGAGGGGATGAGCATCACCTATAAGACCGATGGCCAGGCTGAAACCTCAGTACAGATTCGTGCCATTGACCAGGATGGCCTCTATGTCGATCAAGATGTCGTCCTGAAGCTTTTGCCGGCCTGGGAAATGTTCAAAGATCGAGAGGTTCAGCCTACCTCGGTGGCCCCGAGCATCCCGGCCGTGAAGCAACAAATGACGACCCGTTTGGGTGCCTATGCGCTCCGAATTCCCGACCAGAAAGTGATTCAGGCTCTCGGCAGCGAGATCATCGCCATCGTCACGCCTGACTCGAAAGTTGGGGTGACACTGGAGCATCGTGAGCTTTCTCAAGGCACTGGTATGCGTCTGGTACCTACTAAAATGACTGCCGATCTGCTGGAGGCCCGTTTAGGTGGCCTGGATGTTGGGGTCGATGGCCAGGCGCAGGTCTATCTAAGTCGCGCCGATATGACTGGCCCTGTCTATTCCGTGCCGGTAACCGTATGGGCTCCGGAGGGCGTACTGACGGCTGATACATGGGAGATTCTACAAGCTTCCGGCCGTGCTCAAATCAGCTTCAGCCCGAGCAATGGGGCATGCAGCATCTTGACCAGCGAAGCTGTCGCGAAGACGAAAAATGCACTTCAGGATCGTGCTTGCTACGTCACTTGGACGAAGACTCCCGATGAATGGCGCAACGCTAGTACTTTGGCCAACCTGATGATGGATGCCGGCGGGAGTTCTTTGGGAAACCAGACTATCGAGGCTACCGCCTATGTGTTTGACCCTAGCGGCGTGAAATACAAGGTTGCGAGCTTCACTCGTGACCTGAAGATCCTTCCGGTCGCTGATCAGATCCACTTTGCCTTGAAGCCAGCACCAGAAGAGGCCTACCAGAAAGTCCAGGAGCTTTCCTTGTCGCTCCGTCACACGGATGGTCCTGTATGTGATGCAACAGCGAACGAAGGCGTTGCAAAAAAGACAGCACAGCAATGGTCGAGCCGCCCATCGTGCCTTATTCGTTGGATGCAGATGCCAGAAGGCATGGCCCAGCAGCGCAACACCGTCACGCCACTCGCGGAAGGAGCAATGAGTCTGCTCGGGACAAACAACATTTCCTGGAAGGCATCCATGTTTACTCCGAGTGGTCAGGAAATCGATATTGGCTACGGAGAGCACAGCGTAAACGTGATCGAGCCGCCTGCAATCGAAATCGATATGCCGGCCAGCAATCTGGTGAAAGAGGGGCTGTATTCGGTGTCACAACTCGGCGGCTATGTTGGTAGCGCGTCAGTGACCGCAATCGCGGCTTCCCTGGACGTGGCGATTAACCGGGCGGATGCAGTGATTGAACGTTCTACGATTCCGAGCTACGGCCGTTCCCAGCGGTTTACGCGCTACATCGAAGGGGCCGAGGCCCCCCTGTGGAGCGTAACGCCATACTCAGTTGACGTTGGATACACCGCGCTCCCAAATATGAGGTCGACCAAGACCGCATCACTCCTGTCGGTCCCTCACGACAAAATTCTCCCTGTCATTCTCAACGACGAGAGAACCGTTCTGGATACGGTCAGCCTTCCAATCCGCGTGGCGATTAAAGACACCCGCTACATGGAGGATGCGTATCGGCTGAGCAGCATGGGCGACTGGGATATTCGCCTGCTTTCGACAACTGCCGGAGTCAACTACGAGCCGATGACAAACTGGGAGCCAATCGACGAGAACGGGGAGGTTGAGTTCGAGGTCGATTTGCAATCGCTAACGAACAAAGCGGTTCGCATCATTGCTGAAGCGCGTGTTCGCTCGCCTGTGCCGGAATACGAGCTGATTCGGGAGTCGGGCTCGCCAATGGTGCTTTCCGTGCTAAACGGCGAAGCTCTTGATGGTTCAATTCAGGCGCTGCGCGTTATCGGCCCTGCTCCTCTTCGCAGCAGCTTCTACGCCGTCACCAATGATCGCTACCAGTCAGGAGACATTGGTGAGGTTCGCTGGGAAATGAGCAAAGACGGCGGTGTGTCGTGGGAAGGCGTTGAGGCCAATGCGAAGCTGCCGCAACGGCTCAGCATGATCTTTCAGCGGGGTACATATCTGCTGAGGGCAGAGTTGACGAACCGCCATAGCGGCGCGAAATCCATGACGCCTACGGTCGAAGTTATTGCCTATGTCGTGCCTGTTGCCCGCCTCAAAGGCCCAGCAAACGTGTTTATTGGTGATAGCGGCACGTTCAAACTCACTGACCTCAAGGGTAATACGCTCGATACGACCGGAATGGTTGTGGAATGGTCGGAGGATCGCGGTAAGACTTGGGTCGCTGGGGAAGGCTCCTACCGACTGGGCCGTAATTCCGCTGATCGTGTATACCTCACGGCCAGGCTGAAGTACTCAGACTCCCCAGAGGATAAGCGCGTCTACAAAACCCTCCGCGCAGGTGTTGCGTTTAGACCTGTCCGACCGCCTCGTGTACAGATAATCGGGCCGCGTCGTCCTGAGGTAGGAAAGGAAGCTACTTGGGTCGCCAACTTGATGATGCCGTACCCAAAAATGGATATGACAATGGATGGTGAGTTCATCCTGCCGGACGGCACAGTCGTCGACTCCACCGAAGTGAAGTACACCCCCACTCGGGAGGACATGGAGAAAGAAGAGAGCCACATCAGCGTCCGATCTTGGATCAATGGGTATGAGGATCGAGGCGGTTTGGGTCTAACTCAGCACCGCCTGATTTTCTGGTCCTATGACTGGCCTGAGTGGAAGATCAACACGAAGTACTCAGCGAAGTATGCGCCGGCAGACTTGACCATGACGGCTCGATCTCTTGGCTTGTTCCGAGAATTCGAGGGCTTAACCATCGAGTGGGATATCCCACCCTACGCTGGCCTCCAAATGATCAAGGACACCAACCAGACCAGTCGTATCGTGCGGCTGACTGAGCCGGGGATCTACACATTCGGCGCTCACATCACCGACTCGCGGGGCAACTATAGCTATGCCGAAACAGAGATGGAGTTTTTGGAGCCGATTCCGTGGGATGTGAAATTGTCCTGGAGTGGGGATAACGACGCGAATCGTGCCCCGCTGGGCGTTCTGATCCGACCGTCAATCACCGGCGGGCACCCTAAGGATCAGATACTCAGCAAAACGTTCAGTCTCAACGGGGAGACGCTATCTAGCTCGGGGGACTATGGCCGGGCGACCCTTGAAAAAGAGGGTGTGTATACGGTGAAACTGGATGTCGCCAGCGCAATGGGCCACACAGCAGCAGGCGAGGTTGACATCTCGGTCGCAAGGAATAAGCCCCCTGTCTGCAAACTGGAGGTTGTGGTCGGTCGAACCTCCTGGCTGGCAAAAGCCGTTTGTACTGATGAAGATGGCCGCATGGCCAAAAACCTTTGGTTCATCAATGGTGAGCAGCAGGCTCTCAGCTCAAACAGCATCTCCGTACCAATGTGGCGTTATCCAGATGGCGAACCGGTAATTACCCTGGTAGGCATCGATAACTCTGGTGCCGAATCGCCTCCAGTCTCCAACAAGTAAAGGGAAGGGCCGCATAAAGCGGCCCTTTTTAATTTCCGTCGACAAATGCGCTTGAAAGCGAAACACAGGCTTACGGAAAGCACGAAAAATGTCTCCGGAGCGCAGCCCCTGCGCATGTCAACCTCTAGGAGCAAGACCAATGCACGTCAACAAAGCAACCCTCCAAACGATGGCCATCGCAGCGGCAATGGTGGCTGCCGGTACCGCGCTCGCGGGTACCGGCGGCGATACGTTCGATAGCGTGTGGATTACCTTGACCGAGTGGATGCAAGGTACCCTCGGCCGCATTCTGATCGGCCTGATGATCCTCACCGGCATCGGCGCTGGCGTTCTTCGCCAATCGCTTATGCCGTTCGTTACTGGCGTTGGCGGCGGTGTTGGCCTCTATGCTGCGCCGGATGTTATCGAGTCGGTAATGTCGGCAACTATCCCAGCAGCAGCTGTAGTCACCAGCGCTCTCCAAGCCCTGCCTGTAGGCTTCTGATCTAAGTCAGAACGCCTCTCTGAAAGGCCTCTTTTTCCGACGCTAAAACGTCCTGAAAAAGAGGCCTTTTCTTTTCCGGGCCAAATACTCTGGGTGAATCGACTCAGGAGGTAAGCCCATGTTCAAACCAACCCAAACCATTCTTGCTATGACGCTGCTTGCAGTGGCTGGCACCGCAGTAGCTGCGAGCCCTGCGGACAAGAACGCAGACAAGGTAGTGATGCTTCCTGCGTCTGCAATGCTGGCGATCGAGAAGAACGGCAAATTCGCCATCATTAGCGATACCGGCCGATTCATCATCCAGGGAACGGTTTATGACGTGTGGGCGAAGAAAGAGTTGAAAACCATCGAGGATGCTCGGATCGCCGCCAACTACATTCCAGTGGATAAGACCAACCTCGGTTTCAAGGATCTCGCTCCTCTCACTGTCGGCAACGGTGAGAAAGCGATCACCATGTTCTCCGACCCTGCTTGCGGGTTCTGCAAAGAGATCATTCAACAAGCCCGCACGTCTCTGCCCGAAGGGTATCGACTCGACGTGCTGATGTTGCCGCTGCTCAGCCAAGAGAGCGCTGTGCGTACTAAAGAACTCCTCTGCGCGAAAGACAAGGTTGCTGCGTGGAAAGCAGGCGCGTCCGGCGACATGAAAACTCCTCTCGAACAGCTCCCGACCGCTCAGTGTGATCTGGATGTGATCTCGAAGCGCCGGATGACCGCTCAGTTTCTTGGCGCTCGAAATGTTCCTTTCCTCATTCGTGATGATGGTTTGACCCGAGAAGGCAAGCCTGAAGAAGGCTTGCGCGCCTGGATTGAATCGAATCGCACCCTCTAAGGAATTCAGAAATGCTCAAAGCGCTTATCCGCTCAACACCTCGGCTCTCGAAACTGATCAACGGCCTTGCCTACGAACCGAATCTTTACTTGTTCCAGCTGGAAGGGAACCGCCTAGGATTCGCATTCCTGTGTTCCCCTCTCTCAGGCTCAAACGGGGATGAAGGCGACCGCCTGAAGGCTGGTTTAACGGTCGACTGGCCTGAGAAGACGACGATCCAGTTCAGCCTCATTTGCACTGAAAATATCAATGAGATGAAGACGGGATTCCTTCGTCTGCGCCGGGCCTTCCGTGAATCCGGCCGCACTGACCTTCCCGTAGAAACTCAAGCATTGTTGGAGAAGGTGACAAACGCGCGAGCCGATTATTTCAGCGACCGCACCATGCGCCCAGTTGATTCAATCTCGGGTGTACGAATTCGTGAGCAGAGTCTGGTCGTATCCGTAACTATTCCGATCGCCAATGCTTTGCCTACCCAGACAGAAGCGAACGCGGCGAAGGAGCTTTTCGACGGACTGCGAACCTCGCTGGACAGCTGCAACCTGGCAGCCGTGCCCCTCACCAACGATTCGTACCGAGAAATTTTCTCCTCCATCCTGAACCAGGGGCCAACAGCATCGTGGCGCGAAGATCCGGACATGAAAGCGGACACAGACAAGCCCTTGAATGAGCAGATCCTCGACTACAACCGCAGCCTCGACGTGAAGAAAGACCACCTTCAGATCGGAGACGACTGCTTCGTAAAAACGCTCTCGGCCAAGCGCTTTCCTGATGTCATGTGGCAGGGCGATGCCTCTCAGTATCTCGCTGACATTTTGTCTCAGCGCGGCGGCATCCGGGGCAACTGCATTATCAATATGACCCTGTATTTCCCTCCCCAGCTGGAGACAAAGGACAAGCTGTCGAAACGCCGCCAATGGTCCATCAACCAGAGCTTCGGCCCGATGGTGCATTTCGTTCCCGTTTTACGGAAAACGAAGGAAGCCTATGACACGCTGTTTGAAGACCTAGACAAAGGGCTTCCCAACGTACAGGCGACAATGACCCTCGTGGTGTTCGGCCGGAACCGCGAAGACCTTATTCAGGCGGCATCGAATGCGAAGAGCCACTTTGCTACGCAGGGCTTCAGTCTCATGGAGGACAAGTTCTGTGTGCTGCCCGTGTTCGTGAACTCCCTGCCGATGTGCGCCGACCCGGATGCGATGAAGGAGCTGTTCCGGTTCAAAACACTGAGCCTCACCCAAGCACTGCCATTGCTGCCAATCTATGGCGACTGGAAGGGCACCGGGACTCATGTGGCCCCGTTCATTTCCCGAAACGGTCAGCCGGTCAGCTTCCACCTCTTTGACTCCGACACCAATTACAACGCAATGATTGCCGCTCAGTCGGGCTCCGGGAAGTCGTTTGCGACCAACTATCTCATCACGTCGTATCTGAGTATTGGGGCGAAGGTTTGGGTCATCGATGTGGGCCTCTCCTACCTCAAGCTGTCTGAAGCGTACAAGGGCGACTTTGCACGCTTTGACCAGGAGTCGAACCTCTGCCTCAACCCCTTCGAGCTAATTGAAGACTACAGCGAGGAGGAGGATGTCCTGGTTGGGTTGCTCTCTGCTATGGCTGCTCCGACCGTACCTCTGATCGACTTCCAAACCGCAGGGCTAAAAAGGCACCTTACACAATGCTGGGAAACGCTTGGCAAGACGATGATTGTCGACAGCATTGCTGACTCTCTGCTTGCCGACCCAGACCCGCGTATTCAAGATATTGGTCATCAGCTCTTCGCATTCACCTCGAAGGGACAGTACGGCCGCTTCTTCAACGGTAAGAACAATCTCAACTTCAAGAACCCCTTCACCGTACTCGAGCTTGAGGAGCTGAAGGGGCGTCAACACCTTCAGCAAGTCGTACTCCTTCAGCTCATCTACCAGATCCAGCAGGACATGTACCTTGGTGAGCGTGACCGCCCGAAAATCGTGATCATTGACGAAGCCTGGTCGCTTCTCTCCCAGGGCAACGTTGGTGAGTTCATCGAGCACGGTTACCGGCGATTCCGGAAATATGGTGGTAGTGCCATCGTCATTACCCAGGGGGTCAACGACCTCTATCAGAATAAAGTCGGACAAGCCATCGCTGAAAACTCTGCGTTCACCCTACTGCTAGGACAGAAGGCCGAAGCTATTGATGCTATCCAGGAAAACAAGCGCCTGCCGCTGGGTGAGGGCGGGTATCGAATCCTGAAGACTGTTAAGTCGTACAAAGGGCATTACTCCGAGATATTCATGCTCACCCCCCGCGGTGCCGGCATCGTGCGACTCACGGTGGACCCATACTCGATCCTCCTCTACTCGACCGCACCCGAAGATGTGCAAGCGATCCGAAATTACACACTCACCGGCGTTCCGCAGGATGAGGCAATTCTGCGCGTGCTCCGTGATCGAGGTGTCGAGTACAACCCTGATCCGGCGGAAGTCGCGTAATGGCGTTGTCGAACCCCTTCAGCATTCAGGCCAAGGTTCGAAGGGCAATGGCGAAGGTTGAGCGAGATCGAGCTCCAAAGCGACTCTCGGCGGCCTTTATCGGCAAAGGCCTACTCTTTTCGGCAGTGGTTGCCGGCAGCATTGTGCTGCTGGCATCCCGTTACTCGATTGCTATCGCTAGCCAGGACTCCCTATGCCTGCCCCCTTACAGGCTATGGATCATCGATAAAAAGCAGGATGACTTGGTGCGCGGTGAAATCTACGCCTTTCACTCCAAAGGTCTGAGTCCGATTTTTGCTGACGGCACAATCATCGTGAAGGTGCTTGAGGGGATGCCTGGCGATCACGCCAAAGTCACGCTTGATGAAACAACCATCAATGGCGTGTCCGTGGGCAAAGGGCTTCAGGTCGCCAGCCAGCACGGGATTGATCCCCAGCAATATGTTCGGGAAGGGGAAATAGGCGAGGGCCGTTACTGGTTCTTCGGCCGCACGCCAGACTCTTTCGACTCCCGCTACTGGGGCTCAGCTTCGACAGACCAAATCATCGGGAAGGCGTATCCAATATGGTGAAAAAGCAATTGGCCATGTGCATTGGGTTGGCTTTTGGCTGCACGATGGCCATCGCCGGCGATGACCTTGGCATTCGCAAGTACGACATCAATGAATTCGATCCAGTGCTCCTCGAACAGGTTAGGGAAATCAGCCGAAATGCGAATGCCGCGCGCGCAGAAAGCGGCCAAGATGACATGAGTTGGGTGAGTGAGATGGCTGAAAAGGCCATCGTTCAAGCCGGTGATGAAAATGCTCAGCAGAACGACTCAGGGCTAGCTAGCGCGGATGGCTCAGATCGCGAGAAAAAACATCCCCTGGGCGATGGTAATCGCACTCTGATTTTCGTGTCGTGGTCGATGGGCGCTACCGCCCTCAAAGACATACTGCTGTCTTTTGACGGACTGCCTGGTGTTGGCATCGTTTTTCGAGGCATACCTGATGGTATGTCGATGGGCGATGCTGTGACCAAAATGCACCTTCTCACGCAAGAGACGCAAAGCACTGTAAGTGTTCTGCTTGATCCTCTCGCATTCCAACGTCACAGCGTTTCAGCCGTCCCCACCGTGGCTCTCGAAGCACCGAATGATGCTCTGATCGCTAAAGCTGCTGGGTCGTCTTCTGTCAGCTATATCGAGGGAGCGGTTAAGGAGGGCAAGCGGGGGGATTTAGGCACTATTGGCTCCACACAGGAAATCATAGAGCCAGACCTCATGGAGGTTGCGAAGCAGCGCATTGCAGAGCTGGACACCGACGCCATGAAAAAGCGAGCAATCGCCCGGTTTTGGGATAACCACAAAGGACATCCATTGCCGCAGGTAACGGTGAGTGCTACCCGCCTCGTCGATGCATCGGTCATTGTTCCCGATGACATTCTCGATAGCCAAGGCAGAGTTGTTCAGAAGGCAGGGAGGATCAATCCACTCGACATGATGCCCTTTGACCAAAAACTGGTGGTAATCGATCCGACGCAGCCTTGGCAGGTTGCCCTGGCGAAGCGTGAATACGCAGACCATGGGGCAAATCTTACCGTCACGGTAATGGCTACTCAGATTCCCACTGCCTCTGGTTGGGATCTGTTCAACAGCGTACAGGACAGGCTGGATGCCCCCCTCTACCTATTGCCGCCTGACATGGCGGAGCGCTTCCAGATACTTCGCGCTCCTTCTGTCGTAACAGCCGACACGGAAAACTTCATCGTCCGCGAGGTTGCTCAATCAGCCTTCGAGGAGGCCAATCATGAGCATCAATAAGGTAATAGCCGCCGCACTTCTAGTGATTGCAGGTATGTTTTCCCTACCAGGGATAGCGGCTGATACGGCTTCGTCCGGTGAGGTGATGTGTGAGGACTCTGGCCTTTTTGGTCCGAAGTTGTTCACCGACATCTGCTGGGCGTGCCTTTTCCCAATCCGTGTATCTGGTGTGCAAATAACCCCCGGCACAGCACCCGCCAAGGCTACAAAAATGGTCTTCTGTATCTGCCAGGAAGGCTCGTCCTCGATCTACAAGCCCGGAATCATCACTGCTATGTGGGAGCCGGCCCGGATGGTTGAAACTGTCCGTAAGCCTGGTTGCTCGCCAACCCTAGGCGGTGTGACGCTCCCGCTTGGCAACAAGCGCAGCTATGGTCGGCTTCGGCAGGACAATAGTACCCAGACAGGACAGGCCGCCGGTTCGTTCTACCACGCTCATCTGTATGCCTTCCCGCTGCTTCAGATCCTCGATCTCTACACGCCTACCAAATGCAATCCGGACGGTTATCTCGACCTCGACATCATCTCTTTCACTGAGATCGACCCGACCTGGAACAACGGTACGTTGGCGTTCTTCCAGCACCCCGAGTCCGCGGCAGTGGCAAACCCAATCGCTATTGCGGCATGTGCTGCCGAATCCGCGTTGGTTACCGCACGAAAGGAACCTCTTGAGTCGCTTTGGTGGTGTACCGGTACATGGGGGAGTATCTACCCATTTGCCGGCGTAACCGTGGCGCAAGATGCAAACCGGACGACAGCATTGCTGGCTGCGCGAGTGATCGCTCAGCAACACCGCAGGGGCCTAGCTCGACGCACTATGGGTGATGAAAACGTGTGCAAGGCGGGTATCTACCCGACGATTCCGAAAAGCCAGTACAAAGTGACCCAGTTCTGGCCAAAGTCGCAGAACAGCAGAGCAATGTGGCTCGGAGAACCGCCCCAGACTTGGGAGGGCGGGCCTAGTCGGCATGTTCCAGGTACTGGGAACGATGCCATGTACATGTTCTGGCGATGGACCGATTGCTGCTCGAAGCTCTAGCGAACCGTTCTAATGGAGAATCCGCCCGTAAGGGCGGATTTGCGATGGTATGAATGACTTTCTAATGCTGTACCTGCCCCCGGTTTTGATTCTGGGGGTTCTAGCGGGCATCGCCCACGTCCGTCTACTTGAATTTCCTGCCTACCGAGGGTGGTGGGGGGAGTACAAAGTGAACTTCATGCTCCGCCTATGCCTCAGCGGCGAATACAAGGTGTTCGCCAACGCGATCTATCGTGGTAAGACAAGGGGAGAGTCGACGCAGGTTGACCACATCATCGTGTCGCGCTACGGGATCTTTGTCCTGGAAACGAAGTGTTTCAAGGGAAAGATCATTACCTACCCGGAAGCCCCTGAGAGCTGGTTGCAGATCGTCGGCCGAAGGAAATATCGCGTGCAAAACCCGCTGATGCAGAACTACGCACACGTGAAGGCAGTTCAGAAGGTCACCGGAGTCCACTCTCAGAAAATCCACAGCTACGCAGTGATGGCAGGGCAGGCCAGCTTTACCCATGGAATGCCTGAGCGGGTCTACAGCATTTGGGGCGTGATTCGTAAAATCCAGTCCTACAAAGCCCCGGTTTTTACTCGGGGCCATGTGGTGTCAATTTGCCGGGCGCTGAGCGAGCGCAGAATCAAGGGGGGGTATTGGGCTGCTAGACGGCATGTCGAAAAGCTGAAGCGCCGAGGTGAGGATGGATTTACAGCGTGCCATGAAGATAGACCCCGAGAGGAACACCTATCGCCACCCCAACAAGAACAGCAGCAGTGACAGAGACGATCGCGACCTTATCCCAAAATACTGCCTCTGGCGGCGCTTCAAGTGATTCGTCGGTGGCCAGCTGTTCTTCCCACAATGGAGTGGCTTCGCGTGGAGGAGGCTGATCCGTCGCTTTTCTGCGTCTTCTACTGCTTCTTGCCTGTGTTGACGTAAGATCATCAAGCATAATGACTCTCCTAAGCAAAACGCCCCGCAATGCGGGGCGTTTTCATTACTGGCGCGATCAAGCAACGGCTTCTTCAGGAAGCGAATCGAGAGGGTCGGCATTGCCATCAGGCTCAATGTGACCAGCCGCCTCGCGCTCCTCCTTGTCAGCGGTCACTTTGGCTTCAGCCTTCTCGATATCTTCTTGAAGCTCTGCGACCTTGCTCGCGTATGCCTTTGCACGCGCGCTCTGACCGAGCCCAACGAGCGAGCGGATCAGCCGTGCCATTTGGTTGCTCTTGCTTGCACGAAACTCCTCAGCTTCCGAGCTATCGATCTTCTCATGCAGCCAGGCTGTATCAACCTGGATAATCAGATGGTCAAATGCCTGAAGCAGGCTGCTCATCCGCTTGATTTCTGGGCTTGTGATTTCGAATTCACGAGTCACTGGTGAGCTGTACCCTGCAAGCTCTTTGATTCCCAGGCTCTTCAAAAGCGTGTCCATCCGCTCAGACTCGTCACGCACGGCTACTTCCATGCGCTCGATTTTCTTCGAGACCGCATCGACCACCGCTTTGTGATCAAAGGTCTTGAGGTTTTTGGCCAGCTTGCGGGACGTAACGTCGATGATAAAAAGAGCCGTCATGAGGCTATCGAAACGGTTGCCGGCGAAGAACTTCGCCTGCTCAGTGTTCAGTACCATCTTCCCTTTGAGGGATGGTTTGGAGTATTGGTATTTCGTCGGTTGTGGTTGATTGGTCGCCATTAGCGGTTTCTCCGGATGTTGGTGGCCGGACTATTGCACCAGCTTGCGGAGCCTCTGGATTTCGATTTCGCGCACGATTTGCGTCGGAATTTGAAGTGATTTTTTCTGGTTGACGACAGACTGAAATGGCGGCGAGAATTACATCACTCATCGGCCAAGGTCGATTAAGAATTTGCCTCCTGGAGGCCATTGACCCTAAGTGACAGCATGCTGCTGCCACTGGTACCCAAGACGTGTATGCGTCTGGGAGCAAGCGAAGCTGAGCTTATCAGCTTAAAAACCAAGCCTACGTTCGCGTAGCGCCGATCAAAAAAGGAAGCCATTGGCTTCCTTTTTTTGTGTCAAAAAAACCCTGACGGGGAACTCCCGTTAGGGCGTTCTCCGCTTTAAAAAAATGGAGAACTGAAAAATGGCATCTACAACCCTCAAAGTTAAAGTGCTGACCGCGTTTGGCTTCCTCGTTGCTACGTTGGGCGCTGTATACGCACCGCAGTTTGCAAAGCATGTTTTGCCTTTGACTCTCTGCGTGTTCCTCGCCGTGGTAATCCTGAATGCTGAGCAGATCCTGCGTGGTGTTCTGAGCTACCTACGCGGTTGTCTGAAGGCTTCAGCTCCTCAAGCAACCAAGACTTTACCCAACGCCCGTTGGTGTAGCAGCGTCGATTACGATAACTACTACATTCCCTCCTACCTGCGTCGCCAGGGAGAAGAGAAATGATCCGGGTTGACTTCGATGTTCCAAGCTATCTCCGGCTGCCACTAGGCCTATGCATCGTTTCAGAACGCATGGCTCATAAGCTTCCCGCGCCAGAAACTCATGAAACGACGCATCAGGTGCTTGAACCGGTGGTGATCAACACCCTGTATCGGCCGCAAGGTCGGAACCAGGTTGCATCGGTCGAAAAGCAACAGCAGGGCGAAATCAAAGGGGAGTTCCTTCCTCGCGAAACTCAGCCCGAGCATCAAGAAACAGCTCAATTGAACGAAGTCGCCCTGGGTGATCAAGATCAAGAAGCGCGGGCTACTGAACTCAACTTTCAAGGTGTCGCTGGTAGATCTGTTACCGGCGAATACCGCGGTTCAGGTTTCGCCCATTATCGGTTCCTCAAGAAGAACGGAAACTCGTTCTTCTTGCGTATCGGTGAGCACTTGGTTTGGGGCATAGAGCTTAACGCTCAATTGCGCCAGTCCGGTGCGCAAGAAGGTGACACGATCAAGCTGACATTCCTTGGCAAAACCGCCGTGAGTGTGCTCAAAGAGGTCGTTGTTGACGGTAAGAAAGAACAGGAGTGGGTTGATACCTACCGCAACTCCTGGGAAATCAAGATCGTGAAATAGCCAGCAATGCGCCCTTCGGGGCGCATCTCAACCAAACGGAGGTACCCATGTCCAAAGACTCAGAAGGCAATTACGCCCCAGAGAAGCAAGATGTGCTGGTAGCCGCTGATGGCCGCTGGCATGACATTTACGCAAGCCTCGCATCGTCATTGGTGCCGGCACACAAAAAAGCAGGACGTGGGGTTCCATGTCCGGTGCATGGTGGGGAAGACGGTTTTAAGATTTTCCGCAAGACGGCTGGATCGTCGAGCGGTGGTATCTGCCGTACCTGCGGAGTCAAGGCTGATGGCATAGCCTTGCTGATGTGGGTCAACCGCTGGAGCTTTCACCATGCTTTACAGGAGGTTGGAGCATTGCTCCGGGTCAAAGACCCGTATGGACGCACCGCTGATGGATTTATCCCAAGCGTTGTAATCCGAAAGGAGCGAGCCCCAGCAAAACCAGAGGCTTCAGACGATTGGCTGCGTGAAGCTATGCGCAACCTGTGGAAGGGAACCGTTCCTCTCACAGACCCATCCGCGGAACCTGCAAGGCTCTATCTTCGCTCCCGAGGCATTCTTGCTTGGGATCGACCAGAGCTGAGCCGCTACGTTCGCTTTCACCCGGAATTGACCTACAAGGACAAAGCCGGCAAGCGTTCTAAGCATCCAGGGATAGTGTGTACGCTCATCGATCCTGAAGGCCAGGCTGTGACCATCAACCGTCACTACCTGACGATGAAGGGTGAGAAAGCCGATCTCGCGGAGCCGAAAAAAATGTTCCCAATTCCCAGCAACCGCAAGCTTCCCGGTTGTGCGGTGCCAACATCGCATCCAGGAGAAGTCTTGGATGTATGTGAAGGATTGGAAACAGCTCTGTCGGTGGAAACAGCCATGGGCTTACCAGTATGGCCCTTGGTGAATTCCTACTTGTTGGAGAGCTTCGTACCACCAGCCTGTACCAAAGCAGTCCGAATCTGGGCTGACAAGGACCGCAAGGAGGGTGGCCAGAAAGCGGCATTGACCTTGAAAAAACGTCTGTGGGAAATGGGGATCAAGGCACAGATAATGTTGCCCGACATGCCCATCCCTGACGGCTCCAAAGGTGTCGACTGGAATGACGTTCTTCGTGAACGTGGTTCTCTCGGCTTCCTCGGCCACGAGGTCTATCGCGCACAGCGATAGGCCTCTGGCCTTCTCAATTCCCCCCTCTTTTTCCGACCGTAAAAGCGCCTGAAAACGCGCCCCCTCCTGTTGGCCAACGCTCACAATTCGAGCATCCCCATCTTGGCCAGACGGACTCATGACGCCCCTAAAATTTCCCATCTTGTTGCTTGCTGCCGCTATAAGCAGCACTTCCCTTGCGGGAGAGACCAAGCCCGCCGAGTCAAAAACGCCCCAGGTTGCTGGTTCTTCGTTCTACCAGGACAAAGAGCGTGGCTGGTTCTGGTACGAAGATCCGCCTCCTGAACAGGAACCCGAAAAACTCGAGCCCGCGCCGGTTCCAGCGCCCCCACCTCAAGCCGAAACGGAAGCCTCCGAGCCAGCCGCGCCCGAGCTGCCGCCGACCGGCAGCGTGGCGTGGATTCGCGAAATGCTTCCGAAACTGCGTGATGCAGCCATGGATAACCCCACCAAGGAGAATGTGAGTGCGTACTTCTGGGCTCAGCGAATCATGCTCGACAAGGCCGAGCGATTCTCACGTCACTCCGTCGACGTAATCCGTAATGACCCATTCCTCGACGAGGATATGCGTTATCCCGCCTCCAACGCCGCTTCTGACGCTCTAGCAACTGCGGCCGGCAAGCAGAAAGAAACCCTGTTGAAGATGATCGCCGGCAGCTCTGCGCTGATGTTTTTCTACAACGGTAACGACTGCATCCTTTGCGAGCAGGCTCTGGCAGCGGTCTCAGCTCTCGAGTTCAGGTACGGATTTACAGTCATGCCCGTATCGATGGACGGGGCTCCTCTTCCTGGAGGCAAGTATCCAAATACACAGTACGACACTGGCCTCGCAGAGCAGCTTGGCATCATCACCTCGCCGGCACTGGCCCTAGTCATCCCTCCGAATGACGTGAAGATCGTCAGCTTCAGCACCGTTTCAATGGAGACGGCAACCACTCGGATTTTAATGGCGGCGAATGAAGCGGGGCTGATTTCCGATCAGGAATACAACGCTACATCCCGCCTTAACACCATGGGTTTGATCGACGCCACGAAACTAGCTGACGCACCGCCCGACGCAACAAAAAACCCTAACGAATTCGTGAATCGGATGCGCGATGAAGCTCGTCGCGCCTTTCAAAAAGACAACGGAGGTGCCCAGTGAAAATCAAACCGATCGCCCTTGCTGTAGCGCTGATGGTGCCCTTCGGGGCTCACGCGAACATTCAACAGCAGGTCAATGAAATGTTCAGCGGCATGATCAACGTAACCAGTCCAGGGGCATATAAAACAGCCACACGCGGCGTTATTACCGGCGGCTCCGTTGTCCTTCGGAATCGGATATCCACTGCCAACCTCATCAGCATTACCCCGCCAAGCGCAAAGGGTGGATGCGGGGGGATCAACCTTTACAGTGGCTCGTTCTCCTTTATCAACGGCGAGGAGTTCGTAGCGCTCATGAGGAATGTGGCGTCGAACGCTGCTGGCATTGTTTCGGGCTTTGCCTTTGAGTTGGCCCTTGATGCGATGGACGCTCAAACAGGTGGCGTGATCCGCAACCTGGCCAACAAGATCCAGGCGCTCAACCAAATGTTTTCCAACAGCTGCCAGTTGGCGAGTGGGTTGGTTACAAACGCCAAAAAGGCATACGAAGAGAGCACAGATTTCAAATCCGCAATGACGGCCTTCGGGTCGAACGTCTCATCTGACTTCTTTACCGCGAAATCTACCAAAGAAGACTCCCCTGCGAACCGGATTGCGGCCTCAGGCAAGGCCGTTCAGTGCGAGAACACTGGTAACGTTCTGTGGTGCGCCATGATGAAGTCTGGCCTCCAGTCACAGATTCTGTTCGGCAGCGATGAAAACGCAGAATTCATCATGTCGATGGTCGGTAGCTACAACGTGTCGCTCACCAACGATGCCAGCGGGGGGAAAAACTTCGCTGCGCATCCCATGCCGAAGCTCATCACCGGCGAAGGTCTCAAAATTCTGGTTGAGGGTTCTACGAACCTCGATGTCAAGGTCTACCAGTGCGACCAGGATGACGCTGACTGCTCAGACCCGAAAATCCGCACTCTCACCAGCTTCAAGGGCCTCGAAACCCGAATTCTTGAAGATCTTCAAAACAATGGAATCCTTGAGCGTTTCGCCAATGGCACTGCAACGGCTGCTGACGGGAACCGGATTGGATACCTCGCATCCAGCCGCGTAGGGGTGAATCTGATGAAAATCACCCAAAAGGCAGGTGCTCAATCCGGTTATGACTATCTGAATCAGTTCGCCAAGAAAATTGCTGCGGATGCATCAATGAGCCTGATCTATCAACTGCTTGGGCACACAGAGAAGGGCCTGACCAGCCTAAACATGCCGGATGCAGGGAAGGTGATCGAGGACCTGCGGGCTACTAAGGGAGAACTCATGGACGAATACCGTTCGTACATTGAGGACGCAATGCAGGGCAAAGATGCCGATGGCCAAGCAGAAAAAATGCTTCAGATGGCCCCAGTGTTTGATAGCGGAACCCTGCCGCAGGGAACCATCAACGATAACGCCGGCGCGTAACGGAGACATCCATGGACTTCACTATCTACACAACAGGCAGCGCCGAGTTTCTTGAGATCATGCTCAATGCCTGCGCGATGATCACAGGGAGCGGAGACGCAGAAGATCTTGCTCGTATTGGCGCGCTAATAGGCCTCTTTCTGTTGGCGTTCCAAGCAGTTTTCAATAACCAGGCCATTACCTTTGGAAAGGCAGGCCTTGTGCTCGTCCTTTACATGATGTTTTACGGCCCTACAGCCACCACAGTTATCGAGGATACGGTGTCGTCGCAGGTGCGGGTGGTGGACAACGTGCCTCTTGGCCCTGCATTTGTCGGCTCAGTCATCTCAACGGTGGCCTACGGCATCACCAAAACCACGGAGCAAGCGTTCTCTACTCCAAGCATGACCGACTATGGGCTGTTCTCGAGTCTGAGTACGTTGTCGAAGGTGCGCGATGCTCTTCGGAACCCGATGGCACTGGACGGTTTTCAAAACTACCGAAAGTCTGATGGGTGGGATCTGCCCCGATCGGTAAACGAGTACATGACATTCTGTTCGCTAAACCCCGTCGCGCTGAGAACGGATAAGACCCTGACTGACTTGTACCGTTCTCCCGGCTGGGCTCAGGTGCTCTCAAATCAGACATCATCGATGTTCATCTATGTCTACGACGGTACCGCCGGCACCATGAAGAGCTGTGCAGAGGCCAGGTCGTTTCTCAACGCGCATTTGCAAAACGTCTACACAGACGTGCTGGAGGACATTCTTCAGAAAGGATTCAGCGAAGAAGTCAAAACCAATCGAATGACCACCGGTATACAGGTTCAAGCCGCTACAGACCAGGCAATTCAAAGTCTGGCACTCAGTAGCAAGTCGGCTCAGGACTACGTTTTGACTTCGCTAATAGCCCCGATTTTTAACGACTCTCGTGTCGACGCCATGAACCATTGGCAAGAACAAAGGGCTGCAATGGCTCTCCGTGAATCGCTCAACCAGCAAGAAATTCAATGGGCGGGGAAGGGCGACAGCTTCAAGCATTACATGAGGCCGATGATCGCCTTCTTCGAGGGCATGCTCTATGCGATGACGCCGTTCTTGGCCTTTGCTCTACTCCTGGGTGGGCCTGGCCTTTCTATCCTCGGCAAGTATCTCGTGTTGCCGTTGGCCGTTGGGTTGTGGATGCCGCTGTTAAGTATCGTCAATGCTTTTACCCTCTGGTATGCCGGTTCCCAGATGGAGGCCGTATTCAATGGATACGATCCGACTGGATCTGGTTTTGCAATGCTTCAACTCATGGACATTGATAAGGCGATCGGCAAGGCTCTCGGTATCGGCGGCTTGCTCGCCGCTTCTGTGCCGCCTTTGGCTCTTTTCATCGTTTCTGGCTCAGCCATGGTTGCGAATAGCATCATGAGCCAAATGACAGCTGGCGAAAAATTCAAGTCCGAAGACGTGAATCCTCGATCTCAGGAGAGCGCACCTGTTCTAAGTACCAATGCTTCGTTCACTTCTGACCAGGTAGGGGCCGGCGTTGCTAAAACAGGTAGCCCGCAACTGGCAGAAACCATCAGCAGCGAACAAGCAGCAAGCGCTGTTGTGCAGAGCGCGAGCATGGCATCTCAAACGGCAACCTCTCAGTACCAAGAAAGCCTCAAGGCAGCTGGTCAACAACTCAACTCATCGGCCACAGGGCGGCAAGCACTTGCGCAGATCGGCGAAAACCTTTCGGCAGGTTCGGTCCTCAGTTCGAATGCATCTTACAACGAGGCAAAAGAGTCCCTGCGGAGCCTCGGCCTATCCGAGTCTTCGCTGAATCAGGCCACGTCCAACGCCGCAATGGGTATTTCTACGCCGCTTGGCGGCATGAAGCGGTCGGATAACACCTCGGCCGACACCATGACTCAGGAAAGCAAAGCCAAGGCGGAGAAAGCACTTGCCCAACTTACGCAGTCTGTCCAGGCAACCGATTCGAGCACATTGACCTTCGCGACGGGCGATGCCTTCTCAAGTAGCGCGTTGGCACAGCAGAGCGCATCGAACACAGACGAGATCGGGAAAACCCGTTCGAGCGCCCTTCAGGCGCAACAGACCTATAGCCAGGCATCTGCACAACAAGATTCGATCAAGGCCGGTCAATCACTTAACCTTAGAGACGCCGGCGTCAAAGCGCTCACTCGCGGTCTCGGCCGCAATGAAACCGCGCTGGCGCTCGAGAAAATGGCAGGACAAACAGAGTCAGGTAAAGATCTGTACAAACAAGCCTTCGGTAGCCAGAGCATCCAGGATATGTCGAAAGACACGAGCGAGCGTCGAGCGATGGCAGCGATTCGTGCGATCAATCAGGACGGACGCCTTGGTGATCTGTTGATGAGTCAATACAACCCGTTCGATTTTAACGTCAACCAAGGAGATGCAAACTCGAACGCTGGTCTCACAAGCAGTGCCGCCAAGGCCACTGCCGGCACCGACGCCATCGCTGGCAAGCTTGATGCAAAATGGAATTCAAATGCTGGGGCCTATGCAAACTCAAATGACATGAATGCCAGTGGCTATCAAGCTACGAAGGAGGATGGCGCTACGGTTATTGGGCAGCGAAATTCTGAGAACATGCAGCCAGTGATTGATGCTAATTCGCAGAATCAGGATCACGTGGATAACCGTTCCTCCCAAGCTGCATATGACACCCTGGCAGCAAGGGGGCAAGCTGCAAGCCAAGGTACGAATCTGGGCAACATTGTAGCTAATGGCGCGAATGCGGCCTTTACAGGGATCAATACGATTGCTGGAGCCTTCCGCAGCGGCTCCGATAGTGAAAAGCTCGAAAACTATTACGACATCGGTATCAAACAAGGGTTGAAGCCCGAGGAAGCACAATACTTTGCCGCCAAGGCTACTGGTGAGTTTGGATCGGCCGAGGGTGATGCCTATCGAGAGCTGAATGGTTACTATCGTAGCCAAGGCATCCGGGATGATAACTACATCGCAGGGGCTATTACTGCGATCGATGATGCTGCCAAGGCCCCTGAAAGCGGTTCCTATCCCACCCTGACGGCGCTGGCGGATTCAAGGGATGCCGTGCAGTACCAGGCGTACCAGGGCCCTTCGAATGAGGATGTTCCTCAAGTTCCAACACCGGCTACAGCCCCACAACCAGCCAGATCCGCTCCGCCACCTGCACCGTCGCCATCCTCGGCGGGAGCCACAAACCACAAACCTCAGCGACCGACAGGGATCAACGCTGACTAGATGAGGTTAAGCTGAAACGACAAGGCCGGGATTCCCCGGCCTTTTTCTTACCCACCTGCATAGTTTACCCCTTGAAGATTTCAGTCAGCCGATCCTTCACCGCCTTTGCGATTTGCGCCCGGAACAGGAACAACAAAACAGACAGGCCAACGCTTACACCGACCGCCTCTGCACCCAAGCGGGTGAACACAACGATGTTGATCATCAGCAACACGATGATGCCGTAAAATTCAGCATTCGCCTTTGCACCGGTAAGAACCTGTTCTTCAGTCAGCATCCACTTGGGAGATAGGCAAAACGGGCAAACCGAGGCCTCCGGGTCACGGCCACCAACAGGGACGCCGCTGATGTAGAAAGGGGCGCTGGTGATAACCTTCGGTACCATCATTTTCTTGCAGCACTGGCACTCAACTTTGTCGTTTCGCATGTCGCTCACCATTCAATTCATCTCACCAATATAATCTCACTACCACGCAGAATCCCAAACGGAAAGCTCCAGCCAGGGGGAACAGGGCCTGCGAATAGCTTCACGTGGATGGGATTCAGTGGTTGCACCAGATGCATCGGCCGGGCTTGAGTGCGTAACGAGCGTTGATTTCCTTGCACTTGCTGCATGGAGTGAGAGTGATGTCTCCGGTCTTCATCGCGTTGCTGAGCTGGTAACCGTTGGAAGGGGAGATCATATCGCTGGCCTCAATGCCGACAGCTCTGCACAGCTCTACATACTCGCGATGAGCCGCAACCACCGCCCGAGCATTCGTCCGCCGAAGAGGATTGTCGGCGAGCAGCCTGTATACAGTTAGATAGAGCAAACTGTGAAGAGGGCTTTCGGCCAGTGTCTTATTTGGTGCCTGTATTCGTCCACTCTGGGACTGAACAAGGGGGATATCCCGTAGCAAGGACCGCTTCATCCTGACTACTTCGTCCGCATTCAATCCAGTCCATTGCGCGACCAACTTTGGCTGTAGCTTCTGCTGAAGCAACTCGGTCGCTACCACATCAAGGGGCATCGTCGAGGGATAGTCCTTGATCCGACCTATGCCACTCACGCCAGGCTTCAGAAAGTACCGAAGGTCACCAAGCAATACTGTAGTCACGTCCCTGAGTTGATCGTCTGACGAAGATAGGTTCATCCTCAGCTTCCTGAGGTTGCACCTGGTGCCAACCGAGAATCCGCCGCGGCTAACCAGCATCATCCGAGAGTCGAAAGAGCCTGCCTCGAACACCCGATACCCAACATCGTCTAGGCCTACAGCCAGAATTGGGCTTGTCTGGTTGACGCGGGAGAAGTGGCAAAACTCCATGAACATAACCATTTTGTTACCTATCTCCCTAAACTCTTCATCGTCTAGGTAGCCCCTGCCGACCTTTAGGGTGTTGTAGTGGACCCGGTAGAGGGAGACCGGGAGAGCGTCGACAGCGTTCAACTGACGTTGGTTGGTGCTCAACGAAGAAAGCCAAACCATATCGCTCTGAGTCAAGCGCTGCTCAGCGAGAATGACATTGAAATCTCGCAAGCCAGATGTCAGCCAGCGCAGACCCATTTGTATCATCGATGCGTTGATCTTAACTCGCATGTCCCTGCCCTTACTTTAAACGCTGTAGTGAACGCCAAATTCTGAGCACATTACTCGCATACTCACGTGCGTCAAGTTCACGTTTTGGGTTTCGTGTATGGTAGCCACCGATGGCTAGTTGCATATCGACAGGGTATTGCGCAATCGACTCGCAAAGTATCTGGGCACCGATCCGAATATTTACTTCAGGGTCAAGAAGAAGCTCTGGGCGTGCTACTCGATTGCCATTCCAGCGATAATTTATTTGCATAATCCCTATATCGGTAAGAATGTCTTCGGCAATATATTTGCCGAGTACAACCTTGGCAGCCATATAGGTTTTAGGGTACAGGGCACCACTAGGCGCGTTCCGAAGCGCAAATGGGTGTGGTGCAACCATCCCTTGTCCGGCAGAAGTTTTAGATTCATTCAGGGCCAGTGAATATAGAAGCAATGGGTCCGGTTTGCATGCGGTGGCCATTGAGGCTCGCTCCCACATTGTCCCTTTTAATGAAAATCCATTAGCGTTTGCGCTTGCTGAATTAAATATTGCAATGCATGCATAGACAGCAACAAAGGAGCTGGCACGGATATTAAACATTAGCCCCCCTTATCCAGCTAGCAACTGGACGAGACGTAGGCTCATTACTAATTGGTTCTTTTTCGCCCTCAGAGAGATTATTATGCTGCTGAGTATCAGTCTGCTTATTTTTAATCTCTTCGGTCGCGCTAATCATGCTTAGATACAGTGCAGCCATTGCAACAAGCCTTTTACCCCGATAATCGGGGTCAATAGTTTCGAGATGCGCGTGCAATTCTTGTGTCGCTGGCGTGACTCGACATTGTAGTCTCATCGTTTTATCCACATTCCCTCCTCAGCGCTTCCCTGCGCAGCCGTTTAATTAAGAGCGTGCTATATGCCAGAAACCTTCGGCATTGCTTTTTACGCTATTCACGGGCTTGACTACCAAAGCATCGGGAAATTCTTTTCGAGCAAATGGCTCATACAATGAGGCTCCCCCACCGCCGAGAATTACACAGTCGATAGCACGCCCCTTCAGGAATCGAAGTCCTTGTTTGATCTCGGTGAAGACGGATGGGATAACACGCTCGGCAGCGCGCTCGAGATATTCAGCAAGCTCAACTTTGCGGCCATAGATCAGGATGTAAGATTTACCCGACTGGAGCGCATGTTCGATCTTTTCTACACCAGGAATACCGCCATGATCCTTCGCAATTTCTTCGTTGCACGCTTCAAGTACAACAGACATAGCTTTGAGGCTGCTGCTGGAGTTGACTACCAGTTCGCGATGGTCAAATACCACCCAATCAACACTGAAAAAACCCGGATCAATAATGATTGAAACTGACTCCTCAATAACCTCCGAAGCATCTGAGTTGCAGTAAATCTCCGTCAGAGTCCCGATAGGCTGAGCAACAACCTCTACTCGCTTAACCGTAACCTCTCGCTTGGGCGTAATCCGATGCGTCCCGGTCATACGCTTTATCAGGGCTTCTACATAGGGCTTATCGCGGGCTTGCGAGACAGGAAGGCCAGTTACTAAGCAGTCAATCACGTCTTTATCACCGGCCGCATGCAGCAGAGCACCTTTAAATAGGGCCTCATAGGCGTGCGAGGAAGTGTAATCCTCGTGCAGCTCTCGTCCATCCTGAACTCGGCCGGGCGCGGCAAATGCCACCCAGGGCGCGCCATCAACTTCAACGATTACTTCACCAGGGCGTAACCCAGAATCCCCAGGCAGAACGCTCAAGGGAGCGGCCTGCGAGGGACGAATAATCGACTCCGGTTGCCCATCGCCACTGCCAAAAACGCCAATGACGTTGCTGTAACCAATATCCAGACCTAAGGCGTTACCCATTCGTATGCCGCTCCCAGCAAAAAAAGACAAAAGAAGTGCGCCAAATGACGACGCAGATGACCCCGCAACACATGAAACCCCACACCTACAGAATCCCAAGCGCTGTAACTGCATCACCCGGTCAACAGATGACGACGAGCCGTCATAATCTGCCTTCGCGAGAGCCCTGTGCTTCGTTTTCAGGACGTTTTAGCGTCTGAAATCGATCCACACCCCCGGTGTTGAGCCGCAAAATGCTCCCATCCACAAAGGAGCGACATATGAACCCACCTTCTGAAGCCCCCAAGCATCCAGCAGTAGCGGAGCTCGATCGCGTCTATTCCAGCCTTGTCGGCCGAGCCGAGGAGCTGCGCGACTCTTTCTTCCAGACAGCCCTTTCTCAGCACGCAGGCAAGCCTGGGCATATACCGATCGTGATCCGTATACGGCAATCCAGCCCGAATGCAGTCACCATCGAATGGGCGAAAGTGATTTTGCCAAGGCTCAAGGAAGGCGAAGCCAAGAAACCGCGGGTCATCCGCACGATCAACAAGGGTCAAGGAAGCAAGTACCCGGTCTCGTCGTTCTCGTTCGTGAAGGAGCCCTTGAAGAACATCGTTCGGGCCTACGAAATCCAGCTCGCCGAGATCCGGGAAACATGCTCAGTCATTCAGCGAGTCCGCCGTCAGCTTGTCCCTGCGGTGAAGAAAGCTGGCGTGGTTGATGGCTCTATTGCAGCGTTCATCACTCAGGATTACCCCGCAGCGTCCGACTGATCGCTTCGCCCTGGTACGGTGCAGAAAATGGTGGAGCCCAACAAAATCAAGGGCTCCGACCACGACACCTCTTCACGACACCCCTTCAACCATGACGACACCCCTTCACCGAACCGTTTGCTGCGAATTGATTCGGCTGAATAGGCGCGGGGCCCCTAGTTGCGGGCGTTACAGGGCAGCAACACCCTTTCACGACACCCCTTCACGACACCCCTTCACGACACCCCTTCACGACACCCCTTCGACGACGACAGCACCCCTTCAAGGCAGCCATTTGAAGCCGATATCGCTACACACCACGTAGTTCCTGCCTTTCAGAGCAGCGCGCATGAAAACAATTACGGCGCGACTTTCTCTCTATGTGAGGTGAACCCTCAGACTCCCATAAGCAAGCGAGGTGGTGTGAGGGTGGTTTTCTTGAACCTGTGTCGCGAAGCGGGTGAATGCGGTGCATCGACAGAGTGTCGGTTGAGAGGCCAACTATTGGGATCAGAGCGCGCAAAATCCTTGGGATTGGATGCGATGGTGGGAGGATTGACGCAGCGCAAATTTGCGGCCTGGGGTAAGCAGCCAGGATTTAGGGGGAGTAAATCTGATGCTCGGAAGCGGACTACTGGAGCAACTGCTTGGGTCGATCGGCGCATTGAGTGCCGGGTTAGCAACAGCCTGGATGACTTACTGCGGGTCGAGGTATGTGCTCAGCGATTTGAAAACCGACTACGCGAAACTGCGGGTGGCGATCGAGACCCTAGCGGGCAACTCGGCGAGCGCAAGTGGAGGGCATAGCGAATGATCTTCGCGAATCTGCCATACCTCGGAGCATGGACATCAGCAATCCACGGGATGATCTTCACTGGCATGTGCATTACCGGGATCGCTTGCTGCGTCAGCCTGTCGATCAAGTCAGCGTTGGTTGTCACCAGGGTGATATCGAAAATAAAGAGCCGGCGAAACACGGCAATGAACAGGCGGTGACATTTGGAGTTCAGAAAAAGAGATGACGGCAGGTTATTCCCGCCGGTGCTACCAAACGGCGATTTCATAGGCGTGGCCCATGGAAGCCACCTCAGGCAGGTTCTCTTTTCAGTGCGGGACGAAGGCCTGTACGGGGAAGGTGTGTTCCTCCTATGGCACGAGATAACCGGGGTATCCATTACCGACGCGAAAGGATTCCAGATTCGGAGCGGAAAATATGCCAGTGGCGGGTTTGGATTTTATGCAGGAGCATCTGCGCTGCTCGATTTGACAGGGGAAATCGTAACCAGAATAGATGGATACACAGTTGACTACTGCCTGATGAACCGCATCAGCTACGAGTCAAAACGACAAGTGCAGCCCATCTATTAGCAGTGATTTAACCTGTCGGGCTTTTGGCAAGCCAGCGGAGGACCATTGGTAGATGCTTCATATGGTGCAGAAGTTATTAGCAGTGAAACGAGAGTCCTGCTATTCGATCAGGCTAGAAATGCTATTAGCAGTGAAGTGCCTCACTTTCATAAAATAAACATTGGTAGGTGTGGGATGTGCCCCCGTTTCGCGAAGCGGATGAATGCAGGCCTTTACGGTGACCTACAAATTTACGGAGAAGATGTTTTATGTACGGAGTTAATGAGTTGATCGGGGCCAGCGGTAGTTTTTCTCTTGATGGATATAACCTACCTGGGGACAAGGAGTGGTCTGAGGAAATGTTAGAGGTTCTGCATGCGGACATTCCAGGCAGTCATGATCTCCTAATCGCAATCGTGCTGACTCAAGAGTGTGCGGAGTTACGTGAGCGAAGTTCTATGGCAATGGCTGTAGTGCTTAGTGAATACGAGTCAACGCTCGGGCAGCCAGATGCGTTGCGAGCAAGAACGTTTTTTGTCGCAGCAATCACAGAGCTGAAGATGGTTCTTGATGAACTTAAAGACCAGCCGCAAGCAGAGCAGGAAAAAGTGTTGTCGCGTTTGGGTGATTATTTCGGAGAAGACGTCAAAAAGTTTGACACCTCGTTTGAAGGGATGGAGCAAGTATATTTGCTGAGCAACCCGAATACAGGGCGATATTGGATGTCGCTGAAGCGTCATGCTTAATAACGTGTCGCGAAGCGGAGGATTGGCTGGTGAGTGAGTGCGCAATTGCAGACATGGATAAGCGCGCTCGCGCACTAGGCAGAATCAAGAAATGTTTTGCGCTCGCAAAATCCAGCAACCCGCATGAGGCCGAAGCAGCAATGCGGCAAGCCCGCAAACTTATGGACAAGTTCAAGCTGGAAGTAGGCGATGTGCGTGCTACCCAGGCGGAGGAATTCTCCCTGCGGATCGGTAAAGCCAAAAGCGTTCCGCCACAATGGATTCGCATGTTGTCGATGACTGTCTCAAAGGCGTTCGGCTGTGTGAGTTTCTACAGCTATGGCCCTAACGGGCAGTCGCTGATTTTTATTGGAGAAATCGGTAGCGCTGAAATGTCGGCCTATGCGTATGAGGTGCTTATCCGGCAACTGAAAGACTCCAAGAGAAAATACCTCTCAGGGGTCAGCGTTCAGGGCGCAGTGCAAAGGCGCAGAGCGGGAGTGATGTATGCAGAAGCGTGGATCATCGGCGTACACAAACGAGTAGAGGAATTTGCCGGCGTTACGGAAGAAGGGGAGCGGGCAATCCTCGCTTATACCCAGAGACATTATCCTGGTGTTCCGATCACAAAGATGAAACGCCGGAAACTGGATATGGGTGCGTACCGAGCGTACATTCAGGGCAAAAGGGATGGTGAAAGCGTCTCTCTGCACAAACCTATGGGCCGTGAAGAGCACATGCTGTTGGAATGAGGTAGTGCCCAAGAATAAGTCCCGCTCAAGCGGGATTTTTTTCGTCCGATGTTTGTCCCCTGAAAGTGGGGGTAAGCCTGTGGATAAAGTCCTGGCGTGGCGGTCTGGGAAGCTCCCCCGGCGATGCTCAAATTTTAACCAGCAGGGCGAAATTCGACATTACTCTTGACGTTCGCAATCGAGACAGAGATATTCCCCTCGGCACACGGGTAGGTGCCTGCCGTCCACATTGGCAAAGCGAAAGCACTACCGACAAACCAACGGAACCCTTATGGGTGCTCCGGAGTGGACACAGAGCATCAGCCTTTGGAGGCTGCCGTATGCAAAACCCAATCACGCTCCGCGATATCGAAAACCTCAAAAAACTCGCCAAGCAGGCAAAGGCCCTTCACCCAGGACTGAGCCATGCGCAGCGCCTCAACCTGATGGCGCAGCATCATCTTCAGGCACGCAGCTATCACGAAGTTCGCAAGTGGATCGCTCGCTCGTTGGAGCAGCACTACGAGCGGAAGGACAGAGGCGTGGTCTACTGCAAGCTCTGCCGTTATTCTTTCGTCCCCGGTGTAGCCGAGGACTCGACTACTCACGAGAAGCGTCACCTCAATTTTGAGGACGCTCTTTTCTCCCTCGGAGCGTTACCAGCTGCACATGCCACCCGAGAGCAAAGGAAACGCGAGGCGCATAACCTGATCCATTCCGCACCGTCCGCCGGCGAAGAATTGGCGGGAGTCGAGCAACTGGTCAATGCCTGGTATGACCGTTCGCTGGAATCCGCGATCGGCAATGGCGGCTGGAAGAAGCACCCGAGCCTTGCCGAGTATGCCGCGATGATCGTTCCAACCGTTGAGGCCTGGTTGCGGCAGAGCAGGGTGTTGTACCTGTCCAAATACGGCTGCAATCGGGGCGTGATCCCAGAGGGTCAGACAACGTGGGTTCAGCCTGAAGGCTGATAGGGTTGGGTCTTTTGGGGAAGCTGCGACAATTGGCACGTTGATTGATCTCATCTTCCCCAGGACTTCCCACATGAGCCGAGACACCTACGAAGCCAACATCGCCTTCATCGACCAGACGGTAAAGCGCCTGGAGCGCAATGAGGTGAGCATCGACGAGCTGGAGACCCTTGCTCGCGAATTTGCGGATGCACGTAAGTTCTGCGCCGACCGGCTTACCCGAATCGAGAGCGTTGTTCAGGCAACCTTGGGCGCTGAAGAGGGTCAGTCCGGTGAACGCACCTGATCCGGTTGAGCAGCACCTCACTCTCAGCGCATACCTTACCCAGATCCAGAAGGCTGTCCGTGCTGCGGTACCAGACAGCAGCTGGGTTATTGCGGAACTCAGCGACTTCAAGCGCCGTCCGAACGGCCACTGCTACATGGACATCTTGGAGTCGCGTGAGGGAGCCGAGGTCGCGAAAGCACGGTGCACCATGTTTGCGAACGTCGCCGGCAAGGTACTTGGTGAGTGGCAGCAGGCAACCGGAGGCCTGCCCCAAGCAGGAATGAACGTCCTGCTGAAAGTGAGGGCGGATTTTTCCCCTCAGTTTGGCTTCTCCCTGATGGTCACCGGAATCGACCCGAGCTACACGCTGGGTGACATGCAGGCCAAGATGCAGAAGATCATTGTTTCCCTGAAGGAGCGGCAGTGGTTCGACCTACAGCGGGGACTTCCCTCTCCAGGAGGGTTCTGGCGCGTTGCGGTTGTGGCTCCGCACGAGGCTGCTGGGCTGGCCGATTTTCGGCGTGATGCAGAGCAGTTGGCTGCGGCCGAAGTGTGCGGCTTCGAGTATTTCTCAGCGACGTTCCAGGGGCGTGACGCATCAGACAGCATCCGCTCTGCGTTGCGGACGGTTCATGAGCAACATCAACAGCAGCCATTCGACGCCGTATGCATCATCCGTGGGGGTGGGGCGAAAAGCGATCTGGCCTGGCTCAACGACGCGAACCTTGCGGCTTGGGTCTGCCGTTTGCCTGTTCCGGTATTCACCGGCATTGGGCACGAGATCGACGAATGCGTGCTTGACCTCGTGGCACACCGCCGGTTCGACACACCATCGAAGGTCATCGGGTTCATCAAAACAGCGCTCATGTCTGAGGCCTCAACTGCTCGGGCTCAGGTCGAGCGGGCCAACGGCATGATCTTGCGCCTGGTGTCTGGGCAAGCCCCGCATCTGGATCGCGCTTGGAGCACCTTCAGCCGGCGGGTGACGGAAACGCTCCATAGGGAGCAGCGGCAACTGTTGCAACAGCAAAGCAGCCTCGACAAAGGTCGGGACCGCCTCCTCAGCCAACAGCGCATGGCCCTCCAGCTCGCGCAGGATCGATTTTCAAGGCTCGGGGCTGGCCTGTGTGTAGCTGAGCGCCAAAGGGGGCTGTTTGCCGCCTCAAGGGTGGCTTCCCTGAGTATGGCGCTGATCACCAAGGAAACTTCGCGTCTGGAGCTTGCATCCACGGTCTTCGACAAGACGAACCCGCTTGCACTGCTCGGGAGAGGATTTGCCTTAGTCCGTGGCCCTGGTGGGGTGATAATCAGCAGCGCCGAGCAGGCTCGCGATGCGGGCAAGCTGGATCTGGCGTTTGCCGATGGCCATGTCACTGCGGATGTGGCGACTCCGCATTGATGGAGTCACATCCTCGAGAGGTATGGGAAACTTGTCTCAGTGAGTTGGGGTTGTGCGAATTGCCGTTATCCTGGCCACCTGCACTGGAAAAGACAAATGACGACCGTAGCTAGCTTGTTCCGAAATTTGGTAGCGATCACCGCGTTGGTTTACGCCTATTTCGCATTTGACGTTCATCCAGATCCGCGCCGCTGGCATTGGGGCGCTTGGCTTGTCCTTGCATTTTGGTATGTGGTTCTGCTCGGTGTTTACTGGGAGAAACGTTCAAAGGCTCAATCTGATGGTCGGAGCTGAGCAATAAGTAGGAGAATCCCTGTGACCGCGACCGTTACCCCTATCAAGCACGTCATCACGAATTGCTCGCGGTGCAATGCCTGGATTACTGACGGGCAATCGACCGTAACCATTACCGTGGCAAACGAGACATGGCGTGGGCTTCGAGGTGAAATGGCGGAGGTCGAAGTCGAGAATGCGAAGGTGGCCTTGCTGTTCTGCCGCCGCTGCGCCAATAAGTACGATTTTTCAAGGATCGCCGTTGGCCGGAGTCGCACCGAAGAGGATGAGTTGCTGATCGAGTTGGCCGAAGAGGCAGAGATTGAAGCAAGCCGCGAGGCTGCATCCAAGGATTTGCAGGTTTCGCCTGGCAGGTTGTCTGCTGAGCAGATTCGAGGTTGGATTCTTGAGCAGCAGTACAAAGAGCTGGAGGCCGAGGGCTTCTTCAACTGATTTCTACGGAAGGGACCGAGTGAACACACAAAAAAACAATCTTGAAAGCGATGGATCTGGTAGCTGGGATATGCCACTCAGGGCCGCTTCTCTGCTTTCGATCATGTTGGGGGCCTTGATCTTTGGCGCTGGTGCAAACCCCCTTGCAATGGCCAACATCCCGCTTTCCATAGCGGCTGGCGCGGCCGTATTTATCAGTTTCGTCGGCGTCTATCGAGGAGGTATCGGCGGGATGCTGATTTTTGCTCTCGGGCACGCCTTGCTGGGGGCGGCGCTGTTCGGCGGTATGATTTCTCCCTGGCTTTATGCGCTGGGTATCCCACTAGCTGTTCCAGGCGTCGCCTATCGCATCCTTACTCCAGCATAGATGGAAATAATCATGGCAAATCAACGTGATGAGCTGACGAAGGCGACGGGAATTACCGCGGACGTGGTGATGGAAGTTGGCGCGTACTTCAGCGCCAAGGAAATGCGCAGTGTGCAGACGGGCCTTACCACCGCCGCCCGCGAGCTGCGTGCGTTTACGCAGAACAATTCACTGCTTGGACGTCTTGGCGGGAAACTTTCTCACGAGCAACGGGAGTTGCTGACCAACGCCGCAGCACTTTTGGACTCGGTGAAGTACAACGTCGAGCATGCCAAGGAGCGCAAAGACCGCGCAGAGAAAGCCAGGGCCAAAAAACGCCAGCAGTGGGCGCGGGAAGCCGGCCAACTGGTTAAAGCCCGCTTCTCCTTCCCCAGCGATACAGTGGCCGAGCAGTTGCGGATACTGGAACTGCACCTTGTTGTTCAGGTGGTGTTGGGGCATGCCGTCTATTTGCCGAGCCACCTGGCGTTGCGCAAATCAATGCAAGAGGAGGCGCCGCGTTGGGCCAACCACACTACCGCGCAATGGCATCGTAGTCGGGTGTCCAGCTTGTTGTCTGATATCCACTCAGCCCTGCAGGACTACCTGAGCTTGGACCTAGATGTTTCACCAGCACAGAAGCTGGAGGAGTTGCAGCGCAGCCTGGACACTCAGCGCGCCGAGGTTCTGGCCAGACCTCAATCCGTCGAAACTCTCCGCATCTGGACGGATGCGCTGAAAGGCGCGGCATTCATCACCAGCGTTATGCCCTCGAAGAATTAGTCGATAGAAAATTTCCGCTAGGAAAATCGCGGTATCGCCAAGCCCCCGACGAACTGGGCCGCGGTTTTCAGAACTGAAGGGAAAATTGATGAGCTCTCCAACCGTAATCCAAACTAGCAAAATCATGCCTGCTAGCGGCCCGGCGAGGCCACCTAGTCAGAGCCAGGTGGATGCTATGGCTATCAGTATCAAAGAGCTGGGCATCATGGAGCCCATCCTCGTTCGAAAGGTGGGCAAAGGCTATGAGATCATTCCTGGTGGAGGTCTGGTTCGGTGGCTTGCGGCTTCGGAGTTGGGGATAGATATCGTCCCGATTCGTGTGCTGCAACTCGACGAAGAGGCCTGTGCAGTATCTTCACTCCTCGCCAACACCAGTCGCGAGCCCATCGCCCCCGAAGAGACGGTAGGGAACCTGGAGAGGCTGATCGAGGAGTTTGGAGAGAATGCATCTGATCTAGTCATGGAGCAAATGCCCTCACTTCGTGAGGCAGCCGCAGCTGACCCTGAGCTACAAGCCCGTATCAATGCTCTTTTCGCGCGTTGCAAAATCGACAGCGAACATGCTCCCTAGAGCGCTCTCAAGGACTGACAAAATCATGAAAGATGAAGTGCAATCGGGTTACAAGCCTGTTCAGGACGATGTGCTGAAGACATTGGGCCTTGCGGTGATCGCCGGGCAGGGTGTTGAGCACTTGTTGAGCTGTTGCCTAACGTATCCTTTGCATGGCGAGCCACTGCAAACTGTTGAACAGCTTCACACTCTGCTTGAACGACACTCAAAAGCCACACTGGGACAACTGCTCAAAGCGCTGCGGAAGCGGGTTGATCTGCATCCCACCTTCGACGAAAAGTTGGATCGCTTCCTCCAGAATCGCAACGTGATCGCGCATCGCTTACATGATGTGCCAGGAGGTTTTGACCTGCATTCCGATGAGGGACGGAATAGGCTCAAGGCTTTTCTGCTCCAGTATATGGATGATGGCCATACCGTCAGCATGGTGTTGCTGGGGGTTTTGCGGGAATGGGCCAGTCAAGAAGGCATTGATATTCCCAACCAGCACCATCTGAGCCAGCGTATGAGGGATCACCTAGACGCCAATGTCGTGCCCAACTTGGAAGCCTTGATCAGGTCAAAAGAAATTGGCTCGAAGTCAACGGACTAAAACTGGAGTGGAAATATCGCCGGCTGCACCCAAGCCCTGACCATCTTTGGAATCTGAGGAAAAAGGATATGGCCAGCCGCCTGCCCTACACTCCGTGCAAGCTGTACATCGATGGCGCTGACGACCTGAGCGCTGGCGACTACATCCTCACTTCCGGTGGGTCGGCCTACCTGGTGCAAGGTACCCGGCCCAGTCCGAGCAAACCTGAGCGTCTGTATCTCGACTGCCTGCGGTGGCCACCTGGCGACATTCCCGAGGACGCCAGGTGCTACCAGCTCAACTGGTACCGGCGGTGAGACAGTGTGATCTCCGGCTCGCCTGGCATACACTGGATAGTTGAGCCCCGCCGCGGCGCTAGCGCTGTGGTGGTCGACGATGTGCATTCCATCGAGAAGAAAGCGTGACCGACCCGGTTCTTTACATCCCACTGCTGGCTTCACAGGCCGATACCTTGGTTGATCCGAGTGGTTCTGCCCGTGTCCTGCTGGGGCAATGGGACGTGGCCCAAGTGGCGTCGGTGGCTGTCATCCAGAACTTACCGGCCCTGGACGGAAAGCCGAAAAGCGACATGCTCGTTGAGAAGGCCCTAGCCGAGTTGATCTCAGTCGGAACAGAACTGGGCCAAACGCATCCACCTGGAACGTTTTCTAGCCTGATTGCCGGCAGATTTAAACGAGAGTTGTTTGAGCGAGGGCTGGCGCTTATGCCTCGGCTGCGGCTGCGCTTTCTGGATGAGGAGGCGCTTGACGCGAAGCAATTCCTGAGTGGTGGCCGCTGGGACTTCAACTTCTGTGCCGCGCACACCAAAAAGCTCAACCCGCTCAAGCATTCGTTCGAGACCCCATCGGGGAAAACAATTTCTCTGTCGAATCAGCAGAGCCGGACGTTTCGCGTTATCCACGCCGAACCCGATGAAAGCATCCATATCCAGGGCCTGGCTGGTACCGGCAAAACCCATATGATCGAACGCTTGGTGGACTCGCTTTCATCATGTCGACCACTCGTGCTGGCTTTCACCGCGGTGCAGCTCCAGGCCCTGATGCAGCGAATCGGAGCCGCGAACGTAAGAGGTATGACGTTCGGAGATCTTGCCAACCATGTGCTTGAGCGAAGTTTCGGTTACTACAGGCCTGGCAAACGGGCATCCGCTCGGCACCAGGTTACCCCGGAAGACATCGCTTCCCGGTTAGGCTTCGCGTCGATCGGTAGGCTCAGCCCTGCCCAAGTAGCCACGGCCTGCGCGAGAATGGTTGCCTCTTTTTGCAACAGTACTGACCTTGCCTTATCAGAGCAGCACATCCCCAAAGGGCTTACCCTCGATGCCCTAGATCGCTTGGTGCTGGTAGGGTATGCCCAAAGGCTGTGGGACCAGACCATAGAACCTACCGATCAGCGCCTTCAGCTCCCGCTTCGCGGTTATCACCGAATCAAGCACATGACCCTTCTTCACGAGGCGGTCATAGGCCTGGAGTTCACCCACATCATTGTCGACGAAGCGCACGACCTGAGCTGGCCACTCTCTGTATTTCTCGACCGCTGTAGCCAACCCGTGATTACCCTGGGTGACGCATGCCAGCGCCTGGACGGGAGCTACTACCAACGGGCCAGCACACTCCGCAAGCACGAGATCACCCACTCCATTCGCGCCGGCCGGCAGATCGAGGGAGTCATAAACCCCCTCATCGACAAACACCCAATACTGAAATTGGCTTCGCTCGAGGGCAACAACGGCATTGAGACAAAGGTTATCTACTACGACAAGCCAGAGGTTCCCACTGGGGCCGTGACCATCCTGGTTGATTCCGAGTGGGGATTATTCGAGTGGTTTCAGCGCCTGGGGAGCGCTGGCGCGACCTTCAGCTTGCTACCTGGAGCAATCAACACTTTCCGCCGGTTCATTCTCGATTGCATTGGCCTGTTCCATGATCAGGTACGGCCAACCCACAGCGCGCTCTTCAGGTACACCCACTGGGATGATCTCCGGGCGGACATGGGCAGCAAAAATAGTAGCTTTCAGCGCATCGACCGGATGCTCAGTAAGGGCTATAGCTCATCAGAGTTCGAAGCATCGTTACTCAACCTCGATGCGTCAGGGACAGCCCCGCTACAGCTCGGCCGGGTCATGGACGCACGCAATTCAGAGATCGACGCTGTGATGCTCGCACCAGACTTGCTCAGTCAAGTAGGACCTGGTGACCGCATTGCAGCGAGCAGGGCTTTTGCAGCCCTTTACACTGGTGGATCGAGAGCTCGACACAAGCTCATCGTTCCTGGTTATCTTCGAGACTGGGCGTCTGATATGTCCACGGCGGCGAAAGCTCAGATAACCCCATCTTCATGATGGTGGGCTCCATGAAACAGTGCTGTCTCGAAGGCAGCGGCCAACAACAATTGAATGGCGTTGCTGCAACGTCCTCCTTGGCTAGAGAGAAAAGATCACCCTGGTCATCGGCATAGCACAGCGCGGCATGGAGCGCAGGCAGCGTGTCGGCGAAGCGTGTCACGCTAGTACCGTCGAAGGAATTAGCACTGGCGGCAGCGCACATTCCGATCCGTCGAGCGCTGTTGACCCGGCCAACGTGGTAGTAGCAGTTGCGGCGTCGAGAAAGGACACCCCAGGCAGCCATGGTTTGTAGCTTCCAAGGGGTGCTCCCTCCCAGAAAGATCCCTACGGATGGGCTCAAGAACTCACGCACATCGTCTGGCTCCATTCCATCCTGCACAGCAATGAGCAACCTTTGAGGGAATCCCTTTAGCCGATCCAGCCAGCGCAGGCTGAAATCCAGCGACTCCATCCCACCTGCCACGATGTCAGGTAGGACAACCCAGTCAGCGTCTTCGCCAAGTAGATCCACGGCATGGCCGAAAGCACGCTCATCGAACGGCGTGCCCTGCTGGAAAGCGCTCCACGCTCCGTTGTCCAAGGCGTAATGCTGGAACCCCTCAGTGCGCAGAACCCCGGCCGCAGAAACGAGTAAGCGCCAACCCGCCCCGCGCATTGCTGCGAGGTTGCGGCGTGTGCCCGTTCGGCTTGCATACGAGACCATCGGCGGAGGGATGTAGCCAAGCCGCTCCTCAATATCCAACTCCATGTCGGCTGACCCGTCCATGCAGTAGTAATCGGCATAGGCTGCTAGCGCTTGGGCGTTGCCTTGACGATGGCCATCGCGGTAAGCCTGAAGCCAAGCGGGGAGGCGGTTGAGTTCCATGCTGGTGGTTCCTGGTAGGAGGTGGCCACCGTCTCATTTCCTACCGAAAACCCAACGGCCTCCGGCGCAATGCCTGATAGGGCCAGATACAAGTACTCCAAACAGAAATGATCTCCCTGCGTAGGAAGAGCGTTTTCTGACCGCTTTACGGCCTGAATACGGCCTTGCTGGCGCTGACAGCGTGGAATAATCGCTCGAAATCAGCGATCAAGGTTCTCCAAATGAATGATCTGTCGAAAGCCATCCTGGGGCTGGGGATTATGCCCCTCACGTTGCTGGGACCACTTGCTTTGTTACCTGGTGTAGAGGCTCCCGGCCAGGGAACCTGGATAGTCACCGGCACCCTCGCTGCTGCTGGCGCTCTCGGGGCCTGGTTTGTTGAGTGGACGGAGCGGAAAGTGGTGGCGAATCGCGTCGTCATCGACCTGAAGCCGAATCAAGTGATCGTCGACGGAGTGCCGATCGACTACCAATTTTCCTCCATGACTCATTTCTTCAGGAGCCGCGATGCGCTTGCCGAGGCTGTTGGTATCGCCGTCAACGAGGCCATGCTCAAACAGGAGAAATTCCTTGTCGCACGAAAATCGGCACTCATCAGGATCTGGCCGGGGAGCTTTCAGGTGACCGACTTCGAGCTGGAGGCGCTGTCCGCTGCCATCACGGCCGAGTTCATTTCACCGTCGTTTGAGCTGATGGAGCAACCGATGGCTGCCCAGGAACACCGCAATCTTTCCAGTGCTTCGACGGCGGAACGCTGAGCACACAACGCTTTCCGGACAGAGGAATCAAACAATGGCCATCAACGAAGAAATTCAGGCGGTACTCAGCAACCCGGAAACCAGCTACTGGCTGAAGAGCAGTTTGGAGAATGCGCTCCACCGCGATTGCGTGGATGCGGCCAATGATGCCGATCTGCTGCACGACCTGCTGACTCGGCGGTGCGATGAAGCTTTGAATGCAGATCCAGCGTTGCCCCAACTGGAACAGACCATAATTCAGTCAGCCACTAACCGCTTTGAGGCAGTGATGTCCTACTTTGAAAAGATCAAGGACGGAACGGCTGATCAAGATGACGGGGAGCAGTTCAACCGTGATTACGCGGCCCTGAGCGCGGTTCTCGAGCTTGGCAGCCTCCGTGACGGCGGAATGAGTCTGGCCGGGCGCGCCATCCTAAGGAAGCTGGAGGAAGATTCCAGCGCTGCATATCGCGCACGTGTTAGCGCTGTCCAAATAACTTTCGAGCGCATTCAATCCTGATGGCGTACTGCTGGCGCTGTAGAACGAAGCAGCCAGCCATTAGGGCAAGCGCATCCGTTCGTGATACATGACCAGTTTCAAGAGGTGCAGGGCCACTAGATCACCGCCCACCTGGTCGCGCCAAGACTGGTGGACGGTCTTATAGGGGGCGCCTCAGAATTCGGAAAAAATAGTACGCTAAGCTTCGCGAGTTCTCGTAACCAATTCACTGTTTTTCAATGTGTGAAAGAAAATGGCGAAAGCTGCTTGACAAGCGAACCGTCGACTTCCATTCTACCTACCAATTAGTCGGTATATGAAAATAAAGCCATGAAACTTAATTCAGATCTTTCGCAGCGTGTTGTCGTCGAGCCTTCAAGCTTACAGTGGGTCGATTCGCCAGCGACTGGGATTCAACGCCAGTTACTGGAGCGTGATGGCGACGAAGTGGCGAGGGCCACCTCGTTCGTGCGATATGCGCCAGGATCGAGGTTCAAGCGCCATGTTCATCACCTGGGCGAAGAAATCCTCGTTCTTGATGGTATGTTCACCGATGAGTCCGGAACCTTCGGGCCTGGGACTTACATCAAGAATCCACCAGGTTCTTCGCATGCACCAAGCTCCGCGACGGGTTGCACGTTGTTCGTCAAGCTGCGCCATCTTGATCTAGCCGACAGCCAACGCACCGTGGTCGACACTCGTAACGGACCCTGGTTTCCAGGCCTCGTGCCGGGTCTGTCGGTGATGCCACTTTCTGAGTTCGACACCCAACATACGGCTTTGGTGCGCTGGGCTCCGGGGACACGATTCAATTCGCATCGTCACTACGGCGGTGAAGAAATCTATGTGTTGGAAGGCGTCTTTGAGGATGAGTTCGGAAGCTACCCTGCCGGCACATGGATGCGCAGTCCGCATTTGAGTGCTCACCGCCCCTTCAGCAATGAAGGCTGCACTATCCTGGTCAAGACAGGCCATCTGCCAGTCGCTGAATCAAATGAGGCACTTGCATGAAGCATTTCTCCGAAATCTCGCCGACCGCCGAGCGCGTGGTCGATGCCGCTGAAGGCTTGGTACAGCGGCATGGCTACAACGGCTTCTCATACGACGACGTGGCCCAGTTGGTAGGCATCAAAAAACCAAGCATCCACCACCACTTCCCCAAGAAGGGAGAACTCGTGGCCGTGGTCGCACAGCGCTACACGCACCGGTTTCGTGAGGAGTTGCTGAGCATCGAAGGGCAGCATGCGAAAGCGCCTGATAGGCTAACTGCGTATGCGGCACTTTTCGAACGCACCTTCGCCAAGGACCGGCGCCTTTGTGTCTGCGGCATGTTGGGTGCCGAGTCGGACTCGCTGCCGGACGCCGTTGTGAGCGAGGTCAAGCGATTCTTTAAAGTCAATCTCGACTGGTTGACTCTTGTCGTTGCCGACGGTCAGCGTGCCGCGCTGATCACCTCAAATTCCGCCGCAGAGGCTCTCGCAGAGGCGTTCTTGTGCGCGTTGGAGGGCTCGATGGTGGTGGGCCGTGGCATGCGATCGCCACGCGGACCGGCCGATGTTGGAAACACTTTTCTTTCTACCGTGTTGACCTAAGGTCGGCACTTTTTGCAACATGATCCTACCATTTAGTTGGTAGTTTAAGAGGTTATTATGAACACTGAATTTAATGGCAAGAAGCTGTTGGTCATCGGCGGCACTAGTGGGATGGGATTGCAAACTGCCCGCATGGTTCTCGAGCAAGGCGGAAGCGTCGTCATCGTCGGTCACCGCGAAGACAAAGCCGAAGAGGCCCGCAAGGAGCTGTCGTCGTTGGGCGCCGTGACAGCCCTGACTGCCGATCTCTCGCGGGTCGAAGATGTGAAGCGACTCCTGCATACCATCGATGAGAACCACAAGGACATCAATCTTCTGGTCAACGCTGCTGGGGTGTTCTTCCCGAAGGCGTTTCTTGAGCACACGGAAAGTGATTACGAGCAATATTTGTCGTTGAATAAAGCGTTCTTCTTAATCACACAAAAGGTCGTGGCCAACCTCGTGGCCAGCGAGCGTCCCGGCGCCATCGTGAACATCGGCTCGATGTGGGGCAAACAGGCGATCGCGGCTACGCCGTCGTCCGCGTATTCGATGGCAAAAGCAGGTTTGCATTCGCTGACCCAGCACCTTGCGATGGAGTTGGCATCCAAACAAATCAGGGTCAATGCCGTTTCTCCTGCGGTTGTCGAAACGCCGATTTACGAGGGTTTCATACCCAAGGCCGAGGTTCATGGCGCCTTACAGGGATTCAACAGCTTCCACCCAATCGGCAGGGTTGGGACGCCACAAGACGTAGCCGAGGTCATCATCTTTCTGTTGTCGGACAAGGCAGCATGGGTGACGGGCGCAATCTGGGACGTTGACGGCGGTGTGATGGCCGGGCGTAACGCATAATGGGGGAACGAGAAATGAACACAAACATTAAAGGAACGCCCGACAACGGGATCAACGTCGGTGCATTGCGGGAGTTTGCAGATCAGGTCGCAGCAAAGCCCGCCGCAGGCATCGCGACGTTTGGCGTCGTGACAACCTGGAAGGGGGGCACCCGGACGCGTGCGCGAACCATGCCGCTCGTCCTGGGTGACACAGCCTTGGCGCGCGGCTTTGTCATCGACGCGGACGAACCGGCAGAATTGCTCGGTACCGACACGGCCGCTAATCCACAAGAGTTGATCCTGGCTGCGTTGAACGCATGCATGACTGCGGAGCCGCACTGACTGAAGCGCCAAGCATCCGCATCAAGGGCAGTGGCGATGTGACTTTGTATGACCTTCTGCAGGCTGAGCTCGATCTCGGTGTCCAGGGATCGGGTGACATCACGGCGTTTGGCCAAGTGGATCTTCTGGACGCCGAGGTGGCCGGTTCGGGCGATGTGGATGCCAGTGAGCTGGTGGCTAAGTCCGCCAAGCTGTCGATGGTTGGCTCCGGCGATATCGACGCTTATGTCAGCGACTCCGTGAAGGCCAGAGTGATGGGTTCTAGCGACATCGTAATCCGCGGTAACCCACCGATCCGCGATCATTCGGTTACCGGCTCAGGCGACATCAAGTTCAAGAAGAAGTAACGCTCCAGCCGGAAGTGACTGTTACAGAACGCCGGCAGAGCATCCACTTTGTACCGACCATTGATCAGGAGTAACCCGATCATGGCAACTACCGCAAAAAACCGATCTGTCACGGCTCACGTCCCTGTGCAACTGGCCGAAAAGGTCGATTTGATGGCTGAGCGCCTGTAGCGCTCCAAGAACTGGATCGTCAAGCAGGCCCTGTCCGCCTGGATCGACCAGGAAGAAGAGCATAGTCATCTGACCCGTCAGGCTTTGGCCAAGGTGGATGCTGGCCGCGTGATTGATCACCAGGCTGTCCAAGCCTGGGCTGATAGCCTCAGTACCGACACTCCGTTGCCTGTACCGCGCTGATGGAGCTGAAGTGGACAAACAAGGCGCTTTGCGACATTGCCAGGCTGTACGAGTTTCTGGCGGCGGTGAATCAGCCTGCTGCCGCACGCACGGTACAGCAACTCACGGCTGCTCCGACCACGCTGCAGGCCAATCCGCGCATTGGCGAACGCCTGGGAGAGTTCGACCACGGGATGTGCGCCGAATTCAGATCGGCCACTATGAAATGCGCTATGAGATTGCAGGCTCTATTATTTACCTGCTGCGTTTATGGCAAACCCGCGAGGACCGCTGATGATCGCAACTGTAGGGTTGCAAGCCTAATTGGCCAGAAATGCATGCTTATTCCCAAGGATCCTCATGTAAGCTAGGCTCGGTGTTCGAAGTAGCTGCTCGTGAATACACTGTCAAAATTTGGTTTATTAGGGTTATACCATGAAAAAATTAGCTATTTTAGGTGCTGCTTTGTCAATTTCCTGTCTTAGCGTTGATGCGGCAGAGCTGACCAGTGCAGTCGGCGCCACAAGTCAGGGCGGCGGAACTGCTCGTCTTGCCCTTGGGTTCGACTGGGAAAAATCTTGGTTTCAAACTTCTATCGGGAAAGTAACTGGCTATTGGGATTTAGGATATACCTACTGGCAAGCAGGGGACCAAGCTGGCGGCCGTCATAGCGTATCCTTCGCGCCGGTTTTTGTGTATGAGTTTGGCGAAGGAAATATTAAACCTTTTATTGAAGCAGGAATTGGCGCTTCTATATTTAGCGGAACTAATGCTGGGGATCAGAATTTTGGTTCAGCTTTTAATTTCGAAGACCGCATAGGGGCTGGGTTAAAAATAGGTAATACACAAAAAATCGGCATTCGTGCTATTCACTATTCAAATGCCAGTATAAAACAGCCAAATGATGGAATCGAATCTTACTCACTCTTTTATAGTCATTCGCTTTGAATAAAACGGAGCGCAACTGACTGTACTATTGGAAGTCGTTACGCTTCGAAATTATTTTTTCTATTAAAAGCATGCTATTCCTAGACTAGCGGCGATTAACAAAAGGATCAGGCCACTAAGGCCTGTTATTTCTAAAGGCCTAGATAGGTCGATTTCATCATAGCTGGCATCATCCTCAATAATTCTGCGTTTCATACTGTAGTCCTCTGCATTCACTGTAGATCCTTTCTTTCTAAAGTTCAAAAGAGTAGACAGCCAGGCAAAATACACGTTCGCGTTATTTTAATGGCATTTTGTTATGTTTAGTATAGCGTATATAGCTTTTAGATATATGCGAAAAGAGGGAAGCCAAAGAGAGAAACTCTGTACTCAAGATGCTTTTGGCTAAAGTGCTGAGGCCAGCGTTTGGCCTGAGGATTCCCCTGACGTGACCATTCTGGCTGACGTTACCTCCGCTGCCTCCGGTGCGTTCTCGACCGAGCAAACTGGCCGGATGACCGTCTTATATAGCGCTACCTCTGAGGCGCTGTAACAGAACCACATGGAGCATTGCCGTTCGCAATGCTTCGTGAAGGGTCAATCAGGGCTAGCAAGGAGCAGTAAAGGTAGGAGTACCGAAGCAGATTTAAAGACATATGACCCATCGTTGTAGGCATGGGGAACTAGAGCAAAGCACAGGAATCAAACGGTAAGAGAAAGCCGGAATCAGCCTCCATTACAAAATCAGAAGGACGCTATGAAAATTAAAAATCTTAATATAGTTGCTGTGTTTTTTTATTGTGTATTACTGGCCGGGTGTTCTACCACCACAGTGGTTACCCTTCAGGACGGCACACAATATATCACCAAAGATATACCAAAGACCAAAACAAAAGACGGTTTCTATGAGTTCGATGATGTGTCAGGTAAACATGTGAAGGTGAGATCTGATGAGGTTGCTACGATAAAAGAAGAGGATTAATCTATCCGGACTATGATGTTGTGCTTATGGCAGTAACGCTATGTGATTATAGTCGCTTCAAAGCAAAAGTCTCGCCTCATGCCTTCATTTGAGACCGGGAGTTATGCATATGAGCTATGTGGATATCCCCTGCTGGAAATGCATTTGATCGGGTGCCATCAGCATCACTCGATGGAGTCAGAAAGATGTGCTGCCCCGAACGGATAGAGCGCCAGTTAAAGCTGGCGGAAAATAGTCGATGAAAGTTCGATGCTGGTAAGAAATGGCGAATCAACCATACCCCGAGTCATGCATGTTGCACCGTGAGGTGCAGGGTGAAGCGTTGCCAGGGGAAACCGCTGGGCCAGCCGTTGAGCCGCGTAATCAGGAATCCGGGATGCCGATGCTGTTATACGAAGCAGAAGGCAATACGGGGCATGGCGATATACGCCAGTCATGCTCTGATCCCGCGCGGTCGGAGACCCTGTGCACGTCGGGAAGTCCTCCGCCCAGGAACTGGGAGATCACAGCGGTGCCCGGTGCGCACGCACCGGGCGGAGCAGGAAAGGCCAAAAGCCGTAACCCTGCTGTCCACGTCGCTGAGAAGTTGGATACGTCCGTAGTACCTGAGAAGCCATCGAACAAAGGGCCTGGCCCGGCGGAGATAATGGAGGAAAGGGACGTAGCCAAGGGAAACACCTACATGCCCCCCACGTCCCGGACACTGAGCCGGATCAGTTGCGCGTCGATGGAACTTGATGGTGTACGTGAAGCCGCCCGAAGGAACAATTGCATCGGCTGCGCGAATCGCTGATCCGAGACCGCACCAAGACGGTCAATCAAATGCATGATTTCTTGCTCGTGTTTGGTATCAGTCTGCCGCAAGGCCTGGCCGTGATGAAACGCTTGTCCGCTGTTCTGGCGGAGCACGAGTTGCCTTCGGCTGACGGTGTTGCTGCAGCGCCTGCACGATCATTTCGTCTACCTGGACGAGCAAATCAAGCAATTGGATAAAGAACTGGCTGACAATGATCTAGGTCGTCGCTTGCTGAGCACGCCATGTGTCGGCCCGCTCACCGCCAGCCTGCTGGCTGTGGAAATCGGCGACGGCCAGCAGTACGGCTGTAGTCGGGACTTCGCGGCGTCACTAGGCCTGGTGCCTAGGCAGTACAGCAGGTGGCTAAGCCAACTTGTTGGGTATCAGCAAGCGGGGCGACAAGAACCTGCGACGCCTGTTAGTGCAATTATATGCGGCATCTGGAGTTCTAGAAGGGCGCGTTGGCAGACTGGGTAAGATCGCTGCTGACATGGCGGCAATCCAACGTGGTTGCCTGCGCGCTGGCCAACAAGCTGGCCCGCATAGCCTGGGCAATTTCAGCGCACCACTCCCAATGCGAAGAAGGGCCAGACGCGCTGAACGCCTGACGCCGCGGTTGTTGCTGTACCACGATTCACCTTTCAGGTTTTGCGATAGCGGAACAACAGATGATGTGCGCGGCCAACCGGCCTGGGGAAGATCCTGGATAAACATCTGGCTTTTGAAGCCGCACGGTTTTTTCAAAGAACGCCAGGCGCGACTCTCACCGCGGCGCGGGGCTTGCCCCAACAGACGCCGGATAGATTTAAGCAAGCCACCACACCGCCCGTTAGTCAGCACTGGAAAAATGGGTGGTGACCATAGAATGTTTATGACTAACAGCAACGATAAGAGTGGTGAGCTTTTGGGCCAGGAGCGGGGACGCCGCTGGAGCCCAAAGCAAAAACTGGCCATGGTTCGCGAGAGCCTTGAGCCAGGGCAAAGTGTGTCGGGTCGTCGCTCGGCGCAACGGTATCCTCCATCAGCGTTCCTGCAGCTTGCTTGCCAGATGTTCAGGGCAGAAATGTGGGCTTACCGTGTTCCACACCAGTTACACGAATAACGTGGACCCTGTCTTTCCCCCGGTGATGTTTTTGTCCCTGTGCCCGCAGTACGTAATCGAACAACCCACCACACACCTTTTGGTCCAAGCCTGTCAGCATCTTTTGCTTGTTAAAAAAACGAGGTTTATCAACAGTTCACTTATGTTGGTCCTATTATCCAGCCAAGCATCCTCGCCACCTGATGCTGGCAGCGGTTGGAATCACCTCGCGGCTTTTCCTTCTCTTTCGAAGGACTTCATTGTCCCGATGGCTTCAGACCGAGCCGTTGCCAGCTTCGCCTGCACCGGTAGACAACCGTTGAAGGAGCAACGAGTCTCACTGCCTCTGTCGAGGTGAGACAATAACAGGTGCGACTTCACGTCGCGCGCCTACGGTTGTTGGGTAGCCACGCGGTCACCCGCGCCCAGCCCCCCGAGGAACTGAGCGCGCAAGTTTCCGTGCACCCAGCTCGAGCCTTTCAAAGGCATCTTTTGACACCTGATTATACAACTTCTTTTTCGGCGTGCTGCCGCCTATGGCAATTGAGATGGTGCATTTGGAGGTTGTTTACCGCGTCAGTTCCACCATCTGACCGCTTCACAATGTGGCGACATGCCCACGGCGTTGATTTTGTGATGGCAATGGTGGCAATGCAGTTCTGCCCTAACCAGACTCGGTAAAACTTCGCGCGACCGCGTCCCGATTTCAGCATTTTCTTGACCCATCGGGCTTCGAAATACGGTTCCTATTGCGGGTCTTGCGGGTCTTGCGGGTTAGCATGATGAGTCCATGCGCATCTCTTACGAAGCCATATATCAGGCGCTCTACATTCAGGGGCGAGGGGCTCTAAAGCGCGAACTGGTGAGCTGCCTGCGTACTGGGAGAGCATTGCGCGTGCCGAGAGCCCGGGCGCAGGCCAAAGCGTGGGCACACGTCAGCGAGGATGTCATGATCTCCAGTCGCCCTGCTGAGGTGGAAGACCGGGGTGTACCCGGGCATTGGGAGGGCGACCTGATCATCGGTATGAACCGTTCTGCGATTGGGACGCTGGTCGAGCGCTCAACCCGATTCACCATGGTCGTCCATCTACCTCGCCAGGAAGGTTATGGGCTAATTCCCCGAACGAAGAACGGGCCGGCGCATGGCGGCTATGGGGCTGTTAGCATGGCCAACGCATTGAAGAAGAGGGTGACTGATCTTCCCGTCGAACTGTGGCGATCTTTGACCTGGGATCGTGGGAAGGAGCTATCTGATCTCGCTCGATTTACCATCGAATCCGGAGTGAAGGTTTTCTTTGCTGTCCCCCATAGTCCATCGCAGCGCGGCACGAATGAAATACAAACGGTCTTCTACGGCAATACTTTCCGAAAGGCACCGACCTGTCTCGTTAGTGCCCAAAAGATCCAAGCAGTAGCCCACGCTATGAACACGAGCCCCCGAAAAACACTCGGCTGGATAACACCTGCCGAAGCACTGAATGAGTATTTAAAATCTGTCCAACAATCCAGTGTTGCGACGACCGGTTGAATTCGCCCAATATCTGTCAATTCGCTACAGCGAGCGGCTGGGTGAAGCCGGTGTCGAACCGTCGGTTGGCAATATCGGCGACAGCTACGACAACGCCTTGGCGGAGACCATCAACGGACTCTACAAGACCGAGTTGATCCACTAGAAAGGGCCATGGAAAACTGTAGAGGCTCTGGAATGAGAAACGCTGAAGTTGGCGACCTGGTTCAACCAACAGCGCTTGCTGGAACCAATTAGAAATAGGCCACCAGCGAATTTGAGGCACTATACGAACAGAGTCAGGCAGCAATCCCAGTTGCCGCCTGACTCAAATACGATAGCCTCCGCGAAACCCGGGGCGGTTCAAAACCTTTTAAAGGGTGAGAAAGGCGGTGTTATCACTAAACGCTGCCCGTTCTGGATTAGCTATGTAGATGGTAAGTTCGTTCTGAACGAACATGCAAAATCGGCGACCCCGTAGGGGGAGTAACTTGGCAGATTATCCATCAACGCACACTAGCTTGCTCGAACAAAAAATCAGTTAAGCGTCAATATAAGAATTTCACCGCTGTTCTGTATAACCACTTCTCTCCAAACTAAACGCCCAATTTCTTTGTAAAATTTAAAAAAAAGATTTATCAATGAGGAAATATTTTTCCGTATGTATTTTTTGATGTTAATCGAACCGATATAATACATTGTCAATCATTGCACCTATGTCTACTCCATCTTTAACTACAAGATAAGGATTCGAGGGGGTATAGATAAATTCAATTTTCATAGCGGTCAAACCCTTTTGATTGGCTCTGATTCAACCTAGCACCCCCTTTACATATCGCACATTTTCACACAACCGCTTATCGGATCATTTGGATTTATCGCCGTTGATCAGAGCAGCATTAGCTAACCGGACCATTTCCATCCACGTCTGGTTTGTTATCAGCCCCACTGCGTTGAGCCTGTCCGCCGCGAGCAGCGCCCGCTCATATTGACATTCGTTAAGAGTTGCTCCCTTAAGATAATCTTCCCGCCAAATTTGGAAGGTGTGTTTAGGTGGTTTGGATTCCATTTGTTTAACCACATATTTTTTATGGGAATAATGGCAATTTGATACTTTATTCGTAAGGCTTGTCAAGGAGAATGTGCATGGCACTGTGCCAGAGACTTCCACAAATTCAATCTGCTTATTGCCAACATAAACGTCTGCTATTACCTGAATATCCTATAGATCACTTCAATTATGAAAGATTGGAATGGCTATCGCGCCGTTCTTTTGATTACGCTGGCGAATACGAGAAACAACAACCCGATGTTGTGCGTGGTTGACTACACTGGACGGCGTAGCTGCCAAGACTGGCCATCCGATACCAAGACGCATGAGTGATTGTCTTGGCTGTGACAGTGACCCGCTTTGATTGCTGTATCAGCATCCACGCGAAGAAAACCGCCCAACACGATGAGCACTTAGGAAAAATCCGGGAAGTCATCAAGGCCAACAAGACGTCTAATCAGGCAAATTTGATAAGACTGCTTAATCCCATATTACGGGGATGGGCCCATTATTACTGTCACGTAGTCGCTAAGGCAACCTTCAATCGAGTTGATTCAATAGTCTGGTCAATGCTGTGGCAATGGGCATTAAGGCGGCATCCGAACAAGGGAAAGCGCTGGGTCAAGAAGAAATATTTCAAGTCCTAGGGCACCCGCAACTGGGTGTTTTCTGCAACTGAAAAAAATGAAGACGGGACTAAGGGGGAGCGCAGTCTTCTGCAGGAATCTGATACGCCAATTGTACGGCACATCAAGATCAAAGCGGCTGCCGGAAAATCGATCTGGAGTCGATTGGTAATATGTTCGGGCGACCAGCCATTTTCCCATTTACGGTCACTGCGATGTGGTTTATTTCGGCCTTTAAAGAGAGCTTGTCGAGGCCCAACAATCTCACGGCCATCAGCGTCCTGAACCTTACCCTCCAGACGGTCTTGCACGTAGTGATGCAGTAGCGGGTTAGTCACCAGTTTCGCTGGCTTTGGCCTCTTAGCAACCAGCTCAGCCTTCCATTGCGCGACTGAAGCTCGATACTCAAGCCGACCGCAACGAGTTGCAGCATTACGTGTAAGCTCCCGTGAAATTGTCGATGGGCTTCGCCCAAGACGACGGGCAATCTCACGCACGCCAACACCTTTCGCCCGAAGCAACCCAATCTCTTCTCGCTCTGCGAACGATAAGTACCTTCCGGATATTTGATTAGACATGAACAATGGCATCCCGCCCCGATGACGGAACCAGCGTGTGCCCACCACTGATGATACGCCAGTGGCCTCCGCTGCCTTTTCACTTGTGATCCCGGTCGCGATCTGTTTCCAGAACAACCGCTCAATTTCATTGCGAAGTGTTGGCGTACCTAGCGAACGCATCGCTCCTCGCCCGGTCAACTTCTGCATCCAGCCTGCAGGTCCTGCATGTCGTCCCATAAACACCTCGATCAAAGGTGTTGCGACGACCGGTTGAATTCGCCTTGCGAGCCCCGGTCGCTATGATGAACCAGCCGGTGCGGCTCAGGCCGACGGCTGTGAAGTGCTAGTTCGAGCGCATCGAGGACAAACTCCGTGTGCATGTGCCGACCGACACGCCAGCCAACGATAAACCGGGAGTAGACATCCACGATGAAAGCGACGTAGGCAAACCCCTGCCAGGTTGAAACGAAGGTGAAATCGGCCACCCAGAGCTGGTTGGGGAGCTCAGCCGTGAACTGCCGCTTCACCAAGTCTCTGGGATTGGCATTGCTAGGGTCGGCGTGTGTGGTTTTTACGGCCTTGCCTCGTGTTACACCACGCAGCCCCATGTCCCGCATCACCCGCTCCTCTGTGCAGCGCGCTACGGTCTGGCGTTCGCGGAGCATCTGACGCCAGATTTTTCGGACACCATAGACCTCGTAGTTTTCTTGCCAGACAGGACGAATCTGCACGATAAGCGCCTCGTCACGTATTGCGCATGCTGATTGCCGTGATCGGTCGCGTAAACGCGCAGCATGGCGTCGATAGGCCGATGGGGACACCTGCAGCACGCTGCACATTGGCTCGACCCCAAAGGTTTTCCGGGGCTCGTCGATGAGTAACCAGATCACTTCAAACGGCGGTCGAGTTCCGCTTGGACGAAATAAGCGCTGGCGACCTTTAGAATCTCGTTGGCCCGCTTGAGCTCGCGAATCTCGCGCTCCAGCTCTTTGATACGAGGATCTACCGACGGATTGCGTGTTGAGGGGGGAAGAGGCCTTGCGAGTCCAGTTGCTCAAGGTCTGAGCGGTGCAACCGATCTTGCTGAATACCGCCTCAATGGCCGCCCACTGGGAAGCACGCGACTCACGGACTTCATAGACCATCCGTACCCCCGGTGTCAGGCTAGTTGTCGCCTGAGCTGATTTATCAAAACGATAGATCGGGGGCGCCAAAGAGAGCTGTAATGTCGAACTATTCACCTGAGCGTAAAGCGGCCCTTATCAACAAATTGCTGCCGCCTCAAAACATGTCCGTGGCCGAGTTGTCGCGTCAAGAAGGCATCTCTCAAGCCACCCTGTATGCTTGGCGAACCAAGCTCAAAGCAGGAGGCGCAGTGGTGCCCGGAGATAAAAGCAGTGCCGATAACTGGTCGGCTGAAGCCAAGTTCGCAGCGGTGTTGCACACGGCCACGTTGAGCGAGATCGAGCTTAGCGAATACTGTCGCAGCAAGGGTTTGTACCCCGAGCAAATTGGCGCTTGGCGACAGGCCTGCATCAGTGGCCAGCTAACAGCCCAGGCACAGCGCCAGGCCGAGCGAGAACAGGCGCGCGCCGACAAAAAACGCATCGCCGAGTTGGAGCGTGAACTGCGGCGCAAGGACAAGGCGCTCGCAGAAACCGCCGCGATTCTGGTGCTGCGAAAAAAGATGAATGCCTTCTGGGGAAACGACAGCGAGGACGTCTGACCTCGCTGCCAGAACGGCAACAACTCGTTGAACGTTTTAACCAAGCCGTTGCTTCTGGTGCACGCAAAACTATTGCCAGCGCGGAGATCGGGCTGTCGCTGCGCAGCCTGCAACGCTGGGCGCTGACGCCTGTGATGCAGGCCGACGTGCGCACCACCACGTCACGTCCGCGACCACTTAATGCCCTGAGTGAACAGGAGCGTTGCGCTATTTTAGAGGTCTGCAACAGTCCGCCATTCGTCAGCCTGCCGCCCAGCCAGATCGTCCCGATACTGGCCGATCAAGGCCGTTATCTGGCCTCAGAGGCAACCTTTTACCGCGTCCTGAAGGAAGCGCAGCCATGCACCGCACAAGCATGCTGCGCCGACAACTCACAGCGCAACCACAGCCAATAGGGTCTGGTCTTGGGACATCACCTACTTGCCATCGCCAGTGCGTGGGAAGTACTACTATCTGTATTTGATCGAGGACATCTACAGCCGAAAGGCCGTGGGCTGGGAAGTTTACGAGCAAGAAAGTGGCGAGCTGGCGGCCGAACTGATGCAGCGCACCGTGCTCACCGAACGCTGCGCCGGACGGCCCTTAGTGCTGCACTCGGACAACGGTGCACCGATGAAATCGGTGACGTTGCTGAGCAAACTGTACGAACTCGGCATCACCCCGTCACGCGGACGACCACGGGTGAGTAACGATAATCCCTACTCAGAATCGCTGTTTAGAACCCTGAAATATTGCCCGCAATGGCCTCCTGGTGGTTTTGCAGATTTGGACGCGGCACGCAGCTGGGTGCGCGATTTTATCCGCTGGTACAACCACCACACCGCCACAGCCGCATCCGCTTCGTGACCCCGGCACAGCGTCATCGAGGCGAGGATCAAGAGATCTTAGCCAAGCGTCATGCGCTGTATCAGCAAGCCCGCAATCAGCATCCACACCGCTGGTCGGGTGCGACACGCAATTGGCAGCCCATCGGTGCTGTCACACTCAATCCGGAAAGGGACTTACCGACACTGAAAATAGCCGCATAAAAACACAGCTGACGCGACAACTACCTTGCAAAACGCCGACCCCCGGCACCTTGTGAGGGCTACGCTTTCACAGGGTGTTTTATTTCGGAGACCTTAATCATGAGCGAGTTAGCATTAGTCGGTATCGATCTCGGCAAAAATACATTCCACCTGCACGGTCAGGACAAGCCAGGGCGAGAGCTGTTCACAAGAAACTCTCTCGCCAGCAGATGATGAAGTTTTTTTGCAATCTCCCTGCATGCACCGTAGTTATGGAGGCTTGCGCTGGCTCGCATTTTGTGGCTAGAGAGCTGATGGCGATGGGGCATAAGGCCAAGCTGATTTCGCCGCAGTTCGTCCGTCCATTTGTCAAAAGCAACAAGAACGACTTTGTAGATGCTGAGGCGATCTGCGAGGCTGCCGCACGTCCGACAATGCGTTTCGTCACACCCAAGACAGAGGTTCAGCAACTGCTTTCAATGATGCATCGCATGCGGGAATCTCTGGTGCACGATCGCACTAAAGTGGTCAATCAGATGCATGGCTTTCTGCTTGAATTCGGGATTAGCCTGCCGAAAGGCCCAACAATGATGAAGCGTTTGGGGAGTATTCTGAGCGAGCATGAACTGCCGATTCGACTGACGGTGTTGCTACAGCGATTGCATAAGCACTTCAGTTATCTGGATGAGCAGATCAAGGAAATGGATAAAGAGCTTATCGGCCAACTTGCCGACGATGATCTTGGCAGTCGCTTGCTGAGCATACCGTGTGTCGGCCCGATCACCGCCAGCCTGCTGGCTGCCGAAATGGGGGATGGCAAACAATACGGATGTAGCCGTGATTTCGCCGCGTCCGTAGGGCTGGTGCCCCGGCAGCACAGCACGGGCGGCAAGGCGACTCTGCTGGGAATCAGCAAACGAGGCGATAAGAACCTCAGAAGATTGTTGGTGCAGTGCGCCAGGGTTTACATGCTTAGGCTGAAATATCAGCACGGCGCTCTGGCCGATTGGGTGCGCTCAATGCTCTGTCGTCGCCACTCGAACGTCGTGGCCTGCGCTTTGGCCAACAAGCTGGCACGAATCGCATGGGCGATAGCGGCTCACCATACGCAATTTGAAACCGGGCCAGAGGCTTTAGCTGCCTGAAGCTGATGTTGTGCTGTGCTAAGAATCACCCACCTAGGTTTTGCGATGACTGAACAATCGATGACGTGAACGGCCCTCCGGCCTGGCGAAGAACCTGATCCATAAACCGGCTATATAAAGCCGCTGGGGTTTTTAGGATCGTCAGGCGCGACTCTCATCGTGGCGCGGGGCATGCCCCAGATAGACGCCGGATAGATTTAAGCAAGCCAACCACTTCACCCGCTAATCAGTATTGCAAAAACGGGGGTGACCATAGATTTATGGGTCGCTTACACAGGAACAGTTGAAGGGGTTCGATCATCAGGTTCGTGAGATCGAGAGTCAAATTGTCGCCTGGCATCGCGTGAACGAAAACAGCCGCAAGCTGGCCAAGATTCCAGGCATCGGGCCAATCACGGCCAGTGCGATGGTAGCCTCTCTTGGCGATGCCAAGAGTTTCAAGAATGGCCGACAGGTGAGTGCTTGGCTTGGGCTGGTGCCGAAGCAGAACTCCACTGGGGGTAAGACGGTGCTGTTGGGGATGAGTAAGCGGGGGGACTCCTATCTACGGACGCTACTGATCCAGGGGTCACGGTCGATGATCTACGCAGCACAACGAAAAGATATCTCTGACAGCTGGCTTGGCCGGCTACTTAAGCGGCGTAACGCCAATGTGACAGCCGTTGCACTGGCGAATAAAAACGCCCGAATTATATGGGCCTTGTTGGCCTGTGACCGCGAGTTCCGCTCCGATTACACGACCGTCGTCGCGTAATCGGAGTGGCTTGAAGACGTCAACTCAACCCTGTAGTAGACCAACGCTATTGATTGCTCAGGTGAGCATGAATTGATGGCAAAACTGGTAAGACCGTGGCCAAGAAAATCTGAACCGCACAGCGTGCCATGAGCACACGGATCTATTGAGAACTCGGCCAGCGGATTCCATCAGGGACAGCGGCAACGCCGCACCGAAAGTCCAGATGTATGAGTGTAATCTATACCATCGAGCCGTCACAGATTGAAAGCTTGGCAACCCGGGGGCGTCCATGTATGTGCGGGGGGCGGCAGGTAACTGCCGTCCCTACCGCGACCTGAGCATCCACCGCGAGCTGCGCCGCAAGGGTGTCACCTTGCAACTGCTGTGGGAGGAATATCTCGCCGCGCATGCGGGGCAGCCGACCTACCGCTACACCCAGTTCGTCGAGCACTACCGACGTTACGCCCAGACGCTTACCGATTTAACCGACGCTTCGATCTGAGTACGCGGCATTCGTGTCTACTAATCGCCGCCACTACCTGCCCCCTCACAACCCTTGCGGTTGGTTCGAGTGGCTGAGCATCATTGCTAATCAGGTAATTTTATACTCCCGCCAAGCGCACCTTGACGTTTAGGCAGATTTATTGTCTCAGTTGCAATCAGTCGCTCCTGCTTGTACGCAAGGACTTCTAGTTCAACAGTTTCGTTATTAATTGCAACAACGAGTTTATCGTAGTCCTTTAGAGCACCAAGTCCTTGCAGCGTCATCCCTTTAAGATCAGACCAGAACCGTGGTGGGGTTGGTGCAGGCGTTGACGTGCCACAGATGCTGCTTGCGACAATTTGAGCTTGTGTAACCGCATTATGAATTGTTTCTAAACGTACCATCGTTCCAAAAAAAAGATTCCTAGCCAGTGCGCAGTCGCCGATCGCATATATACTGGTATCCGATGTACGCATCTGATCATCGACCACAACACCATTACTCACTTCAAGGGCCGCCTCAGTTGCCAGCTCTAGCTCAGGGATAGCACCGATTCCAACTATAATCAGATCCGCCTGAATTTTTTCTCCACTTTCAAGTACGCATTGATTAACATGGCCATTCCTGCCCTTTATGGACGTTAATTTCGCATTCAGCTTGAACCCAACTCCTTCAGCCTCCAGGCGGGCTCTGACTAAGTTGGCTGCTGCTGGCGTAACCACGCGCGCCATTACACGCGGGGCGGCTTCTATCACTGTGACCCTCCTCCCTATGCCCACCGCAGCTGAGGCGACTTCAAGCCCGATCACTCCGCCGCCCAACACAACAACAGACGCACTCTCCACAAGTTTCCTACGTAAATTTTTGGCGTCTTCCATACTGCGTAAATAGCAGACTCCAGACAGTTCAGATCCCTCGCAGGTTAACCTACGCGCGCTAGCACCTGTTGCAAGAATCAATTTTTCATACGCGTACTCTTCTCCGTCTTTAGCAGCAACTACCTTACGCCCCACGTCAATTGATACAATCTGTGTATTTAACGAAATGCTAATATTATTATTCGTATAAAAACTTTCTGGCTTTAGTGGTATTGCGGATTCTGCAGTCTCACTTGTCAGAAAAGCCTTGGATAGGGGAGGCCGCTGATAAGGTGTCACAGACTCCCGGCTCAAAAGTCTAATGCCCCCTTTATAACCATATTGACGAAGCCAGAACGCAGCATTTACTCCAGCTGTACCAGCGCCAACAATAACAATTGCCATAATATTCTCTCTGATATATTTTCACTATATTGCTTAATGCCGATCACCTCAGATAACACCCTGACGTTCGGCTTCAATTATTGCTTGCGTGCGACTCTTTACATTAAGGATGGTAAATATTTTCCTCATATGCCACTTTATAGCATCTTCGGTGACATACATCTTTGTTGCTATTTGTTTGTTTGAGCACCCCTCTTTTACAAGTTTCAAGACACTGACCTGCTTCAGTGTCAAAAAATCACCAGCTTTATTTTCTGCGGATTTTCTAATCTCCACCATTTGCGGCAGACTAAAAGCTCCAATCGCTTGATCTAAATTAACTGCTGCGAAGACTTCACATGAAGTCGGTATTAATCTCTTAATCAAACGTATTTCATCCAGCACTGTTTGAAAGCATTGAAGCTGTTTTGCCATCTCCAATGCATAAGCAATGTTATGCTGAGCCTTCTTTAATGTGCCGCCACCTGCTTGCGCTCCGGCTAAATACAATAAGCCACGGACTTCCAATTGGCCTGCGCTAATTTTACGGGCTTGCTGAATAGCCAATAGCGCTCTGTGCGCGGCAAGATGAAAGTTCTGATCTCGGGAAAGCGCGAGTGATTGAACAAGCAGCAGGCGTGCCTTTAGGGGGGCTGAGTGCGGTCCGGAGAAAATCTTGCGATCTTCAAAAGCTTGTAACGTATTTATGTACGTTACGCCTTGAAAGAGCAAGCGTTGATAGATCTCAATTTGGCTCATAACTTCCAATCTTGGTAGATTTTTTTCAGCCGCATATGCCTTCGCCCACTCCAAAATCTCAATGGAACCATTCAGGTCATTCCTTCCAAGCCGCCAAGCTGACACAACACGGCATACGGAAAAAAACACGTCTGTCACCCCGTGATTGGCAATAAACTCTAAAATTTCGGAGAACTTTTCTTCTGAGGTGTCCAAGCGGCACAATTCATAATTTGACTCAAGCTCTAGAGCGTCCAGCATTTTCGAGGTAAACGCGGTCTCCATAATCTGCGCGCCACTGTCTGTGCGTGCTTGAGTTATAAGCTGCCTGGCCCAGCTCATTTTCCCGCTTGCTAGCGCTTGTTGAAGCTTGGCGACATACAGCCAACCGAAAGCAAAATCTTGTTTTGCAAATTTATTCACGGCTTGGGCCTGAGCCAGCACCTTCTCTAACTCTGCAAATCTATACTCACTGGCAAAAATAAAAGCCAAGCAGGTTAGCGCGGCCCCTTTCCCAACTGCGTTTGAATCCCCAAATAAACTAATCCACTTATTACAGAGCTCCTCACTCAAAAGCATTTCATCATTCGTTGCTTTACCTATTGCAAACACAAGCTGCGGCCATCCTTTTTCTTGCCATTTGTTTTTTTTATCGGGCGGGGTAATTAGGTCTTTAAGTAACTTCTCTGCTCGCGCGCTTTGCTGACTGAAATACAATACCCACGCGAAACAAATAAGTACTATGGGGTTCTTGTGCAAGTCCTTCACTGGCAGCTCCGACAGCCAGTGTCTCAGCGTATCTATTTCGCCCTGACGAAATGACAAATCTAAAATTATTCCCTCACTCATGCCGACAGCCCAGCGACAGTCATTCGCCCGTAGGGCTATTCGTATTGCGTACTGGTATTCGCCTCTACGCCAATGCCAGAAAGCTGCGCGCTTAAGCAAGTAGGATCTTTTAGCAGGATTTTCAGCCCAAGCAATTCCTTGAAGAAAATCGCGCAATACTGGATGTAGTGTAAACTGCGCCGGCTCACCTTCTACATGGCGAAGTAACATGTAATTCGTGCTCAGATATTTAATACATGAGGCCGCATTGACGCATTTGAATACATAATTGTAGCCATCAGGCGTCACGACATCGAGCAATGAAGAATTTACAAGAAAAACACGATACCGCTCGGGAAGCGCCTCAAATATTTCATCATTAAAGTAATTGTCTATTTCAACTACTGTTGAAATAGACTTGGCCGGCAACTCACATTTTAACAAAAACCCGATAAGAACAGGCCACCCCTCCATTTCTTGCACCAAGGCCTCTATCTGTACCTCAGAAACTCCAAGAACAGCCTCTGCCTCCACTAACGCCACTGCCTCGTCTGCGCTAAAGGCCAAATCTTTCTCGGTGTGCTCCTGCATAGCGCCTGCAAGTTTAAGCCGCGAGAACCCTTTTATTGTATTACCTGCGACTGCAAACCTGATACTTTTTGGTGTTTCTAACATGAACTCCATAAGCGCGTGCAACAACGGCAAGCCCAAGCCCTGATTAATATTATCCAAACAAATTAGCGTTTCTATTTCGTTACTCGAGGTACTCTGCCAAAGACTGGATGCAAGGTCTCGCAAGAGCGTAGGCTTGCTCACACCCTCTCTCACATGGCTGAATGTTACCAGTTCGAACGCTTCAAGCTGCTCAATAATTTCTGCGCAGATATCAAATTCACTGTAAGAACTGGCTCTTAAAGAAATCCACACTGCAGGACGTCCGGTTGTTCTGTGGCGTAGCCACTCGAACGCAAGAGCCACGGTTTTTCCATATCCAGGCGGGGCTCTATAAAGGCATACTCTGGGTGCAGTTCCATCCGCGATACTCAATCTGGGCCGATATATGCAGTTATGCACTTTGGCACTTACTAGAGTCGTAATTCGATCCAGCCCGATCTTGGCAACCGGGAAATCATTATTTATTATTTTTATTTTCATTATGCTATTCTCGCGCCAGCTGACTGCATATTCTCACCATAGGTTACGGTGTAAAATATTTAAACTACACTTAAGTGTAGTCGATATGATCGGTGGTGCAAAATGCTGCCTCTTAGTCGGGTAGCCCCCAGGCCACTGCTGGCTTAGTTGGCTGTCCGTAAAGTTCGTTTATCGATAGGGGGATAACAAATATACTGTGCATCCCTCCTTTTTCGGCGTCTGTAGCATGGCTCGACCAGCGGCTTCTTTTTGTTTAAAACCCACTGATGTTGAGACGCTGCAAAGCTGGTTATGCATGGGAACTCTGCCGCAAAACCTTGGGCAACGTGCCCGAGTTCTGTTGCTGCTGGCCAGCGGTCTCACGCCCAAGCAGGTAAGTGATCGGTTGGAAGTTTCGGCACCTGTCGTATTCAAATGGCGCAAGCGCTATCAGGAAGCTGGCCTCGATGGGCTGAGCGATCTCCCGCGTAGCGGACATCCACGCAAGCTCGACGAGGCGAAGATTAAGGAAATCCTCACCCTGACGACCCAGCGTGTACCGCGTGAGGCGACACACTGGAGCCTGCGCCTGATGGCCAAATACGTGGGCGTTACCGTCTGGCAAGTCGCCCAGGTATGGGCCGCTGCCGACCTCAAGCCCCACCGGCTGAAGACCTTCAAGATCAGCAACGACCCACACTTTGCTGGCAAAGTGGTCGATGTGGTTGGGCTGTACCTGAACCCGCCTGACAATGCGATGGTGCTGTCAGTGGGCGAGAAAACCCAGATCCAGGTGCTGGATCGCACCCAGCCCATGCTGCCGCTCAAGCCGGGTCAGATCGAACGCAGGACGCATGACTACAAGCGTCACGGTACGGCCAGTTTGTATGCCGCCTTCGACATCCTGACGGGCCAGGTCATTGGTCGCATCGCATCACCCAACGACACAGGGCCAAAGAGTTCCTTGAATTCTTGCGACAGATCGACCGCGCGACGCCTGCCGAGCTGGATCTGCATTTGATTCTGGACAACAGCTCGACTCACAAGACAGCCGCCGTCAGGGCATTGCTGGAGAAGCATCCCCGCTTCAAGCTGCACTTCACGCCGACCAGTGCCTCATGATTGAACGCCGTAGAGGGTTGGTTTACTCAATTGGAACGGCGGGCGCTGTATCGCAATGCGTTCAGCAGCGTGGCGGATCTGAAAGCGGCAATTCGCCGTTTTATCGAAGCCCATAATGAACATTCAGCCAAGCCATTTCGCTGGAACAAAACGGCTGAATCCATCATCAACTCTGTTAGTCGCGCAAAGCTCACCGCAATCAAGAATAAGTTATTGAACTAACCAAACAGTCCGCTTGGCCTGAGCGGTTAATTCATTAACTTATTTTTTATCACGCTCAGCTTCGCTTTATGTACCAAGCTAATGATGGCCTCAGCCGTTTTATTCCACTTGAACGGCTTGGCTGAATGCTCATTGTGAGCCTCGATAAATTGGCGGATAGCCGCCTTCAGGTCGGCGACGCTGGTGAAGGCGGCCTGGTACAACGCTCGTCTTTCCAGCTGTGCAAACCAGCCTTCCACGGCGTTCAGCCAAGACGCGCTGGTCGGTGTGAAGTGCAACTTGAAACACGGATGCTTTTCCAGCCACTGCTTGATTGCAGCCGTTTTGTGGGTCGAACTGTTATCCAGAATCACATGCAGATCCAGGCCGGCTGGCGTGCTGCGGTCAATCTGTTGCAGGAAAGCCAGAAACTCCTTGGCTCGATGGCGCTGGGTAATCCGTCCGATGACTTGGCCGGTCAGGATGTCGAAAGCTGCGTACAGACTCGCCGTACCATGGCGTTTGTAATCATGCGTGCGACGCTCAACTTGACCTGGACGTAGCGGCAGCATCGGTTGGGTGCGATCCAACGCCTGGATCTGGGTTTTCTCGTCAACCGACAACACCAGGGCGTTATCCGGCGGGTTCAGATAGAGCCCGACCACGTCGACTACCTTGTCGGCGAAATGAGGATCGTTGCTGATTTTGAAGGTCTTCAAGCGATGGGGTTTGAGGTCGGAAGCGGCCCAGACCTGCCGAACCTGCCACGTGGTGACCCGCGCATACTTGGCCATCAAACGAACGCTCCAGTGAGTGGCTTCCTGGGGTACACGCCGGGTGGTCAATGTCAGGATTTCGTTGATTTTTTCGGGCCCCAGTTTGAGTGGCTGGCCGCTGCGCGGCAGATCGCTCAACCCTTCGATTCCCGCCTCCAGATAGCGTTTTCGCCACTTGAATACCGTCGGTGGCGTGACCTGCAACTGCTCGCTGACGGCCTTGGGCGTCAATCCATCAGCCAGTAGAAGCAGGATGCGCGCTCGCTGGGCGAGGCTCTGTTCCAGCGTACTCATACGCAACCAACCTTGCAGGGCGATGAGATCTGAAGGCATTAAAGCAAAGGGGGAAGTCGGTCGGGCCATGCGTATAACCAATCCATGACATTGGATGCACAGTATACCGTTACCGGTAGATAAATGAACTACCCGCTCAGTCCACTAGGCCTTGCAACAGTTAATGGGTACATAGCCTAATTCAAGGCCAGGACACTGGCTCGCCTTGGCCTGGAGGGATGACATTGACTGCGGGTCTCGTCGCTGAGATGGCTAATATTATTCAGATAACTACACCAAGGAGTAGTTGAAGCAGGCTTAAGGTGAGTGCAGTTTTACCATGTCAGATGTGAGAGTAGATGGCCTGATTTTCCCTGTTGGGACAGGAATTAGGTTGTGTGGTGCTCGCAGAGACTTATTGGACAATAGGAGAACAACAAAATGAATGGCAAAAGCAGCGTTCTGGATTCTGCTCCAGAATACGTGGATAAAAAGAAATATTTTTGGATACTTTCAACTTTTTGGCCGGCTACTCCGATGATCGGAATCTGGCTGGCCAATGAGACTGGCTGGGGTATCTTTTATGGTTTAGTTCTAGCTGTGTGGTACGGGGTTCTTCCACTGCTTGACGCGATGTTCGGTGAGGACTTTAATAATCCGCCTGAGGAGGTAGTGGAGAAACTGGAGAAAGAACGTTACTACCGAGTTTTAACGTATCTAACAGTTCCAATGCATTACGCAGCACTAATCGTGTCTGCATGGTGGGTAGGGACTCAGTCAATGTCTTGGTTCGAAATCGTCGCACTTGCCTTGTCACTGGGCATCGTGAATGGCCTAGCGCTTAATACAGGCCACGAACTGGGTCACAAAAAAGAAGCCTTTGATCGTTGGATGGCGAAAATTGTGCTGGCGGTTGTCGGGTACGGCCACTTCTTTATTGAGCATAATAAAGGCCATCACCGTGATGTTGCTACACCGATGGACCCTGCGACCTCACGTATGGGAGAAAATATATATAAATTCTCAACCCGTGAGATTCCTGGAGCGTTTCGTCGTGCTTGGGGGCTTGAGGAACAACGCCTTTCGCGCCGCGGGCAAAGCGTTTGGAGTTTCGATAATGAGATCCTCCAGCCAATGGTCATCACAGTTGTTCTCTACACCCTCCTGCTTGCCTTCTTTGGTCCGAAGATGCTGGTGTTCCTTCCAATTCAGATGGCTTTCGGGTGGTGGCAGTTAACAAGCGCGAACTACATTGAACACTACGGTTTGCTGCGTGAAAAAATGGCCGATGGACGATATGAACATCAAAAGCCACATCACTCGTGGAACAGTAACCACATCGTGTCAAATCTGGTTCTGTTTCACCTTCAACGGCACTCTGATCACCACGCGCACCCAACTCGCTCTTACCAGTCATTACGTGATTTCCCCGGCCTTCCCGCACTTCCGACTGGCTACCCCGGTGCATTTTTGATGGCAATGATTCCTCAATGGTTTAGATCGGTGATGGACCCTAAGGTGGTAAATTGGGCTAATGGCGACCTGAGCAAGATTCAAATTGAAGATTCAATGCGCGCAGAATACATAAAAAAGTTTACTCATAATGTTGGTGCGGATGATAAACGGGGCGCAACCGCGGTAGCATCATAGTGGTGAGAGCATGCAGAAATAACGGTGGATTTTTAATATATCTGTTTGAGTTCGTCGTGCGTAAACAAGTTAAATTGTAATGAGCCTTATGCACTAGAAGTCTGACGATTGATTAACTGTTGCATTCTGCAAGTTATTTATATAATTGAGCTCTTCCGATAGATTCATTTCTATGGATCTATCGGCAGACGTCCATAATAATAAATTTCATAGTTAGACTTGCTCAGTAAATAAGCGGTAGCCTCAAGGGATGCGAGCACCGGTCTAAAAGGAGAAGGGGTAATGGCGAAGTACCAGTGTCCAGATTGTCAGTATATTTATGATGAATGCAAGGGGGAGCCGCACGAGGGTTTTCAGCCTAATACTAATTGGGGGGAAATCCCTGAAGAGTGGGCCTGCCCTGACTGCGCTGTTCGAGACAAAATTGACTTTAAGATGCTCGCGGATCCACGGTGCGAAATCACACAATTAAAGCAAAACGATCCCGTCATTAAGCAAGATAACAATATTATCGAAGACACGTTATCCGAGCCTTCAATATTGAGTGCAGAGCTAGAGTTTACAGCGGAAAAAATCAGTATAACTGATGAGCGTGAAAATACGCCTGATAATAAAGTTGAGCGACGAAGTCAATCACAAGCTGTGCGTAGGTCTTCCGTAAAGAAGATAAAGAATAACAAGCGTTAACGTACTGTAGAGTACGCAACTCATTAACACGGTAATAGATATGGCTAGGTATCAGTGTCCAGATTGTCAATATGTTTATGATGAAAGTAAGGGGGAAGAACATGAAGGGTTTGCCCCAAATACTCCTTGGATCGTCATTCCTGAGGATTGGTGTTGTCCCGACTGTGCCGTTCGAGACAAGCTAGATTTCGTATTGATTGAGGGAAGTACAGGCGAGAAAAATATCAGTTCAAACAACACTCTTTCAGTTTCGGCAAAAGTGAGCAGCTCTGATGTAAACACTGAAATATCAAATACGACGATGAGTGCAGAGATAGCGCTTGACGTTGCAACTGAAGGACAGCATCTGAACGGGCGTAAGCCGCGGGTAACTAATTTGCAGAGCGGAGCAGCATTCCTTAAATGGATTTGTATTACTTGCGGCCATATATATGACGAGGCGTTGGGTGACGAGGTCGAGGGCTTTGCTCCAGGTACTCGCTTTGAGGATATCCCTAATGACTGGTGCTGTCCGGATTGTGGGGCCACTAAAGAAGACTATGTACTCTATCAGGAAAAGTTAGGCTAAAAATATTAAGTCATTCAGAATAATACAGGAAAATAATAAAAATGACTATGCACACTAGGCTAGCTGAGTCCAACTCAAGCACTGAAAGCCATTCAGTCATTGACATCTTTAATGCGCAAAAAAAAGCAAGTAGCGCTCGCCGTGGAAAATTTAGTTTAGCAGAGCGTATTGCGGCCCTTAATATACTGAAAGAAATAATTCAGCGTCGTGAGTCAGAAATTATCGCTGCACTTGCGGCAGACTTCCGTAAACCGGCGAGTGAGGTAAAACTGACAGAAATATTTCCGGTATTGCAAGAAATCAGTCACGCAAAACGGAACCTAAAAACCTGGATGATGCCACGAAGAGTGAAGGCAGCACTCAGTGTACTTGGCACCAAAGCAAGGCTTAGTTTCGAGCCAAAGGGGGTTTGTTTAATCATTGCGCCTTGGAACTATCCCTTCAACCTTAGTTTTGGCCCACTTGTTTCTGCGCTGGCGGCAGGTAATAGCGTTATTATAAAGCCATCTGAGTTGACACCGCACACTGCTTCATTGATCGGCTCTATCATTCGGGAGGCTTTTTCCGTTGATCTAGTCACTGTGGTGGAGGGCGACGCCGCTGTTTCCCAAGAGCTGTTGACTCTACCTTTTGACCATATCTTCTTCACAGGGAGTCCACGAGTTGGAAAATTAGTAATGGAAGCAGCGGCGAAAACACTCGCTTCGGTTACGTTGGAGCTAGGCGGAAAATCCCCAACCATTATTGGTCCGACAGCAAATTTAAAAAAAGCTGCGCGTAACATCGTATGGGGCAAATTTTCGAATAATGGACAGACGTGCATTGCACCTGACCATGTATTTGTGCATAGAAGCATAGCCCATGATTTTCATAAAATCATAATGGAAGAAGTGACGCGGGTTTATGGGAAGGATTTTGAGGCGCAGAAGAAATCGCCGGACTATTGCAGAATTGTAAATGATCAGCACCTTAATAGACTTTATGAGCTCATAGGTGACGCAAAATCAAAAGGCGCGAAAATTTTACAAGGGGGCGAGATTGATGCATTGGATAGATTTGTAGCGCCAACTATAATATCCAAAGTCACGCCTGAGATGGACATTTCGCGTGAAGAAATATTTGGCCCATTACTGCCGATTATTGAATACGATGATATAGATCATGTGATTAAGCAGATAAACGATAACGCCAAGCCTCTAGCGCTTTATATTTTCTCTGAAGACAAAGAGTTTGCTCAGGATATTGTGGGTCGCACAAGTTCTGGGTCAGTTGGGATAAATTTAAGCGTTGTCCAATTTTTGCATCCCAATCTTCCATTTGGCGGAGTTAATAATAGCGGTATTGGTAGTGCTCATGGGTTTTACGGTTTCCAGGCGTTTTCTCACGAGAAGCCCATTCTGCTGGATAGGTTCTCAATTACACATTTGTTGTTCCCCCCTTACACTGGAAAGGTGAAGCGATTAATTAGCATGACGGTAAGGTATTTGAGCTGAAGTGTTATTGCAATATTTATCTTTTAGGATAACAAAAAATGTATGATTATATAATTGTTGGTGCTGGATCCGCTGGGTGTGTTCTTGCTAATCGCCTTTCAGCCGACCCATCGAAACGAGTTTGCTTACTTGAGGCCGGGCCGCGAGATACAAATCCGCTAATTCATATGCCGCTAGGTATTGCTTTACTTTCAAATAGTAAAAAACTCAACTGGGCATTTCAAACTGCACCACAACAACACCTCAATGAACGTAGTCTATTTTGGCCCCGAGGGAAGACGCTAGGTGGATCAAGTTCGATCAATGCGATGGTGTATATCCGGGGGCATGAGGAGGATTACCAGGCTTGGGAGCAAGCGGGGGGGGAATATTGGGGATGGAAGCGTGCTTTCGCGTTATTCAAAAAACTTGAGCACAACCAGCGCTTTGATAAGTCAAACTATCATGGGACGGACGGAGAACTGGCCGTTAGTGATTTAAAGGATCTCAACCCGCTTAGCAAATCATTCGTTCAGGCCGGTATGGAGGCTAAAATTAGCTTCAACGGTGATTTTAACGGTGCGCACCAAGAGGGAGTAGGATTTTATCAAGTAACACAAAAGCATGGACAGCGCTGGAGCTCAGCTCGTGCATTCTTACATGATGTGATTGATCGACCTAATCTAGATATAATTACTGAAGCGCATGCTACAAAAGTACTTTTCGAAGATCGTAAGGCAGTAGGGGTGTCTTATATTCAAAAAAATATGCATCAGCAAGTTAAGACTACAGATAGTGGTGAAGTGATTCTTTCTCTTGGTGCGGTTAACACACCTCAACTTCTAATGCTTTCTGGAGTTGGTGCGGCAGCCGAGCTTAAGGAGCATGGAATTGCTCTAGTGCACGACCTTCCTGAAGTTGGAAAAAATCTTCAAGACCATTTAGATATTACTTTAATGTGCGCCGCAAATTCTAGAACGCCGATAGGTGTGGCGTTTTCTTTCATACCTCGTGGTCTTGTGGGGTTGTTTTCCTATATTTTTAAGCGCAAGGGTTTTCTGACGAGCAATGTGGCTGAGTCAGGTGGTTTTGTGAAAAGTTCCCCTGAGCGTGATCGGCCTAATTTGCAGTTTCATTTTTTGCCAACCTATTTAAAAGATCATGGTCGTAAAATAGCCGTTGGTTATGGATATACGCTACACATATGTGATCTTTTACCTAAAAGCCGAGGTAGGATTGGACTTAAAAGTGCTAATCCTATGGATGATCCACTGATTGACCCCAACTACCTTAGTGATCCTGAAGATATTAAGACTATGATTGCTGGTATAAAGATCGGTCGCGCTATCTTTGATGCCCCATCCATGGCTAAGCATTTTAAACGGGAAATAGTTCCTGGTCCTGCTGTTACTAGCGATGATGAAATAGTTGCAGATATTCGTAGTCGAGCTGAGACGATTTATCATCCGGTAGGTACTTGTAGAATGGGTAAAGATCCAGCGTCAGTCGTTGATCCATGCTTGCAGGTGCGCGGTTTAAGAAACATTAGAGTCGTTGATGCATCAATTATGCCGAATTTAGTCGCAGGGAATACAAACGCTCCGACTATTATGATTGCTGAAAATGCCGCGGAAATAATTGTGCGAAAAGTTGATATGGCATCATTAGATGCAAGTATTGGTTTTACTCGCCAAAATTTAGAGCCAGAACTGCTGTAGAATTAGTTTGCACGTAATAGAAAAATAATTTTTGACTAAATTTACTGATTCAATTGAGTTTAGTTATCGATATGGAGCAGCGCTATGATTGGTCAGATGATGCGTCAGCCGTTGATCATAAGTTCACTTATTGAGCATGCTGCACGATACCATGGTAATACAGAGGTGGTTTCTGTTGAAACCTCTGGTGAAGTAACAAGAGCTTATTGGTCAGGAGTGGCGCTGCGTGCCCGTAAGCTTGCTTCTGCGCTAGGCAAGATGGGGCTCACACAAAGTGATCGTTGTGCAACCATTGCGTGGAATAATGTCCGCCATCTTGAGATTTACTTCGGTGTCTCAGGTGCAGGGATGGTATGTCATACGATAAATCCTAGGCTTTTCATAGAGCAGATTGCCTATGTGATAAATCATGCGGAGGATAAGGTAATATTTTTCGACGAGACATTCTTGCCGATAATTGCTGGGTTAGATGGGCTATTAACAACAGCCAAAGCCTTTGTCTTGATGGGATGTGCAAATTTAAAGGCATCCGCCAAGATTCCAGGATTACTTGCCTACGAAGATTTGATTGGACAAGGTGATGATGACTATGTGTGGCCCGATGTAGATGAAAAAGAGGCTTCTAGTCTCTGCTATACTTCGGGTACTACGGGTAATCCTAAGGGGGTACTTTATTCACACCGCTCGACAGTTTTACATTCAATGACGACTGCAATGCCTGATACGCTCAATTTGTCTGCGCGAGATACAATTTTGCCAGTTGTTCCGATGTTTCATGTAAATGCGTGGGGGATTCCATACTCCGCTGCAATGGTTGGTGCAAAATTAGTTCTTCCTGGCCCGGCACTTGATGGCGCTAGCTTAGCGAAGCTAATTGATCAGGAACGTGTCAGTATTGCTCTTGGAGTGCCAGTTATTTGGCAGGGGTTGTTAGCCTCTCTAGCGGAAAGTGGTTCGAAAGCAGAAAGCCTTACGCGAACTGTTGTAGGAGGCTCGGCCTGCCCTCCTTCTATGATTAAAGAATTTAACGATCTATATGGTGTCGAAGTTATTCATGCTTGGGGTATGACTGAGCTTTCGCCATTTGGTACGGCAAACACGCCACTCGGGCATCAAGTGAATTTGCCATGGGATGAAAAACTTGCACTGCGCCAAAGCCAGGGGCGCCCACCTTATGGTGTCGAACTAAAGATAGTTGATGATGAGGGTGTCACACTATCTGAAGATGGTGTTACCAAAGGCAATCTTATGGTTCGAGGGCATTGGGTTATTAAAGATTATTTTCGTAGCACTATTGGTACAACACTCTCGAATGGATGGTTTTCAACTGGGGATGTGGCCACTATTGATCAGGATGGCTTTATGACAATTTGTGATCGCGCAAAGGATATTATAAAGTCTGGTGGTGAATGGATTAGTACGGTAGAGCTAGAAGGTGTTGCGATTGCGCATCCCGCGATAGTTGATGCTGCAGTCATAGCAGTAAAGCACAAAAAATGGGATGAGCGGCCTCTTCTTGTTGCAGTCAGAGCCCCTAATTCAGTGCTAACGGATGATGAATTGCTTAGTTATTTCGAAGGTAAGGTGGCTAAGTGGCAAATTCCAGACGCCGCTATATTTATTGATGAACTGCCGCGCAATGGGGCTGGTAAGATTCTGAAGAATCGTTTGCGTGAGAAATATGCTGATATTCTTTCGTGTAATGATTCTTCGGCACTTGAGTAACGCTTTTGGTACGGACTTTGGCTAATTTTTTTCGAAAATCAGCCTCTGTGAAAGGTAGTAACTTGTTTATGAATTCACTTATATAACAAAAAATGGAGAAGTATAATGAATCCGCCTATTTTAAAAAAACTCGCTATGTCGATATTAGCAACTAGTTTTGTGTTGGGTGGGGCCAGTGCGTGGTCAGGTGAAATCTATTCGACTGAAACTGCTGGCTACAATCAGGGCGACTGGGTTGCTAGCTTTAATATGTCTAAAGTTTATGTAGACGAGACGCTAGGCTCCCTAAATGTAGGTGGGGCTACTGTACCCAATGCTGCTGTAAGCATCGGTAATGATACAACAGTTTCTTTTGATATTTCCTATTTTATTAGTAACAATGTAGCTTTGGATTTTTTCGTCGGGATTCCAGCTAAAGCTAAGTTTCAAGGTGAAAAATCCATCTCTGCGCTGGGAAGAGTCAGTGAAGTTGATTATGGCCCTGCAATTTTGTCACTTCAGTATCATTTTGATAATTTTGAGCGACTTTATCCATATGTCGGACTAGGTGTCGGTCGAGTGTTTTTCTTCGACAAAACTGATGGTGCCTTGACTTCATTTGATATCAAAGATAAATGGGCGCCTGCTGTTCAGGTCGGCCTTAGATATGATTTTGGTAACTCATGGATGTTAAATTCAGATGTGCGCTATATTCCTTTCAAAACAGATGTTTCTGGTACACTTGGGGCTGCACCTGTTTCTACCAAGATTGAGATTGATCCTTTCATTCTGAGTCTTGGAGCATCATATAAGTTCTGAGGTATTATAATTTTGCTCGTTTAACAGCGCTCTTCTAGATTGTAGAAAGAGTGCTGTTTTATATCTTGCCTAAGAATAAATATATTTCAATATTGGTTGAGATATAATATTCCATTCATGGTGTTAAGGGGTGGTATGAATATCAACTGTTCGCTGCGCTGTCGATTTTTTTTTGAATCTTATTATGGCAGGATTTTCTTTTTTTGTTGCGCTGTTCGGAATGCGCTTAATGCACAAGTTGACAGAGTTTTCTTATTATGAAAGGGAACATGTTTTTGCCTTGAGCAAGGTACACTATGAACTGCAGAAAAAAGAAATAGATATAAATATAAATGTAAATGTAAATGTAAATGTAAATGTAAATGTAAATGTAAATGTAAATGTAAATTTAAATTTTATAGTAGAGCAGGTGCAGAGGGCGCGTAGACAAACTACGTCTGTAAACAGTTTGTGGGATGGCGATAAAGCTCTTTTAAGATTATTGGGAAGGGATTGATTCTTGAGCTATCTGATGCTTCAGAAATAAAGCTTGGGCAGCTTGTGAGGTATGCAAGTAGCATTTCTAAAGATGGATTAAACTCTGAGCGCGTCGAGGAAATGAAACGGCTTGTAAGTTGGTCGTACACTAACTCTGATCGCTTTGGGATGGGAGTTGCGGATATTTCCAAGCGTGTTAAAAGCTATGCGTATTTTCTTGTTGTGGCAATTAATTGTATCTTCTTTTTTGTTATTTTGCTTCTTATGAAAAAGACTCGCAATTCAATAGATGAGATAGTTCATGTTATGGATGGTATGTCAAAAGGTGATCTTACATACCGCACTATACCGAGCAATGATGAAGTGGGTAAAATGCAGTCATCAATCATGGCGATGGCTGCTGGGGTGTGTGCCTTGATTGAATCGATAAAACACGTACAAGGTGATTTTTTTAATTCAGCAGTCGAGGCTTTAAGTATTTCACAAAGCACGTCAAGTGATATATGTGATCCGGCAGGTAAAATTGATGAATTTGTCAGTGCGCTATCACAGATTTCCCCCCGGTGTCAGGCTAGTTGTCGCCTGAGCTGATTTATCAAAACGATAGATCGGGGGCGCCAAAGAGAGCTGTAATGTCGAGCTATTCACCTGAGCGTAAAGTGGCCCTTATCAACAAATTGCTGCCGCCTCAAAACATGTCCGTGGCCGAGTTGTCGCGTCAAGAAGGCATCTCTCAAGCCACCCTGTATGCTTGGCGAACCAAGCTCAAAGCAGGAGGCGCAGTGGTGCCCGGAGATAAAAGCAGTGCCGATAACTGGTCGGCTGATGCCAAGTTCGCAGCGGTGTTGCACACGGCCACGTTGAGCGAGATCGAGCTTAGCGAATACTGTCGCAGCAAGGGTTTGTACCCCGAGCAAATCGGCGCTTGGCGACAGGCCTGCATCAGTGGCCAGCTAACAGCCCAGGCACAGCGCCAGGCCGAGCGAGAACAGGCGCGCGCCGACAAAAAACGCATCGCCGAGTTGGAGCGTGAACTGCGGCGCAAGGACAAGGCGCTCGCAGAAACCACCGCGATTCTGGTGCTGCGAAAAAGATGAATGCCTTCTGGGGAAACGACAGCGAGGACGTCTGACCTCGCTGCCAGAACGGCAACAACTCGTTGAACGTTTTAACCAAGCCGTTGCTTCTGGTGCACGCAAAACTATTGCCAGCGCGGAGATCGGGCTGTCGCTGCGCAGCCTGCAACGCTGGGCGCTGACGCCTGTGATGCAGGCCGACGTGCGCACCACCACGTCACGTCCGCGACCACTTAATGCCCTGAGTGAACAGGAGCGTTGCGCTATTTTAGAGGTCTGCAACAGTCCGCCATTCGTCAGCCTGCCGCCCAGCCAGATCGTCCCGATACTGGCCGATCAAGGCCGTTATCTGGCCTCAGAGGCAACCTTTTACCGCGTCCTGAAGGAAGCTGATCAGCAGCACCGACGTGGCCGCAGCCATGCACCGCACAAGCATGCTGCGCCGACAACTCACAGCGCAACCACAGCCAATAAGGTCTGGTCTTGGGACATCACCTACTTGCCATCGCCAGTGCGTGGGAAGTACTACTATCTGTATTTGATCGAGGACATCTACAGCCGAAAGGCCGTGGGCTGGGAAGTTTACGAGCAAGAAAGTGGCGAGCTGGCGGCCGAACTGATGCAGCGCACCGTGCTCACCGAACGCTGCGCCGGACGGCCCTTAGTGCTGCACTCGGACAACGGTGCACCGATGAAATCGGTGACGTTGCTGAGCAAACTGTACGAACTCGGCATCACCCCGTCACGCGGACGACCACGGGTGAGTAACGATAATCCCTACTCAGAATCGCTGTTTAGAACCCTGAAATATTGCCCGCAATGGCCTCCTGGTGGTTTTGCAGATTTGGACGCGGCACGCAGCTGGGTGCGCGATTTTATCCGCTGGTACAACCACCAACACCGCCACAGCCGCATCCGCTTCGTGACCCCGGCACAGCGTCATCGAGGCGAGGATCAAGAGATCTTAGCCAAGCGTCATGCGCTGTATCAGCAAGCCCGCAATCAGCATCCACACCGCTGGTCGGGTGCGACACGCAATTGGCAGCCCATCGGTGCTGTCACACTCAATCCGGAAAGGGACTTACCGACACTGAAAATAGCCGCATAAAAACACAGCTGACGCGACAACTACCTTGCAAAACGCCGCGTACGGCGCGCTCGCGGACATCAGGGGAAAACTTCGGTGGCTTTGGCATAGTGGCCCCAGTTTCTAAAAAGGTGGAGCCTCCGCGATAGCCGGGGCGGTTCACAATGATAACGGAACGGCGGCTTTAAACTTGTATGCCAGTTGTTGTACCTTGGATTATTAAATCAACAATAAATGGACCATCCAATGGGCACTCACAATGCGCCACAAATATCTCCCACGCCCACTCTGCTCGATGCTTTGCGCGAGCTGATCGGTGGGCGATTGAGTACCAGCCGTGCCGAATGCGAGCAACACGGGCGCGGAGAGTCATATCATCAGGCACTCCCGCCGGGCGCAGTGTGTTATGCCGAGTCAACGTCCGAGGTTTCGACTATCGTTAAACTCTGCGCCGCACAGCGGGTTCCGATCATCGCCTTTGGTGCTGGCACGTCGCTGGAAGGCCATGTGGGCGCCGCAATGGGGGGCGTCTGTATTGACCTGAGCCGCATGCAGAGAATCATCGACGTTCGTCCGGACGATCTGGACGTGACTGTCGAAGCAGGCGTCACTCGCACGCAGTTAAATGCCGAACTGCGCACCACAGGGTTGTTCTTTCCAGTCGATCCGGGGGGAGAAAGCACTTTAGGCGGCATGGCGGCGACCCGGGCGTCAGGCACTAATGCAGTGCGCTACGGAACGATGCGCGAAAACGTATTGAATCTCACGGTAGTAATGGCCGATGGCCAGGTGATCAAGACCGGCGGCCGTGCACGCAAGTCTGCTGCTGGTTACGACCTCACGCGATTATTGGTTGGCTCGGAAGGTACTCTGGGCATCATCACTGAAGTCACGCTGCGCCTTTACGGCATTCCTGAAACCACATGCGCGGCGGTGTGCACTTTCCCGACAATTGCCGCGGCGGTGAGTTCGGTGGTTTCAATTATTCAATATGGGATCCCGGTCTCACGCGTTGAGTTGCTGGATGCGCGCACGGTGCAGGCTGTAAACCGATTTTCCCAGATGGGGCTGACAGAAACACCGACACTTTTTTTCGAGTTCGCCGGATCCCCGGCCAGCGTTGCGGAGCAGGTGGAACTGACGCAGGAAATTGTTGAGAGCAACGGCGCACTGGGTTTCCAGACTGCAGCCGATGCTGATGCCCGCAGTGAGCTATGGCGTGTCAGACACAATGTTCACTATGCGATGCAGTCCATGCGTCCGAATGCGCGGATCTGGAGTACCGATGTGTGCGTGCCGATTTCGGCGTTGACCCAATGCATCGCCGAAACAGCTGAAGATGTCGCCAAGGTCTCATTTTTCGTAGGCGTAGTCGGCCATGTGGGCGATGGCAATTTCCACTTGGGACTGGTGGTCGATCCGGATAACGAAGCAGAAATGGCTGAGGCCGAGGCACTCAATGAGCGTGTGGTCGAGCGCGCTCTTGCGCTGGACGGCACATGCACTGGTGAGCATGGAATTGGTTTGGGGAAAATAAAGTACATGGCGCTGGAACATGGTGCAGCCGTTGGAGTAATGCGTTTGATCAAGCAAGCGCTGGATCCCTTAGGACTGATGAACCCCGGAAAAGTCCTTCCCGAAGTTTGATGCCCAAGGTGAAATCCACGTCTTCAACACAGACATGTCGTGCTGGAGGCTTTTCTAACGCTATCCCGAAGGGGATGCTTCACATGTCCGATAACTACACAGCCCAGGACATCTACGCTTTCAAGCGCTAGTGAGACAACTCCGTAAAGGGCGTGAACACCGCTTGGTCGTTGCCGGTCTTGTTGTCGAAGAATGAGGACTCAATGGCCTCCTTCGAGCGCTTCGTTGTCGAATACAATGAGATGTACTTCTCCAAGTGGATGACGTTCCTGACCTCGATCATCTGCCCGATTTTCGCCATGTCGCCGTCGGAGATTAACTTCGACTCGCTCACATACGGCAGCAGCTCGGCGCTGTCGGGTTCCGACACCAGCGAAAAGCTGGTGGCCTCCAAGCTTCCGGTCTGCGGCCGCTGAGCTCCTACTACCAAGGCGTGATCAGCGGCTTTATCGTCAGCGCCCTGGTCACCCCTTACAGGCGGCGTATTGATCGGTCTGGCGTCCAAGCCTATTTCTCGTCGCCAACGGACGTGTCGCAGGCATCCGCGGTCTGATCGGTAGTCTTTTACAGCGTGGGAGCGTGGGGCGAGTGAGAAGTACGTTTTCTCCTGGGCCTGCTTATCGCGCCGCTTCTATGGGGCTTGTTCGCCGCGCTGCCGCAGATTGAGTTCCAAAGTGGTTGGTTCGGGTTGATCGTCGCCGGTATGTTGGTGGGCGCCGGTACACGATACGGTTCAGGTTGCACCAGTGGCCATGGGGTGCGCGGCATATCGCACCTTTCGCCGCGATCAATGGTTGCAACTGTGTGTTTCACGTTCGTGTCCGCCACAGTGTTTTCTTGCGTCATCTTCTAAAGGGGGTGACATGATCAAACTGAGTGCATTCATTGCTGGTCTGCTGGTCTGCTTAGGTCTGGTTCTGGCAGGTATGGCCAACCTCAGTAAAGTACTCGCTTTCCTGGATTTAACTGGTGCTTGAGACCCTTCCTTGGCGTTGGCCCAATAACCAAGCCGCGACAACAATCTAGCTCGCTGCTGGGAAGACCAATTCAGTTACCGATCAAACATAAGTTAGACCCGCGCTTGATTGGCGGTAGCAGCGGGCATCTGTCCTGGCCCTGCAGTGGCAATTCTGCTGACAGGACGCTTGCAAGCGATCGTATTCATGTTGGCCATGCAGTCCGGTATGTTGTTGTTTACCGCGCTGGAAACCCGGCGCAACCATTAATCGGGAGATCGCCATGAAAGCAAACATTGGAACCATTGACCGTAGCCTGCGCATTGTCGCTGGCGGCAGCAACTGGCTGGTCTGGTTGCTCAGCGCTGCTCGGTAACGGGTACCGCAGAATCCCGCGGGGTGATCTTCAACCCGGACTCTGTGAGGATGGCATCGCGCAGCCCGTTGACCTTGACCAACCAGGTGACGGTGGCCATCTGCTTGTCCAGCAGCTGTATGCACTCTTCCATGTACTGTCGGACAGGGCGCAGATTTCGTAGAAACGCAGGCTGAGGCGTTCAGAGGTGATCACCAGCGGCTTCCAGCGCGGCTTGATGAAGGCCGTAGCGGCATCCCCTGCAGAAACATGGCAAGTTCAGTCGTTTTGTGCATGAGCAGATTCACGGAGCACCCACAGACCCGCTTCAGCACAGGCTTCGTCCTGTTCCTCACTGGCTCCGGAGACGCCAATACCACCAATGCATTCGCCGTCCAGAAGGATAGGCAGGCCTCCGCCGAACACCACCAGCCGCTCGCGTTTTGGCAGGCCGATGCACAGGCGCGGGTTATCACCCAGCACTTCGAGCCAGTCGCGAGTGGGAAAGCCGAAGCTGACAGCAGTATAGGCCTTGTCCTCGGCGATACCTTGAGAATGCAGGAAGGCGCCGTTCATGCGCAGATAGGCCAGCGGCAGGCCGGCGCGGTCCACCACGCTGACGTGAATGCGCACGCCAAGCTCGTCGGCATGGGCCACGGCGGCGCGTGCGACGGCAGAGGCTACTTCCCAGTGCAGCGAGCGTTCGGTCATGGTTTTCACGTGTCGGGCACCCAGGATTGTGCAGGATCAGGTGGGATCATCGACCGAGAGCCTTGGCGCTTTTGCCCGCGATGCCGAAGTGGTTACTCGGCATCTCGGTGATGATGACCCGTACTCGTTCGATCGGTGCGTCCAGCGAGCGCGACATAGCGTCGCTGACTTCGCGGATCAGGGTTTCCTTCTGTTCGTTGCTGCGACCTTCTAGGATGTACAACTGAGCGATGGGCATACCTCGTCCTCCGAAAAAAGGGGGCGGCCGTCCGTGCAGACCGGCCGCGGGGGGTCAGATAAAGCGTGCGGACACCGAGCCGAGGCCCTGGTAACGCACGGTTATGTTGTCGCCCGGCGCAACCGGCACGGCGGCGGTGATGCCGCCGGTCATGATGAAGGTACCGGCCGGGATGTGTTCGCCGCGCTCGGCCAGCAGGTTGGCCAGCATCGCCACGCTGGACAGCGGATGGCCGAGCACTGCGGCGCCGGCACCGAGTTCGACCACTTCGCCGTTTTTCTCCATGACCACGCCGAGGGTGCGCAGGTCGACCTCCTCCAGGCTGGCCATCCGGCCACCGGTGATGAAGCGGGTCGAGGAAGCGTTGTCGGCGACCACGCTGATTAGGTCGAACTTGAAGTTCTCATAGCGCGAGTCGATCACCTCGACGGTGGGGATCACGTAGTCGATCGCCGCGATCACATCGCCGAGGTGGCAGCCCGGGCCGTGCAGAGGCGTTTTGGTCACCACCGAGATTTCCGCCTCGATCTTCGGATGGATCAGTTGGGCGCAATCGATTACGCCGCCGTCCGGCACGCTGAAGTAATCGGCGAGGAAGCCATAGATCGGCGTTTCCACTCCCATCTGCGCCATCTTCGCCCAGGAGGTCAGCCCCATCTTCAGGCCTACGATCTTGTTGCCGCGGGCCTCCTTGCGCCGACGGATTTCCCACTGCACGTCGTAGGCGTCGGCGAAGGTCATATCAGGAAAATCGTTGGTCACCTTGCCGATATCGTGGACATTCAGCTCGGCATTTTCGATGTGCTCGGCCAGGGCCAGCACCTGTTCGCGGATCAGAGTACGGTTCATGCGCTCACCTTCTGCTGCTGACGAGCCCGCGCCATGTCCAGGGCCAGGTCTTCGATCATGTCTTCCTGGCCACCGACGGTGCCGCGTCGGCCCAGTTCGACTAGGATGTCGCGGGCCGAGACGCCATATTTCTTCTCGGCGCGTTGGGCGAACAGCAGGAACGAGCTGTACACCCCGGCGTAGCCCAGGGTTAGGGCGTCGCGGTCGACGCGGATCGGCTGATCCATCATCGGCACCACCAGGTCCTCGGCGACGTCCATGATCTTGTACAAGTCGATACCGGTCTCCACACCCATGCGCTTGCACACCGCGACGAACACTTCCAGCGGGGTGTTGCCGGCACCGGCGCCGAGGCCGGCGACTGAGCCATCGATGCGCACTGCACCTGCCTCGATGGCAGCCAGGGAGTTGGCAATGGCCATGCCCATGTTGTGGTGTCCGTGGAAACCGACCTCTGTGGCCGGATTCAGCTCGGCACGCAGGAGGCCAATCTTCTCGCTGACCTCATCGGGCAGCATGTAGCCGGCCGAGTCGGTGCAATAGATGCAATTGGCGCCATAGCTTTCCATCAGCTTGGCCTGTTCAAGGACTTTCTCAGCGCTGATCATGTGCGCCATCATCAAGAAGCCGACGGTGTCGACGCCGAGCTTGCGTGCCATGCCAATATGCTGCTCCGAAACATCCGCCTCGGTGCAGTGGGTGGCCACCCGGATGGTCGAGACGCCGCAGTCCAGGGCCATGCGCAGGTGCTCGACGGTGCCAATGCCGGGCAGCAGCAGGGCGGACACCTTGGCCTGTTTGAGCTGCGGGATCACGGCTCGCAGGTACTCCTCGTCGCTGTGCGCCGGGAAGCCGTAGTTGATCGAACGACCGCCAAGGCCGTCGCCGTGAGTGATCTCGATCAGCGGCATACCTGCCGCATCGAGGCCCTTGGCCACCGCGACCATCTGTTGCAGGCTGATCTGATGGCGCTTGGCGTGCATGCCGTCGCGCATGCTCATGTCGTGCAGAATGACGCTCTTGCCGTGCAAATTCATGGTGCTACTCCTCTCACGCGAACGCGATGTCGCGACGCGGCAGTTGAATGGTGCCGGCGGCGATTTCCTCGGCGAACATCTCGCCGGTGCGCAGCGCGGCGGCGGTCATGATGTCGAGGTTGCCGGCGTACTTGGGCAGGTAGTCGCCCAGGCCTTCGACTTCCATGAAGATCGACACGCGGTTGCCGTCGAACACCGGGCCGTTCTTCAGTCGGTAGCCGGGCACGTATTTCTGCACCTCGGCGATCATCGCGTGGACCGAGACGGTGATCGCGGCCTGGTCCGGCTCGCTGTCGGTCAAGCAGTGGATGGTGTCGCGCATCATCAGCGGCGGCTCGGCCGGGTTGATGACGATGATCGCCTTGCCCTCCCTGGCGCCGCCGACCTGCTCAATGGCTCCGGCGGTGGTGCGGGTGAACTCGTCGATGTTCTTGCGCGTGCCAGGGCCGACAGAGCGCGAGGACACGGTGGCGACGATCTCGGCGTAGGCCACAGGCTGCACGCGGGAGACCGCGGCGACCATAGGGATGGTTGCCTGGCCGCCGCAGGTGACCATGTTGACGTTCATTTCCAGGCGGCCGACGTGCTGCTTGAGGTTGACCGGCGGCACGCAGTAAGGGCCGATGGCCGCTGGGGTTAGGTCGACCATCAGCACGCCAAGCGCGTTGAGCTTGCGGCTATTCTCGGCATGCACATAGGCCGAGGTGGCGTCGAAAGCGATGCGGATGTCGTCGTCCAGCACATGTGGCAGCAGGCCGTCGACGCCTTCGGCTGTGGTCTTCATGCCGAATTCGCGGGCGCGCTTGAGGCCATCGGAGTTGGGGTCGATGCCGACCATCCACACCGGCTCGATCCACTCGGAACGGAGCATCTTCATCACCAGATCGGTACCGATATTGCCGGGGCCGATAATGGCCGCCTTGAGTTTCTTGCTCATGGGGGTTGTCCTCTGTTCGATCAGGTGAAGCGCACGGAGGCGCTGCCGATGCCGCCGATCTCGACGCGCATGAAGTCGCCGGCTTTGACCGGCTCCAGGGGTACCAGCGAGCCGGAGAGGATCACTTCGCCAGCCTTCAGCGGGATGCCGAAGCGGCCCAGGGTGTTGGCCAGCCAGGCCACGCAGTTGACCGGCGAACCCAGGGCCGCGGCGCCGGCACCGGTGCTGAGCAACTGGCCGTTCTTCTCCACCAGCATGCCGCAGGTGACTAGGTCGACCTGGCGTGGCGACACCGCCGTGTCGCCGAGCACGAACAGCCCGCAGGAGGCGTTGTCCGCCACTGTGTCCTCGATCTTGATTTTCCAGTCGCGGATGCGCGAATCGACGATCTCGAAGCAGGGCATCACGCATTCGGTGGCGGCCAGCACGTCGGCGTTGGTTACGCCGGGGCCGAGCAGATCTTTTTTCAGGATGAAGGCGATCTCGCCCTCGGCCTTGGGCTGCATCAGCCTCTGGCTGATCGGCATGGCTTCGCCGCTGTTGAACACCATGGCGTCGGTCAGGTAACCGAAGTCGGGCTGGTGCACGTTGAGCATGTTCTGCACCGCCTTGCTGGTGACGCCGATCTTCTTGCCGATAATCTTCTCGCCGGCGGCCAGCCGGCGTTCGAGCATGCGCAGGGAGATGTGGTAGGCGTCATCGATGCTGATGGCGAGACCGCGCTCGGTCAGCGGCGCGATCGCCTCGCGGTTGACCATCGCCTGGTACAGCTCGTCGCCGAGCTCGTTGATTAATATCTGGTCCATAGTTCTCTCTCAGGAAAGGGGGGCGGCCTCGGCGAGGAAATCCTCGACCAAGCGGGCGAAACGGCCGGCGTGCTCGATCTGGGTCCAGTGGCCGCAGTGGCCGTAGACGTGCAACTGGGCGTTGGGGATCAGCTCGGACAAGGCCAGCGAGGCGGACAGGGGGATCACTCGATCCTCGCGGCCATGGATTACCAGCGCCTCGTGGGGCAGGGTGCTGATCTGTTTCGGGTCGCTGGCCAGGCCGTCGACCCAGCGCTGGCGCGGCGCCGGGAACATCGCGGCGAACGACTCTTGGAAGCCTGGACGGATGCTCGCCTGGTAGCGCAGCTCTGCCAGCTCGTCATTGACTAGATTGCGGTCATAGGCGAATACATCAAGCAGGCGGCGCATCTCTTCAAATGAAGGGTTGTAACCCCAGACTGCATCCAGCCCCTCTGTGATGGGGAAGGTCACGCCGACGCTACCCATCAGCACCAGCCGACGCACCCGCTCGGGGTGACGGATGGCCAGGGCCAGCGCCAGGCCGCCACCAAACGAATTGCCGACGATGTCGGCCTGGGCGATGCCGAGCGCGTCGAGCACGCCGATGGCATGCTCGACCCAGCGCGCCTGGTTGTAGAAGGCATCAGCCGGGCGTTCACTGAAACCAAAACCGAGCATATCTGGGGCGAGCACCCGGCGGTTCTGGGCCAGCTGCGGAATTATCCCACGCCAGTTGGCCCAGGCAGTGACGCCGGGGCCGGAGCCGTGAATCAGCAGCACCGGGAAACCTTCACCCTGGTCATGCAGGTTAGTGCGCCAGCCCGCAGCGAGGATCTGGCGACCCAGTTCGGGGCTAGGTTCCGTAACCTGCGGGGGGGCCTTCAAGGATGCAGTCATAGGCACCTCAGAGTTTCACGCAGATGTTTTTTAGCTCGGTGTAGAACTCCAGCGAGTGCACCCCCCCTTCACGGCCGATGCCCGACTGCTTGCTGCCGCCGAAAGCGGTGCGCAGGTCGCGTAGGAACCAGCTGTTGACCCAGACGATGCCGGCCTCGATCTGCCCGGCGACGCGGTGGGCGCGCGAGCTATTTTCGGTCCAGATCGCCGATGCCAAGCCATAGGGCAGGCTGTTGGCCAGTTTGACTGCCTCCTCTTCGCTGTCGAACGGACGGATATGGCAGCAGGGGCCGAAGATTTCCTCGGTGACCACCGCCGAATCGTCGGCCAGCCCGGTCCAGATGGTCGGTTGCACCCAGGCGCCGCCAGCCAGGTGCGCCGGCATGTCCGGCACGCCGCCGCCGGTGATGACGCTGGCGCCGTCGTCGAGCGCCTGCTGGTAGTAGTTGAGGACTTTTTCACGGTGTTTGAGACTGACTAGCGGACCGAAGTTGCTGCTCGTGTCGTCCGGCGGACCGATCACCAGGCTCTCGGCACCAGCCTTGAGGCGGGAGACGAACTCGTTGAAGATCGGCCGCTCGACATATACCCGCTCGGTGCCGAGGCAAACTTGGCCACAATTGGCGAAGACTGAGCGCAGGGTGCCCTCAATGGCCTTGTCCATATCGCAGTCGGCGAAGACGATACCAGCGTTCTTGCCGCCCAGTTCCAGCGACACCTGGCGCACGCCCTTGGCGGCGGCGCGCATAATGGTTTCGCCAGTGCCGGTCTCGCCAGTGAAGGTGATGGCGTCGACGTCCGGGTGGGCGGTGAGGAAGGCCCCTGCCGAATCGCCGCCGAAACCGTGTACAACGTTGTACACGCCTGCTGGCACGCCGGCGGCCTGCATCACCTCGCCGAGCAGGGTGGCGGTTAGCGGGGTTTCCTCGGATGGCTTGACCACCACGCAGTTGCCGCAGGCCAGCGCCGGGCCGACTTTCCAGGTCATCAGCAGCAGCGGCAGGTTCCACGGGCTGATCACCCCGATCACCCCCTTGGGCCTGCGCACGCCGTAGTTGAGCGCACCAGCACCGTCCGGGGTAGCCATCTCAAAGGCTTCATTGGCTACATTCTTAAGCAGGTCGGCGAACACCTTGAAGTTGGCCGCCCCGCGCGGAATGTCGATGTGCCTGGCTAGGGATTTAGGCTTGCCGGTGTCCAGGCATTCGGCCTCGAGGAACTCGTCGAAGCGCGCCGTGATGCCATCGGCCACTCGATGCAGAATCTCAGCGCGCTCCACTACCGTCATCTTGCCCCATGGCCCCTTGAGCGCGGCACGGCCAGCCTTGACCGCGGCGTCGACCTCTGCGCGGCCGGCCTCGTGGACACTGGCGATCACTTGGCCGTTGATTGGGTTGATATCTTCGAAAGTGCGGCCGCTGGCCGAGCCGATGAACTCACCGTTGATGTAATGCTTAATCTCTTTCATTTGCGCTACCTCTGGAATATATCGACTCGGGCCTTCAGGTCAAGACAGTCATGAATCGTTCATTGAGCACCCGGTCATGATAGAAGATCGCCTTTCCCAGGTCCTTAGCCATCCAGGTCACAGGCTTGTGATCCGGGTAACTGTAATCACCGCCGCAAAACACCTCGTTGCGGTTGCCAGAGGGATCGAAAAAGTAAATAGTCTTACCGTGGGTTAGACCATGACGGGTCGGACCGATGTCTATTGAGGTGTCGGTCATGCTGATCAGGTCGGCGGCGCGCAACACATCCTCCCAACTCTCAAGGAGGAATGAGGCATGATGGAGCTTGCCCTTCTCCGCATGCTGAATAAAAGCAACATCATGTGCCTTGGTCGACAAACTGAGAAATTGAGCTAGGCGTTTACCTTCTGCATCGATTACTTGCTCGGCTAGATAGAAGCCTAACACCTCGGTAAACAGATCATTTGTGGCTTGTAATTCGTCGCCATACAGCAAGCAATGGTCGAAGCGTACAGCCGCCATCCCTTTCAGATCGCGCGGCCAGGCCTCGGGATTAATCTCATTCACACCCCATTTACCAGTGTATTCCTTGTCCACATACAACTCGAAGTGATGTCCAGAGGGGGCCTGGAAGCGCACGCGCCTACCGCAGCCGTTCAGTTCGCCCGCCGGTACATGCTCGATGGCACAGCCATATGCCAGCAGATCCTGCTCAAGTTGCCGGAGAGAATCCTCATCTACCATCTTGAAACCCATAAAATCCATACCAGGCTCATCGGCTTCACGTAGCACCACGGAAAACTTGTCAACTTCTGTCCAGGCCTTCAGATAGACACGGCCGTGCTCGTCACGGTCCATCTCGATCAGGCCTAATAAATCGACGTAGTGTTTTAGGGCCTCGGCCATATCCAGTACCCTTAGCTGCACGTGGCCGGGGCGCATTATCCCTTTACTCATGGCGTCACCTTTTCTCATTGTTGTGGGTTGACTATTTCTTCGTTTGGGGGGTTTGAATAACGTTCGATACATAAATCACTACGGGCAAACAGTCGGCATGCCAAGGCGTAACCTTGTTCTCGAGCCTCTATAGATAGGTGCTTGCAGCTCATACGTCCGCATTCGTAATCACCGGTCAGCACCCGCACCTTACACACGCCGCACCCGCCGCCGCGACAGCCAACTGGTAAGCAGTACTTGTTCTGGGCCTCCATAGCACGCAGCACTGACTGCTGCGGCTGGCAGACGAAGCTCTCCCCATCAGGCCGCACAGTGATTTCAAAGACAGTTTGCATCCCGCCTCCATCGACACCTGCGTCACTGGGCACCGCTGCAGGACCCCAAAAGACAAATCCTAGCCAGCTTGGTGATTGCTAGGGAAGTATTGATTGTCATCGCGCGAGCTCTGATTGTGGAACGGAACGAGCGCTTGTTATTGGTTTGCATTGTTATCTCTAGCGGTGCTCTTCGGCACAGCGTGTAGGAAATACTAATGGGTTACCGTGGTGTCTGCGTTGCCCTGGTACCAATGCGGTGGCTGCCCGTGTTTAGATCAGAATCTAAGTTTATCTACAGATCCAACGGCTCTCATCAGCGTCGGCCTAGCGGCTGAAGCAAAGTGATATCTTGCACCTAGCACCAAAGGCAAACCCATACGCATCACGTAACCCGTGCGCAGAAAATGCTTCAATACTTGCCGTCGAAACCCCAGCCACAATCTACACGCCCACTTACCCTTGACGCTGCGCAATTTGGTCACGCGGCTCCCACCCCATGCGCACTCGGGCCTCAGCCAGATCGGTGTCGAGGTCATGGTTCCATAGCCAATCAAAGCGGGTCGCCAGGGTCTCCCCCAGCAGTTGCTCGTTCGCACCGACGATGGGGTCGCGCAATTCGTATAGTTCGCCGGTTTCGAAGGAGGTTCGCTGCACGAGACAGGCACGAGGGCGGCGTAGGTCGTCGTAGGCTTTAAGCAGCTCGGGTAGAGTTTCTGCATCCGCATGAGGATCGCCCAGCAGACGAGCGAGAAAATAGGCGTCCTCAAGCCCCTGAGCGGCACCGGCACCTTGATGCGGAAGCATAGCGTGGGCTGCGTCACCGATTAGGACGACCCGACCATGCACATAGGTTGGCAGCTCCGCCAAATCATGCAATGCCCAGAGAGTGGGGTTCGGGATGCACTCCAGTAGGATACGTGCGGCATCCCCCCACCCGAAGAAAGCATCAAGCATATCGAGCTGGCTCACTTCCCGGACCCAAGGGGCATCGGCGGGCCAAGTTGGCTCCGGCTGGCTACGGTCGGAAATGAAGGCTACCACGTTGATGCTGCTACCATTTCTTACAGGGAAGGTAAGAATATGGCCATCGAGTCCTAAGTACATCTGCGGTACATCCACCAAGTGCTCGGCGATGCCATTGATCCTATAGGCTTCGCGCAGTTGCAGGCTATCTACCATCCCCCGGAATGCACAGGTGCCGCTAAAACGTGGTCCTAGATGGGCCAGTCCCTGACCTTCCAGCACATGACTACGAAGCGCTGACTTAATGCCGTCGGCACCGATTAGGAGATCGCAACGGTACTCCGTGCCGTCGGCGAATAGCACTTGCAGTTCACCACCCTGCTGTTCGACCTCGGTGGCACGCTTCCTGAATTGTGCGATGCCTTCTGGAAGGTGTCTTACTAGGGCGTCAAGGAAATCCGCCCTGTGTACAGAAGACTGACCTACGCCCGGCGCAATGGTGGCACCTAAATAGCTAGCATCGCTCCCGCGCCGCCATTCAAACCAAACATCCTCCCAAGGCTGTGGGGTACGATCAGCAACCTGCAGGTAGGCCTCACCCAAACCCAAACCGGCAATGGCGCGCACGGCGTTAGGCCCGAAGGACACACCAGCACCTACTTCACCGAACGCGGGGGCCGCCTCGAATAGCTGTACCTCGAGATGGGAGTGCTGGCACAAGCTCAATGCCAAGGCGACACCTGAAATTCCGCCGCCGATTATACCAACGCGCAAGGCCGGTTTCTTATTGTTCATGCAATACCTGTCAACTTTATTATTGGATGCCTCCAACAATAGCGAAGCTATAACTATTGATAAATACACTAAATCCTATACTATATATTCGCATTGAGAATAATGCTGCCGTTCAGGCAGAACGACAGCGACAACATAGCGAGGCTCCATGGAACTACATGACCTGGATTTAAACCTGCTAGTAGTATTCAATCAGTTGCTCGTCGACAGGCGTGTCTCTACCGTCGCGCAAAGCCTAGGTCTAACCCAACCTGCCGTAAGCAACGCCCTGAAGCGCCTGCGCACCGCACTGCAGGACGAACTATTCGTACGTACCCACCAAGGCATGGAACCTACGCCCTACGCTGCCCATTTAGCCGAGCCCATCGCCCATGCCATGCACAGTCTGCGCGAAGCACTACATCACGAAGAGCGCTTCGATCCTCTGACCAGCGAGCGCACCTTCACCCTGGCCATGACCGACATTGGTGAGATATATTTCATGCCCCGGCTGATGGATGCGCTCACTCATCAGGCCCCCCATTGCATAATCAGCACTGTACGCGACAGCTCGGTGAGCTTGGTACAGTCGTTACAAGACGGTACAGTAGATTTGGCCGTAGGCCTGCTACCCAACCTACAGGCCGGCTTCTTACAGCGTCGGCTGCTCCACAACCGCTACGTGTGCCTTTGCCGTAAGAACCACCCGGCCACCAGAGAGCCACTGACCTTGGAGCGCTTCTGCGCCTACGGCCATATACGAGTCATCGCCACCAGCACTGGCCACGGCGAAGTAGATTCCCATATGGCGCGGGCCGGCATCCGACGTGACATCCGCCTAGAGGTTCCGCATTTCGTCGCCGTCGGCCATATCCTCCAGCATACGGAGCTACTCGCGACCGTACCTGAGCGCTTCGCTGACTGCTGTGTAGACCCCTTCGGCTTGAGCGTGCTGCCTATCCCCATCGACCTACCAGAAATCCCCATTAACATGTTCTGGCACGCAAAATACCACAAGGACCTAGCCAACATCTGGTTGCGACAACTGATGTTCGATTTGTTTTCGAATTGAGCCACAATCCGGGGTGATCGTTGGGGCTATCAGTAATCTTGAGCAGCCGCTCGCATATTGGTTGGCAACCGAGGAAGCCAAGCAACTAGCTACTCATGCAGGGGGACCTTAGCAATACGCCAGTCGCACCGACTGTGCCATTCCTAGGTTTAGGTATGTTGAGGGCGGCAAGGCGTCCGTAGATTGGCCACTGGAGCCGGTTACGCTGGCTGCGTCGCTTGAGGCGCTTGCCGCCAACCGAAAACCACCGAGACGTGTCAGATTTCCCTGTACTGCATGGTGCTTGAAGAATCCACTAACCACTCGGTTAAGCGACTGACCACGACTCAAACTGGCTCATGACGTCGGCGTTTTAGCTTATCCCGAATGGCCAGCAGCATCGCACGCCTCCACTCCTTGACCGTCAGCCACAGGATTTGAAACCCACCGGTTCTGTTGGTCCTACAAGTGTGTAAAGCCCAGGCAGTCAAAAGCCTCCGGTTTACCCAAGGCTCGCTTCCTACAATTTCTCGCAGCAAAACGATCAAACTCGATCAGTCGTGTCTTCAAAGCGTTGAGCGATAAACCGAACCTAGGGAATCTCCGAACAAGTCCCGGTTATGCGAAAATCGCCTGACCACCTGATCCGAGCCTCCCATGAGCCAGATGAGCTTTTCCGATTTCGAATATGCCAGCAAGCGCAAGCAGACACGCCGCGAACGCTTCCTCGCCGAGATGGATCATGTCGTCCCCTGGACAGGTCTGCTGGGCCCGATCGAACCGTTCTACCCCAAGGCCGGCGGTGGCAGAAAACCTTATCCGCTGGAAACCATGCTGCGCATTCACCTGCTGCAGAACTGGTTCTCCCTGAGTGATCCGGCCATGGAAGAAGCGCTCTACGAAATCACCCCCATGCGCCAGTTTGCACGCCTGACGTTGAGTGCGCCGATACCGGAAGACACCACGATCATGAACTTCCGGCACCTGCTGGAGAAACATCAACTGGCTCCTGCAATCCTCGCGGTCATCAACGGTTATTTGCAGGAAAAAGGCCTGTCGCTGCGCCAGGGCACCATCGTCGATGCCACTATTATTCATGCCCCAAGCTCGACCAAGAACAAAGACGGCGAGCGTGATCCCGAGATGCATCAGACAAAGAAGGGTAACCAGTATTTCTTCGGTATGAAGGCCCACATCGGCGCTGACGTTGAGTCTGGACTGGTTCATCACGTCCATGGCACTGCGGCCAATGTGGCCGATGTCACTCAAGTCGCCGAACTGCTCCACGGGGAAGAAAACGCGGTCTATGAGGACGCTGGCTACACCGGTGTCGAGAAGCGTGAAGAGCACGAAAATCGTAACGTGATCTGGCAAATCGCGGCGCGGCGCAGCACGTATTCCAAGCTGAACAAACGCAGCCTGTTGTACAAAGCCAAGCGCAAGATCGAGTACTGCAAAGCGCAGACACGCGCCAAGGTCGAGCATCCGTTTCGGGTCATCAAGCGCCAGTTTGGTTACGTGAAAGTACGCTTTCGTGGGCTGATGAAAAACACGGCCCAACTGACCACGCTGTTCGCCCTGTCGAACCTGTGGATGGCTCGAAAGCGACTGATGGGTTTGGGTGAGTTGCGCGCTTAACACGGAAAACCGAGCGAAAAACGCGCTCGACTCACACTGCATCAGACCGTTTTCAGAAAAATAGCGCTATGTGCCTGGCAAATTACGGCTTGCCACCGCTGCGCGGCAAGTTGATCGGAGCATCCCTAGGGTTAGAAACTTATTTCAGAGACAGCACACTAGATCAAGCTTGGCAGGGGAATTAAAGAGTTCAACACGGCTTTTCAATTAAATGAGATGACAAAGATCGCTGGCGACTACTGCAGGAAAACACTGGTGTCCAGGGGATAGGCTCCGGTAGTGTTTCTCCGCCTACTGATGCGTCGGCACTGACCAATCTGTATCGGACGGGTTCGATTCCCGGTTTGGAACTGAGCTGGCCCTGAAAGTAGACGGGCTTGGAATCCTTTCCAGCGACCTATTTCGACGACTGCTGCCGGAGCTGATGCTGAAGCCGTCAAATACCCAGACCTAGGAACGCAGCCACGAGCCACCCGCAAGTTACACAGGATGGTTCGTACCGCGTCCTGTAAAAAGTGGAGAAACACTTATTTTCAGGATCAACCCAACGATTATCGTGCCTTAGCCGAGCAGGCCCTCTCTTTTGAGGGCCGCCTGTATGGCAGGACGCCCGGCGATGCGCCCCAGGTATTCGTTGATCGTGGGCCAGGACGCAAGATCGAACTGCACCAATCGCGACCAACCCAACACGGTAAACAGATAGGCATCGGCAACCGTGTAACTGTCGCCGAGAAGGAACTGTTTGCCCGCAAGCTGTGCCGCGACATACTCACACCGCTTTGTCAGCGTCTGTTTGATCTGTATTTTCCATTCATCAGGCGCGCAGGGATTGAACAGGGGGCTAAAGGCTTTGTGCAACTCCGATGTAATGAAATTGAGCCATGAGTACAGGTGGTAGCGTGCCATGCTGCCGGCCGAAGGTGCCAGGCTCTTGTCGGCGCGATCTGCCAGGTAGAGTAAAATCGCCGACACTTCGGTTAGCAGCTCGCCATCATCGAGTACTAACGCAGGCACGTAGCCCTTGGGATTGATGGTGCTGAAATCGATATTGGACTCCGTCCTATGCGTGGCCAGATCCACTTTTTCGAGCGCAAAGTCAAACCCGGTTTCTTGTAGCGCGATGTGTACGGCCAGCGAACAGGCACCAGGTGCATAGTACAGTTTCATAAGTGTGTCTCCTTGTTGTGGTGGCAGTTACAAACCTGCGTAAGCGGGATAATTGGGGGTAGCCTTTTTCACCTACGGTATAGACAGTGGAGATATCAAGCGGATTGAACGGCGTGGCCATGCGCCAGCACCGATAGGTCGGCGTTGGCGAGGAATACTCCCCACCACGATCAATATACACTTGCGGCTCCAGGTCAGCCTAGGTACGTTCGGCAGCAGCATGACCGCCGAACAAGAGCAGATACCCTGAACCGCTCGCGAATGGCCTGTTTGATAGCGGTGGGTTTCAAATACTGCGGCTGACGGTCAAGAAGCGGATGCGTGCGACGCTGCTGGCCATTTGGGATGAGCTGAAACGCCAACGTCATGAGCCAGTTCGAGTCGTAGGTCAGTGGCTTACCCGGGTGATCAGCGGGTACTTCAATTACCACGCGGTGCCGGGGAATCTGATACGTCTTGGTGGTTTTAGGTTGGCGGTATGCCGTCTATGGCGGCAAGCCCTCAAGCGACGCAGCAAGCGTAATAGACTCCAGTGGTCACGCTACGGACGCCTTGCAGACCTCTATATACCTAGACCTAGAAATGCACATCCTTACCCTGAGGATCACTTCGCGTCACATACCCGAGGCAGGAGCCGTATGTGGTAGTTCCGCACGTACGGATCTATTGGTATGGACGCCCCCATCCACAAACCAGTGGCTTCAACGTGCAATAGTAGAAGTGCTTCAGAAACCACAAACCAAGAGGAGCATCTGGCATGAAAATTATGACCGTTGGTAACGATCTGGCGAAAAATGTATTTCAGGTGCACGGTGTTAATGAACATGGCAAGACCGTTCTGAGGAAGCAACTCAAGCGCGAACAGGTCGCCACCTTTTTGCAATCATGCCGCAGTGCCTGATCGGTATGGAGGCCTGTGGAAGCGCCCACCATTGGGCTCGCAAGCTGCGCAGCTTTGGTCATGATGTGAGGCTGATGGCCCCGCAATTCGTAAAGCCATATGTGAAAACGAACAAAAACGATGTAGCTGATGCTGAGGCTATCTGCGAAGCGGTAGGTCGGCCAAACATGCGTTTTGTGCCGATTAAGGACATAGAGCAACAGGCTGTGCTGTCGCTGCATCGGGTTCGTCAGGGATTCGTGAAGGCTCGGACAGCGCAGGCTAATCAGATCCGTGGGCTGCTGGCCGAATTTGGTCTTGTAATCCAATCCCACAGGGCATCGCACATATCGCCAAGCGTGTGCCGGAGCTTATTGAGGATGAGCACAACGAGTTGCCGGGCTTGTTTCGTCTGCTTGTGCCGCGTCTACAGGAACAGTTGAAGGGGTTCGATCATCAGGTTCGTGAGATCGAGAGTCAAATTGTCGCCTGGCATCGCGTGAACGAAAACAGCCGCAAGCTGGCCAAGATTCCAGGCATCGGGCCAATCAAGGCCAGTGCGATGGTAGCCTCTCTTGGCGATGCCAAGAGTTTCAAGAATGGCCGACAGGTGAGTGCTTGGCTTGGGCTGGTGCCGAAGCAGAACTCCACTGGGGGTAAGACGGTGCTGTTGGGGATGAGTAAGCGGGGGGACTCCTATCTACGGACGCTACTGATCCAGGGGTCACGGTCGATGATCTACGCAGCACAACGAAAAGATATCTCTGACAGCTGGCTTGGCCGGCTACTTAAGCGGCGTAACGCCAATGTGACAGCCGTTGCACTGGCGAATAAAAACGCCCGAATTATATGGGCCTTGTTGGCCTGTGACCGCGAGTTCCGCTCCGATTACACGACCGTCGTCGCGTAATCGGAGTGGCTTGAAGACGTCAACTCACCCCTGTAGTAGACCAACGCTATTGATTGCTCAGGTGAGCATGAATTGATGGCAAAACTGGTAAGACCGTGGCCAAGAAAATCTGACCCGCACAGCGTGCCATGAGCACACGGATCTATTGAGAACTCGGCCAGCGGATTCCATCAGGGACAGCGGCAACGCCGCACCGAAAGTCCAGATGTATGAGTGTAATCTATACCATCGAGCCGTCACAGATTGAAAGCTTGGCAACCCGGGGGCGTCCATGTATGTGCGGGGGGCGGCAGGTAACTGCCGTCCCTACCGCGACCTGGTTACCTGCCTTTCAGAGCGCTCGTTCCACCAGAAAAAAGCGCCATCTCATGCCATTTCATGAGAACGATCCAAGCACCATTATTCACAGCGGTAATACTAATATTCATTTATGCTTTATTGACATATAGGAGTTGGTCTATGAGGATGGTGGACACAAAACCTATAATGACGAATCAGAGCTATGGAACTTCTCGTACAACCGAACAACCGCCGCCTGCCATTTGAGTCCGGTGCTAACCTTTTGGAAGTACTCCGTGAGCACGGTGTGGGTATTTCCTATAGCTGCATGTCTGGACGTTGTGGTACATGCCGCTGCCGAATTACAGATGGCAGCGTCATCAGTTCAGCGGCGGAAAGTGGTGACTCAAACCTCGTCGACGAACATTATGTGCTCGCCTGCCAGTCAGTACTCACGAGCAATTGCGCAATTGAAATCGTAGAAGCTGACGACATAGTCACCCACCCGGCGCGAGTCATCAAAGGCATGGTTGTCGCCATCGAGTCACCCACTCACGATATCCGCCGCATCCGCATCCGCCTTGCCAAGCCATTCGAGTTCTCACCCGGACAGTATGCGATGCTGCAGTTCAGTCCCGAGCATGCGCGTCCTTATTCCATGGCAGGTCTGCCAGATGACCAAGAAATGGAGTTTCACATACGAAAAGTGCCGGGTGGGCGTGTTACAGACTATATTTTCGAGCACCTTCGCGAAGGTACAAACGTCAAGTTGAGCGGGCCTCTCGGCACGGCATATCTGCGTCAGGCCCATACCGGGCCAATGCTGTGTGTGGGCGGCGGGACTGGACTCGCGCCGGTACTGTCGATTGTCCGCGGGGCGCTGAAGTCTGGTATGACGAACCCTATCCACCTATATTTCGGGGTGCGCAGTCAGCAAGACCTTTACGACGTAGACAGATTGTACGACCTCGCCGCTATGCACCCTCAACTCAAAATCCATACAGTGATCGCAACTGGCCCAATTAATCAGGACCAGCGAGCAGGCCTAATTACTGATTTGATCGAAAAAGACATTCCTTCGCTGGCTGGGTGGAGAGCCTATCTATGCGGCGCACCAGCGATGGTTGAAGCGCTTTGCGGCGTCGTGAAAGGCCTTGGAATATCGTCTGAACATATTTATGCCGATGCCTTCTACTCCAGTGGGGTTTGAATTACCCCACCGCCCCTGCATCTCTGTGCATCGAGAATCCCTCAACAAGAAAAACAGCTGCGTCTGATTATTTACGACAGTGGAATGATCTCTGAATCCATAATTTACCCAATTTGAAGATAGCTTTATGACAAAAAGATGGATTGAAGCAGTAGCTCTTTCAGATATCCCTCAAGGGGACGTCCTCGGCGTGACAGTCGAGGGAAGGGAGTTGGCGTTGTATGAAGTGGAGGGCGAAATTTACGCTACCGACAATCTATGCACACATGGCGCCGCCCGCATGAGTGACGGTTTTCTCGAAGGCAGAGAAATCGAATGTCCCTTGCATCAAGGTCGGTTTGATGTATGCACAGGCAGAGCCCTGTGCGCTCCACTGACACAGAATATCAAAACATATCCTGTAAAGATTGAAAACATGCGAGTAATGCTTGATTTGAGCTGTGAGTTTAAATAGGAGGCACCCCGGACCCTAGAGCGTACCCCCATTCCATCTTTTAGGTGAAAGCATGAATTACAAAAATAAAAACTTGGTAAGTGAATCTGCGCTGACTCAAAAACACTTGATTCATGGCGACGAAGAGCTTTTCCAACACGAGCTGAAAACCATTTTTGCGCGTAACTGGCTTTTCCTCACCCATGACAGTCTGATTCCTTCCCCTGGCGACTATGTAACCGCAAAAATGGGAATTGATGAAGTCATAGTCTCCCGGCAGAACGACGGTTCGATCCGTGCATTTCTTAATGTTTGTCGTCACCGTGGTAAAACGCTAGTGAACGCTGAAGCCGGTAATGCCAAAGGTTTCGTTTGCAGCTATCACGGCTGGGGCTTCGGATCCAACGGTGAGCTACAGAGCGTCCCGTTTGAAAAAGAACTGTATGGCGAGTCGCTCAACAAAAAATGTATGGGATTGAAAGAAGTCGCTCGTGTAGAGAGCTTCCATGGCTTCATTTATGGTTGCTTCGATCAGGAGGCACCACCGCTTATGGACTACCTAGGTGATGCAGCCTGGTACCTAGAGCCCATTTTCAAGCATTCTGGTGGTTTAGAACTGATCGGTCCCCCAGGAAAGGTAATCATCAAGGCCAACTGGAAAGCACCCGCAGAAAACTTTGTGGGGGATGCATACCACGTGGGTTGGACTCATGCGTCTTCGCTTCGCTCGGGTCAGTCAATCTTCTCTTCGTTAGCAGGCAACGCAGTGCTGCCCCCTGAAGGCGCAGGCCTGCAAATGACCTCTAAATATGGCAGTGGCATGGGTGTGTTATGGGACGGATATTCAGGTGTGCATAGCTCAGACTTGGTCCCGGACTTAATGGCATTCGGCGGTGCTAAACAGGAAAGGTTGAACAAAGAAATTGGCGACGTTCGCGCGCGGATTTATCGCAGCCACCTCAACGGCACTGTTTTCCCGAACAATAGCTTTCTGACATGCTCGGGTGTCTTCAAGGTATGGAACCCCATCGACGCGAATACTACTGAAGTATGGACCTACGCCATGGTCGAAAAAGACATGCCTGAAGATCTCAAGCGACGCTTGGCCGACGCGGTTCAGAGAACGTTCGGGCCTGCGGGTTTCTGGGAAAGCGATGACAATGACAATATGGAAACGGAATCGCAAAACGCCAAAAAATATCAATCCCGAGATAGCGATCTTATTTCTAACTTGGGTTTCGGCGGGGACGTATATGGTGACACGGCCTATCCTGGCGTCGTAGGAAAATCTGCTATTGGCGAGACCAGTTATCGTGGATTCTATCGGGCTTACGGCGCACATATCAGTAGCTCCAGCTGGGCTGAATTCGAGGATGCTTCTAGTAATTGGCATACCGAGCTGACAAAGACTAATGATCGCTAACAGCCGAGAGGGATTATGATGATCAATATCCAAGAAGACAAGCTTGTCTCCGCCCATGACGCTGAAGAGTTTCTTCGTTTCTTCAATTCCCGCGATATTGCTTTGCAACAAGAAGCCGCCATGGTGCTGACCCGGGAAGCGCATCTGTTGGACATTCAGGCTTACCGGGCCTGGCTCAAACACTGTGTGGACTCAGAGGTGCAATATCAGGTTGTCTCACGCGAACTGCGCGCAGCTTCCGAACGCCGTTATCGGCTCAATGACACCATGAACATTTTCAATGAGAACTATCAACAACTGATGGTTCGAGTCGAGCATCAACTAGATCCGCAAAACTGGGGAAACAGCCCAAAGTTACGCTTTACTCGGTTTATCACCAATCTCCAGGCCGCAATGGATGAGGATGAAGATGTACTTCACATCCGCTCCAATCTGATTCTTCAACGAGCACGACGCGGCAATCAAGTCGATGTCTTCTACGCCACACGGGAAGACAAATGGAAGCGCGGCGAAGATGGCGTGCGCAAACTGGTCCGGCGATGGGTGGATTATCCTGAGCGCATTCTTCAAACGCACAATCTAATGGTCTTTCTGTGACCCAATGATCGTTTCTAAAAATGGTGGACACCACAAGCGCCCACCATTCTCAAAAGGACATTTGTGTGTATGAGCAATCAACAAGTCGTTTCGATAACCGGTGCTGGCTCAGGAATTGGTCTCGAACTGGTTCGATCCTTTAAATCGGCCGGTTATTATGTATCCGCCCTAGTGCGAAACGAAGAGCAAAAGGCAAGCCTTTTCAACGAGTTCAAGGACACACTCGAGATTGTCGTGGGTGATGTACGGGACCACGCAACAAATGAAAAGCTGATAAAGCAAACAATCGATAGGTTTGGCCATCTCGACTGCTTCATTGCAAATGCAGGTATTTGGGATTACATGCTCAGCATCGAAGAACCTTGGGAGAAAATATCGAGCAGTTTTGACGAGGTATTCGACATCAATGTCAAGAGCTATTTCAGCGGTATAAGAGCGGCCCTGCTAGAACTAAAAAAAACTAACGGATCAGTGGTGATGACCGCCTCTGTGTCTTCCCATGCGGTCGGTGGTGGTGGTTCTTGCTACATCGCCAGCAAGCATGCGGTCCTGGGAATGATGAAGGCTTTGGCTTACGAATTAGCCCCTCATATTCGGGTCAACGCCGTTGCACCAGGCGGCACCGTAACATCTCTAAGCGGTCCTGCGAGCGCCGGCTTCGAAAAAACACACATGAACAACATGCCCGGTATCGAAGACATGATCAAGGGCCTAACACCCCTGGGATTTGCAGCCAAGGCCGAAGACGTAGTGGCACCCTATTTGTTGTTGGCATCGCGAGATCACGGAAAATTCATTACAGGTACAGTAATTAGCATTGATGGTGGGATGGCGCTCGGTCGCAAGTAGGTTTGTGCGTACCTTAAAATTATAACTACATTTCTGGTCAAACCGAATGAATACAAAATTGTTTATCAACAACGTCTGGATCAATTCCAGTGACCAACAGACCTTCGATCGAAAGCACCCAGTCAGTGGTGAGGTGATGACGGAGTGTGCAAACGCCACGGTGACGGATGCGTTAAAAGCCGCCCAAGCTGCCCAAGAGGCGTTCCAGACATGGAAGAATGTCGGACCTTCGGAGCGACGCCGTGTTCTGCTTAGAGTCGCTGAGGTTATGGAAAGTAAAACACCTGAGTTTGTCGAAGTGATGGCCAGGGAGGTTGGAGCCTCCGCTCTTTGGGCTGGCTTCAATGTCCAGATGTCAGCCAATGTGTTCCGCGAAGCGGCATCGCTAGCTACACAAATACAGGGAGAAACTATCCCGACGGACAAACCCGACACGCTTTCTATGACTTTACGTCAACCGGTTGGACCGATCCTGAGCATCGTGCCATGGAACGGCACGGCCGTGTTGGCGGCACGAGCTATAGCTTATCCGCTGGTCTGCGGCAACACTGTGGTGCTCAAAGGTTCTGAGTTTAGTCCCGCAACGCATGCCCTGATTACTCAGTGCGTGCAGGAAGCTGGGCTGCCTGCAGGAGCTCTCAACTACATCAACTCTTCGCCTGATCGCTCGCCGGAGATCGCCGACGCATTAATCGCCGCCAAGGAGATCCGACGCATCAACTTCACTGGCTCCACCCGCGTCGGTAGCATTATCGCGCAGAAAGCCGCACAACATCTCAAGCGCTGTCTGCTAGAGCTAGGCGGTAAGTCCCCGCTTATTATTCTGGATGACGCGGACATTGGAGCCGCAGTCAACGCCGCGGTGTTCGGTAGCTTTCTGTTCCAAGGTCAGATATGTATGTCCACTGAGCGTTTAGTGGTTGATGAAAAGATCGCCGATGAATTTGTCGCAAAATTCGCCGAAAAGACCAAGCATTTGAGCGCGGGCGACCCATGCGTGACTGGCGACTGCATTATAGGCCCGATGGTCTCGTCAAACTCAGGCGAGCGGATCAATGGTTTACTCAAAGACGCGATTGACAAAGGCGCCAAAATTGTCTGCGGAGGTGTGGCCAAAGGTGCGGTTATGCCAGCCACGATACTTGATCACGTCAATTCTGACATGAGGATCTACGATGAGGAGACTTTCGGCCCCATCACTGTGGTGATCCGTTGCAAAGGCGAAGCAGAAGCTATTCGCATTGCCAACGACAGCGCCTATGGTCTGTCGTCAGGCGTATTTGGCCACGACATTAACCGCGCATTGCGCGTGGGCATGTCCATAGAATATGGCTGTGTCCACATTAACGGATCGACAGTCCAGAGTGAAGCACAGGCTCCTTATGGGGGCACCAAGAATACCGGCTACGGTCGATTTGACGGCCGTGCGGTGCTCGACGAGTTCACAGAACTCAAGTGGCTAACTATCGAGCCTATCAAGCAGCAGTATCCCTTTTAATCAGTACTAACTTCAAGGACTCAAACTATGAGTGAGAAAGCTGGCGTTATTGAGCTCGGATACATGGGTATCTCGGTCAAAGACCCTGATGCGTGGAAATCATTCGCTACTAATATGTTGGGCCTGCAAGTACTAGATGAAGGTGAAAAGGACCGCTTTTATCTGAGGATGGATTACTGGCATCATCGCATCATAGTCCATAATAATGGACAGGACGACTTGGAGTACCTAGGTTGGCGTGTTTCCGGTAAGCCGGAGTTTGAAGCTCTGGGTCAAAAGCTTATTGATGCCGGTTACAATGTCCGCGTCTGCGACAAAGCCGAGGCTCAGGAGCGTATGGTGCTGGGTCTAATGAAAACAGAAGATCCAGGCGGGAATCCAACCGAAATATTCTGGGGGCCGCGAATCGACATGAGCAATCCGTTTCATCCCGGTCGCCCTCTGCACGGCAAGTTTCTGACTGGTGAACAAGGCTTGGGTCATTGCATTGTTCGCCAAACAGATGTTGCAGCGGCACATAAGTTCTATAGTCTACTGGGCTTCCGTGGGGACGTCGAATATCGTCTTCCACTGCCCAATGGTATGACTGCGGAGCTTTCGTTCATGCACTGTAACGCACGTGATCACTCCATTGCATTTGGTGCCATGCCCTCTACTAAGCGACTCAATCACTTGATGATCGAGTACACCCACATGGAAGACTTGGGATATACCCACCAGCAGTTTGTGAAAAACGAGATTGACATCGCGTTGCAACTTGGCATTCATGCCAACGACAAAGCGTTGACGTTCTATGGTGCAACACCTTCCGGCTGGCTTATTGAGCCCGGCTGGCGCGGCGCTACGTCCATCGACCAATCTGAGTATCACGTTGGGGACATATTCGGACATGGGGTCGAGGCAGCTGGATATGGGTTGGATGTGAAGCTTAGTTGAGATATTGAATAATAGGTATACACCTTGCGTTTCTTTATTAAATAAAAATAATAAATAATATGGAAGAAGTCGATGTTAACAAAAAGGTTTTTCCTCGCTTGTTTAGCAGTGTCTTCGCTCAGCACAGCATGGGCCGATGAGTCGCCTTGGACATACCGTGTAGGAGTGACTAATGTCGCCTTCGATGCAAGCGCCAAAGTTTACTTGGATGGGCACAGGGTGCCAGGAGGAAGTGCTGATGCAAGCGATAACAACGCGCTCACCTTTGACATCGGATACGACATCACCGACCTGTGGAATGTACGTTTTATTTTTGGTGTTCCGCCCACAACCAAAGTTACAGGCGCAGGCTCTCTTCCAGGCATGCAGTTGGGAAAGATTAAATATGCACCAGCTGTATTGACTTTGAACTTTAATCTACCTTCTTTAGGTCCAATTCGCCCTCACATCGGCGCAGGAGTAAATTATACGCGAATTGTGGCGAGTGAGGATACTAATCTCAAATCGTTCGATGCAGACCACGCATGGCCCCCCGCGCTGCAAGTTGGTGCTGATATTGACGTAACTAATAACTGGTTCGTTAGCATCGATATCCGAAAATTGTTCCTAAAAACCGACGCTTCTGGGTACTTGGGGCCCCAAGAGGCAAAAGCTAAGGTAACTCTAGATCCATTGCTGACGTCGCTCGCTATCGGATACAGATTCTGAATAGGTTAACTCTAGATTTTTCACCTAATTGAGGAGTATATTTCTATGTCGAATAAAACTATTAAGCCAGCGCGTATTACTGCTGATGAGATACACGGTGTCTGGGCTATTATGCCAACGCCGGCCACTCCCGATGCTTCGAACTGGCGTAGTGCTAATACAGTTGATGTAAAGGAGACTGCCCGCATAGTTGAAGAGTTGATTGCCGCAGGCGTCAACGGAATTTTGAGTATGGGCACTTTCGGGGAGTGTGCAACATTAACTTGGGAGGAGAAATGTAATTATGTTTCGACCATTGTCGAAACCGTTCGTGGTCGCGTGCCTTATTTTTGTGGAACCACGGCATTGAATACCCGTGAAGTTATCCGCCAGACTCGTGAGCTTATGGATATTGGGGCAAGCGGCACCATGCTCGGTGTTCCTATGTGGGTGAAAATGGATCTACCTACAGCGGTCCAATTCTATCGTGACGTTGCAGAGGCGGTTCCAGACGCTGCCATTGCGATTTACGCCAACCCAGAGGCCTTCAAGTTCGACTTTCCTCGCGCGTTCTGGGCGGAAATGTCAAAAATTCCGCAGGTAGTAACTGCCAAGTATCTAGGTATCGGAATGCTTGACTTGGACCTAACACTTGCTCCCAACATACGTTTCCTTCCACACGAAGACGACTATTACGCGGCCGCACGCATCAATCCCGAGCGGGTGACCGCGTTTTGGTCAAGCGGCTCTATGTGCGGCCCCGCCACCGCCATCAGGTTGCGTGACGTAGTGGAGCAGGCCAAGAACACCGGTGACTGGGTCAAAGCCAAAGACATCTCCGATGATATGCGGGCAGCCGATTCGACATTGTTTCCGCGTGGCGACTTTTCGGAGTTCTCGAAATACAATATCGGACTTGAAAAAGCACGCATGGATGCCGCTGGCTGGCTCACGGCGGGGCCCTGCCGTCCACCCTACAACCTTGTTCCAGAAGACTACATCACTGGCGCACAAAAGTCAGGCAAGGCTTGGGCTGCGCTGCACACTAAATATAGTAAGGAGTTGAAATAGCTCACCTTCTCAGGAAATAAGCGAGATATAGAGAATTTCTTGCTATAGGAATCGCCAGATCAACAGGTTAGTTGATCTGGCAGTAACCAAAGTATAGGCGAGTGCTGATCTTTATGAGCATTGGATGCGGGAAAACGGGGATGCCCCCCGTGATGAGAATACCCTATTATTGCAGGGTTTTTATTGTATTTGGAGTTTTTAATTGTGATTATTGATTTCTATTTCGATTTTTTGAGCCCTTTCTCGTACTTAGCTAACCATCGGTTGGCAAAGCTAGCGCAAGAATATAGCTTTTCCATTCGATATCATTCGATTGATTTGGCGCGGGCCAAAATAGCCATTGGCAATGTTGGACCCTCTAATCGCGACCTTAAAGTCAAATTGGACTATTTGACGGTTGATTTGCAACGGTGGGCCGAGCTTTATGGAATACCACTTGTGTTTCCAGCTAACTATAACAGTCGAAAGATGAATGTTGGAGTGTATTACCCAAGTGACCTGGGGGAGACTGCCGCCTACGTGAATATAGTGTTCAATGCGGTTTGGGGGGAAGGCATGGCTCCAGATTCGGAAAGCCTGGTTACCCTAGTATCCGGGAAGTTAGCCTGGGATCGCATCGCATTCGAGAAATTTCTCACCAGCCACATTGCAGTAGGTAGATACGACGAGCAAACGGAGGCAGCCATCGAGCGTAAAGTTTTCGGTGTACCTACGATTTTTTTTGGCGACGAAATGTGGTGGGGGAATGACCGCTTATTTATGCTCGAGAATGCACTCGCGTGCGCCTTTGATACGGAGAGTAACTAAGGAAACTCGCGGTTTAACATCCCTTCCCCGTAGTCAAGAGCCAGTTTGGCTACACAAAAGTACACTTTTGTGGTTTGTCGAAAAAACATCGCACAGCGTACGACTTTATTTGCTTTGTCGAACCTGTGGATGGTGCGAAAACGCTTGTTGATTGCGTGGGGAAGTGCACCTGTAATGCGGGCTGATCGCCCTGAAGTACAGCGATGAGAGAAAAACAGCATGAATTAAGATAGGAAAGGTCTCTTTTCGAGCGACTTAGTCAGGCAGCAGAAGGTATCAAAAATCGGTGGATACTTCAGGCCTTCCCTAAGGTTTTTAGATCGGTCTTAGCCAAGCGCAAACGTCAGTTGCGCTGCTTTCACAATTCTATCGATCCTCGCGGGAGTGCCACAGGCACAGCAGATAGATGGTGGAATTCACTATCTCGTAACGCATCTCGTACTGGCCGATCTGATTTCGACTCACATCCCTCGGCTCAAATTCTTGATCGGGTCCCAGGAAGTGGTGTAACTCATCATGGCTCTGGCCATTGAATTCGCCGCTTCGTTGATCACGGCCGACAGTTTGGCCTGTGGATTATCGCTGACGGATTCAAATGCCTCCAACTGCATATAGCGCCGTTGCAGGCAGCACTCGTCGTTCTTCTCCAGCAGCATCGCCCCTACCAGCCGCGTGATTGTAGGGTCGTTGGGAAAGATGCCCACGACATCGGTGCGACGTTTGATCTCAGCATTGAGCCGCTCCAGCGGGTTCGTGCTGTGCAATTGCTGTCGATGCGCTTTGGGAAACTCCATGTGCGCCAGGACTTCATCCTCGCAGCCGTCCATGAGCGTCGCGATTTTCGGGTACTTTTAGCGCAGTTGGTGAGCAACCAGGCGCCACTGCTGGTGGCATTCAGCGCGGCTGTCTTGGGCGAAGACCGTGCGCAGAAGCGCCGCCACCATGGTGCGCTGGCCCTTGCCGACATGGGCCATGGCGTTGCGCATGAAATGCACGCGGTAGCGCTGCCAGGTCGCGTTGAAGACCTTGGAAACTGCTGCCTTGAGCCCTTCGTGGGCGTCGGTGATGATCAGCTTCACGCCACGCAGTCCGCGCCGCATCAGGCTTCGCAGGAAATCCGTCCTGAACGGCTCTGCTTCTGAAGGGCCAACGCGCATGCCCAAGACTTCCCGACCACCATCAGTATTTACCGCCACGGCGATTATGACGGCGACCGACACGATACGCCTGGCCTCCCGCACCTTGACGTAAGTGGCGTCGATCCAAAGGTAAGGCCAATCGCCTTCCAGTGGGCGGTCAAGGAAGGCGTGGACACGTTCATCGATCTCGCCAGCCAGCCGTGACACCTGGCTCTTGGAGATGCCCGTCATGCCCATGGCTTTGACCAGCTCGTCCATTGAGCGCGTTGAAACACCTTGAATGTAGGCTTCCTGGATCACCGCTGCCATCGCCTTCTCGGCGGTACGTCGAGGTTCAAGAAAGCCAGGAAAGTAGCTGCCTTGCCGTAATTTCGGGATCTTCAGGTCAACGTCACCGGCGCGGGTTTGCCAGAGGCGATCACGGTAGCCGTTGCGGCTATTCGTCCGGTCTGGGCTTTTGACATCGAAACCGGCGCCGCACATGCCTTCGACATCGAACTCCATCATGCACTGGGCAACGAACTGGATCATTGCTTGAGCAGATCGGCGTCTGCCCCTTTCTCAACCAACTCGGTCATTGCGATAGTGGGCTTGGTCATCGTGGTTTCCTTGGTGAGTGTTAGGTCTTCGCCAAGAACCACGATGGCCATCCTCTTTCGCCCGCAGGGCGCCTTCGGCTGGTTCAGTTACACCACTTCCTGGGACACGATCAAATCCTTCCAGGCGCTCGCCGATGCCCGGGCTGGCCAACAGCGTATTCGGCGCTGCTGTGAGTTGCTGTAGGGCTCGTGCAGCGGCAGGTTGATTCACCGCTGCCAGAAACTCGTACAGCCGTGCAATGTCGGACAGCGCCTTGCTTCTTGTCCACTTCAATTCCATCAGCGCGGTACCGGCAACGGTGTGTCGGTGCTAAGGCTATCAGCCCAGGCCTGCACGGCGTGGTGGTCAATTACTCAGACAGCATCAACATCAGCTAAGGCTTCGCGGGTCAGGCGACTACGTTCCACTTCCTGGTCGATCCAAGCGGACAGAGCCTGTTTGACGATCCAGTTTTTTGGAGCGTTCCAGACGCTCTGCCATCAAATCGACCTTTTCGGCAAGTTGCACAAGGACGTGAGCCGTGACAAATCGGGTTTTTGCGGTAGTTGCCATGATGAGATACTCCTAATTGTGTATTGATTCAAAGTTAATCATAGTGATTAGTTATGCGTCGTCAAACGCCGTCAGGTTGGGCTATACCCTAACTGGATGTCAGGCAAGGCCGCTCCGCGCCGTCAGAATAGAGTCTGCATTCACATTCTTTGACACATGCTTGCCAAGGTCATAGATTTCAGCCTGACAAATTCAAGGCTTCGGGCGCAATGGAACCAAAAACCAACGTAAGCCCTACATCCCATGGAGGCATCTTGCAGGGACAACGCATCGGTTATGTCCGGGTCAGCAGTTACGATCAGAATCCGGAACGGCAACTTGAGCAAGTCGAGGTCGGCAAGCTGTTCACCGACAAAGCCTCGGGCAAGGACACCCAGCGTCCCCAGCTGGAGGCCATGCTCGGCTTCGTCCGCGAGGGCGACACCGTTGTGGTGCACAGCATGGATCGCCTGGCCCGTAACCTCGATGACTTGCGACGCCTGGTGCAGAAGCTGACCCAGCGCGGCGTGCGTATCGAGTTCCTGAAAGAGGGCCTGGTGTTCACCGGCGATGACTCGCCGATGGCCAACCTGATGCTGTCGGTGATGGAGGCCTTCGCCGAGTTCGAGCGCGCCCTGATCCGTGAGCGGCAACGGGAGGGCATCGCCCTGGCCAAGCAGCGCGGCGCGTACCGGGGCCGCAAGAGGCCCTGTCCGACGAGCAGGCTGCTACCCTGCGACAGCGGGCGTCGGCCGGCGAGCCCAAAGCGCAGCTTGCCCGCGAGTTCAACATCAGCCGGGAAACTCTCTACCAGTACCTACGCACGGACGATTGATACATGCCGCGTCGCTTGATCCTCTCGGCTACGGAGCGGGATACCCTGCTCGCGTTGCCGGAAAGCCAGGATGACCTGATCCGCTACTATACCTTCAACGACTCCGACCTGTCGCTGATCCGCCAGCGGCGCGGCGACGCCAACCGCCTGGGCTTCGCGGTGCAGCTCAGCCTGCTGCGATATCCAGGCTATCTCCGACCAGTACGCACCGTTCAGCACCCGCGTGGTGAATGTCGGCGTGCGCGATTCCACCTATGTGCTCGACGGCTTGCTGTACCACGAGTCCGATCTACGGATTGAGGAGCACTACACCGACACGGCTGGCTTCACCGATCACGTCTTCGCCCTGATGCACCTGCTGGGCTTCCGCTTCGCACCGCGCATCCGCGACCTCGGCGAAACCAATCTGTATGTTCCGAATAGCGTCCAGGACTACCCAACATTGCGCCCAATGGTTGGCGGCACCCTGAACATCAAGCATGTCCGCGCCCACTGGGACGACATCCTGCGCCTGGCCAGCTCGATCAAGCAGGGCACCGTCACTGCCTCGCTGATGCTGCGCAAGCTCGGCAGCTACCCGCGCCAGAACGGTCTGGCCGTGGCCTTGCGCGAACTGGGCCGGATTGAGCGCACACTGTTCATCCTCGACTGGCTGCAAAGCGTAGAGCTACGTCGCCGCGTGCATGCCGGACTGAACAAGGGCGAGGCGCGCAACTCCCTGACCAGGGCGGTGTTCTTCAACCGCCTCGGCGAAATCAGGGATCGGAGCTTCGAGCAGCAGCGCTACCGGGCCAGCGGTCTCAACCTGGTGACGGCCGCCATCGTGCTGTGGAACACGGTGTACTTGGAACGCGCCACCCAGGCGATGGGCGAAGCGGGGAAGTCGGTGGATGGCGAGCTGCTGCAGTACCTGTCGCCGCTGGGATGGGAGCACATCAACCTGACCGGCGATTATGTCTGGCGGCAGAGCCGCAGGCTGGAGGACGGGAAGTTTCGGCCGCTAAGGCTGCCCGGAAAACCTTAGCGAATGAAAGGGACTTCCCCGTCCAAGTCCGCGGCGAAAGTCGCGAGGCGGCATCAAGGTGCCATGATGAAGTTTCATAACTGCATCAATTACTGGAGGGGAAGCCAATGTCAGTTATCACGGTGGGAATCGATTTAGCCAAGACGGTGTTCGCCGTTCACGGCGTCAATGAGGCTGGCAAAGCCATATTGGTGAAACCGAAGGTTGCGCGTGATCAGTTGGTGCCATTGATCGCGCAGTTACCGCCGTGTTTGATTGGTATGGAGGCTTGCTCAGGGGCGCACCACTGGGCGAGGGTGTTTGTTCAGCACGGACATACTGTCAGGTTGATGGCTCCTAAACTCGTTGCTCCTTATCGGATGTCAGGTAAGCGCGGTAAGAATGATGCAGCAGATGCTGCTGCAATCTGTGAGGCAGTGACCCGACCCAGCATGCGGTTCGTACCCGTCAAGGACGAGCATCAACAGGCGACTCTTTGCCTTCATCGCACTCGGCAGGGATTTATCGAAGAGCGCACAGCTACTTACAACCGACTGCGGGGATTACTTTCTGAATTTGGGGTGGTCCTGCCGCAAAGCCCAGAGCGATTGAGAAGAGAGATTGGCCCTTATCTGGACAGCTTGCCTGGCTGGGCAAAACGGTGCATGAGTGAACTGTTAGAGCACACCAACCATATCGAGGACCGCTTGGTAGAGCTTGATCGAGCAATCAGCCAGATTGCTCGTGAAGATGATCGTAGCCGTAGGTTGCTGCAATTGCGCGGGGTTGGCTCGACCACGGCGAGTGCCTTGGTTGCCAGTATTGGGGATGGGCACGACTTCAGAAATGGTCGCCAAGTGGCTGCATGGCTCGGACTGACGCCAGGTCAGTACAGTAGCGGTGGAAAGCAGCGTTTGGGGAGTATCACCAAAGCCGGGGATGCCTATTTACGGAGTCTACTGGTGCTCGGGGCTCGATCTGTAATGGCCAACCTGGGCGATAAACAAGATACATTCAGTCGCTGGATCCGCAATCTGATTGAACGTCGCGGTTACTGGCGTGCGGCCGTCGCGATTGCCGCCAAGAATGCAAGGATGGCCTGGGCCGTCCTGCATTACGGCGACACGTTCAAGCTTGAGCAGGTAGAACCAACTGGTGCGTAGGCCCTGGCTTTCTATTGCTCAACTTTTAAGGTGTCAGGGTAGAACCATGAGCAGATAAAAAGAGGATCAATGTGCACTGCCGTCGTTGATGTGAAGCGGGTTGGACCTACGTGGGGTATACCTGAAAATCGTATGGGGAATTCAGTCCCGGTTAGCGAACGAGGTCCTCACGTGCGTCTTTCATCAGGGTCCGAGCCATCAGCTCAATATGACCGTTTGTAGTACCGCAGTCCTTCACCTTCTTACGTCGATCCGGCACGCGCAGCAGTGCAGCAATACAGAACACAATCGCTATTGCGCTTGCGCTCAATGGGGAAGCCCTTGTAGTACGATTTTTTCCGTTTTCTCTATTCGCCCCTTATAGAGCTTGTCGACCTCTGCCAGCACACGCCGATATCGAACTACTTCGAGAGCCAGGCGGCGAATATCGGGATCTTCATGCGCCGACCAAATGCGACGCAACTCGTCGAGCGTCACGGGCTCGAATGGCGGCAGTTCCGAAGAGGGCATAGCACGCCTCACTGTATGTAAAAACAGTATAGTCGCACAGGATTATGGTTGTTGCTTACACGGCTCTCATCAGAACAGATCGATCTGACCCAGTGAGTTACCACCAAGATGGGCTATCAGCGCAGCGCGGTCATGCAGAATGGGCTGAAGATCGCTTCTGAAAATCTGGTTGGACATCCGCATCATCCGATCCCAGTCGCCATGGTCGCCCTTGTAGATCGCTATGGTTCCCAACCCCAACAGGTAATGCAGCCCCGCAGTCGGAGACTGGTCGAAGGTCACGCGGGACAGGGCGTTATCCAGCTCGAAGTTCACGAACAGCTCTGCACCTTCGCGATCGATCTCGAATCCGCTGCTGGTCACCACATCCATGACCACCATCCCACTGCGTGTTGTGGTCAGGAACTCTGCATCAGCAGCAGCATGGGAAATACTGCGCAGGCCGTTGAACATTCCCTGGTACTGATCATCACAGAACGGCACCTCGACCTCGGGGTAGCGCAGGTCTGCCTCGGTGTACTTTGGCAGCGCCGCGATATCTGGGATCTCATAACGAACACCTTGCTCGTAGACCTCCAGGAACACCCTCATTGCGGTAAACGGTTTCTGGTATCCATACCGACCCCAAAGCGCCTCGACCGCCAGCAGTTGCTGGATATCCAGAAGCGTGAAGCGGGGCTTGATACCGGCTTGCTGGGCAGCGTCAAACTCGTCGAGCTGGATCGTGAGCATGATTCCCAGCAGCTCTTTGGTGAATGCCGGCGAGTAGGAATTCGGAGCGATTTTTATCGTCCCCGTTTCCTTATCAATCGTGCGCGCCAGCCAGCATCGAGCGCTCGGATCGAAGTGGCGGGCCTTAATGTAGTTCCGCAAGTCGTTCAAGGGCTTGAGCCAGTCGTACTCGCCGCCTTCCTTGGCAATCATGCTCTCGGCCGACGAGTCTCGAGAGACGCGGGTACATGACCAGCAGCCTGTCCGATGGCCACACGCTGGGCGCTCGGATTGTTTCCCGGCCAGGTAGACGTTCACCATGCAGTCACCGCCATTCATGTCGCGGTAGATCTCAACTAGCTGGTTGAAGCGGTCGTAGCACTCAATCCGGCCGGCGATCACCTGGCCGATGTAGCTGAACACGTCCATGGTGGTCATTTCAGCAATAGGGCTGAGTACCCAGTCGTGCGCGCCGGCGTCGGCGGCGAGATTCACCGCCTCAAAGGCGCTCTCGCCGCGCTCAGACATTTTCCGCTCGCGCTGCACCGACTCATCGAACCGGGTACCGATCAGCGAAACGAGATCGTCGTCAGTACACTTGCGGCCGAGGCGAGCCGCGACATCCCGGAGAATTGCCTTCTTCACTCGTTTCAGGGGATCTGCTTTGGTCATTTGCTGGCATTTGGCGTTGGAGCCAACGCTGGCGATAATGCGCCCGCCGACCAAGCTCACCAGGTAGTCATTGCTCAGGCCCGGCTTTGCTACCCACACCTTCATCTCGATGCCGGCGAACTTCGCATAGGCCTGCATTTGCTGCATCTGGCTCTGGTTGTAGCAGTGGATCACCGGGTTTTCCATGCGGGTGTCGGAGTGCATGACGTTCAAGGTTGGCACCGCGAAACCTTCGGTGGCCAGCTCGCGAATTGCAGTGAACGCGATGTTCAGCGTAACGCTTGAGTCTTTGCCGCCACTCCACGCCACAACAGGCTGCTTGCCGGCCCGCACGACGCGCTTCACAGCGTCGACCGCCCCGGCAATCTTCTCGGCCAGGGTCTTCTCAGGCCCGCGAACAACATTGGCAGGCATCTCCTGGACGCCAGCTGAAGAGAACAGATCGACATCGAACAACTGCATGACAAGCTCCGTGCTTGAATCCAGCTCCTCACTGGAGCTGATGGATTCAAGGTACGGCAGGCATCGGAAATCCCAAGGAACGCGGACAGCTATCGTTCCAGGGGAAACCAGGGTGGAATCTTTTAAACCGATCCGCAACCTTCGGTCACGAATGCTCCAGCTGGCAACTGCCAGGCTTTACCCTCGGGCGTGAAGATCGGCAGCACGTATTCGCGCTGGCGCGCCTGGGCAAGTGCGTCCAGATCGGTAATATCAAACGCTTCCGCCGTGGCTGACAGATCCACCACGTTGATTTTCTGCCGGCTGATAGTGCAGCCGAACTCGTCCTCGTAACCGGCTATCGGGGTGACCCGCTCAGGGAAGTATTTGCGGATAGTGGCCCAGACCTTCGGTGAGTTGTAAATGCACGTCATGCAGCTGAAACGCCCCCAAACGGTAGGGGACAGGTGCCTCCACGCGGTGGCGAGCAAGCAGCTCCCACACCTGTTCTTCGCTGTAGTGCAGCACCGGCCGCCAAGCATCTACGTGCCGGCCGAGGCGACCCTTGCGGCGGTCGACGGCGTGAGGTTCCAGCTGGTTGTACTTGCTGCGGTTACTCGACTCTGCACGGCGCTCGCCAGTGACGAACAAGGTCTTGGTCCCGAGAAAGCGCTCCTGATTAGTGATGGCCCTGCGGCCTACGTCGATCTTGGCCGCCGAGCTACACCAGCGAGTTGCCAGGCTGGCGCTTTGCTGAGGAAACCGGCGACGGGTCGCTGGTGATGTCCGACTGGTATCACGATCCAAGCAGATAATTCCGCCTGGAGTTTCGACCATGTGAGGCTTGGAGTAGGCGTCCATCTTGAGCATTTCGCCCTCGATGCCACCCTTCAACCAAGAGAAATAGAGCGGCAAATTGAATGCTGCTGCGAACTTCTCGATGAAACTGTCATTGAATGTCCAGTCCATGAGTGTGCTCCCCTCAGCGCCATCAACGCGGTGGTGCCAGAGTTCGACGCGACGCAGATCCACACCCTGCTCGATCAATGCCAGCAGGCAAGCGATGCTGTCCTTGCCAGACACACAGACTACAACGTGGTCATAGCTGTCCAGATCCACTGTCGGAGCATCGAAATAGGTGCCCTCGGCCAGTACCGTAGGCTCAGGCTCGAACCCGAGCAGGGTGAGCTGCTGACCCAGTGCCGGGATAACTACCTGGTCGTCAAACTGGTGTGCGCGGGAGATTAACGGGTGCATTGGCTGTCCTCTGAGCACCTACCTGGTGCCTACAGTCTCAAGCTACTGCGGCAACGCGAAATCCCAAGTGAAGGGCAAGGGGGACGTTTCCCCCTTGGGATAGCAGGAAGCTGGGAGGAAATCATCTACAGGGGACAGGGAGCGTTCGGATACCACTCGGCCGCGCTTCTCCTGGATGGGATAGCTCTATCTAGACGTAGCGCTAGGTTGACTCCCACTCGATTACGTCCCAGTCATAGCTCACTTCGCAAAGGTCGCCGGCAGTTCGCCAGGCACAATCGTCCTCTGCCACGTGGACTAGAAGATGCTGCTGGATATTGCCACTGCTGCAATGCCTGAGTCTGCATTGGACGGGCACCCCTGGAGCGGGCATAAAGTCTTTTGTCTTGATCCAGGCCAATGTTTTCGCCTCCGCTTTTCAAATCAGTCGTCAGTCTGGTTGCCAGCGATGAGCGCGTTCAGCACGGTTTCGTCATCGTCAAACCAGCCGTCTTCAGCCAGGCCCAAGTTCCCGTCGAGGATGACGCAGACCGCCAGAGCGGCTTCCGCAGGATCTGCACCGTATTCACGAATCACGCGCTCGATCTGTTTGCGCAGAAGGGAAGCGGACTCAACTTGGCCTACGCCACGCTCAGCAGCAGGATCTGCGAGCTCCAGGGGTGTCTGCCCCTCAGCCATAGGATCGGCAGTGACGATGGCATCGGACTGGGTGCGAAATTTCATTTCCATGGATGGATTCCTACTTCTTGAACTTGATGTCGCCGGAGCCGGCAACAGACTGGTCACGGCTCGGCGGGTTGCCGCGCACCACGATGTCACCGGAGCCAGCCACTGACAAATGTTATGCGCAGTCTGCGTGCCTACTCGACCGCGGGCCACTTACTCCGACACCCGGGCCTCTTGCAGCGCTGCCAGTCGGGCACATCCTCGGCCGGCTCGGGATCGCACATCACCGCCACCAGCCCGCACGCGGCGCGCTTGGGCGTGCGAGTGTCCGGGTTCGAACACCAGCTCGCGTCGCGGAAAGCGGCGAGCAACGGCGGGGCTTCGGTCTGCTCAATCATGAGTCGGGTTCCTCCGGTTAGCAGTCATCACACAGAAATAGCCGCTCGGCTCGGCTGCGCGGGTCGTTCTTGTGAGGGCCGCAATTCATGTGGCAGACCTTCGACGCCGGGTCGAACTTGGCCAACTCGGCTGGGTCGGCGCGCGGCCACTCAATAGGCACTTCAGCCGGTGGCTGCGCTGGCTTTGACTTGCGGACTTTCGCACTCATCGCGGGGTGGACTCGTCTTCAAAGTTTTCCGCCACTTTCGCTTCGCTTTTGATTTTCAGGATGACATCTGCGAGCTGCTGGCTTGAGCCGCTATCGTTGTGTGGCCATGGTCCGAAAGGCTGCGATGAAAGGCGGTTGAAAACGATCAAACCAGGGCAGCGGTATTCAAATGGGCCAGTGGATTGGAACCGGACAAAGGCAACCGGGCTGGTGCAGCCAGGCATATCAGTTATTTCTCCGATTTCCTTCATGAGCGCAATATCCGCCCATCCTGCCTGATCGGTGTTGAAGAACGTCAGGTGGTCATATGCGGACTTGCTACCTACGAAGCATGCCAAAGCAACAAGTGTCAGCTGGCCCATCGGCCAAAAGCCTTTGGAGTTAGCCGCTCTTTTCCACAGCGAGGGGATGTAGAAGAGTAGGGCCACTGAGGCGGCCAAAAGCAGATAGACGGTTAGCCGCGCAGTATCGACGCCAAGAGTTTTCCCCGGAGCGCCATCTGGGCCAAAGAAGAGGTAAAGCAGTGGTGCGCAGTAGGCCATGCCTACAGCATAGGAAGCCAGCACGAGAGCCATTTGAAGTAGCCGCTGCCCAGGGCCGGGGGAAACCAAGGCCAACGTAGCGCGAGCGACGGTACCAATGACCACGATCAGCAGAACAACGGAGCATAGGAGGATGTAGAGCATTATGATTGACGCCTTTAGCGCTATTCGGTGGATCTACCGCCGAGCTGTTAGAGATCGAGATTTATGCGAGGGGGCGTACTCGGTTATCCACTGCCTTCCTTCTTGCTGCCATTACCTGAGAAAAGCAGCACGAATGGGGTCACCAGTAGCCCGACCCCCATGAAGAACATGGCGAAGATGCCCAGGCCATCGCCCGGCTGTAGCCCGGTACCAGCAGCGGTCGCAATCGCCCGATAGTGGTCGGCCTGTGCCCCAACGACACGCACAAGAACTATCGTCATGGCGCACACCACCAGAGCTTGCCAACCTTTGCGGATGTCCAGGTGATCGACGAACACCCACAGCCAGGCGAGGGCTGCGAAGATGGCTAGCAGTAGCAACAGCCAATAAAAAAGTCCGTAAATATCGGCCATAAATGCAGCTCCTAACATATTCCGCACTCCATTAATTTGCTTTCGGCCAAGATAGCGCGCAACGCAGGTATCCCAACTCATGGGCGCATTATCCCACACGGCTTGGAGAGGCGTGGCGGCGAGAGGATAGCTCGTGAGGAGCCTTAAAGCCTGCGCCAAGCCTAAGGGAACAGGCCGACGCGGTATTCATGGGCAGAGCGTCAGGGACGGGAGTTGTGGTGCAGTGTCGACAGCTCTGCCAATACCCACTGCCAGTATCCAAGCTGTGTCTGGTTGCTTCGCACTGCTTGAAGCCACTGGTAGTTGGTCAGGAAAGGATGGTCGTTTCCACTGAGCGCATACCTTTTCTCTAGTTGCGACGGAGTGCGATCCAGGTCAGAGAGATAGGCTTCCGGCAGTTGATAGGGCACCAAGGCGAAGTCTGTAATCGCTTGCTCAATTGAAATGGATATTTCCTGCCCCGTTTCGGCACAGCGGAGAGTCCTCACATCGCCATTGCGGCCGGTTACCTGCCACGCATACCCCGCCGGGGTTACAGCCTCAGCATTATCCGGGGAGCAAATAGCCTCTTCGCTGTAAACAACGGACTCCAGCGGAAAAAATATCTCTGCAATCATGCGGTCAAGCTGATCCAAAGTTCGCTGATGGATGCCTGAACCCTCGGCCTCGATCAGTGCCCGTAAGGAAGCTCTCGATGCGTTGAGTTCCTGATAAAGCTCGGCCAAATGCTGGGGTACGGAGGGGTCAATGTGAGTCATATTTGGTAGTCCTAACCAGGGGGAGTGTGCATATAAAACCGCTCCGCTGACCCTCTGGGCGTAGCGTCACGAGCGAAAAGGGTATTCTTAAACGTGGTTTTAATTGTTCCTGCCGATAACGCTTCTGTCTATGGAGAAGCGACCACCAACACGCGGGCGACCGGCAGGAACATCAAGCTTTGACCCTCAGGTGGCAGGAGCTTTTGGCAATGTCGTGCGCGAAGAACGCCTGAAATTGGGCCTGGCTCAGGAGAAACTTGCTCTCCTGGCTGGGGTTGAGCGTTCGCACCTGGGGAAAATCGAGCGGGGCGAGAGTCTGCCCACACTTCCCTTGATTATGAGATTGTCCAAAGTCCTCGAAGTTAAAGCCGCTGACCTGATATCGCAGATGGAGCAGAGGCTGGACCAATGCGAAGACGGGAGCGGTTGAGTTAGGCGGATTGCGGAACAGGTGGGAACGGAAAAGTGTTTTGAGAGCCTGACGCCAGATCAACGGTGATCCAGTGCTTATCGGTTTCCCCCGTGCGCAGCAACTCCCACACAATGCTCATTCCGGCAGTTGTAACTGCCCGGTTGACCAAGCAGTCCTGCGAACGAATGGCTTCCGCAACTGAGCAGGATTTTTTGTTGTCATCTTCAAGCGTTTCGATTTCAGGGTAAGCGTCCATCACGTTGGGGTAGATGCCCCTCTTGTTTGAATGCGCAGCGCCGAACACAACCTGTCCATGGCGGGCCTCGTTGCCGAGGTCAAGCCACATGCAGTGTCGGGATAGCAGCGCGCTGCTGGCGATTGCGCGGCGGGCCGAAGAAAGGTCAACAGCGGAAATGATCAAGTCGGCGGCGCGCATCGCCTCTATGGTCTCTTGGCTTGGAAATCGGAAGGGCAGGGCCTCCCAGGACGTACCCAGCATGAGATTGTAACGATTCACCAAACTGATTGCTTTGAATTGGCCCAAGTCGCACGGCCAGAAACGCTGACGTACAAGGTTCGGCTCGCGCACGATGGCATCGTCAATGACAGTGACCTCCAGCCCCTCTGGATGGCCGAGGGAGCGAAGCGCATGGTGGAAACTGGCCAGCGCATCAACCACCTCACTGCCATTGCCACCGGCCCCGATAACCACAATGCGTGGTGCGCGCTCAACCCACGAGGCTGGCGTCTTGTAGATCGGCGATTGGTGAGCTGTGATCGGATGAACGCTCATCGCGCACCTCCTTTGATAGCTTGCGCTAGCGTTAGCGGGCCACTGTATGACCCGGCTGAAACCAGTTTTGAGGCTGGGAACCGCTTCGATCCTTTCTCGCTCAGTGCTCGATAGAACTCCTTCAAGGCCTCAAACGAGCGGCAACCCGCCACCGGCTCAACCGTGCCGCTGTGGGTGTTTTCGCTCTCCAGCACGAAGTTCTCCCAGGCCGGGATGTTCTCTCGTCGAACATCGCGGGGAACATTGCCGCTGCCAGTGCAGAAAGTTCCGCCCTGGTACACGTTCCCCAACGGGGCGTAGAAAAGTTCTGTCTCCGGGGTCGGACGCTGGTTGCCCTTGAACGCAAAGCAACGGAAGGATTGGTTGGCCGCAGCGATGAAGATCAAGCCCGGCAGGGGGGCGCGTATGCGCTCGCCAAGGATTGGAATATCGTGCAGACCAGGGCGGCGGTACCACGCCAAGACGGTGCGTGAGCTGAACAGATAGCTCTCGGGGAGAAATTCTGCTCCGGCATCCTCATTCAACAGCAGAGCAGCCAATTCGGATTTATCGTAGGGGCTGAAAGCCCTCCCAGCGCCCAGGGTGAAGCCTGCCTTACCATCTTCCAGCGCAATGACGCTGTGACTGGTGACAGTGACCACGCCTGTCTGGCAGTGGTGGTGTATCAGCATGGCCTTGCTCGAAACATTTTCACTTAGCATTACCGCATTCCTCTAAAGCGTCGGCGATTCGCTGCAACAGACCTAGGGTCAGCGATAGCATGTCTAGAACTGGCAGGGTGACGGTTCGCAATCGATCAGAACTCAGCGGTAACCCGATGGCTGGGAAGCCAGAGCCGCTGACGATGCCGTCAAAACCGTCATAGCTACTCTGCTCTAGATTTGGAAAATCCCTAGTCAGACAAACCAGAATGCTCTCGAAAAGAGAAACCCCATCACCGGCTGTGCCTGGGAAATCATGGGGGTTGAACTCTTTGAGCGATCCGCTGGCCTCATGCTCCAGGCAGTGCTGCAAGGCTTCCGCCAGCACTTGAGTCAACGGAGCGTGTGCATCATCACGCTCACAGATTTGCCGCGCCTGATCGGACAGCTCCTCGATTTCGCACCGATCTCCCTGGCCAAGGGTAGCTCCAGCTATCTGTTTGAGTTCATCCATCTCATAGATGGCGTCAAGCAAGCTGTTTACAGAATCCTCGTCTTGGCCGTGGCAGTAGAGATATTCAGCGATGTAGTCCTCATGCTCGACCGAATCGTCCAACAGGAAGGCGCAAAGTTCCTCTCTGGAGCACGTGGCCAAGCGCGGTGCAAACTCCTCGTAAGCCTCCGAAAGTCCGTGATTCAGGTAGCTGTGCGGCCCGAGGAAGGTCATTGGGGTATGGAACGGCAGCAGATGGCGTGTCATCGCGTCGAGAGTTTTGAAAAGAAGCACCCGCAGTTCCAAGTTCGCTGGCGCTTGAATGGTGAAGGTAGCGAAGCAGCTCGACTCCAGAATGAAATGACCGTCCTGGATTCCGAAGGAGTAGGCGTCCTCAACGGATTTTGGCAGCTTGACCCGGCCAATCAACGAGCGCTCCAGCTCCGCCATTATCCGGCCTGCCCCATCAGGGCCTGCCTCGATGTGGGGGGCGAGCGCATCAAGTCCGACCAGCCCAGCCTCTACAGCGGCTATTGCATAGGATGCCGTCTCAACTGGATCGACGTATGGGGTATTCAGCCTATTCAGCAGGCTGGTGCGCTGTGGAAAAAGGCCTTCATCGCTGATGGCAAAGGACGCACCAAGACGCTGTACTACCTCGCCCGTAAGGCGATGCAGCCCGTAGCTATTTGGGTACTGCCGAAGCCATTCGATGGCGCTATCGGCAACCAGACCAGCTTGCAGCGCCTCACGGCACAGCATGCTATGAGCTTGGTGGTCGACCACCCCTGCATAGTCCCGGCTGAACAGTTGGGCCTGTGCTTCACGCATCACAGACCCGACATTCGGCAAGCTAAGAGGTGTCAGCGCGGCAGTTGGAAGTCGATAGTGCCGGGATTGGCGGGGGAGGAGAGCAACTTCCATAGCCTTTGTCTCTGCTGGTGGTCTAAACAATCAGGTTCGGTACCGGACGGGAGGTGGCGATCCAGTTCGCCACGCTCCCACGCTTTCAGGACTTCAAGCGGATCAACCTTTTGCGCCGAATCCGCCGTCTCGGAACTCGTAGACATAGCTGTCATTCTCCACAATGGGGTCGATAATTTTCGCTCCGTTGAGCTTTGGGAACTGACGGGCATAGTGTTTCAGCACGTCAGTCACGGACATTTCGGGCTGCGGGTCGGGGAGGTCACGACCGGCGTAACGAAAAACGCGGGCAAGAGAGATTTCAACGAGTGCCATGAGTGCAATTCCTAGAAAGAGGCCGCGAGGTTCAGATTGGGTTCGCCTGAGCCGCTGTCCACGCCCGAACCGCCACCTACCTGCGCAGCGTCGCCATCCTCGGCATCGGCATCGGCATCGGGCGCAGCAGGCTGCTCGGTAGCTGGCGTGGCGGCTTTCGCCTGCACAGTCGCGCCAATCGAGCGGATTTCATCCAGCAGGCTCACCCCCTCATTCAGCGCCTGGACGTGCTGTGTCAGGCGCTTCATCAGCGCCTCCTCGATTTCAACAGCACTCCCTACCAGGATCAGTGGGCGACACATGGCGGCGCGAAGCTGCACTTCGTGCTCGGAGGCCTTCTCAGGTGTAGGGCCGAGGTCAGCGGTAATCATCACTTTCAGCGCCTCAGCGGAGGCGGTTTCGATTGCCACATTGACGCGGTGTTGAGTGCCTGCCAGTGCAGCAGCCATTACGGAAAAAAACGTGGATTGCATGATGATGCTCCCTGTCAGGCTTTGGTCGATTCGGATTGCTGGGGAGCGGGGTTCTTCCCGCCCTGTGCCGATAGTTGTAACGCAGGCGGCAAATAACCCAACCAGCTGAACTCTTTGAAGGCCAGGATGGCTTCGGTAAGAGCGCTTGCCTTGCCGGTGGCCAGCCCCTCAAAGGCCTTTTCGCCCTTCGCCTCGTTGTAGGCGGCGGCAAAGCCTGAACGCTTGCAATCTTCGATGATGCCCGCCTTAACCTGAGCCTTGAGGTAGCTCTCGTTCATCACGAATCCTTTGGCCGGATCGACGTTGGCGTACTCCATGAACTTGAGTGACTGAGCACCCGACACGGATTTCTCGAATGCGTCAGCGCTATCCGTTCGGAATAGCGAGGCGGCAGCCATGCTGCCCATGAACGTGAGGAGCTTTTCCTCCCCGAGTTGCGCAAGCCGAATCTCGGCATCGGCGCGAGCCGTGGTCATCAGGGCGCTTGTGACACCCATAGCCTTTTCCATCTGTGCCCGCAGCTCGCTCTTGAGGTCGCTGCGCATCTCGAAATACATGCTTACGATGGCCACTGCCAGTGCGAGCGAGCGGTCATTGAGCACGACTTGCTTGCTCATACGGGCGTAAAGGTCGAAGGCTTCACGGCGTAGCGACTTCTTCACCTGGGTGGGCTTGGCGCTTGCAGCCTTCGGCTTGGCCGGGGCTGCTCCAACAGTACCCCCCGCAACGGTGGCTGGCGCTGTGTTCGTTAGGGTGGCCAGGGCGGCTTTGTAGGCGGCGGTTTTCTCCTTGTGGCAAGGCTTGTTGAAGCACATACCGCCGATCACGTCGCCTTCGCGCCCCCTCGACACCATTACCACTGCGCCGAAGCTTGCACAGGTAGCGCACGCCGCTGCCTGTTGCTCTCCCACGCCATCCTCGCCCCGTGCGACAAGCTTCACGTATGAGTCCTTGGCGAGATTAAGCTCGCTATGAACCACCGCGTGTTCCTCCTGCGCCTCGATCAACCGAACCGAAATTAGCTGCTCGGTTTTCCGGTTCCAGCAGACAGAGTTCTGGCAGCGAGACGCCCCAAGGCTGGCCTCGAACAAATCGGCATTCGCGCCCGAGTTGTGGATGCAGCTCCGGCATTCGGTGGTGTCAAAGCGCGCAGTCGAAACGTCCCGAGTCAACTCCAGCAGGCGTGCCCTGGTCTGCTCGACGGAATAATTCTTCTCGACGATCTTCGACAGAATGCCCGCTTGATCGGAGGCGGGGAGACGGCACAGCAATTCAGCATGGCCAATCTTGATTTGCTCCTCCAGCAGAGCTTCGGCCACCGCGTCACAGGCATGTGCGAGTAGCAGGCGGCTGTCGAGCTTGGTTCTAGACCAATCCAAGGCCTTCATCACCGCCAAATGATCGTTGGCCATGTCCTCCAGCAAAACTACCGCAGACTGGGCTTCTTCGATTGGCGTCAGGTCGGCCCGCACCTGATTCTCCAATGCGGCGATCAACCGCGCTTCCTGATCGCTCATAGCGCGGATCAGGGCGGGAACCTCGATCAAGCCCGCATCGTGGGCCGCCGTCCAGCGCCGGTTGCCTGCAACCACCTCATGGTCGTAGTTCGGGTCATCGCTTACTGGCCTGACCAGAATCGGCTGGATGATGCCCTTGGCACTGATAGAACGCACCAGTTGCTCATAAGCGGACTTCTTCCGGCCTTTACGCGGGTCGATTTGCGGGTTACGGCGGATACGATCCAGGGGGAGGACTTGGGCTACTTGCTGATTCACTTGGCTAAACTCCGTGTTTGCAATGAGTTCAGCTTCACCCATGTTCGGGAAAACCCAAGCTTCAAGGCGCGCCGGTTATTTCGGACGTCAATCGCGCCTGAAAGCGGAAAATAGGGGGCTTTTTTCGGGGTACGTTAAGCCCATCCCTCCCTGGTAGGGCAACCCACGGCCCTGATCGAAATGAAAAAGACCGCTCACGTTTTTATCCTCACGCTCACGCCGGTGGCTCAATGGGTGTGCTCAGCTTTCTTGGGAAAATCCCGTGCTGAGTAAGAATCGCAAAACACTGAACCTGGAGTTACACCCAATGAAGTATGAAATTGCCGAGAAGTATGGCTGCACCATCATCTACGGGATGATCCCCGTCACCGAACTATGCGCTGTTATGGCCAAGGCTGCGGAAGGCGCTGTCATGTCTCCTTTGCTGGCCAAACGTCTTGGGGCGAACACGGTGTTTGGCACGCCTGCTGCCCTGGAACAACTGGTAGCAGATCCAGACACACGAGCAACCAGCAAGCTGCTGACCGAGGAGCTGCGAGGGGATTTTCCTTTGTCGGACAAAGCAATTCTTTGGCTAGAAGAAGGTGAGCGGGGAGCCAGTAGCGAAAGCATGTTCCAGCGATTTACAGGAATGCCTGGTTTGGAGGAGGGCAACTATCCTCACGATCTTTCTGACCTCAGGCGTTGCCGACTACTCCTGGAACAAGTGCCTGAGTTCAATAGTCTGCTACCCCAAATGAGAGATGTATCTCTGGTATGGGAAAGGCTCGTCGAGCGCTGGGCATATATCTGCGAAGCAATGGATGAAGACTCGCCAGACTGGCGGAATGGAAACTTTGTAAACGATAACTGGCACGCATATCACTTGCTGAAAACCGCTATTCAAGGCACGCCCCCTCCGTTGGTGTAACTGCCCAAACGATGAGAGAAGACTGCCCCGGAGAAATCCGTGATGCTGGTGGTGCATGTTTCAAGTAGCAAAAAGCCCGGATCAACGCCGGGCTTTTTTTTCATAGAAACAGAGAATCATTGACCAACAAAAACCGCCTCAACCGCCGCCAAGGCTTGGCGCGCCCCCTCAAGCTCCGGCTGTATCAGCTTTAAGCCTCCCAGGTCGTTGCTCATCACCGACACGCAATCCTGAAGCGCTTTTTTTGCCTCAGTGAGAGCAGCCAATAGAGCAGAATCCTTGGCATCCGCAGTAGCCGATGCCACGTCTACTACGCTGAGACGTTTGCTGAGAACGAAGTAGATGTGCGGGAAAACCAACTCCTGGACAACACCCGCATTCTTCGCTGCTTTTGCTGAAGCTTCTTCGACGATAGAGATCAGCTCTGCCTTGTGGATCGGGTTAAATAGTTGCATGTGGTAGCTCCCTGTGACGAATACCCCCAGGATGCCGACCATTCCGCAAAACCCAAGCCATCAAGCACGCACTCTGCCGAAGGCCGAGAGAGCGGCTTACCCCTCGACGCCGGCAAGGCTGGCTGAGCGCGTGGCCGACACAGCGGGGTACCACCAGCGGATCAACCCGGTAATGTTCGTAGCAACGAAACAACCATTCAGCAGCAATAATCCCCAGGCCTGCGCGAGAACGGCGTAGCAGCAGAGGCTCAAGCTCGACACGAGGAATAGCCACCATCCCCACGGAGACACACGGGTATTGGTCGAGATCATCAGCGCCCCGAGGACGCCGCAGATACTTCCGATCCACTCGAAATACAGGGTCATAGGTCAGTCCTTCAGATATTCCAGGGAGATTTCTTCGGCTCGAATTTCATTGATGATCCGATGAGCATTGAGCCGACACTGGACGGGATACGCCAGAGGATCGTGGCCTCGACGTTCAAAAGCGACGATGAGCTGGGCCTTCCAGGCGATACCAGACGACTTCGGGTCGGGAGCTAAGCCGCGGCCAGCAGCAATGCGGGCTTGCCGGTAGCACCGACTCCAATCAGCCCTGGTCGCGCTGTACCGGCCAAGACTTGGTTTACGAGGGAAACACATAGGCACCCCTCAGATAAGCGCAAATTTGCGGAGGGAGTCACCAAGCGTCCCTGTCCATACAGCGCCCGACTTCGAGCTTTCCCCGTGATAGACGTTGAAGTGCTCGCCCTTCTTGATCGAATTCGGAACGCAGGCACGCCGCACCACAGGATGCCCGTCGATATCGAAATCCTGGAAACCGTGATGGGAGTTCACCAAGCGAGCGGTGAAGGTCAGTGGTTCTTTGGAGTTTTTCTGGCACATGCAAATGACTCGATTGAACTGGATAGCCTTCAGGGTGAATGCGTCCCCAGAAAACCCAACTCAAATAGCAGGGCCGTATTTGTCCAACAGACTGTTGGACGACCTGGATTTCAGGCACAAAACCAGCGTGAAAACGCGCCCGGCCTAGTTCCCAGACCGATAGCATCAGGCCAAGCCAACGTGGCTTGCCAACCAATCACAGGGAATATTTTTCATGCAGAACGAACAACTTGAATATGCGGGTTTCTGGGCGAGAACAGGGGCGTGCATTGTTGACGGCATCCTTTTCACCTTGGTTTCCCTGCCGCTCCTGTTGATGATCTATGGCACCGGCTATTTCAGCAGCGACATGCTGATCCAAGGTCCAGCTGACTTAGCAATCAACTTTTTCCTGCCAGCGATCCTGACGGTAGTTCTGTGGCGTCGTCTCCAGGCTACGCCGGGGAAGATGGCGCTGAAATTGCGGGTGCTCGACGCTGAAAGCGGTAACACCGCAAGCGTTCGACAGTGCATCGGCCGGTACCTCGGCTATGTAGTGTCGACTCTACCGCTGGGGCTTGGCTTCTTCTGGGCGGCATTCGATCGCCGTAAGCAGGGCTGGCACGACAAGCTCGCCGGAACAGTGGTGGTACGCGAGCTCAGAACACAGCCGGTGAAATTCCGGAGCTGATCACCGTGCTCAGTTGAGCCGGACGTGGCGTTCTGGCTCATCCACCAGCCGTCCGTGGTTGGGAGTTTTTCAACCCATGGGATGCTGGCCACATCAACTGATCAAGGGAAGCGTAATGAGCAAGCAAACCACCAAAACCCAACCGGAGCTTGAAGTCGTAGCCACCATCGAAGTGATGAGTTACGACGAAGAAACGACCTACATCGAAACCCGCAGCGATCGGATCAACTTCGAGAATGCGGTCAACGATGATGCTCTGGTGTTCAAATCCGACGCCGAGCGCGTAATTTCTGGCCTGAGCTACAAAGCCGAGCTGTATGACGAGGTATGGGGCAAATCCAAGGCGTTGGGATTCATGAATGTGACTATGGCGTTGGAGGAGCTGGAGAAGTGGCGCCCCAACCCTGCGATTGCCGGGCTGCTCGAGGCCCTGGGGAAAATCGCAACTGGCTCCACAGGCATCATGGATCGCGACTCCGAGCTTGCCCAGATAGCAGCAGACGCCCTCGCCGATTACAACGAGGGCCTGCCTCCTAAGGGCGGTGCGTAGTGTTTACAACACGCCATGTCACCGACCACGCAACAGCAAATCAAGGAAAGTCTCGCATGAAATTGAAGTACATCACTCGAACCGTAGCGGTGGGGCTGTTCGGACTTATAGCGCTTGTCGGTACCCAGTTTTTCACAACGCTCAAGGCTGTAGATCAAGCACGTGAGTCTGCAATCTTGGCTTGGTCTAAATCGAATCCAGGTGAGGCAGATGCAGTGGATCGCTATCGGCAGTGCTTGCGCGGCCCGTCTGAAGTCCCGCCAAACCAAGCTCCCGTTCGACCACTGACCATCGCTCAGTGTGCCGAAAAGATTGGCAGCCCTTCACTGGCATCCGCTATTGAGGCAGCTGACGATTCGGTTGAGGTTCCGGCCCCACTGCGCTGGCTCTGATCCGCCTGAGCCCCCTCAACAGTAATTCCGACGCTCCGGTGTCCTGAAAACGAAATTTCTACTCCTCATCCCGCGATAGCCTCCTGATCGAATACACCAGGAGGATTCGCCCTCATGAAAATCCGCAGTCTCTGCGCCCTCGGCAAAATGAGGGCGTACTCCGCTGACCGACAAATGGTCACTCTCTCGCCCAAGGCATTCAGCATCCCCGCCGGCGCAGATCCGCTTGAGCACGAGCCTGAAGCGATCCACGACTTTATCCAGAGAAACCGCTGGCTCCATGCAAACTGCATCGTCGGCCTGCACAACAGCCACAACCAGATGCTGGAACCAGGCGAGGTAGTCATGAGTGGTACCCGCTCGTCCCTGATGCGATGCTGCTGCGCTGGGAGGCGCTGCGTATCATCCCTGTATGGGTTGATGGCTTTGACAGCCTTCCTGATGATGAGCACGCTACACGCGCCAAGCAGCTCGAATGCCTTGACCAGGCGCGCCACCAGCTCCTTTCCGTCGATAGCTGGTATCAGACTGACCAGGAACATTATGAGATAGCGCGTGCAGTCATGCGTACTGGTTACTGGGCGCTGGAAAACCTCCCCCCACTTGATGGGCTGGAGTGGCCAACCGGAGAGATTTTCGACCTGAAAAACCCCAGCCTTTCTGCTGAGGCCGTTGAGACCGGATACCTCGAAGGGATATTTTCCATGATTGAGCGAAAGGGCCGGTTTCATGGGGAGTGCGGGAGCATTCCAGCAGACGAATTGTTCGGTATTGCTCTCATGAGCCCCAAGTCTGGATATGAGTTGCTGGTCAAGCTGCATATACAGATCGAAGCAAACCGTGCTGAAGCAGCCTATGCCCGCCGGCAGCGGGCTATTGCCTGACCCGAATCAGGAGAGAAAAGATCATGCTCAACCGTCGATATCCGGTACTGATCTCTGGGAAACGTTACTCGCCGGAGTTCCAGACCGACCAGCAGTACGCAAAAAACTGGAAAATCGTTTTGGAGAAGGCCTACGGCACTCATGCAATTTGCCAGTGCCCAAGCAGCGGCTCCCGCAAACTCTCGATCAAGCGGCGTGAAGATAGTGATGGCTTTCACCTGGCGCGGTTCGCCGGTACAGGTCATGAGCACTCAAACGAGTGCCGGTACTACGCGCCGGCCCCGGAACGCTCTGGCATGCAAGGGTATGCAGTTGGCGTAGTCGAGGAGGGCGACGATGGCAGCATTCGCGTGCGCCTGGCTCGAGGCATTCGAGTCCAGGCTCCTCGAGCCGAGGAAAGTGAAAGCCCATCGGTGACAAGATCGCCTGGAAAGAGCAAGCCTGCTATGACGTTGCTTGGGCTTCTGCACCTGCTTTGGTCTGAGTCCCGGCTCTCTACCTGGTATCCAGCAATGGAGGGCAAGCGCAATAGTGGCATTGTGAACTACGCGCTTCTACAGGCCGCTGAACGTGTCGCTGCAAGCAGAATGAAGTTGAGCGAAGTGCTGCTGCTGGCTGCTCAAAAGGACAGCAAGGGAGCGGTTCGCAATCAGGCAATCGCCAAGTCTGCAATAACGCGGGATCTGCGCCTCGTCGCGATATCGCCGCTGGCACGCTACAACCCTGAGCGCCATTCTGGAGACATCAGCAGATTGCCTCTGGCAGGGCCCTTCGGGATGCCCATGCTGAATTTGCCCCCGGCAGTCTGGGCAACCGCCGCCCGCAGATTCGAGAGAGAACTTTCCGCCTGGAAGCGCGGAAGTCGAGTTATCGCCATCGCTCAGGTCACGCCGCGGAAGGGCGAGTCGTTTTCGCAAGCAGATGTCGTTGAGCTGGCCCTGATGCAGGTCAGTGAGCGTTGGATTCCTGTCGACTCAGATTACGAAGAGGTGATTGAGGCCAAGCTCCACGCCGCCGGCCGCAGCTTCGATAAACCTCTACGCTACGACGCTGATGAAAGTGCAGTTTTCCCTGACTTCTGGCTTTTGGACACCGGTAAGGACTACCCCCTGGAAGTGTTCGGCATGAGCACACCGGCCTACCTGGAACGGAAGGCCGTCAAAACGGCTTGGTACAATCGGGAGTACGGCGGGGCAGGGTGGTGGTCGTGGAATGCTGCGGATGATCCGAAAGGTAGAAATATTCCACCTTTCCCGGCCAGGTCCTGAGCTTCTTCGTCGATAGCATGCGTTCTTGGGTTCTCTAAATCTCGTGCGAAGCTGAAAGCCTCAAATCCGAGACTGCCTCTCAAGGAAAAACGCCATGCAATCCGTACTCTCGAAGAAGTCCACAGGGATGAAGAGCAGCTTCTGCCCAGTTACGCATTCGCCTTCGCCCAACGTAACGCGTAGCTTTGGCTCTACCGTTCACGTCAGTTACAACCCGCGTAGTGACGGCTATGGCAGTGATACGACGGCTATCGTCCTGCGCGAGCGCGTATTCTTTGTACTCAACGGCGATCATGCCGAAACGCTCTGCAAAGTAGCTGCAAACAATGGTGTCCATGGCTGTGTCGATTACTTTGTCGAGCACATTGCTCAGGCCAATAAACTCAGTGAGCATCTGATGGCCACAGGCATGAGCAACGATCCTTTTGCTCTGATGCCGACTGCCTTAGAAATCCTTGGCCAAGAAGGTGTAGAACGCATTGCAGCGGCTGCAAAAGCTCAAATGGAAGCCTAGGTAAAGACTGACTGAGGAACCGGCGATGGCTCGTGCTCGCTTACACCTGATCTGCGGAAACTGCGGATGTAACGATATGTGGTCATACCGCATAGACCCCCAAGGGCAAGACATTGAGGGCGAGCTGTTCCCTGCCGTTTACATCGCCTGCGGAAATTGTCACACGCTGCACGATCTGGCGGATACAGCAAAAAATTCAAACCCGAGCCAAACGCTCAACAGTTGAAGGAACCCTGATATGGGTGGTAATGCTCTGGCCGCATTCGGCTCAACACGCTGCTCGCGTGATGTTGCCCTGCACATGCTGGATGACTTCCAAGCACGCTTCGCGCAGATCACCGGCCACCTTGGGAATGCAGCGCGGGTTGAGCCCATCGCTGCGTATCGTCTAAAGCCTGACTTCGGCGACCTAGATGTGCTGGTTGACAGCCGGGTTTTTCAGTCCATGCCGCCACAATCTGTGGTGGAGGCCTTGAGCAACACCTATGGATTGGCGTTGCCGTGGGTAAAGAATGGTCCCGTCCTCAGTGTGGGCCTACCACTTCCGAGTGACGATCAGTGCCTACAACTCGACTTAATCAGCACGCCGGCGGCGGAGTTCGATTTCAGTCTGGGCTATTTCAGCTGGAATGACATGGGCAACTTGATGGGGCGGGTTGCCCACAAGATGGGGCTGAAGTTTGGACACAATGGCCTCTGGCTGCCAATGCGCGACGGCACAAACCTGCATGACGAGCTGCTGGTCACGCGCGACTTCGAGCAAGCTCTATCGTTCCTGGGTTTTGACGCAGCACGTTGGCTGCTGGGTTTCGATAGCCTTGATGACATCTACCAGTTCGTAGCCAGCGGCGAGCGTTTCAACCCGGATTTGTATCCGCTGGAGCACCGCAATCACACTGCTCGCGTGCGAGACAAGAAACGACCTGTATACATGGGGTTCCTGCAATGGATTGAGGCCCAGCGCGGGCTGCGTCACTTTGACTGGAGCGAAGACAAGGCCCTGTACTTGCAGGAGGTGATGACTGCGTTCCCTTCGCTGCGTGAGGACTACGAATACAGCCTGGCCAAGCTAAATCAGGTTAAAGCGATTCGCGCCTGCTTCAATGGTACGGTGGTGACTGCTATCACCGGGCTGACGGGTAAGCAGCTCGGCCAGTTCATGGCGCACTTCAAGCACGAGCATGCCGAGGGCATGGCTGACTTGCCTTCGTTATCTGTGGAACAACTACATTCGCTGATTCGCGATTCGCATCAAGTGTTCGCCCGTTCAGTCGAGCAATCTACAAAAAACCAACGCAAGCAAGATTGAGGAAAGCGGTATGTCCTGGGCAGATCGAGCAGCACCGATTGTTGGGGAGATAATTCGCCGCGTAGGGCGAAGCGACCAGCAGGCCCTTCGAAAGGCGTTGGCCGATGCATACCCGTGGGGAGAGCGAAAAAACACTCCCTACAAGGCGTGGCTCGCCGAGGTGCGCCGGCAGTTGGGGCACCCGTTGAATACGCCGAAAGCAGATCCAGAGAGCCAACAAACTGACATGTTTGCCCTCCCTAACAAGTAGACCACTTAGCAGTGGCATCCTTGATGCGAATGAGCTGGCCTACCTGGTGGCGTACTCCTGCTGAGAAGGTCATCCTTTTTCCAAGCGCTACCCTTACCGGGGTATGCCGGCTTTTTCCCTTCCAGAAAGGCTGGGCGGCCTCCCAAGTTCGCCCCCTCCAATACCGAAAATCATCTGCTCATGCATCCAGGCGCTTGCGCTGGCTGGGCCGCATCGAGTGCTAAGCCTCTAACGTCAGTGCCTGCGCCCTAGCATCGAATTCAGGCGGAAAAGCTGTCTGAAACCGAGCTGCACGGGCTACCGGTTCTTGCATCCTTGGGAATATCAACGTCTCGGGTAAAACCGATGCCGAACCCGCCAAAGGAGCATGCAATGCCAATCGCAAACGAGCATCAAGAAGACGAGCCGAGATTAATCGACCGGATAATGAGTGACCTGCTGTCCGCTATGGATCGAGACGATTCAGACATGCGCTCCACGTTGATCAAGAACAGTGACGACATCCGGACCCTGGCCGAAATCTGCCGGCAGACCGGTGTTTTCGAGCATAGCCAGGCAAAGTTCGCCGAATTCAAGCAGCATCTGGAGGAGTCAACACCTCCTGAAGAACGGCTCGTCAAATCGTGGGCGTGGCTGCTTGACCGGATTGTCCATTCGCCGACCACTCTGCATATGCGGGGAGCCGTTCGCCTATGCGTGCCACTGGTTGCGCTCTACCTACCTCCTGAATGACTTCAGGTCGACACCCGCATAGCTAGGGAAATTAGGCAATTATTCGCGCAATTTTGAAGCGAATCGGGGGAGGTTTGGGTTATTTCGAGATCGCGATACAAAGACTTCGAGCTGCGCTTTCAGTCGGTAAAAGCGTCTGAAATAGCAACCCGCCGAGGAATACGGCAGGTACGATCTCCAACAAATTCCAAGGAGAAATTTTCCGCCATGACTCATTCAGTGGTCAGCATCGACCACCTCAAACAGCAGGTACTCCCTGAGTTGTTTACTTTCCCGGCTCGCCTCGGCGAGTACGGGGGCGTAGCGGATAGCTCTGCCAAAATCGATCAACTATCCGATCTCATGGAGAGCGGGTCGGCGGCGGCGCTTGCGGCCAAAATCGCAGAAATCCTCTCGAAAATGGCCGACGCCTCGCCGGAGCAGATTACCCGGAAGCCGACCTGGTTCGAGAAGGTTATGGGCGGAGCCGTGGAAAAGCAGGTTCGCTATCAAGTCGCCAGGTCAACACTGGAACAACTGCTGGCCGAAGCTGAAGGTCATGCCCAAGGTGTACGCGATACGGTCAGCGCCATCAGCAGAATGATCATTGCCCACGCCGAAGAGGCAGAAGCACTGAAAGTGTTCATCCAGGCCGGGCGTGAATTCCTCGAAGAGAACCCTCTCATCGGGACGGTAGCGGAGGGGGAGATCGAGTTTGATCGGCCGCGAGAGCGGCTGGCGCGAAAGCTCGCCAACTTAGCAACACTTCTGGCCTCACACGAACTGAGCGTTAGCCAGATGAAGCTGAGTCGCGCCCAAGCCCTCGACATGCTCGATCGCTTCCGAGAGACAGTCACCGTACTGGTTCCAGTATGGCGGCAACACACCCTTACCCTGATCACCACCAAACACATGAGCCCGGCGATGGTCGAGGCTGCCAGCAAGGCGCATCAGGCGCTGATGGCCAGCCTGTCTGAAAGCCTGAATGGCGTGAAGCACTGAGGAGCAAAACATGCAGCAGGAAACTACCGTGACAGATCTCGCCACTACCAATACCGAGCTCACTCCCTCTGGGCTCCAGGCCCTTGGTCTCCAGGAACAGGACATCCCCCAGATCAAGGCTGTAGCGGCACTGATTCAGGCGGAAAACCCACTCTCGGTTTCTCAGTTCGGCAGGGAAGTGGCAGAACACACGTCCTCCTACGCCGACAGTTTGCTCGACCAGGTTCGTAACAGCGACTTGGACGATGCCGGCGCAAAGCTGAGCGAGGTGGTTGCCGTCGCGCAATCGCTCAATGTCAGCGCGCTTTCCAATCGCCGTTCGCGCATTCCTGTCATCGGCCGGCTGATCGACAAAGTAACGCTGCGCGGGAAGTCCGTCATGGGACAGTTCGACACGACGCGTGAGCAAATCGAAAAGCTCGTTGCTGAAGTCGACCAAACACAAGCGGGCATTTCCGCTCGGAATACCGGCCTCGAGTCCATGTTCGTTGCGGTACGCGAGGAGCATCGACTGCTTGGCATCCACATTGCCGCCGGTAAACAGCGCCTGGCGGAGCTACAGGCGCAAGTTTCTCAGCTTCGGGCGAACATCGGGAACGAACCGGCCCGCTTGCAGCAAGTTGCGGATCTGGACGCACTGATCTCCAACCTCGACAAGCGTGTTGGCGACCTCACGGCCCTACAGCAGTCTGCGATGCAGAGCCTTCCGACGATTCGGATGATTCAAGCGAATAATCAGATGCTGGTGGACAAGTTCCACACCATCCGGGAAATAACCGTGCCGGCCTGGAAACGCCAATTTATGTTGGCTCTGACGCTGAACGAGCAGCGGAATGCAGTCCAGCTGGCCACCAAAATCGACGACACCACCAATGATCTCCTCAAGCGTAACGCCGAGCTGCTCCACCGCAACTCCGTAGAGACGGCCAAGGCCAACCAACGGTTGGTAATCGACGTGGACACGTTGCAGAAGGTCCAGGCAACGCTGATCCAGACCGTAGAGGACGTAATCAAGATCCAACGCGAAGGCGCAGCTCATCGCAAGGCCGCGGAGAAAGAAATCCAGGGCATGCGTGTTGATCTCAAGAAGCGCCTGGGCAGGACTGACGAAGTGAAGGAGCTTCACTGATGACAGAAAAAGTCAAATTGTTCCGGCTGCGCGTCGACGGCAAAGTTGCAGAGACAAACGTTCCTGATAATGAGCTTGCGGATCGCCTCCGCAAATACGGCGTGCAGCGAAAGGGCACCTTGGATCGGCTGCTCACCGGACAGACACAACGCGTTCTTGGCCAAGATCTGGAGCTTTTGGAACTCATGAGAGAGCCAGGGAAGCAAGTTAAACCTCTACCTGTGCTGCTGGAGGTCGGCACATCTGCACCGGCAGAGGCTAAGCCGGAGTCACCAAAACCTGTTCAATCTCAATCCAAGCCGGCACCGCCGACACCATTTGATGCGCCCCTGCAAGAACTGACCTCGCGGGCGAAAAAGCTACGCAGGGGCACGCTCATTTACGGCGGTACCGCGCTGGGTTTGGCGGTATTCGGGGGCGTCTTTTACGCGCTGGGTATCGCCGCCGAGCCAACCACGGCTATTGACCAGATCCTGGTTCCTGATGCGATCGCCAAGGCTTTCCAAACATCTGGCCACGCTGGCGACGGTATCGGCGGGCTCAACGGGGTCGAATCGGTTCTCGGCTCGATCCTCAATAGCACAGCGCTCAAAATGATCAGTGCGGTTGCAATGATTATGGGTGTAGGGGCTGCGATCCTTACCCAACGCGTTTCTCACATCATTCCTGCCATGATGATCGGCACGATGCCTTATGCCATGGGCATGATCCTAGATGGAGGTGATTCCGCGACGACAAGCAAGCCTAACGAGTTCTACGCCGCGGTTGAGTCGAAGAACCTGCCGACCCTTCAGCGCCTGCTCAGCTCCAGAGAGGATCTAGATGAGGTGGCCAAGGCGTATGTGCTAGCCCAAGCATCTGTTGCCGAGGGCAGCTCTTCGAAGTGGGTCGTGCTGACAGCGAAGAACCTGCGAGAGGGAAAAATCAAGGCAGACTTTTCCGTGCCGGCCGGCATTGCCTACGCCATCGAGGCTACTGCGCTTGGCCCAGAAAGCCAGTCTCTTTCGGCTCGAGCCGAACAGCATCGCCAGAGTACCTTGGCCGAGGCAAGCGACTGGAAGCGCAACAGCGTCTGGGCACTTCTCCTGGCAGGGGTATTTGGGGTCATTGCCACGGGCCATGAATCGATCGCGCAAATAATCTTTCGCAGGGTTCGACGTATCAGCAAACTCCTCGACCCAGTGCTGTCGAGCTTCATACATCCCCGCCCCTAGCCCCCCCTAGTTCAAACCCAAGCCTTGCTTGGGTTTTTTTTCCCCTGAATAGCCTGGAACCACCTTTGTTTTAAGGAAAAGCCCCATGAAATCGATCCCCATGATGTTTTTGGCCATGCTGATGGCCACGTCTCACTTCGCTCTTGCCTCAGCACCTACGACCTTCGAGCAGGCCAAGGTTGAGCTACGCCAGAAGGTCTACTACGACCGCAACACCAGCGAAGCCGGCGATCTTTACTGTGGGTGCGATTGGAAGTGGGTAGGGCGATCGGGAGGCCGTGTGGACTTCGCCTCGTGCGGGTACGAAGTCCGCGCTCAGGAGAATCGCGCGCAGCGCATCGAATGGGAGCACGTCTTGCCAGCATACGCCTTCGGCAGCCAGCGGCAGTGTTGGCAGAACGGGGGGCGCAAAAACTGCATCGATACCGATCCGGTATTTCGCAAAATGGAAGCCGACATGCACAACCTCGATGTGAGTGTCGGCGAGGTGAATGCTGATCGCAGCAACTTTCGCTATGGCGTCTTACCCTCAACACCCAAGCAATACGGCGCTTGCCCGACAAGAACAGATTTCCAGCAGCGGGTGACAGAGCCTCGCGACCAGGTAAAGGGAGCGGTTGCTCGCATATATTTCTACATGCACGACCGTTACGGGCTGTCGATGTCCAAGGCACAACAGCAGTTGCTGATGGCCTGGGATCACCAATACCCAGTGACCGCGTGGGAACAGGAGCGTGACCGGCGCATTGCCCGAATAATGGGGCACAGCAACCCATTCGTAACAGGTGAGCGTTCTTGGAGTCTCGGGATGCGAGTGACGAGAGCCGGCACGATACCCCAGGCCATTCGGAGCGAGCCAGTTCAGCACCAGGTATCTGGTGGAGACGCCTCCAACTCGATCCCGCTGGTGATTGGGAACCGCAATAGCAATGTATACCACCTGCCAGTGGGCTGTCCGAGCTATGGAAAGGTCGGAACGCGCAACCGGGTAGAGTTTGCGAGCGCTGCGGACGCCGAAGCGGCGGGGTTTAAACGGGCCGGAAACTGCCGATAGGGGGCCGTGCGGGGCGGATATGCAGTTATGTAGTGCTGGGGCTTGCCTGAACGTTTTCCTGCCCTCTGGACGCTCTGCGGTGGCTACAGCAAGCGTGAGGTGAGGAAGCTGGTATCGCAGGCACGGCCGGGTGTATCACAAAGATCTCCCGGCCGACCTCAATGATCATTCAACTGTCTGGTGCTGTTTCGTTTTTGCGGCCTGCTGGGGCGGTACTGGCTCAGGTTGGGCCGGCGTCGTGGCCAAGGTATGAGTAATCACCGAGCCGCTTTTGTTTGCCAGGTTCTTTGCCAGAGACTCACGGACAACTTCCATAGTGAGTATCCGCGAGGTGGCAATCGCAGATTTGAGGGGCTGGCCAGCTGCAACCAATACCTCAACCATGTCCAGGGCCGTATTCACGCCGGCTTCGATTCGTTTCTCAACGCCATCAATCATCATCTTCTCGATCTCCGTTTCAGGCAGCTAGCGGAATGCAAGCGACCTCAAAGGAGCGTACTCGGTTCATTAGTGGCTTGAACAGCTCAGCGCATGGAGGGATAATGTTTGCTACCTAATTATTAGGGTGCTAACGACGTTTAACATAATCCCTATTATGCGAACTCTAAGCCATTGATTTTTATGGATAAACTATCGCTCTGAGACGTCTTTTATTGATTCTCGGTAGGTCGAAAGCACCTCGGGGCCATCTGGCCCGCCGGGCTCTTGGGTAATTGGTTCCGCAGTGGATGAGGCTACGAAAAAGCGCCCACCAGGGAGTGCCGGCAACCGGTGCTTTATGTCGGGCCGTTTTGCTGATCGCGAGTCTCTATCGAAGTCCTTGAGGCCAACGACTTTTGCAGAGGGCTGCCCATCGAGTACGAAGAATGGGAGGTTGGCATGCAGCATTGCGTCATACCGGCTTCGCTCGGAAAACCACAGCATGGCCCGTGGATGCGGAGCGATAGGCTTTGGTGCATCTAAAAGGTCGGTTTCAGCCATGTTCGCGATGGTGCGTAGATCGATCCACTGGGGGCTATTCTCCACTGGCTCGCCGGTGGCCACGGATCTTTCATGTGCCTCGGCAAGCAGTACTTCCCGGACGTGGCCAACAGTGACACGCTCTTTACCTGAGGTGTGGCCGGCCCAGGTGAATGTGATCTGCCTTGGGGCCGCATCAAAAACTTGGATTGCGCGCTTCAGCTGGTTGAGAGAGAAATTTTTCCCCAGGGCCTGGCGCATGATGTGGGAGCGGCGGCTGACGGCGACGTTGCGAAACACGCGCTCAGCCTCGATCGCATCCACCAGCGCGCTCTTGCAGCGATTCACCGCCCTACCCTCATCGAGTATCGATCCGGAGAGGAGAAAGTACCCCGGCAAACGCAGCACGGTACCTGGAGCCTGGCCGAGATCGCGCTCAAACTCGCGTAACGCCTCTACGGCGGCCTTGATCGCGTCAGTTCCTGTCAGTACCTGGACGTTGATTCGAGATGGCGTCCTCTGTTCAGAGAGGAGCGGGATGCGCCATATCATCCCGCCGACAACCAATGCGGGCCATTTCTCATTGAAAGCCCCAACGGTTTCGACCAAACGCTTGTAAGCGGAAACAATTGCGTCAGTCATCTAGGATTCCTCATAATACCACCCCTTCACTACGGCTATGCCGTGTGCCCTCCTCCCCCTCTGCTCCATGTTAACCAGGAGCAACGCAGCGGGTGCGAAAGCGATCTCGCGATTGAAGGGGTGGTATTACCAAGTATCACAAATTCCGCTCATAAAAAAACCCGTTCGAAACGGGCTTTTTTGCTACGTGTCAGCTCAGCGAGTTCGGACTGCCTCCAGAGACAGCAGATCCTCAATGTGATCCGCAGCGTCGGCTCGCAAACGGCTCTCCAACCTGTCTCGACTGATGTGTTCAGTTTCGCCCGGCTCAACGAGCAAGACTACATAGCCCTGATCCCGCAGCTGCTGAAGCAAAGCTGCCTGGTGGCTGGAAATGGACATGAGAATATCTCCTGTGATTAGCGGGTGAGTTTCAAGAATCGAAGCAACCAGGCGAAGCCTGCTTTTCGCTTCGGTTTCCATGTTTGCCAGAGCCCGTTCATTGGGCCTGAAGCTGTCAAATCATCATGAAGGCGCAACAAGAACCTGGTGATGCTCCTGCACTCAGGGCAATAGCCGCTTGCTTCAATCGTGAAGCACCACTGGGCAGTTCGGGTGACAGCTCCTCTCAGATGCTCGTCCGGGATCGTTTGGTTGCAGCCGCGGCACTCACCGGCGAACACATGCCAGGCTGTTTTATTCTCAAAACGAACAGGTAGCTGGCTGGCAATGCTCGACATCGCGAGCAGATCCAGATCCCGCTGGGTTGGCTTTTTCCGACTCATTTACGGTCCATCGGTAATCTAATGGTCAAATCCAATCCTAGTGCGTGCACCGGATAACCCAATGCGATGCTCGAGGAGCACTACGCGGCAGCCGCCTGTTTCTTCCTGAAAACCATTGGGGTGTTTGGCTTGCGACCATCACGCCGGTCGACGAACTCTTTCATGATCTCCAACATCGTCGAGTTGACAGCCAGAACACGCATAGCACGCGTACACGCGACGTATAGGAGGTTCATCTCATCGATCCATGGTTCCTTTTCGTTGTCCGGATTGAACGGATCGAAGGTGAAATCCTCAGCCAGTTGCACCGCATCCCACTCCAAGCCTTTCGAGCGATGCGCGGTGCTGAGGGTGATGGTGGCTTCAAGCTCATCAGTGACGGCATTGCGCCGCAGCTTGGCAAACAACTCCGGGAGATCCGCGCTGTACTGCTCGATGATCTTGATCGAGCGGTTCATCTCAGGGTCTTGGCTTTCATCGGCAATCTGCTTGTAGAGATCATAATCAGGATATTCCTGGAGGAGTTTTTTCCCCTTCACTCGGTCACGCCACCCCTTCGATAGCGCATGTAGGTCTTCAAGATCCTGGAGGTTGTAACCCTCGATCCCCCCAACCCAGTAGATCTTTGCACCTGTCTCTACATTGGCCAACGCCGTCTCGATCACTCCAACCACGGTCCGGCAGAGTACGGTGCGATGTTCAAGGTCAGCGGGTAGCGCCTTTGAAACACGAGTCTCGCCACCAAGCCCAGCCAGTTGACGGGATTCACCCTTGAACGCGAGAACCATGTTGGCGACGTGCGCAACGGCAGACCCGAACCGAAACGACTGAGTGAGGTAATGGACTTCCGCTTTGTCGAGCCAGGTCGCATTGAGGGCGTCTACAGCCCCCCTGAAACGGTAGAGCATCTGATGGCCATCGCCACACACGACTACTCCCATACCGTATGCCGCCTGCTGTGCAAGCACACCTGCAATCACTGGATTGATGTCCTGTGCCTCATCTCCAAGCGCAATATCGTAACGATCCCGCAAGTTTGGTTTCGAGAGAGCCCAGAGCTTGAGGTACCCGTCGTGCGGAATATTCGCTGCCTCGTTATTGATGTCGCACATTTGCAACCAAAGCTGCCTGGCTCCATCGACGATGCTGCCGGCGGAGCGCTTCATTCGATCCGTTTTGAGCTTGCTTACAGGGCAGTGACAAAGCTCGATATCGTCATCCGCGCTGGCCAAATAATTGTTCAGCGTCTCTTGCACGCTGCGCACCAGCTCCCAGTTCTGTGAGCCGATAACTCTCGCAATGTCGGTCAGACGCAGATTGCTCGTGAGCTTGTGTCTGTACTTCGATCCGATCGACGCATAAGCCAAGCCATGGGCTGTTTTGCACGTCACGTTCGGCGGAAACTTTTGCTTGGCAGCAATCTCGACGCTTTTGTTGTAGCAGAGGTAGAGCAGACGGCATTGAGGTCTAGCCTTGGCATAGCCAACAAGCGTGGTGGTCTTCCCTGTTCCAGCAAAAGCCACCAGCTTGACGATACGGGCCAACGAGTTAATCGCTGGCCCCTGTTCGTGGGTGAAGTTCATGCCTTGGATCTCCGTTCTGATATGTCTCCATGGTTGCATAGCCACGCACAAACCCAAGCGGGTCTGCCAGCTCTGCCCTCTACAGGATTTGGGTATTCCTGGAGCGGTGGCAATGTCTTCTCACACCCGGAATCAGAGCAGCAACCATGACTTACGACGAGACCCTTGCTTCCTATCAGCGTCTTCTTGAAGCCAATCCAGGGAAAGCATTGCAAATCGGCGACGATTGCTACGCGGTACTGATCAACGGAACCTTGAGCGGGGCATACGCCACCCTGGATGGGGCTGTTGATCTCGGGACGATCTTCAATTTTGACCCTGAAGGTTGGGACGCCGAATGCGAGTGTTGGGACGGTGATGTTTCTGGCATGCAAACAGCATTTTGCGTAGCCGCTCCAGCCCTTGTTGATCTTCCGCCACCACCCGCGAGGAAGAGCACGCCCAACCAGGGGGAAAAATAATGCTAGGGTTCGCCGCCAATGCGATGTCGAACAAAGCCAGGGGAATTCCGTTTGGGATTTACGAGACTGCTGGCAGGATGAATGCATATCAAGGGAGCCGTAGCTTATGACAGCCATCCAACTTTTCCAGCAGTGCCAATCGGAGCCGGTATGCACCGATCTGATTCAGATGATTCGTGACGGCATGATTCGCCGGCTCAAGCGATTTGTTGTAGAACCTTACGATGACGGCATCACCTGGGGAATTCAGACAGTCGCCATAGCAACACCAGATGCTGATGACGGCGACCAGTTTCCTGTTGTGATTGTCGATCTTCACGAAGATGACCAGGCTGCAATGTCGTTTGCTTTGAGCGTCTTCGACGCGCTCAAAACCGCAGGGCGAGCATCAGTCGAGGATGTATGCCAATGGCGGCGAAGCCTATTTACGCTGGTACCCAATTACTGAGCATCACCCGTCCAAGACCAGGCCAAGAAAACCCGCCACCAAGGCGGGTTTTTGCTATGGAATTGGCACTAAACGGACGGCAAATGACGACTCGAATGCCTGGGCAGGAATGAACGGCACCGGGAGCATTGCTAGAAAAGGCACAAACGGCCGTCAGATGACGACGCATGCTAATCTGGTTGCTCTTCTTCCTCTGCCGAAACAGTGAACAGCAGCCCAGCTTCCTGAGCTTCCGCCAACTCACCCAACGGCTGAGTGGCCAGCCATTCGCTATCTTCTGCGGGGTCAAACTCAGGAAGAGGGGGAAGATCTTCAGGGTCAAGTTCCAGATTAAGCGGGAGCTGTGCAACGTCACGGAAGGTGAATTTGATTGCGACCACCTTCCGCCCTTCCCTCTTCAACTCATAGCTGACATCCAGGTTGCTCTTAGTCTTCAGCTCCGCAACTGCCGGATCTATGACTCTCTGGCGGAGGTTGTTGAATCGTTGATAGGCATCCGACAATCCGAGGGCGACCCGCAAGGATTCGACCTCAATGTAGGCCCATCCTGTCTTCCGAAACTGCATCAGCATCTCAAACAGCCGGAACGAATGGCTCGAGTCCAGGCAGGCAACCCGCCGAAGATCATAGCTAGTCACTTTGCTGTACAGCATCGTGAGATAGGGCATGACATGGATGGTGAACGACAACTCAACGCGACCCTCACCATCCAAATACTTGGCCCGATCGACCCAACGCTTCCGCTCCATGCCAGAGCCGTCAAAGGTCTTAATATCGCGCTCGTACAGCTCATCAGCTGCCACTTTCATCTGCTCATAGGCATGCCTGAGCTGGACGCCGTAGATATCCGAATAGTCCACGGCCGAGACAGACACCTTTTTCGGCATGGGCCTTCTTGGATCGAGTTTACTGATAGCCGCGAGGATCAACCGCTGCTCGTTGAGCGTCAGCCGGTACGACGCGGTAATCAGCGTATTGGATTTCGTAACCCGGAGCGGCTTAGGTTCCGGCTTGGCAGGTTTGGGTAAATTGGACAT
>NZ_CP089551.1:6202500-6630168 GCF_021233075.1 Pseudomonas sp. 7-41 | reverse complement strand
ACAGAGTTCAGGGAGTCGTTGTTCAAAAGGGCGGGCATTTTAACAGGCTGGTGAGATTCTGCTGCCTTGGATCGACGGTGTGACGTACCACTCGATCTAAATTTGCCGCTTTTGCTACTTTGCCGCAGGATGTGGGGGTATTTGCGACTTTTGTGCGTACTGCTCGTATTTGATAACTTTTATCATTTGTGAATGCTCGACCTGACGTCATAATACTTGCCGCCAACGAAATCTTGCAGAGTCTAGGGAGCTAGCTTGTCCACGCCTGTCGAACCCTTGCGTTTGCTGCTACTGGCCGATACGCCTGAGTGGGCAGCATTGTTGCGCGAGTGCCTGGTGCCGATGGGCGACGGGGCTGTGCTGATCAGCGCGCCCAACTGGGACTCGGTGAGTCGTCTGTTCGATGACGACCACAGCGCCGTGCTGTTGACCACGCCCAACCTGCAACCCGGCCCGGGCCGTTGCAGCTTGCCGTGCGTGTTGTTGCTGGAACAGGAGCCGTTGGTGGCGCCCCTGGGAGTCAGTGACTGGCTGATCCGTCTTGCCATGGACGCCGACACCCTGCGCCGCTGCCTGCGCCATGTGCGCGAACGTGGCGTGCTGGAAAACACCTTGCAGCGCCTGGCCGAACAAGACCCGCTGACCGGTATCGCCAACCGCCAGGGCTTCCAGACCCTGTTGGCCGCACGCCTGGCAGACAACGAAGGGCGCGGCCTGGCCCTGGGCCACCTGGACCTCGACAACTTCCGTCACGCCAACGATGCCCTCGGCCACCAGGCCGGCGACCGGCTGATCCTGCAAGTGGTTTCGCGGCTCAAGAGCCAGCTCGAAGCCGGCGACCAACTGGCGCGCCTGGGCAGCGATGAGTTTGCCTTGCTGATCGACACCCGCCGCGCGCCCCAGCGTGCCGAATGGATGGCCGAGCGCATCACCGAAGCCATGGCCGAACCGTATTGGGTGGATGGCGAGAGCCTGCTGATCGGTTGCAGCCTGGGCGTCGCGCATGCCCGCGCGCGTGCCGGCGCCGACCCGTTGATGTGGCATGCCCATATCGCCATGCAGCAAGCCAAAAGCACCCAGGGCTGCACCTTTCATATCTTCAACGAACGTATCAACCGCAACGCCCGCAGCCTGGCCGACCTGGAAAGCGAATTGCGCCGCGCGCTGCGTCGCGACGAACTGGAACTGCACTACCAGCCGCGCCTCGACCTGGACGACGGCCATATCGTCGGCCTCGAAGCCCTGGTGCGCTGGCGCCATGGCGAGCGCGGCCTGTTGCCGCCCAGCGAATTCGTGCCGCTGGCCGAACAGAGTGGGTTGATCGTACCGCTGGGTTACTGGGTGATCTCCCGGGCCCTGCGCGACATGCAGGACCTGCGCGAACGCGGCCTGCCGCCGCTGCATATGGCGGTCAACCTGTCGTTCCGCCAGTTCCAGGACAGCCAACTGCTCTCAACCCTCAGCCGGCTGATTGTCGAGCGCGGGGTGGATGCGCAATGGCTGGAATTCGAGCTGACCGAAACCGCCGTGATGCGCCGCAGTGACCTGGTCAAGCAGACCATGGACGCCCTCGGTCGCCTCGGTGTGCGCTTTTCCCTCGACGACTTCGGCACCGGCTTCTCATCGTTCGTCCACCTCAACAGCCTGCCGATTGCCTTGTTGAAGATCGACAAGAGTTTCGTCGGCGGCATGGAAGAGCGTGAAGAAAACCGCAAGCTGGTCCACGCCATGATCAACCTGGCCCACAACCTCAACCTGGAAGTGGTGGCCGAAGGCGTGGAAACCGCGGAACAACTGGCGCTGTTACGTTTGTTCGGTTGCGACCAGGCCCAGGGTTACCTGATCAGCAAACCGCTGCCATTGCCGGAGTTGGTGGACTACCTGACGTTCGGCAAGGACCAGCAGGCTTTGTTGGGCTAGCTCATCCTTTTCTTGCCAACCCGCCCCCACATTTCAACCGCGCAAGACTTCTAGTCGGTCTGCGCGGCATGGAATGAGCGTTGAGCGTCTGGCTCCTGCCGAATCATGCGCTTCATCTTCGCCTCGAACGCACAGGTCAGGCTGATCGCCGCACAGGCCAGGCCCAGCGCCAGGCCCCACCACACGCCGGTCGGCCCCCAGCCCAGGGTGAAGGCCATCCACCAGGCCGCTGGCGCACCGATCAGCCAATAGCAACCCAGGCCCACCAGGAAGGTGGTCTTGGCGTCCTTGAGCCCACGGATGCAGCCCATGGCGATGGTCTGCACGCCGTCGAACAGCTCGAACCAGGCCGCCACGGCCAGCAGGCTGACGGCGAGCACGATCACCTCGTGGAATGCTGGGTCGTTATGGTCGAGGAACAGCCCGACCAGCGGATCGGAATACAGCCACAGCACCGCGGCAAATCCCAACATCACCGCCGCGCCAAAGCCGATGCCGACACGCCCCGCCATGCGCGCCTGCAGCAGTTGCCCGGCGCCATAGTGCTGGCCGATACGCATGGTCACCGCGTAGGACATTCCCGCCGGCACCATGAACGCCACCGAGACGATTTGCAGCGCGATCTGATGCGCCGCCAATTGCGTACTGCCCATGGTGCCCATGCACAGCGCGGCGAAGGCAAACAACCCGACTTCCACCGCGTAGGTGCCGCCAATCGGCAGGCCCAGCCGCCACAGCTCGCGCAAGTAGTGGGTGTTCAGACGCAACAGGCCTGCGCTCAGCGGGTAGGCTGAGTACGCGCGGTTGCTGCGGATGTACGCCATCAGTGCCAGCGCCATGCCATTGGCGACGATGGCCGTGACCAGGCCGATGCCCATCAAGCCGAGTTTCGGCAGGCCGAACATGCCCTCGATCAACGCGTGGTTGAGCAGGTAGTTGACCACTGTGCCGCCGAGACTGATCACCATCACCGGTGTGGCTTTGCCGATCGCGCTGGTGAAGCCGCGCAGGGCCATGAAACTCAGGTAGCCGGGCAGGGCGAACGGCAGGATCGTAAGGAATTGCCCCGCCGCGTCCACGTTGGTCTCGGTCTGGCCGAACATCAGCAGCACCGGCTTGAGGTTCCACAGCAGCAGCGCCGCCGCCAAGGCCATCAGCCAGGCGAGCCACAGCCCGGCCTGGGTCAGGCGGGTGGCGCCGTCGATATCGCCCGCGCCGTGGCGGATGGCGACCAGGGTGCCCACGGCAGCAATCACGCCGATGCAGAAAATCGCCACGAACGAGTAGCTCGCCGCGCCCAGGCCACCGCCGGCCAGGGCCTCGGGGCTCAGGCGGGCCATCATCAGGGTGTCGGTCAGCACCATCAGCATGTGCGCCAACTGTGAGGCAATCAACGGCCCTGACAGCCGCAGAATGGCCCAGAGTTCGGTACGTGCCGGATGTTGCATGATCATCACGCTCAAATTTTCGGAGGAGGGGGAGAACGTCGATTCTCGGCGCTCTCAGCTCATTGCACAAAGGGATAAAAGCGATTGGTCGCATGATTAAAACTCATGCCTGATTGATTCTGGTAGGGTTTCAGCATCGTGCTGTCGGAGCTTTCCTTATGTCTCGTCGTCTTCCTCCGCTTTATGCGCTACGGGCTTTTGAGGCCGCCTCCCGACACAATTCCTTCACCCGCGCGGCGCAGGAGCTGTCCATCACCCAAAGTGCGGTGAGCCGGCATATCCGCACCCTCGAAGAGCATTTCGCCTGCCGCCTGTTCCTGCGCAGCGGGCGCAACCTGCAGCTCACCGAGGCCGCACGCTTGTTGCTGCCCGGGGTGCGCGAGGGCTTTGCCGCGCTGGAACGGGCCTGTCATACCTTGAACGCCGAAGATGACATCTTGCGCATGAAGGCACCCTCGACCCTGACCATGCGCTGGCTGTTGGCGCGGCTCAGCCGTTTCCGGCATTTGCAGCCGGGCAACGAAGTGCAGCTCACCAGCGCGTGGATGAGCGTGGATGAAGTCGACTTCAACCAGGAGCCTTTTGACTGCGCGGTGTTGTTGAGCGACGGGCACTTTCCGGCGGATTGGGAAGCCAGTTACCTGTTCCCGGAACTGTTGATTCCAGTCGGCGCACCCAATTTGTTGAGCGACGGCCCATGGGACGTCAATCGCCTGGGCAGCGCCGAGTTGCTGCACCCCACCCCCGACCGCCGCGACTGGCGTAACTGGTTGGAGCGCATGGGGCTGTCCGCCCAGGTGTCGCTCAAGGGCGGGCAGGTGTTCGATACCCTGGAGCTGGGCATGATCGCCGCCGCCCGGGGTTACGGCGTGTCCATGGGCGATCTGCTGATGGTCGCCGAAGACGTGGCCCAGGGGCGCTTGAGCCTGCCGTGGCCGACCGCCGTCGCCAGTGGGGAAAATTATTACCTGGTGTGGCCGAAAACCCGCCCGGGCGGCGAGCGTCTGCGCCGGCTGGCGGAGTTTCTGCAGGGCGAAGTGCAGGCCATGGTGTTGCCTGTCGTCGAGCGTCTCGATTGAATCGCTTCAGCGTGAGAGAGCAATCGTTTGCGTGATACCCCTGCACTTCGCTCAAGTATTGCCCGGCGCCGCCGAAGTAGGGGTGTTGGAACTATCGTGCACCAACGAATCTCACTAGATAATTTGCCGAGCAACGCTATGAGATCAGGATGATCCAGGCCTCGGCCAGGAGCTGTCATGTCTCAACCTCGTGCTCGGATCGCCTCCCAGCTAGGCCTCGCGTTAGCCGTGATTCTGGCTGTCGTCATCAGCGGCAGTACGGTTTTTGCCTTGCGTTCCCTCGACTCCGCCAACCTCGATACCCGGGAAGAACATCTGGCCAGCGAGGCGCGGCTGCTTGCCGATCAACTCAGTACCTTCCACGGCACCTTGCGCGAGAGCACCCAGCGCTTGAGCGGGCTGTTTGAAAAACGCTTCGGCGCCGGCTTGAGCGTGCAGGCGGATCAGCCGGTCGCCGTGGCCGGCGTGCAGACCCCGAGCCTGTACCTGGGCAAGGCGCTGCTGAACAACAACTTCGGTGACGTCGACGAGTTCAAGCAGATATCCGGCGGCGTGGCCACGGTGTTCGTGCGCAGCGGCGACGACTTTATCCGCATCAGCACGTCCTTGACCAAGCAGGACGGCAGCCGTGCCATCGGCACAGTGCTGGATCGCCAGGGGCCGGCCTACTCGCGGGTGGTCGGTGGGCAGACGTACATCGGCCGCGCCGTGCTGTTCGATCGCTCCTACATGACCCAGTACAGCCCGGTGCGCGACGCCAGCGGCAAAGTCATCGCGGTGCTGTTCATCGGCTTCGACTACACCGATGAGCAGAATGCCCAGTTCGACAACCTCAAGCGCTTCCGCATCGGCCAGACCGGTTCGCTGGCGCTGCTGGATGAACAGAAACACTGGCTGGTACCACCGGCCGGGGTGCAGGCGCCGGACCAGGCTGTGCCGGTGATGCTGGACCTGGCCAAGGCGCCCGGCAAGGGCCGCTTCTGGAGCGACAAGCAGGAAGATTTCTACAGCGTCTCGGTGCCGTTTGCCGGCGGCCCCTGGTCGGTGGTGGCGAGCATGCCGAAAGCCGAGATCCGCGCGGTCACGTGGTCGGTGGGCATTCGCCTGGTGATCGGCAGCATGCTGGCGATGCTGCTGGCGGTGGGCGCAACAGTGTGGTTGTTGCGCAGCAAACTGGCGCCGTTGAGCGACTTGGTACGCCAGGCCGAAGCCTTGGGCGGCGGTGATTTGAGCGCGCGCCTGAACGTGTCGAGCCATGACGAGATCGGCCAACTGGCGCGCAGCTTCAACCAGATGGGGGAAGCGCTGTCGACCATGGTGTCGCACATCCGCAGGGCCGCCGAAGAGGTCAACGGCCGGGCGCAGGCGTTGTCCGGTTTGTCCGGCGGTGCCTATGAAGGCATGGAGCAGCAGTCCGGCGAAATCACCAGCATGGCCGGCGCGGTGGAGGAATTCAGCGCCACTTCGCTGAACATCGCCGACAACATGGGCAACACCGAACGCCTGGCCCAGGAAAACGCCCAGCAGACCCGCATCGGCCGCAACTCGATGCAGGAGGCGTCGTCGTCCCTGGAACACATCGCCACCGCCCTGAACAGCACGGCCACGGTGATCAACACCTTGGGCCAGCGTTCCCAGGAAATCGGCGGCATCGTCGGCGTGATCACTTCGATCGCCGAACAGACCAACCTGCTGGCGCTCAATGCCGCCATCGAAGCCGCCCGCGCTGGTGAGCAGGGCCGTGGGTTTGCGGTGGTCGCCGACGAAGTGCGCAACCTGGCCTCGCGCACTCGCCAGGCCACCGATGAGATTTCCGGGATGATCCAAAGCATCCAGCAGGAAACCGGTAACGCCATCAGCACCATGGAACAGGGCAATGCGCTGATGCAGGAAGGCCTGTCACGCAACGCCGACGTGGCGTCGGCCCTGGCACGCATCGATGAGCAGAGCCGCTCGGCCGGGCAGCAATTCGCCGCGATCACCACCGCCACCCAGGAGCAGAGCAGCACGGCGACGTTGCTGAGCAGCAACCTGCAGAGCATTGCGCTGGCCAACAGCGAGCAACGCGAAGTGGTGTCGAACCTGGCGATTACCGCCAAGGAGCTGGAGACGCTGGCGGCAGGCTTGCGCCAAGAGGTCGATCGGTTTCGTTGAAGGCGCGCCTGGAGCGGCTAGCGCGTCTTGAGCGCGTTAGCCAGGCGCTGCATGGCGGTTTCGATTTCATGGGCGGTCAAGGACGAGTAGCCCAATAACCATCCCTGTTGCGTGGCCGCACCGGCATACAACCGGCTGAGGCCGGACAGTTGCACTCCCGCGCTGGCGGCCTGGCGGATGGTTTTTTCTTCCGACCACCCCTCATGCAGCACGCAAGGGATTTGCAGCCCGCCCTGGGGCCGGCATGCCGTGACCACATCGCCGAGGTACTTGCCGATGGCGTCGAGCATGATGGTTTGGCGCCCGGCGTAGAGTTTGCGCATTGCCCGGACATGGGCGTTGTAATGCCCGTCCTCCATGAAGCGCGCCAGCGTCAGTTGCAGGATTTGCGGGGTGTGGCCGTCCATCATGCTGCGCGCATAGGTGAAGGCCTTGACCAGTTCAGGGGGCAGCACCATGTAGCCCATGCGCAGGCCGGGGAACAGGGTCTTGCTGAAGGTGCCGAGGTACAGCGTGCGCTGGTACTTGTCCAGGCCCTGCACGCAGGCCGTGGGTTTGCCTTCGTAGTGGAACTCGCTGTCGTAGTCATCTTCGATGACCCATTTGCCTTTTTCCGCGGCCCAGTTGATCAACTCCAGACGCCGCTCCAGGGTCAGCGTGGCGCCGGTCGGGTATTGATGAGACGGCGTGACATACACGCAATGGGCGCCGCTGCGGTCGGCGTGCAGCAGGTCGGTGCGGATGCCCGCCGCATCGACATCGATGGGCACGACCTTGGCCTCGGCGGTTTCGAAGGCCTTCCTGGCGCCGTAGTAGCCCGGGTTTTCCAGCAGGATCGGTTTGCCGACGTCCACCAGCAGTTGCGCACACAGAAACAGCGCCTGGCGCGTACTGCTCAGCACCAGGACCTGGTCGGGCGAGCACTTCGCCCCACGCTCAAGGTTCAAGTACGTCGCGATGGCTTTGCGTAACGACTCGGCTCCTTGCGGGTCACCGTGCAACAGCACGCTGCTGCGATAGTCCTTCATCACCTGGCGCTGCAGGCGCTCCCACACATCGGTCGGGAACGAGCGGGTTTCGGGCAGGCCCGTGGCGAATGCCTTGATCACCTGTTGATCGTTCACGCCGCCGCTGTCGAGGATCATCCGCCCGCGCAGGCTCAAGCCGGCGCCCGGTGCGGCCTGGCTGGTTTTGACGGCCTGCGCCTTGATGCGGCGGCGCGAGGCACCGCGCAATTCGGTGCCGATGGCCTCGCACACGTAACTGCCGGAGCCCTCGCGCCGCACGATAAAACCATCGCGGTGCAACTGCACGTAGGCGTTCTCCACCGTGTCGCGCGCGACCCCCAACGACGTGGCCAACACCCGCGTCGCCGGCAGCTTCAGGCCCGGCGAGAGTGCGCCGTCGAGGATCAAGGCGCGCAGCGCGCGTTGAATGCGCTGGTGCAGGCCCAACCGCTGGAATTGCGCGTCGTTGAGGCGCATCTGCAGGGTTTCCAGCTCGAAGGATTTCGCCATGCGGTCTGCCTCGTCCTGAAGAATTGGCCGGTAATAGCAGGCCAGTCTATCCGTAGACTTTCACCTGTGCCACTGCCTTCACGCCGGCCAATGACCCATCACGCGAGGCTCAACCCCTCGTCTGGCAAGGAGCAAAGTCCCTATGTCTTCGTCAATATCGCCGTCGCCGCTGCGCCCGCGCGACCTGTTGCACCCCATCGTGGCCGGGCTGATTTCAGTCATCGTCAATTATGGCGGTACGTTCATTCTGGTGTTCCAGGCGGCCAAGGTGGCCGGGCTCAGCCCCGAGCTGACGGCTTCGTGGGTCTGGTCGGTATCGATCGGCGTGGGGGTGACCGGGCTGTTTCTCAGCTGGGTGAGCCGTGAGCCGATCATCACCGCCTGGTCGACCCCTGCTGCGGCGTTTCTGGTGGTCGCGCTGTCTGTCACGCCTTACGCCGAGGCGGTCGGCGCGTACATGGTTTCAGCCGTGGCGTTTGTGCTGCTGGGGCTGTCCGGCTGTTTCGAAAAAGTCATCCGGCTGATTCCGCCGGGCATCGCGGCGGCCATGCTGGCGGGGATTCTGCTGCAGTTCGGCATCGGCGCGTTTGGTGGCATGAGCCTCGACCCGGTGCTGGTCGGCGTGTTGATCGCCGCTTACGTCGGGCTCAAGCGCTTTACTGCGCGCTACGCGGTCGTCGGCATTCTGCTGCTGGGCTTGGGATTCCTGCTGGTGCAGGGGCGGGTGGACTTGTCGGGCCTGTCCCTGCAACTGGCGGCGCCGGTATTCACCCGGCCCGAGTTTTCGCTCAATGCGTTGCTCAGTGTGGCGCTGCCGCTGTTTCTGATCACCCTCACGGGCCAGTACATGCCGGGCATGCTGGTGTTGCGCAACGATGGTTTCAAGACCAGCGCCAACCCGATCCTGACGGTGACCGGGTTGGGGTCGCTGCTGATGGCGCCGTTCGGCTCGCACGCGTTCAACGTCGCGGCCATCACGGCGGCCATCTGCACGGGCAAGGAAGCCTCGGAGGACGCGTCCAAGCGCTGGGTCGCCGGGGTTGCCGCTGGGGTGTTCTACATCCTCGTCGGGGTGTTCGGGGTAACGCTGGCCGCCGTATTCATGGCGTTCCCGCCGGCATTCATCACCACGCTGGCCGGCTTGGCCCTGCTGGGCACCATCGGCGCCAGCCTGGCCAGCGCGATGGCGGACGTCAGGTCGCGTGAAGCCGCGCTGATCACCTTTCTGGCGTGCGCCGCCAACATCAACCTGCTCGGGATCGGCGGCGCGTTTTGGGGGTTGTTGATCGGGTTGGCGGCGTATGCGTTGCTCAACGGCCGCTTGCCACGTCGCCGTGCGCCGGCTTCCGAGGCGGTGGCGGCGGCCAAGGGAGCGGCCCAATGATGCGCGCCGAACCGCCAGCCAGCGCCACCCTGCATGCGCGTCACGGGCGTTACCCGCAGGCCACCAGCGTGGAGGACTTCCGGCGCAATCTGGCGGCCGTACAGCAACGTATCGCCAGTGCCTGTGGGCGGGTCGGACGCGACCCGGCGAGCGTGCGCTTGTTGCCGGTCAGCAAAACCTTTGACGAGGCGCACCTGCGCCTGGCGTATGCGGCGGGCTGTCGGCTGCTGGGTGAGAACAAGGTGCAGGAAGCCCAGCGCAAATGGCAGGCCATGAGCGATCTGGCCGATCTGCAGTGGTCGGTGATTGGCCACCTGCAAACCAACAAAGCCAAGCAGGTCGCGCGCTTTGCCAGTGAGTTCCAGTCGCTGGACAGCCTGCGAGTGGCCGAGGCGCTGGATCGTCGCCTGCAGATCGAAGGGCGCCAACTGGATGTGTTCGTGCAGGTGAATACCTCCGGGGAAGCCAGCAAATACGGCCTGGAGCCGCACGCCGTCGCGGGTTTTCTGCAGGCCCTGCCAGCGTTCCCGGCCTTGCGCGTTCGCGGGCTGATGACGCTGGCGCTGTTTTCGGCCGATGTGGCCCGCGTGCGCCCGTGCTTTGTGCGGCTGCGCGAACTGCGCGAGCGCCTGCGCGATCACGCCCCGGCGGGCGTCAGCCTGGAGGAATTGTCGATGGGCATGTCCGGGGATTTCGAGATTGCCATCGAGGAAGGCGCGACCGTTGTCCGCGTCGGCCAGGCCATCTTCGGCGCCCGCGCCATGCCGGATGACTACTACTGGCCGAGCGCCGATCAACCGTCAACGACCTGACTTTTTCAGCAAGGACCTGTTCATCATGTACGACTCAACATTGACACTTGAAAGCTTCGACCCGCAGCTGTGTGAGGCGATTCATAACGAGGAGCGCCGTCAGGAAGACCATGTCGAGCTGATCGCTTCCGAAAACTACGCCAGCCCGCTGGTCATGAGCCTCCAGAGCACGGTACTGACCAACAAATACGCCGAGGGCTACCCCGGCAAGCGCTACTACAGCGGCTGCGAATACGTCGATGTGGCCGAGCGCCTGGCCATCGAACGGGTCAAGGCTCTGTTCGACTGCGATTACGCCAACGTGCAGCCCCATGCGGGCGCCCAGGCAAACGCCGCGGTGTTCCTGGCCTTGATCAACCCCGGCGATACGGTGATGGGCATGAACCTGGCCCAGGGTGGGCACCTGACCCACGGCAATCCCTCCAACTTCTCGGGCCGGCATTACCACATCGTGCCTTACGGGCTCGACCCGCAGACGGGCTTGCTCGACTACGACGAGATGGAGCGCATCGCTGTGGAAACGCGGCCGAAGATGCTGATCGGCGGGTTTTCGGCCTACTCGCGGTACAAAGACTGGGCGCGCATGCGGGCGATTGCCGACAAGGTCGGTGCGATTTTCTGGGTCGACATGGCTCACGTCGCCGGCTTGGTCGCCGCTGGCGAGTACCCGGACCCGTTGCCGCACGCTCACGTGGTCACCAGCACCACGCACAAGACCTTGCGTGGCCCGCGAGGCGGGTTGATTTTGTCCAAGGGCCAGGACGCAGCGTTTTACAAAAAACTCGATTCGGCGGTGTTCCCGGGTGTTCAGGGTGGGCCGTTGATGCATCAGATTGCCGCCAAGGCGGTGGCCTTCAAGGAAGCCTTGAGGCCCGAGTTCAAAACCTACCAGGCCCAGGTCGTGGTCAATGCCCGGGCCATGGCGGCCGTGTTGCAGCGGCGCGGTTACAGGATTGTCTCGGGTGGCACCGATAACCACATGATGTTGATCGACCTGTCCGACCGGCCTTACACCGGCAAAGACGCCGATGCGGCCTTGAGCAACGCCGGCATCACCGCCAACAAGAATTCGGTGCCCAACGATCCGCGCTCCCCCTTTGTCACCTCGGGGCTGCGCATCGGCACGCCGGCCGTCACCACCCGCGGTTTCGGCGTGTTCGAGTGCGAGCAACTGGCCGCTTGGCTGTGCGATGTCCTGGACGCCCTGCAACGCGGGGAGAGCGATAGCGTTGCGCTGCAGGTGCGTGAACAGGTGATTGCGCTGTGCCGCCGACACCCGGTTTATCGCTGACTTTTCCCTTCTAAACGTTGGCGCTGTCGACCTGACTGGAGGCTGAGGGGCGGTATTGCAGGGCTTCGGCGATGTGGCTGCGGCGGATGCTGTCTGTGTGTTCCAGATCCGCCAGCGTGCGGGCGACCTTGAGCAGGCGGTGGGCCGCGCGAAGGGACAGGGTCAGGCGCTCGCAGGCGCTTTCCAGCCAGGCTTCATCCGGCCTCGACAGCGCGCAATGCTGGCGCAACCCCGGTAGGTCGAGGAACGCATTGGCGCAGCCCTGGCGCTGTTGCTGGCGGTCCCGGGCCTGGGCTACCAGTGCCGAGGCGGTGGACGTGTTGTCGCCGGGCTGCGGGGCCGGGTTCAGCGCGGTGATTTCGCGAGCGACGGTCAGGTGCAGGTCGATCCGGTCCAGCAACGGCCCGGAGAGTTTGTTGCGATAGCGCTGGACCTGCTCCGGCGTACAGCGACAGCGCGCGCTGGGGTCGCCCATGTAACCGCAAGGGCAGGGGTTCATTGCGGCGACCAGTTGAAAGCGCGCCGGGAAACTCACGCGGTCGCGGGCGCGGGAGATCACGATATGCCCCGACTCCAGTGGCTCGCGCAAAACCTCGAGCACCTTGCGATCAAACTCCGGCAGCTCATCCAGGAACAGCACCCCATGGTGGGCCAAGGTGATTTCCCCCGGTTGCGGCTTTGACCCTCCACCCACCAGCGCCGGGCCGGAGGCCGAATGGTGCGGCTGGCGAAACGGCCGATGGGGCCAATGACTCAGGGGCGCCAGGCTGACCACTGATTGAATCGCTGCCACTTCCAGCGCTTCGTGCTCACTCAGCGGCGGCAGCAAACCCGGCAGGCGGCTGGCGAGCAAGGTCTTGCCGGTGCCGGGCGGGCCGCTGAACAACAGGTTATGCGCGCCTGCCGCAGCGATCAGCAATGCGCGTTTGGCGGTGAGTTGGCCCTGGACTTCGCTGAGGTCCGGGTAAGGTTTGTTCAAGTACAGCAAACCGTCAGACTTGAAGGGCTCGATCGGCACATGCCCATTCAGGTGCGCCACCACCTGTAGCAGGTGGTCCACCGCAATCACCTTCAACCCCGATGCCAGGCAGGCCTCTTCGGCATTCGCCCGGGGCACGATCACGCTGCGCCCGGCCTTGCGCGCCGCGAGCGCTGCCGGCAACACACCTTTCACTGCGCGTACCTCGCCCGATAGCGCCAATTCCCCCAGGCATTCCACGTCGTCGAGCATCTGCGTCGGCACCTGCACGCTCGCCGCGAGAATCCCGAGGGCTATCGCCAGGTCAAAACGCCCGCCGTCCTTGGGCAGGTCGGCGGGCGCGAGGTTGAGGGTGATGCGGCGGGACGGGTATTGCAGCGCGGAGTTGAGGATGGCACTGCGCACGCGGTCCTTGCTTTCCTTGACGGCGGTTTCCGGCAAGCCCACCAGGGTGAGCGATGGCAGACCATTGGCCATGTGTACTTCGACGCTGACGGCAGGGGCTTCGACGCCGATCTGGGCGCGACTGTGGACGATGGCGAGGGACATGCTCATTCCTTGAAAGGGCGGGCCGCTTCCTGCGGTTTTTCAAGGGTAGACGAGGTGGGGTGGAGCGGGACGCGGGAGGTTTTACAGAACGTATCCGCAGAGTGACGCAGAACAGGTGGGGGCGCTGGTTTGCGTGCGATAGGGGCGGTCAGGCGTATCAGAGGGACCGAGGTGATTCCATCGCAGGCAAGCCAGCTCCTACATTGGTCGGGGGTTATTCAGAGGCTGCCGGGGTCAACCGTGCTTCCAGCTCCGCCACTTTCGCCTCCAGGCTTTCCAGGCGTGCTCGGGTGCGGGCCAGCACCACCATTTGGCTGTCGAACTCTTCCCGGCTGACCAGGTCGAGCTTGCTGAAGCCGCTTTGCAGCAAGGCCTTGAACTGGCTTTCGATTTCATTGCGGGGCAGCGGGGTCTCGCCGCTGAACAGGCGGGAGGCATGGCCGCTCAGGGCGTCGAGGAGGTCTTTGGGCGCGAGCATGGGAAATATTCCGGAAAACTGTTGGCGGGCAGTGTATCACGCAGCGTCTATAGTCATTTCCACGACCTCGGGCGCACGCTTTTCGCGCAGGGTGTCGGGCGGTAGCGCACCGTTTTCGTGCGCAATCACCCCGCCAAAAAGCCCCGCAGGTGGGCATAAGTGGGCAAGGGACTGATTTCAGTGGTTTTTACGGAGCTGGCAAGGTTTCTGCTTAGACGAACATGACCCATGCACTGATGCAGTCGCTGTGACGAATGCAGTGCGCCGACGGATCAGCGGTACAGGTTTCGTCACCAGTGGTTCGCTGGCGTCGCAATGGCAACTGCTCTTGCGACGACGCGTTACAAAGCCAGGCGCTGCGCTTAGACTTGAGACGGGTTTGTTTTCCTGGGGCAAGTCCACCAATTCGGGAGAGAGTTTTCATGAAGCTAGTCACTGCCATCATCAAGCCGTTCAAGTTGGACGATGTACGCGAGTCGTTGTCCGAAATCGGCGTGCAGGGCATTACCGTTACTGAGGTCAAAGGCTTCGGGCGGCAGAAGGGTCACACCGAGCTGTATCGCGGCGCGGAATACGTGGTTGATTTCCTGCCGAAGGTGAAGATTGATGTCGCCATTGACGACAAGGATCTTGATCGGGTTATCGAGGCGATAACCAAGGCCGCCAACACCGGCAAGATCGGTGACGGCAAGATCTTTGTGGTCAATCTGGAACAGGCTATTCGCATCCGTACCGGCGAAACCGATACCGACGCAATCTAAGCCGCCAAACCCAACGCCCCAGGAGAAAACAATATGACTCTGCGTAAATTCGCAGGGCTCGGAGCCCTGTTGTCCATCGTAATGCCAAGCCTGGCCATGGCGGCAGACGAAGTGGCTGCTCCAGTCCTCAATTCCGGCGACACCGCGTGGATGCTTACATCCACCGCGCTGGTGCTGTTTATGACCATTCCCGGCCTGGCGCTGTTCTACGGCGGTATGGTTCGCTCCAAAAACATTCTGTCGGTGATGATGCAGTGCTTCGCCATCACCGGCTTGATCACCATCCTGTGGTTCGTCTACGGCTACAGCATGGCGTTCGATACCACCGGCATGGAAGCGGGTGTGGTCAACTTCAACTCCTTCGTGGGCGGCTTGTCCAAGCTGTTCCTGTCGGGTGTGACCCCGGCCAGCATTACCGGCCCTGCGGCGCTGTTCCCTGAGGCGGTGTTCGTCACCTACCAGATGACCTTCGCCATCATCACCCCGGCGCTGATTGTCGGTGCTTTCGCCGAGCGTATGAAATTCTCCGCGATGCTGATCTTCATGGGCGTCTGGTTCACCCTGGTCTACGCGCCGATTGCCCACATGGTGTGGGGCGGTCCGGGTTCGTTGCTGGGTGACTGGGGCGTGCTGGACTTCGCCGGCGGTACCGTGGTGCATATCAACGCCGGTGTGGCTGGCCTGGTAGCGTGCCTGGTCCTCGGCAAGCGTAAAGGCTTCCCGACCACGCCAATGGCGCCTCACAACCTGGGTTACACCCTGGTGGGTGCAGCCATGCTGTGGGTCGGCTGGTTCGGCTTCAACGCCGGTTCCGCTGCCGCGGCCAACGGCACTGCCGGTATGGCGATGCTGGTGACCCAGGTCGCTACCGCCGCTGCCGCCCTGGGCTGGATGTTCGCCGAGTGGCTCACCCACGGCAAGCCAAGTGCCCTGGGCATCGCCTCGGGTGTGGTAGCGGGCCTTGTGGCCATTACGCCGGCTGCCGGTACCGTGGGCCCGATGGGCGCGCTGATCATCGGCCTGGCGGCGGGTGTGGTGTGCTTCTTCTGCGCCACGACCCTGAAACGCAAACTGGGCTATGACGACTCCCTGGACGCCTTCGGTGTCCACGGTATCGGCGGTATCCTCGGCGCAATCCTGACCGGTGTGTTTGCAGCACCGGCCCTGGGTGGCTTCGGCACCGTGACTGACGTGGCGGCCCAAGTCTGGATTCAGTGCAAAGGCGTCGGCTTCACTGTGATCTACACCGCCATCGTGACCTTCATCATCCTCAAGGTGCTGGATATGGTCATGGGCCTGCGGGTTACCGACGAAGAAGAGGCTGTCGGCCTCGACCTGGCACAACACAACGAACGCGGCTACAACTTGTAAGTAGGCGAAAAAAACATGCCCGGCTTGCCGGGCATTTTTTTGTCTGGTGTTTGCCCGTCATGACACGGGGGGCCGGTTTTTTGCGTCGCGTGTGTGATGGCGCGCGCACGGCGCTTTTCCGGGTGCGAATGTCTTACAGGCATGTAGGCGTATTCGGCACTTTGTTTTTTCCCTGAGCGCGCTAGAATGCGCGCCGATGGGCGGAGAACTGTATGTGGCAACAGACCCTGATTACCCTGCGGGCCAAGCCCCGGGGCTTTCACCTGGTAACCGACGAGTTGCTTGCCGGCTTGCCTGAATTGAAGGCGTGTCGCGTGGGCCTGTTGCATCTGTGGTTGCAGCATACCTCGGCCTCGTTGACCATCAACGAGAATGCCGATCCGGCGGTTCGTCGTGACTTCGAGCGTTTTTTCAACTCGCTGGTGCCGCAAGGCCGAGCCGGGTTCGAACACAACGACGAAGGCCCGGACGATCTGCCGGCGCACTTCAAGGCCAGTCTCCTGGGTTGCCAGCTGAGTTTGCCGGTCAAGGCCGGCCGCTTGGCGATGGGGACCTGGCAAGGTGTTTATCTGGGCGAGCACCGTGATCATGGCGGTGCTCGTAAAGTCCTCGCCACTTTGCACGGTGATGGGGCATAAGCCACTGGTTATCCGGTGGATGTTGATTTTTTTCCGGCGACCTTCGACAGATGGTGAAGCTGGGCTATAACTAATCTGCTTTTCGCAAGTCATGAGGTAGAACATGAGCGACGATGATCTGGAAAACGACGAACTGGAAGTAGGCGACGAAGACGACACCGAAGAAGGTCTTGAGGCGGCAGCGGAAGACGTTGCTGACGACGACGGTGGCGATGACGTTCCTGTTCCGGCTGCCAAAGGCAAAGCCAAGGCCGCTGTTTCGGTCGATGAGCTGCCAAGTGTTGAAGCCAAGAACAAAGAGCGCGACGCGCTGGCCCGTGCGATGGAGGAATTCCTCGCTAAAGGCGGCAAAGTGCAGGAAGTCGAGGCCAACGTGGTGGCAGATCCACCCAAGAAGCCGGATAACAAGTACGGCAGCCGACCTATCTGAGGTCTGCTTCTGGCTTGCTGGAAAAGCCCGCCGTCGCTGCGGGCTTTTTCATGCCTGAAACAAATTCCTACGGCTCACCGCCTGCCAATATAGGGGAAGCAAGCCCCCTCCCACTTACTGCCAGCTTTTGAGCAGCGGAGGCAGTTCCGTCAGGCTGCGAATCTGCGCATCCGGGAGTTTATCCCCTTCCCAGACCTTGCCTGCCGGGTTGAACCACACGGCACGCAGCCCCGCCTGTTGCGCTCCGGCGATGTCGTCACCGGGGTGATCGCCGATATGCACCGCCGCGCTGGCGTCCACCCCGCCCCGTTGCAGCGCTTCCTGAAACAACCGTGCATCCGGCTTGGCGATGCCGATGTCTTCGGCGCGCAACGCGAAGTGGAAGTAGTCCGCCAACCCGACGCGCTGTACGTCAGCGTTACCGTTGGTGATCACGCCCAGCAGGAAGTGTTTGCGCAGCGCTTGCAGCATCGGCTCGGCTTCGGGGAATACGGTGAGCTGGTGGCGCGCATGAATGAACGCTTCAAAGCACACATCGGCCATTTCCGTCGCTTCAGGTTGTGGATAACCGGCCTCTTCAAACGCGTGCATCAGTACGCGGTGGCGCAGCATGCTGATGCGGTGCTTGAGTTCGGGATGGCGTTCCAGCACCTGCTGGCGAAGGTTGGCGAAATGCTCCAGGGGCAGTTCGCCGACCTTGGCGGCATGGGTGGCCAGCCATTCGCGCATCGACGCTTCGGCGCTGATGATGACGGGGACGTTGTCCCAGAGGGTGTCGTCGAGGTCGAAGGTGATCAGCTTGATACTCATGAGTCGCCGCCCTTGATGCGTTTGGCCCGTGGATGGGCGCTGTCGTACACCGTTGCCAGGTGTTGGAAGTCCAGGTGGGTGTAGATCTGTGTCGTCTTGATATCAGAGTGGCCGAGCAGTTCCTGCACCGCGCGCAGGTCTTGGGACGACTCCAGCAAATGGCTGGCAAACGAGTGCCGCAGCATGTGCGGATGCAGGTTCTGCCCCAGCTCGCGCTCGCCGGCCGCCTTGACCCGCAGTTGAATCGCCCGCGGCCCCAGGCGCCGGCCCTGCTGGCTGACGAATACGGCGTCGTCCGCCGGGTTGGTCAGTGCGCGCAGGGGCAGCCACAGTTGCAGCGCTTCCCGGGCCTTCCTGCCCACCGGCAGCACGCGGGTCTTGCTGCCTTTGCCGAGCACTTGCACCAGGCCGTCGGCGAGGTCGAGCTGATCGAGGTTCAGTCCGGTCAGTTCCGACAGGCGCAGGCCCGAAGAATAGAACAGCTCCAGGATCGCCTGGTCGCGATGGGCCAGGAAGTCGTCCTCGACGGCGCCATCGAGCAATTGCAGGGCGCGGTCGGTGTCGAGGGTCTTGGGCAGCCGCCGCTCGCCCTTGGGCGGGGCCAGCCCATTGGCCGGGTCGTGGTCGCACAGGCCTTCGCGGTTGAGGTAGTGATACAGGCCGCGCACCGCCGACAGCAGGCGCGCCAGGCTGCGCGAGGATTGGCCCTGCTGGTGCAGGCGCGCGATCAGGCTGCGCAGGCCCTGGATGTCCAAGGCCTTCCAGCTGGGGATCTGCTGCTTTTCGCAGTAGGCCAGGACCTTGTTCAAGTCCCGTCGGTAGGCTTCCAGGGTGTGGGGCGACACCTGGCGCTCGCTGCGCAGGTGTGCGCAGTAAGCGTCCAGTTGCCGTTCCATGGTCAGCGCACCGCGCGCAGGGCGGTGGTGAAGCGCGGTAATACGCGGCCCAGCACTTCGGCGATGTAGGTCAGGAACAACGTGCCCACCGAACTTTTGTAGTGCGTAGGATCACGGCTGGCGATGGCCAGTACCCCATGCAGGCCTTGATGGCTGAGGGCGACCACGGCGGTCGAACCGATCTGCTTGCGCTGCTCGGCGCCAAACAAAAAGTCCAGTTCATGCTCGCGCAAGGTGCCGCTGATGGTCTTGCCTTCGGAAAGCAGGCCGCCGATCGCCGTTTGCGCTTCGCCGCCGCTGACCCAGCGCCCGACCGGCATCGGGTTGTCGCTGAACAGGATCAGGCTGACGAAGGGCACCTGGAAGTCCTGGCGCAGGCTGTCTTCCACGGCGATCACCGTTTCTTCCAGGCTGGTGGCGTCCATCAGCGTCAGAATCAGGCGACGGGTCTTGTCGAACAGGCGGTCGTTATCGCGGGCGACGTCCATCAAGTGCGAGAGCCGATGGCGCATTTCGATGTTGCGCTCGCGCAGGATCTTCATCTGCCGCTCCACCAGCGACACGGTGTCGCCACGCTGGTGGGGGATGCGCAGGGCCGGCAGCAGTTCTTCGTGTTCGACGAAGAAGTCCGGGTTAGCCTCAAGGTACGCCGCGACGGCAGCGGCCTCCAGACTTTCGCTCGGGGATGCTTGTGCGGGTACTTGAGGCTTATCGGTCATTTGCTTGGCTCACTCATAGACGGACCTGTCCTTCGTATACGCGCGTGGCCGGCCCGGTCATCATCACCGGGTGGCCGGGGCCTGCCCATTCGATGGACAAACGTCCGCCGGGCAGGTCGATCAGCAGCGGCGAATCCATCCACCCCTGGCTGATCGCGGCCACGGCAGCGGCGCAAGCACCGGTGCCGCAGGCCTGGGTTTCGCCGGCGCCGCGTTCCCATACGCGCAATTGCGCGCGGGAGCGGTCGATCACCTGCAGGAAGCCCACATTGACCCGTGCCGGAAAGCGCGGGTGATGTTCGATCTTCGGCCCCAGCTCGTGCACCGGCGCATTATTGATGTCGTCGACCCGCAGCACCGCATGGGGGTTGCCCATGGACACCGCCGCCAGTTCGACAGCCTGGCCGTCGACATCGACGGTGTAGTGGGTGGCCTGCTCGGTGGCCTGGAACGGAATATCCGTCGGCACCAGACGTGGCGCGCCCATGTTGACGCTGATCTGGCCGTCGCTGCGGACATCCAGCTCGATCACGCCGCTCTTGGTCTCGACGCGAATCTGCCGCTTGGCGGTCAGGCGCTTGTCCAGCACAAAGCGGGCGAAGCAGCGCGCACCGTTGCCGCACTGTTCCACTTCGGAACCGTCGGAGTTGAAGATCCGGTAACGGAAATCCACCTCCGGGTTGCTCGGCGCCTCAACGATCAGCAACTGGTCGAAGCCGATGCCGGTATGACGGTCGCCCCACTGTTTGGCGTGCTTGGGCAGGATGTGCGCGTGCTGGCTGACCAGGTCAAGGACCATGAAGTCATTGCCCAGCCCGTGCATCTTGGTAAAACGCAGCAGCATGGCTTACTCCGGCAGCAGGCTTTCGCCAGCATACAACTCGGCTACCGTCTCGCGGCGACGCACTTCAAACGCTTGATCACCGTCCACCAGCACCTCGGCGGCACGCCCGCGGGTGTTGTAGTTGGAACTCATGACAAACCCGTAGGCACCGGCCGAATGAATGGCCAGCAGGTCGCCTTCTTCCAGGGCCAACTGACGATCCTTGGCCAGGAAGTCGCCGGTTTCGCAGATCGGGCCGACGACGTCATAGGCGCGCGCTGCGCTGTCGCGAGGCGTTACGGCGGTGACATTCATCCAGGCCTGGTACAGCGCCGGGCGGATCAGGTCGTTCATCGCCGCATCGACGATGGCGAAATCCTTGTATTCGGTGTGCTTGAGGTACTCGACCTGGGTCAGCAGCACGCCGGCATTGGCGACGATGTAGCGGCCCGGCTCGAACATCAGCGTCAGGTCGCGGCCTTCCAGGCGTTCGCGCACGGCCTTGATGTAGTCGCCGATCAGCGGTGGCTCTTCATCGCGGTACTGCACGCCCACGCCGCCACCGAGGTCGATGTGCTGCAGGTAGATGCCGCACTCGCCGAGGCGGTCGGTCAGCGCCAGCAGACGGTCGAGGGCATCCAGGAACGGCGGCAGGGTGGTCAGTTGCGAGCCGATATGGCAGTCGACACCCAGCACTTCCAGGTTCGGCAATTGGGCGGCGCGGATGTACACGTCCTCGGCGTCGGCGATGGCGATGCCGAACTTGTTCTCTTTCAGACCGGTGGAAATGTACGGGTGGGTGCCAGCGTCGACGTCCGGGTTGACGCGCAGGGAAATCGGCGCGCGAACGCCCATCTCGGCGGCGACCACTTGCAGGCGCTCCAGCTCGTCGGTGGATTCGACGTTGAAGCAATGCACGCCGACTTCCAGGGCACGGCGCATGTCTTCGCGGCTCTTGCCGACGCCGGAGAAGACGATCTTGTCAGCCTGGCCGCCAGCCGCCAGGACACGTTCCAGCTCGCCGCGGGAGACGATGTCGAAACCGGCGCCCAGACGCGCCAGGACATTGAGCACGCCCAGGTTGGAGTTGGCCTTGACCGCGTAGCACACCAGGTGCGGCACGCCGTTCAACGGGTCGGTGAAAGAGCGATATTGGGCTTCGATATGCGCGCGCGAGTACACATAGGTCGGGGTGCCAAAGCGCTCGGCAATTGCGGACAGCGCCACGCCTTCCGCGAACAGCTCGCCGTTCCGGTAGTTAAAAGCGTCCATGGGGTTCCCTTAGTAAGTGTCGTGCTTATGCGCTTTGGCAGGCTTTTGCGACGATTGCGCCTGTTCATTCGGGTCTTTGCTGTCATCGGGCAGATACAGCGGGCCTTTTTGACCACAGGCACTAACGAGGCAAGCGACCGCGACGAGCGCAGCAAGGGAAGAGATCAGGCGCTTCATGGCGAAATCCTTGAATATGCATTAATTGCGCCCGAGTATACCGACCACCCGCCAGCTTGCCTATGCGCCGGAATACCCGTCCGGCGGGGGTTTGCCGACATAACTGCGAAGCTGGCTACGCTAGTCAGGGATATTTCTTACCGCCATCGGTAATGAACTCGGTATCCTTTGCAATCGGCGGAGCGCGTCCGTATCGTGCGGCGCTTGAGCAAAACCAGACACTTTTGAGGTTGCCGCAATGAGTTTGACCGAAGCCCGTTTTCACGACCTGGTGGATTCGACCCAGAACGCGCTGGAAGATATTTTCGACGACAGCGGCCTGGATGTGGACCTGGAAAGCTCGGCCGGGGTGCTGACCGTCAAGTTCGAGAACGGCACTCAACTGATCTTCAGTCGTCAGGAACCGCTGCGCCAACTGTGGCTGGCGGCACGTTCCGGTGGTTTTCACTTCGATTACAACGAAGAAGACCGCAATTGGCAGTGCGATACCAGCGATGAGCTGCTCAGCGAAATGCTCGCGCGGCTGGTTCAGGAACAAGCCGGTGTCGAGCTCGGCTTCGATGAGCTGAACCCCGACGAGAATTGATGGTGAGCCAGCCTGCAATCGTGCGTCCGCCCAAGCCGTTGTTCAGTAATGTCAGCCCGGCGGTGCCATCACCTTGTATCAGTTTGTGTCGGCTGGACGAGGCAAAAGTCTGCCTTGGCTGCTTTCGCCATGTGGAAGACATCCGTGAATGGCGCTCCGCCGATGATCAGCGGCGACGCGTGATCGTGGCCCAGGCCGAGCGGCGCAAAGTCGGGCCTTGAGCCCGTCTTGTTTATTTGCGGTGCTGTGGTAGTGTCCGGGTACACCTCAACTCATCGAGGTCCGTGAGAACCCCGCCTTTTCCTGGCGGGGTTTTGCTTTTTTGTGCAGAAAAAAGGAGTCTGCCTGAATCATGACCGCACCTTCCATCATTCTTACCCGTCTCGACGTGCAGCGTCTTGAGCAACTGATCGACCGTGTCGGCGAGAATTCGCCAGGTGTAGAAGCCCTGCAGCACGAACTCGACCGCGCCGAAGAAGTGGTTGGCCACGATGAAGTGCCTGCAAGCGTCGTGACCATGAACTCCAGCGTGCATTGCCGCGAGCAAGGCAGCGGCAAGGACTATCACCTGACCCTGGTTTACCCCAAGGATGCGAATGCCGACGCGGGCAAGATTTCGATCCTGGCACCGGTGGGCAGCGCGTTGCTCGGCCTGAAAGTGGGTCAGCACATCGACTGGCCAGCACCCGGCGGCAAGACCCTCAAGCTCGAACTGCTCAGTGTTGAAGGCCAGCCCAAAGACGGCGGCGCCTTTTCGCTTTAAATCTGCTTCAGCGCGTCATTGAGCGCCTGTTCCAGCTCGGCCTTGTAACGCAGGTACAGATTGCTCGGGCTTTGTACGTCGCCGAGCAGGCCCGAGAGATCCAGATCAGTGATATAGCAGCGGTAGCGCTCGGTTTCGCGGCGCTGCCCGACGATCTCCCGGGCGACCACTGCAAACAGCTGGTCGCCAAACTCCAGTTCGGAAAACTCCCGCTGATTGCAGTACAGGGTGATCCCCACCTGGCCCGGCGCCGCCTTGCCGATAATCGCCTGCACGTCATAAAACGGCTTGTTGGCCGGGTTTTGCGGGGCCGGCCGAGGCTCGATACCGCGTGCGCGATTGCTGCCCGACGGCAACAGTTGGTAATACAAGGTTTGCACCGCGCCCAGCGGTTCTTGCGGGTCCAGGGGCGACAGCGCGTCCCGGCGATAGATGATCGACTGCAGAAAACGCTGCAACGGCGCCAGCAGGCTCTGTTCATCATGGAACGGCAAGCGTTGCTGCCAGAGCGCGTTGAACTCATCCAGCACATACAGCTCGGCGAAGCCTTCGTTGACCCGGTAAAACACCTGCACGCATTCGGCCATGCCCATCGGCAGCAGCAGCGCCAGGTCGTGGTCTTCCAGGGCCATGGCGTCCAAGTGCAACGGGCTGTAGCTGGCCAGTTCTTCGCTGAGGTAGGCGATCAGCGCGTCCTGGGTCGCCAGTGAGACGTGGGTGGCCTGGCCGGGCATCAGCTCCATCACGTGATAGTGCTGCTGCACCTGCAGCAAGTAGCGATGGTTGCCCTGGCCCAGCAGCAGGTTCTGCGCGGTGTCGAAGATTTCTTCCACGCGCTGGGCAATGAACTGTGCGCGGTTGTGGCAGAAGCAGCGCACCCGCAGGCGCGGCAGGTGGTCCGACGGCAACTGGTTGAGGTAGTCGCGCAGGCAGTCGAGCAGGGCATGGGGGCCGTCGTAGCGGCTGACCATCACTTCGTTCCAGCTGTTGAGCGTGACCTGGTCGAGGGTCAGCACCAGGTTTTCGCGCACGCCGGCGTAACTCAGGGAGTCGGTGCGCTCGGTGGTCATCAGGATGTTCAGGTCGCGATGGTGCTTGAGCGGGTCGACGCCGACGTTGATCAGCAACAGCACTTCTTCCGGCACCGCCGAGCGCAGCAGGCGCTCTTCATCGACGCTGGCCAGGGGCAGGGCGATGGTCTGTTGCAGGCTGCCCAGCAGGTTGAACAGTTCGAATTCGGTCATGTCGCTGACGCCTGGGTGCAGCGCCAGGCGCGTGCTGCTGTCGATCACGCCGTTGCGGTGGCACCAGGTGAGCATTTCCAGCAGGTCGCGGCTGCGCTTGATCGGCGCGAAGTGCTCCGATTCCAGGGCGGTGAGGTTGCCGTTGTACAGGCCCCAATGATGCTGGCCCGGTTCCTTGCGGTTGGCCGATTGCACCAGGGTCAGGGTGTCTTCGGCCAGGTCCGGGGCGATGCCGGGGTTGATGAATTCGACCTTGCCGGCCTTGCGTTCAAACGCCGCGTACAAGCGACGGCCAAGCACATTGAGGTCGCGCTTGTTGATCAGGCTGACGGTCTGTTCGGTGCGGGCGAACTGGGTCAGGAAGCGATAGCTGTAGTTCAACTCATTGACCAGGGCGCGGCGCTCGGAGGCGACCTGGCGTACTTTCCATTGGCTGCGGCTGTCGAGCAGCGCCAGTTGACGCTGGTCCCAACCCCATTCATGGGCCAGGCGTTCCAGCAACAGGCGCTGCCAGCCGACGGTGCGCTGGCCGGCGCTGAGCTTGCGGTTGACCTTCAAGTACAGCGCGCGCCGTACCAGTTCCAGGCGTTCCGGCTCGTTGCGCGCGTTGAGGTATTCCTCGATGCGCCGGTAGACCACGACGTAAGGGTCCAGCTCGTCCAGGTCCATCCGGTTGGCGAACACCGCCCGTTTGAAGCGCAGGCTCAGGCACTGCACGTTCGGGTGCTCGCTGGCGTAGACCTCGGTCAGCAGCAGCTTGAGCAGCGACTTGTAGGGCGATTCGATGCCCTTGAACAATTGCCACAGCCCGGCGCCAATGAATTCACCGGGCGGGATGCGCGCCAGGTGGCCGAGGTCGAGGGTTTCATCGGCACGGATAAAGCGTTTGGAAATCAGCGTGTGGGTGAACTCGGCGTAGCGCACTTCTTCATACACCGGCACCAGCCACCAGATCGGTGTGCGGCCGGCGAGCCAGATGGCGGTGCGATAGAACTCATCCAGCAACAGATAATGCTGGGTGGTGCCGCAGTCGTCGGAGCTCAGTTGCGTGTCGCGTTCGCCCAAGACAAACCGGCTCGGCTCGATCAGGAAGAAGTGCGCCTCGGCGCCCATGCTCTGGGCCCAGGCCTCCAGTAACTGGCATTTCTTGCGCAGCTCGACCAGTTCGTTGTCGCTCAGGTCGGGGGCGTGGCATACCCACACGTCCATGTCGCTCTGGTCGGCTTGGGCCAGTGTGCCGAGGCTGCCCATCAGGAACAGGCCATGGATCGGCTGCGGCGGGTTGCCGTGGCGTGGTTTGTAGGAGAACGAACGGGTCAGGCGTTGGGCTTCGCTCAGGGCCTGCGCGTCGGGTTCGAAATTCGACAGCCCGGCCGGGGTGCTGCCCGACACGTAACCGGGCAACAGCGGGTGATTGACGTGGAAAAACAGCGGCAGCAGGGTCAATACGCTTTGCTGGCGTGGCGTCAGCCCTTCGAGGGCCCGGGCCATGCGCCCTGCGTTAAGCGCCATGAACCGCGCGCGCAGTTGGGCCAGCACCTTGCGGTCGATGCCTTCATCCAGGTCGGGGCGGATCTCATGGGTGCGGGTCATGTCGAACTCGGCGGCGCGCAAGGCCCGACATGGGCGGCCGTGTAGGAGTTTACATTCAGAAGCGTAGGAGGTTTAGAGGGGAAACGGTTTTTGGCGTCAGAATTTTATCCGGTTCGCGGCAATGCCCTCGGAATCCGCCGCGGCGGACTCCATGGGCAGTATCCGGAATCAGGCAGCTTCTTTGGTTGCGGCGGTGGTCAGGATGGTCAGCAGGGTTTGGGCTTGTTCTGCAGCGTCCCGGCCAAGGCTGGTCAGGTAACCGCCGTCCGGTTGGTCGATCAGTTTTTTCTCGAACAGGCGTTTGGCGGCGGCGATAGCAGTCGGTGCGGCAGTCTGATGGACTTTCAGACCTTCCTGGGAGCTGTCCAGGTTGAAGAGTGCAAGGATTTCCAGTTCGGCAACCAACTCAGGGGTATACGACATAGGGACTCCAGACTTTCTAAGAATTTGTTAGAGGCTAGCAGGCCCTAAGGTGAACGTACTTTGGCGGGCTGTCCAGTGGGAAACTCGCGGCTGTTGATATGGCGCAGTGTTGTGGCGAGGAAGCAGGCTTCCCGGCCACACGGGCGCTCGCTTCAGGCGTTTTCAGGCGGCAGCTCGGGCAGTGCGCGCAAGGCGGATTCATACCATTGGGTATCGAAGGCGCGGTCTTCGTCGAGCATCTTGTCGATTTCCACCGCCAGCACATGGGCCATCATGTTCAAAATCTCTTCGCGCTCGTAACCCACCAGCGTCAGCTTGTTGAACGTGGCCTTGGCGGCGGGCGGATTGTCGCTTTCGATCTGGTTTTCGATGGCCTGGGTCAGCGTGCTTTCGGTGAACGCTTCTTCGTCGTTGTCGATATCGGTCGGCTCGCTCATGGCAGGCTCCTCAAGAAAAGGGCGCCAGTCTACCCCCATTCAGGCAGGTGATGCTGCTAGCCAGGTTGGTCGGGCGGATCTATAACTCATGCAGCCAACCCCGCACATGGCCTGGAGGCTTTGCGATGCTCAAGCTCTACGGATTTTCGGTCAGCAATTACTACAACATGGTCAAGCTGGCGCTCTTGGAGAAAGGCCTGGCATTCGAAGAGGTGCCTTTTTTTGCCGGGCAAACACCCGCCGCCCTGGCGATCAGCCCGCGGGGCAAGGTGCCGGTGCTGGGTGTCAAACAGGGCTTTATCAACGAAACCAGCGTGATCCTCGAATACATCGAGCAAACCCAGGAGGGCCCCTCGCTGTTGCCGGCCGAACCGTTTCAGCGCGCTCAGGTGCTGACATTGTGCAGGGAAATCGAGCTGTACATCGAGCTGCCCGCCCGTGCGTGTTTCGCCGAAGCGTATTTCGGCATGCCGGTGCCGGAGGCGATCAAGGACAAAGCCCGGGCCGAGTTGCTGCTGGGGGTGGGGACGTTAGGTCGGCACGGCAAGTTCGCGCCTTACGTTGCGGGGGAGAGCTTTACGATTGCCGATCTGTATTTCATGTACAGCCTGAACCTCGCCTGCGGCGTGGCCGAGAAGCTGTTCGGCCTGGACCTGTTGGCTGAATTGCCGACGGCCAAGGCATTGCTGGAGCGTTTGCACGCCATGCCTAACGCCCTGAAGGTGGCGGCGGACAGGGAAGCGGCGATGCCGGCGTTCATGGCGATGGTGGCGGCGAAGAAGTGATCAATGTGGGAGGGAGCAAGCCCCCTCCCACATTTTCGACCTAGCGGCTGGCGAGCAGGACCTGACCGCGCACGACGGCGGCCTTGACCTGGGCCGGCGCGGTACCGCCCACGTGGTTGCGCGCATTCACCGAACCTTCCAGGGTCAGCACGGCAAACACGTCCTGCTCGATCTGGTCGCTGAACTGGCGCAGTTCTTCCAGGCTCATTTCCGCCAGGTCCTTGCCGCTTTCCACGCCGTACTTCACGGCATGGCCGACGATTTCGTGGCAGTCGCGGAACGGCAGGCCACGACGCACAAGGTAATCCGCCAGGTCGGTCGCGGTGGAGAACCCACGTAGCGCCGCTTCACGCATGATCGCGTGCTTGGGCTTGATCGCCGGGATCATGTCGGCAAAGGCACGCAGCGAATCGCGCAGGGTGTCGGCGGCGTCGAACAGCGGTTCCTTGTCTTCCTGGTTGTCCTTGTTGTAGGCCAGGGGTTGGCCTTTCATCAGGGTCAGCAGGCCCATCAGCGCGCCGAATACGCGGCCGCTCTTGCCACGTACCAGCTCCGGCACGTCGGGGTTTTTCTTTTGCGGCATGATCGAGCTGCCGGTGCAGAAGCGGTCGGGCAGGTCGATGAACTGGAATTGCGCGCTGGTCCACAGCACCAGTTCTTCGGAGAAGCGCGACAGGTGCATCATCGCGATACTGGCGGCGGCGCAGAATTCGATGGCGAAGTCGCGGTCCGACACGCCGTCCAGGGAGTTGCCGCCCACGGCGTCAAAACCCAGCAGTTGTGCGGTGTACTCGCGGTCGATCGGGTAGGTGGTGCCCGCCAGCGCGGCGCTGCCCAACGGCATGCGGTTGGCGCGCTTGCGGCAGTCCACCAGGCGCTCGTAGTCGCGGCTGAGCATTTCGAACCAGGCCAGCAGGTGGTGGCCGAAGGTTACCGGCTGTGCGGTCTGCAGGTGGGTGAAGCCGGGCATGATGGTGTCCGATTCACGCTCGGCCTGTTCCAGCAAACCTTTTTGCAGGCGGGTGATTTCGGCCAGGATCAGGTCGATTTCGTCACGCAGCCACAGGCGGATATCGGTGGCCACCTGGTCGTTACGGCTGCGCCCGGTGTGCAGTTTCTTGCCGGTCACGCCGATGCGATCGGTGAGGCGGGCTTCGATGTTCATGTGCACGTCTTCCAGGTCGACGCGCCAGTCGAACGTGCCGGCTTCGATCTCACCGCGGATGGTGGTCAGGCCGTCGATGATGCTGTCGCGCTCGGCGTCGGTCAGCACGCCGACCTTGGCCAGCATCGTGGCGTGGGCGATCGAGCCCATGATGTCGTGGCGGTACAGGCGCTGGTCGAAGGTGACGGAGGCGGTGAAGCGGGCGACGAAGGCGTCGACGGGTTCACTGAAGCGGCCGCCCCAGGACTGGTTGGTCTTGTCGGTGCTCATGGATTCGCTCGTGATCTGCTTAAAAGAGGCGTGGAGGTGTGCCGACGATAATAACAGGGTTGCCCGTGGAGGCGGTGCTGCGGGTGGTCGGCATTTTATTTGTGCCAAGCATGGCTAAGTGCCTTGCCGCCGACCGCGTCCGGGAAGAGACTGGGCAGAGGTGCTTATTGAAACGATATTTGACGAATGAGCAATGTCGTCTCGGCGAGCGTCTACAGTTGGACTGAGTAGTGTGTGAATGCACCAAAGTCAGGTGATGCGGTCATAACCCTGACTACCATTAAACAAGGGGGGTATTCGGATTGTGTATCAGCAAACCCTACGACGATGCCCAAGGACGGCAGGTTTTGGGCGCTATTGAACAGGTCCGGATAAATATGAGTGCCACTCTCAGGGCACTTTTTGCCGCTCGCGCTAGTCTTAGCGTGGATCGCTGTGACGCAAGTCACCGCACCTGTCTACGCTATCCTTGTGCGAGACTCACGCAGGAATCCAGCGCAATATGAATGTCCTGATCGTTGATGACGAACCCCAAGCCCGCGAGCGACTGAGCCGTCTGCTCAGCGAACTCGAGGGTTATACAGTCCTTGAACCGAGCGCCAGCACGGGTGAGGAGGCGTTGACGTTGATCGACAGCCTCAAGCCGGATGTGGTGCTGCTCGACATCCGCATGCCGGGCCTGGATGGCCTGCAAGTCGCCGCCCGCCTGAGCGAGCGCGAATCGCCGCCGGCCGTGGTGTTGTGTGCCGCCGAGGAAGAATTCCCTGCCGAAACCCTGGAAGCCAGCGGTGTCAGCTTCCTGGCCAAGCCGGTGACTGCCGAGGTGTTGCTCAAGGCGTTGAAAAAAGCCGAGCGCCCCAATCGCGTCCAGCTCGCCGCCCTGACCCAGCCCGCCGCCCAGAGCGGTAACGGGCCGCGCAGCCATATCAGCGCGCGCACCCGTAAGGGTATCGAACTGATCCCGCTGAGCCAGGTGATCTACTTCATCGCCGATCACAAGTACGTGACCCTGCGTCACGAGTCTGGCGAAGTGCTGCTCGATGAGCCGCTCAAGGCCCTTGAGGATGAATTCGGCGACCGTTTCGTGCGTATCCACCGCAACGCGCTGGTGGCCCGCGAGCGCATCGAGCGCCTGCAACGCACGCCTCTGGGGCACTTTCAGTTGTTCCTGAAAGGGCTTAACGGCGATGCTTTGATCGTCAGCCGCCGCCATGTCGCCGGCGTGCGCAAGATGATGCAGCAGCTTTAGTCCAAGGGCTGCAGCGCGCTTTATCGTCGTGATCCCGGTGCGCTGTGGCCAGGGAGGCCCCGCACTTGCTGATTCAAATCAAAGCGAATTTGCCTGAGCTGTTATTATCTGCCGTATCTATTCAGTACGGATTGATCCATGTCCTCTCGCGAAATCCGCATCGCCACCCGTAAAAGCGCCCTGGCCTTGTGGCAGGCCGAATACGTCAAAGCACGTCTCGAGCAGGCCCACCCTGGGCTCCAGGTATCCCTGGTGCCCATGGTCAGTCGCGGCGACAAGCTGCTCGACTCGCCGCTGTCGAAGATCGGCGGCAAGGGTCTGTTCGTCAAGGAACTGGAAACCGCGCTGCTGGAAAACGAAGCCGACATCGCCGTGCATTCGATGAAAGACGTGCCCATGGACTTCCCCGAAGGCCTGGGCCTGTTTTGCATCTGCGAGCGCGAAGACCCGCGCGATGCCTTTGTGTCCAATACCTACGCGTCCCTGGATGAGCTGCCGTTGGGCAGCATCGTCGGCACTTCCAGCCTGCGTCGTCAGGCCCAGTTGCTGACGCGTCGCCCGGATCTGCAGATCCGCTTCCTGCGCGGCAACGTCAACACGCGTCTGGCCAAGCTCGATGCCGGTGAATATGACGCGATCATCCTCGCGGCGGCCGGTTTGATCCGGCTCGGCTTCGAAGACCGCATCACCTCGGTCATCAGCGTCGAAGACAGTTTGCCCGCTGGCGGGCAGGGCGCAGTGGGCATCGAATGTCGCACCGCCGACAGTGAAATCCACGCCTTGCTCAAACCGCTCGACCACCACGACACCGACGTCCGTGTCACCGCCGAACGCGCCCTGAACAAACACCTCAATGGTGGCTGCCAGGTGCCGATCGCCTGCTACGCCGTGCTCGAAGGCGAAAACCTGTGGCTGCGTGGCCTGGTGGGCGACCCGGAAGGCGGCAACTTGATCACCGCGCAAGTGCGCGGGCCGCAGCGTGATGCGACGGCGCTGGGGATCCAGGTCGCCGAAGAGCTGCTGGACCAGGGCGCCGGTGCCATCCTGCAAAAAGTCTACGGCGAGGCCGGCCCGCAGTGACCGATTGGCGTGTGCTGCTGACGCGGCCTGCCGAGGAGTCTGCGCTGTTGGCGGCGTCGTTGTCGGATGTCGGGATTTTCAGCAGCAGCCTGCCGTTGCTGGAGATCGAAGCCTTGCCGGTCACGCCTGAGCAGCAGGCGGTCTGGGCTGACCTGGGCCGCTATTGCGCGGTAATTGTGGTCAGCAAGCCGGCGGCGCGCCTTGGCGTGCAACGCCTGGAGCGACACTGGCCGCGGTTGCCGTGGTTCAGCGTGGGTGCCGCCACCGCCCAGGTACTGGCCGATCACGGCCTGGACGTTCATTATCCGCCCAGCGGCGACGACAGCGAGGCCTTGCTGGCCTTGCCCGCCTTGCGCGAGGCCATTGCGCGCACCGATGCGCGGGTGCTGATCCTGCGCGGCGAGGGCGGGCGAGAGCTGCTGGCGGAGCGTTTGCGCGAGCAAGGTGCTAGTGTCGACTATCTGGAGTTGTATCGCCGTTTCCTTCCGGCCTACGACCCGGGTGTACTGATGCAGCGCATCCAGTTGGAACGCTTGAACGGCCTGGTGGTCAGCAGTGGGCAGGGTTTTTTGCACCTGCAGGCCCTGGCCGGTTCGGATTGGCCACAGGTGGCCCGGCTGCCGTTGTTCGTGCCCAGCCCGCGAGTCTATGAGATGGCGCGGGCGGCTGGCGCAGAAAAAGTTGTGGATTGTCGCGGCGCGAGTGCCGCGGCTTTGTTAGTGGCGTTACGGAGCCATTCCGTTCCCACTCTCTGATACGCAAAGGATGGATACGTGAGCGAAACAGCCTTGCCTAAAGATGAAGCTCAGCCCGCGCTCGATGCGCCGGGCCAGACACCGGTCACTGCGCCGCGCCGTGGCAATGGCCTGGCAATCGTCGCCTTGCTGCTGGGTGCTGCGGGCGTTGCCGCCGGCGGGTGGGGGATCTGGCAGGTCCGCACCCTGCAAGCCAGCAACCAGCAACAGCTGAGCCAGGTAAAGAGCCTCGACGACCAGTCCCAGACCCTCAAGCAAAGCCAGCAACAGTTGGCTGCACGCCTGGCGCAATTGCCGGGCGCGGACGAGCTGGAGGAGCGCCGCCGCTTGCTGGCCCAGTTGCAGGGCGACCAGCAGCGTTTGGGCCAGCGCCTGGAAACCGTGCTCGGGGCCAGCCGCAAGGACTGGCGCCTGGCAGAAGCCGAACACTTGATTCGTCTGGCGAGCCTGCGCTTGTCTGCCCTGCAGGACATCAACAGTGCGCAGTCGCTGGTCCAGGGCGCCGACGAGATTCTTCGCGAGCAGAGCGATCCGGGTTCCTACGCCGCGCGCGAGCAATTGGCCAAGAGCCTTGCCGCGTTGCGCAGTACCGAACAACCGGACCGTACCGGGCTCTACCTGCAATTGGCGGCCTTGCGCGATCAAGTCGTGCAACTGGCGGCGATTGCGCCGGAGTACCAGCTTCAGGAGCCGACATCCCATGGGCGTCCGACCACCGATACGGAAAACCGCTTGAGCCAATGGTGGGAGCAGCTCTCGCGTTACTTCCGCATCGACTTCAACCCCGATGACAACATTCGCCCACTGCTCGCCGGCCAAGGCCTGAACCAGGTTCGCCTGGCCCTGAGCCTGGCCCTCGAGCAGGCGCAATGGGCTGCGCTCAATGGCGAGGCGGCGGTGTACAGCCGTTCGCTGGGTGAAGCGCGCAGCGTGTTGCAGGACAACTTCAACCAGGACAACCCGCAGAGCAAAGCGATGCTCGCGCGTATCGCCGAGCTTGAGCCCAAGGCCGTCTCGGTCGTGACTCCGGACCTGGCCGCCAGCCTGGCCGCCGTGCAGGCATACCTTGAACGTCGTCACTTGCCTGCCGAAGAAGCCAAAGCTTCGGCCGGCACGCCGGCGAGCCAGGAGTAGAGCCGATGAAGCGTTTCTATGTGATCCTGGTGCTGGCGATTGCGGTCGCCCTGGCGCTGGCCGTGGGCATTTCGAAACACACCGGCTACGTGTTGATTACCTATCCCCATCTGCTGCATTACGAGTCGAGCCTGTGGGCTACCCTGGTGGCGGTATTTGTCATCGGCCTGGCGATCTACCTGATTCGTGTGCTGTTGAGCCTGTTGAGCACCTCGGGCGGCGTGGTCAACCCATGGTCGCGGCGTAACCGCAGCCGTCGCGTGCAGATCGCGATCGAGCACGGCCAGATGGACCTCGCCGAAGGCCGCTGGGCCAGTGCCGAACGCCACCTGCATCGTGCCGCCGAAGCCGAACGCCAGCCGCTGCTGTATTACCTTGGCGCGGCCCGGGCGGCAAACGAGCAAGGGCGATATGAAGAGTGCGACGGACTGCTGGAGCGCGCCCTCGAGCGACAGCCCCAGGCCGAACTGGCGATTGCCTTGAGCCATGCGCAATTGCAGACGGACCGTGGCGACACCGACGGCGCGCTGACCACCTTGCAGGCCATGCACGAGCGTCATCCGCATAACGCCCAGGTGCTGCGCCAGTTGCAACGCTTGCATCAGCAGCGGGGCGATTGGTCGTCGGTGATTCGTCTGTTGCCTGAGCTGCGCAAGGACAAAGTATTGCCGGCCGGCGAATTGGCCGAGCTGGAGCGCCGCGCCTGGGGTGAAAACCTGAGCCTGGCCGCCCAGCGTGAAGAGCAGGGCGAAGCGGGGTTGCAGGCGCTTGAGCGCGCCTGGCAGCAACTGACGTCCGCCCAGCGCCAGGAGCCGCCGTTGGTGCTGGCCTACGCCGAGCAACTGCGCCAGCTGGGCGCCGATGCCAAGGCCGAAGAGGTGCTGCGCGGCGCGCTCAAGCGTGCGTATGACAGCCACCTGATCCGCCTGTATGGCCTGTTGCGCGGCAGTGACCCGGCCCGTCAGTTGAAGTTTGCCGAAGGCTGGCTCAAGGATCATCCCGGTGATGCCAGCTTGCTGTTGACCCTCGGGCGCCTGTGCCTGCAAAACAGTCTGTGGGGCAAGGCGCGGGACTATCTGGAAAGCAGCCTGCAGGTGCAGCGTAACCCCGAGGCGTGTGCCGAACTGGCACGCCTGCTGGCCCAGTTGGGTGACACCGAGCGCAGCAACCAGCTGTTCCAGGAAGGCCTGGGCCTGCTGGACAACCGTCTGCTCGCCTCACCGTTGCCCGCGCCGGTGCGGGGTTGAAGCAGGAACAGGTACGAGGGTTGGCTCGGATGCATCCGACAGCCAACCCTTGGGTTCTGTGTAAAGACTCGATTTAACTGGGTTCGTAATACATTCCTACGTTGCGTCAGGTTATGTCCTCCAAGCTCTGGCGGGATGTCCCTACGTTTTAACGGAATCGTCTGCTCTAACGCGTATTGAAAGGGGTCAGGCCTTTCCTCTACCGTAACGGCCTATCTCTCGCGGTACGGATAAACAATGTCTTTGGCCCCCTCACGCTCCTTGTTTTTCCTGGCGTTCATGGCCGGTGCGCTGACGTTGGGTGCGTCTTTCTACCTGGAATATGGCGCGCTGCTGCGGCCCTGCTTTCTGTGCCAGGTTCAGCGGTTATTCCTCGCCACCTTTACGTTGATCAACCTGGTCGCGGCTGTTCATAACCCCAAGCGCTACGGCATCTATGGGTACGGGTTGGTGAGCATGGGCTGTGCCGCGCTAGGCGCAATTACCGCAGTGCGCCAGGTGTTGCTGCAGAACACTGCGTCTGATCAGGCTGGCGATTGTTGGCCCAGTTTGCAGTACATGCTCGAAAACCTGTCGTTCTCGCAGGCGCTGCGCTCGATCTTCAACGGTACCGTCGACTGCGTGGAAATCACCTGGACCCTGTTCGATTTGAGCCTCCCGGAGTGGAGTCTGTTGTTTTTCGTGGCGATGTTGATCCTGGGTTTCATGCAGTTTTCACGGCTGATATTCAGCCAACGCTTGCGCCTGTCGACACGCTGAAAAGTGGTCGCAAGTTGTAGGACGGGATTAAACACTTGTATGAACTTTCTCTCCTGCGTACCTTGAAGCCATAGTCATGCGGGCATAATCTGGCCCGCATGCGTTATTGAAACCGTTGTCAGATGCGGCTTTGTCCGGCTGCCGCTTTATCTTTGAAGTATTGCGCGGGCACACAGCGGCAGCGCCCCCTATAGGGAAGAGAGATCATCATGCTGGAAAGTTGTCAGAATGCTCAGGAACGCTGGGGTGGGGTGCACAAGCTGATCGACAGCTGGTTGAAGGCACGCCACGAACTGGTTCGGGCGTTTGATGCTCTCGGCGAGAAGCCCGAAGCATTAGCGATGAATCGCAAGCCGCTGCAGGCGTTTTGCGGTGTCTTGGTGGACTACGTGTCTGCCGGTCATTTCGGCGTCTACGAACAGTTGACCAAGGAGGCGGAAGCCTTCGACGATCAGCGTGGTCTTGAATTGGCCGAGACCCTCTACCCACGCATCGATGTGATCACCGAGAAGCTGCTGGCGTTCAATGACCTGTGTGATGCCGGCAAGTGTGTTGCCGAGAAATTCAAAGAGCTGGGCGGCCTGCTCCATGAGCGTTTCGAGTTGGAGGATTGCCTGATCGAAGTGCTGCACAATGCTCACCGGGATGTGGCTGTCGCCCCGGCCTGACCGTTGCTGATGAGATAAAAAAACGGTGCGTATGACGCGCCGTTTTTTATTGGATCAATGTCGGGTGCCGAGCAATTCGATCTCGAATACCAGAGGCGTGTAAGGCGGGATCAACGTGCCAGCACCGTCGGCGCCATAGGCCTGTGCCGATGGAATCACCAGGCGCCACTTCGCGCCCACCGGCATCTGTTGCAGCGCACTGCTCCAGCCGCTGATCACACTGTCCAGACGAAACCATTGCGCCTGGGTGCTTTGATCGAACACCGTCCCATCGGGCAATCGCCCCACGTATTTCACCTGAACCTCATCACTGGCCAACGGCTTGTTGCCGCTGCCGGGCGTGAGTTCCGTGAGCAGAACGCCATCGGCCAATTCGCGCACGCCGCTCGCGGCTTTTTCCTGGGTCAAAAACTGCTGTTCGGCCGTCAGTGCTTTTTCACTTTGCGGTACCTGAGCATCGGCTTCGTCCTGCGCTTCATGCTGCGCCAGGAGTTGTTCGATGCGCGCGTTATCCAGTGCCAGCGGTTTACCTTGATAGGCTTGCTTGAGACCCTCGATCAACGCCTGGATCTGCAGGTCGGGGACTTCCTGGCGCAGCCGCTCACCGAGGCTGGCGCCCAGGCTGTACGCGAGGTCGTGCGCGTCCGGGGCAGTGGTTTTGGATGACGCTGGCTCGCTTGCATTGGCCACGGAAATCGCCAAACCAAGCGCAAGAAAAAGGTAACGCGACATGGGTCTTCTCCAGCCGAAAGTGCGACGGATTATGCCAGTGTGAGAGGGTAAAAAGTGGCGTGGTTTTTCGTTATATCGATAAGATTTTTCGCACGGTGCAACGCAAGGCAAACGATACTGTCAACATGCCCTAGCGGCGGTAAGAGCAGAGGGCTAGTATGAGCCGCACCCACGTCAGCCAGGAGGTAAACCATGTCGGCCAAACAGAAGCCTGTAAATACCCCGTTGCACTTACTCCAACAACTCTCGGGCAGTCTGCTCGAACATTTGGAAAGCGCGTGTTCCCAAGCCTTGGCTGATGCAGAAAAACTGCTCGCCAAGTTGGAAAAACAACGCGGTAAAGCGCAAGAAAAACTGCATAAGTCCCGCACCAAATTGCAAGACGCCGCCACTGCCGGCAAAGCCAAGGCTCAAGCCAAAGCCAAAGACGCAGTCAAAGAACTTGAGGACCTGCTGGACGCCCTCAAGGATCGCCAAGCCGAAACCCGCACCTACATTTCCCAACTCAAAAAAGATGCTCAAGAAAGCCTGAAACTGGCCCAGGGCGTTGGTCGTGTGAAGGAAGCTGTATCGAAAGTGCTGGGCGCTCGTACACCGGCAAAAGCCGTTGCCGCCAAAGCGCCGGCTAAGGCCGCCGCCAAGCCAGCTGCCAAGACTGTTGCTGCAAAACCAGCTGCCAAGCCAGTTGCCAAGACCGCTGCTGCAAAACCGGCCGCCAAGCCAGCTGCCAAAACGGCTGCTGCAAAACCAGCCGCCAAGCCAGTGGCTAAAGCCGTTGCTGCCAAACCAGCCGCCAAGCCAGCCGCTAAAGCCGCTGCTGTAAAACCGGCTGCCAAGCCAGTTGCCAAAACGGCCGCTGCCAAACCAGCCGCCAAGCCAGTGGCTAAAGCCGCTGCTGCAAAACCCGCTGCCAAACCAGTGGCTAAAGCCGCTGCTGCAAAACCGGCCGCCAAGCCAGTGGCTAAAGCCGCTGCTGCCAAACCAGCTGCCAAGCCAGTGGTTAAAGCCGCTGCTGCCAAACCAGCTGCCAAGCCAGTGGTTAAAGCCGCTGCTGCAAAACCAGCCGCCAAGCCAGTGGTTAAAGCCGCTGCCGCGAAACCAGCGGCCAAGCCAGTGGCTAAAGCTGCTGCTGCAAAACCAGCACCGGCCAAGCCAGCCACCCCGGCAGCATCGGTTGCTACCCCAGCAGCGCCAAGCGCATCGACCAGCACCCCTGCGTCGGTCGCGCCAAGCAACAGCACTCCAACCAGCGCTTCCTAAGTGCCGGTGACTGCGACGCGCAGCTGCTGCAGCGCGTCGTGGTCAAGGTTGGCGGCTCCCTCAGCCGCCAGGCCTTCCAACCATCGTTGACCCATCGCCTCGCCTGTCAGCCATGTCGTTGCCAGCGTTTCCAGGCGCGCCAGCAACTCGCGTTCCGCGTCCAGCTCCAGGGCTTTGACCCGCTCCCGTAACGCCGCCAAGGGCGCATCCTGCTGCGCCACGGCCCGCCATTGCCGGCGTACCTGTCGCAACGGTTCAACCACCTGCGATTGCCAGGGCTCGGCGATATGCCTCAGCGCCAGCGCGCGTTCACGCGTCAGCGCCACGCCCCGCTGTTCCAGCCACGCCCCGCAGAGCAACAGGCACACATCCGCGCCTTGTTCCTGCACTCGCAGGCACGCAGCCTCGACGCCCGGGCGGGCGTAAGTCGAGAGGGCAAAGCTCCACAGGTCAGCGCACATATTCACACCCAAGCCAGCGGCCAACGAAGCTGGTAGACTCCGCCGCCATTATGATCCGACTTCAAAGCCTAACATTACAGCGTGGCCCGCAACGTCTTCTCGAAGACGCCGAGCTGACCCTGCACGCCGGTCACAAAGCCGGCCTGATCGGTGCCAACGGCGCCGGCAAATCCACGTTGTTCGCCCTGTTGCTGGGTGAGCTGACCCCGGACTCCGGGGACTGCTTGCTGCCGGCCGACTGGCGCATCGCCCATATGCGCCAGGAGATCGACACCCTGGACCGCATCGCGATCGACTACGTGCTCGATGGCGACCTGCGTCTGCGCCAGGTGCAACACGACCTGGCCGCGGCCGAGAAAGCCCAGGACGGCGCCGCTCAAGCCCGCCTGCACGCGGAACTGGACAGCGCTGACGGCTACACCGCCGACGCCCGTGCGCGCAAGATGCTCGCCGGCCTTGGCTTTACCAACGAACAGATGGACCGCCCGGTCGCCGACTTCTCCGGCGGCTGGCGCATGCGCCTGAACCTGGCCCAGGCACTGATGTGCCCCTCGGACCTGTTGCTGCTCGACGAACCGACCAACCACTTGGACCTCGATGCGATCCTGTGGCTGGAGGATTTCCTCAAGAGCTACCAGGGCACCTTGCTGCTGATTTCCCACGACCGGGATTTCCTCGACGCCGTGGTCGACAACATCGCCCACGTCGAACAGAAGAAAATCACCCTCTACCGTGGCGGCTACACCGCGTTCGAACGCGCCCGCGCCGAACGCCTGGCCCAGCAACAGCAGGCGTTCGAGAAGCAGCAGGCGCAGCGCGCGCACATGGAAAGCTACATCGCCCGGTTCAAGGCCCAGGCCACCAAGGCCCGCCAGGCCCAGAGCCGGATCAAGGCGCTGGAGCGCATGGAAGAACTGTCGGCGGCCCACGTCGATTCGCCTTTCGATTTCGTGTTCCGCGAGTCGGTGAAGATCTCCAGCCCGTTGCTCGACCTGTCCGATGCCCGCCTGGGCTATGGCGAGAAAACCATCCTCGAGAAGGTCAAGCTGCAACTCACGCCGGGTGCGCGCATTGGCCTGCTCGGGCCGAACGGCGCGGGCAAGTCGACGCTGATCAAGAACCTGTCGGGCGAGCTGCAACCCCTGGCCGGGCGCCTGACCCGTGGCGAGAACCTGGTGGTCGGCTACTTCGCCCAGCATCAGTTGGACTCCCTGGACGCCAAGGCCAGCCCGTTGCTGCACCTGCAGCGCCTGGCGCCGACCGAACGCGAGCAGCCATTGCGCGACTTCCTCGGCGGCTTCGACTTCCGTGGCGCGCGCATCGATGAGCCGGTGCTGAATTTCTCCGGCGGCGAAAAAGCCCGCCTGGCCCTGGCGTTGATCGCCTGGGACCGGCCGAACCTGTTGCTGCTCGACGAGCCGACCAACCACCTCGACCTGGAAATGCGCCTGGCGCTGACCATGGCCTTGCAGGAGTTCAGCGGTGCGGTACTGGTGGTGTCTCACGATCGCCACTTGCTCAAGAGCACCACCGACAACTTCCTGCTGGTGGCCGACGGCAAAGTCGAAGAGTTCGACGGTGACCTCGACGACTACGCGCGCTGGCTGACGGAATACCGCCTGCGCAACGCGCCGACCAGCAACACCCCGGTCAACCCGGACAAAACCGACAAGAAGGCCCAGCGCCAGGCCGCTGCCGCCCTGCGTCAGCAGTTGGCGCCGCACAAGCGCGAAGCCGACAAGCTGGAAGCCGAGTTGGGCAAGGTCCACGAGCGCCTGGCCAAGATCGAAACCAGCCTGGGCGACAGTGCCGTGTACGAAGCCGCGCGCAAGGATGAACTGCGCGATCTGCTGGCCGAGCAGGCCAAGCTCAAGGTCCGTGAAGGGCAGTTGGAGGAAAGCTGGATGGAAGCCCTCGAACTGCTCGAAAGCCTGCAAGCGGAGCTGGAGGCGCTGTCCTGATGGACGCGCTGCAACTGCCGCTGCCGGCGCAATGGGTCGCCCCCGTGTGGATCGGCGTGCAAATCCTGCTGATCCTGCTGGCCGGCTACCTGACCCAGCGGTTTGTCGCCAAAGGCCTGACCCGCCTCGGCGAGCACTACCCCTTCCCGCCGCAGCTGTTGATGCCGCTGCGTGGCGGCTTGCGCTGGCTGATCATGGGCAGTGCGCTGATCTTCGTGCTGGAGCGCCTGGGCGTGTCCGCCACGGTGTTGTGGACCGCGTTGTCGGGGTTTGTCGCGGTGGCGGCGGTGGCGTTTTTCGCCATGTGGTCGGTGTTGTCCAACCTGTTGTGCGCGATCCTGATCTTCACCGTCGGGCCGTTCCGCCTCGGTGATGTGGTCGAGCTGGTGGACACCGTCGACAAGCCCGGCGTCAAAGGCCGGGTAGTGGCGATCAACCTGCTTTACACCACGCTGATCGAAGTGGAAGAGGCGGGGACCGGCGGCGTGACGGTGCAGGTGCCCAATAGCCTGTTCTTCCAACGCTCGGTGCGCCGCTGGCGCGACAGTGCTGTCCTCCCGGGCCAGCGCTAGCGTTCACATCTTGCAAAAAACTATAGCCAGCCTTCGGTCGGCAGCGTTAGCTTAAGGCACAACCGCAAACTCGCTGCTGAGGTGTGCAATGGCACTCGACACATGGCTGGCTTTTTTCCTCGCTAGTTGGATCATTTCCCTTTCTCCTGGCGCAGGCGCCATCGCCTCGATGTCCAGTGGCCTGCAATACGGTTTCCTGCGCGGCTACTGGAACGCCATCGGCCTGCAAATCGGCCTGGCGATGCAGATCGCCGTGGTCGCGGGCGGCTTGGGAGCCATTCTGGCGGCGTCGTCCACCGCGTTCTATGCGATCAAATGGTTTGGCGTGGCGTACCTGGTGTACCTGGCCGTCAAGCAATGGCGCGCGCTGCCCATGGACATGACCGATGACGCCGCAGTACGGCCGATCGGCAAGCCGATGGCGATGATGTTCCGTGGCTTTCTGGTCAACGCCAGCAACCCCAAGGCGTTGGTGTTCATGCTCGCGGTGCTGCCGCAGTTCGTGAACCCGCAGGCGCCGCTGCTGATCCAATACCTGATCCTCGGCGCGACGATGATCAGCGTCGATATGATCGTGATGGCGGGCTATACCGGCCTGGCGTCGAAAGTCTTGCGCCTGTTGCGCACGCCCAAGCAGCAAAAACGCATGAACCGCACGTTTGCCGGGTTGTTCGTGGGGGCTGCGGGCTTCCTCGCCAGCTTGCATCGCGCGACGGCTTGAACCCGGACCGGGCTGAAGAAACCGAATCGACAATGTGGGAGCGGGCTTGCTCGCGATAGTGGAGTGTCAGTCACCGAGTCAGTCGGCTGACCCACTGCTATCGCGAGCAAGCCCGCTCCCACATTGTTTTTGCGTTGCCTGTGCGCGTTGGGGGCAGCGCAGAATCGTCGGGCGTGGCGTCATTGCTACAGCTCAATCTGCTCTGTTACTCAAAATACAAATCACTTACACCTTGAGTCAAATCTCATAAAGCTCAACAATGTGTTACTTCGTATTTCCCTTTGAGATTCGTTCATGACTGCCCCCTTCCGTTTTCTCGCCTGGCTGCTATTGCCGGCGTTGATGTCGTGCAGCTTCAATCTGTTGGCCGCGCCTGCCGAGGGCGCCACGAAAGCCCTGCATTTGCTGGACTACATCGGCGCGGACTATCCGCCGACGGTAGCGGCGGGCAAGGTCGTCGATGAATCGGAATACCGTGAGCAGGTGGAATTTCTGGGGGTATTGCAGGGCCTGGTGGCTGAGCTGCCGTCCAAGCCCGAGCGCGCGGAATTGGTCAAAGGGGTCGATGAATTGGTCGCGGCCGTGACCGCTCGTCAGGATGGTGCCAGCGTGGCCCGCCAGTCCCGGCAGTTGGGCGCCAAGCTGGCGGCGGCGTATGAAGTCAGCCAGGCCCCGGCGATTACGCCCGACCCGACCCGCGGCGCACCACTGTATGCCCAGCACTGCTCGGTCTGCCACGGCACGGCCGGCGCCGGTGATGGCCCGGCGGGCGTCGGCATGACGCCGCCGCCAGCGAACCTGCAGAACGCGGAGCGCCTGGACCGCCTGAGCCTCTATGCGATCTACAACACGCTGGGCCTGGGTGTCGAAGGCACGGACATGCCGTCCTTCGCCGACCAACTGGACGACCGCCAGCGCTGGGACCTGGCCACCTACATCGCCGGCTTCACGGCCGACCCGGCTGCCGCGAAAAGCGCGCAACCGTTCAACCTCGCCGACCTGGCCCGCCAGACCCCCAATGAAGTGTTGGCCGCCAACGGCCCGGCCGCTGCTGCGACGTTCCGCGCCCAGCGTGCTCAGCCGCCGCAGGTCAAGCGCGGCCCGGCGCAGTTGCTCGACTACACCGCCGCGACCCTCGACAAGAGCCTTGCGGCGTTCCGCAGCGGTGACCATGAGCAAGCCTACGACCTGTCGGTAGCGGCGTATCTGGAAGGGTTCGAGCTGGTGGAAAGCTCCCTGGACAACGTCAACGCCAACGTGCGCAAAGACACCGAGAAGGCCCTGATGGCCTATCGGCAGTCGTTGCAGGACGGCTTGCCGCTCGAACAGGTGCAGCAGCGTCTGGATGCCGCCAAGGGCAAGCTCACCGAATCTGCCGGCTTGTTGGGTGGCGATGGCCTGAGCTGGTCGTTGAGCTTTATCTCAGGCTTGCTGATCCTGCTGCGCGAAGGTCTGGAAGCGATCCTGGTGCTGGCGGCGGTCCTCGCCTTCCTGCGTAACACCGGCCAGGAATCGGCGGTGCGCGGCGTCCATGTCGGCTGGGGCCTGGCCTTGTTGGCCGGCTTGGCCACCTGGGCGTTGGCGGCCTATGTGATCGATGTGAGCGGCGCCCAGCGCGAATTGCTCGAAGGTTGCACGGCGTTGTTTGCCAGTGTGATGGTGCTGTGGCTCGGCGTGTGGATGCATGACCGGCGCCACGCAGCGGCCTGGCAGGACTACATCAAGAGCAGCCTGGTGGGCGGCGGTGGCCGTTTCGGCTTCGCGCTGCTGGCGTTCTTCTCGGTGTACCGCGAGCTGTTTGAAGTGATCCTGTTCTACGAAACCCTGTGGTTGCAAGCCGGCCCGGCCGGGCACAACGCCGTGCTGGGGGGTGGCGCCACGGCGCTGGTGCTGTTGGTGGGCCTGGCGTGGGTGATCCTGCGCGGTTCGGCGAAGCTGCCATTGGCGCTGTTCTTCGGGATCAACGCGGCGCTGCTGTGTGCGTTGTCGGTGGTATTCGCCGGGCACGGCGTGAAGGCGTTGCAGGAAGCCGGTATCTTCGGCACGCGGCCGGTGGCGTTCTTTGACTTCGACTGGCTGGGTATCCACGCCGATGCCTACTCGCTGAGTGCGCAGGTGGTGGCGATCCTGGCGATTATGGTGATGTATGGCCGCAGTCGGATCGCCGACAAGCGCCGGCTGGCGGCATAAGCATGCGCGTGTGGATCGACGCCGATGCCTGCCCGCGCGCGGCCAAGGACCAGGTGGTGAAGTTCGCCCTCAAGCGTCAGTTCGAGGTGGTGCTGGTGGCCGGGCAGAGCCAGATCAAGCCGGCCTTCGCCTGCGTTAAGCTGATCGTGGTGCCCAGCGGCCCGGACGCGGCGGATGACTACCTGGTGGAGCACGCGGTGCCCGGTGAGCTGGTGATCTGCAGCGACGTGCCCCTGGCTGACCGCCTGGTGAAGAACGGCGTGACGGCTCTCGACCCGCGCGGCAAGGAATTCAGCCCGCAGAACATGAGTGAGCGGCTGGCGGTGCGTAACCTGTTCACCGATCTGCGCGAGCAAGGCCAGATGGGCGGTGGTCCACCGCCCCATGGGGAAAAGGACAAGCAAGCGTTCGCCAACGCACTCGACCGCCTGCTCACACGCTTGATGCGGGCCGGTTAATCGTTTTCGTGGGTCAGTTCCAGCACCCGATCCACCAGCTTGTTGATGCCTGACGCAACTTCGCTGATGTTCTTGCCGAGCATATAGGCGGGAGTGCTGACCAGCTTGCGCGCGGTGTCTTCCACGATATCTTCCACCGCGCATGCCTGGTGGTGGGCGCCCATCTTGTCCAGCGCGGCGGCGGTGTCGGCATCGTTGCCGATGGTGCAGGTCACCCCCGGGCCATAGATCTTCGCGGCCAGGGCCGGCGAGATGCAGATCAGTCCCAGCGGCTTGCCCGCTTCGACAAAGGCTTCGGCCAGCGCCAATACCTGCGGGTTGAGGCTGCAACCGGCGCCTTCGCTGGCAAAGTTCGACAGGTTCTTCGCCGCGCCAAACCCGCCAGGCACGATCAGCGCGTCGAAATCCTCGGCGTTGGCTTCACGAATGTCTTTCACGTCGCCCCGGGCAATGCGGGCGGATTCCACCAGCACATTGCGCGACTCGGGCATTTCTTCGCCCGTGAGGTGGTTGATCACGTGCAACTGCGCGATGTCGGGTGCAAAGCATTGGACCTGAGCGCCGCGCTGATCCAGGCGCAGCAGGGTGATCACGCTTTCGTGGATTTCTGCACCGTCGTACACGCCACAGCCGGAAAGGATCACTGCAATCTTTTTGCTCATGGGCATTTCTCCTGATTCATGGCGTTAAATGTCTACTAATTTGTCATCTGTTGCCAATGGGAACTCTCGCCGCAGCCCCTAATCTTGATGCAATAAAAACAGACCGGACTAGCCCATGGACTTCGTGCCTTACGCGGTACCGTTTTTCATCGCCTTGATCGTGGTTGAACTGCTCGTCGACCGTTGGCGCGGCGCGCGCAATTATCGGGTGGCGGATGCCATCAACAGCCTCAGCACTGGCGTGCTGTCCACCACCACCGGGCTGCTGACCAAGGGCGTGGGATTGCTGACCTACGCATTCGCCCTCAAGCACCTGGCGCTGATCGAGCTGTCGGCCGAGAGCGTCTGGACCTGGGTGTTCGCCTTTGTGTTCTACGACTTCTGCTATTACTGGCTGCATCGCTGCGGTCACGAGCGCAATATCCTGTGGGCCGCGCATTCGGTGCATCACCAGAGCGAGGACTACAACCTCACCACCGCCTTGCGCCAGACCAGCACCGGCTTTCTGCTGAGCTGGATCTTCTATCTGCCTCTGGCCGTGCTCGGCGTGCCGCTGGTGGTGTTCATCAGCGTCGCTTCGCTCAACCTGCTGTATCAATTCTGGGTCCACACCCGCCATGTGCCCAAGCTCGGCTGGTTCGAGTGGCTCTTCGTCACCCCGTCCAATCATCGGGCCCACCATGCACAGAACGCTCTCTACATGGATCGCAACTACGGCGGGGTGTTCATTATTTGGGACCGGCTGTTTGGCTCGTTTCAGGAAGAAGACGAAAACGAGCCGGTGATCTTTGGCGTCACCACCCCCTTGGCCAGTTGGAACCCGCTGTGGGCCAACCTGCAGTTCTATGCGCAGTTGTGGAGTGACGCGCGGCACACGCAAAGCCGTTGGGACAAGCTGCGCATCTGGTTCATGCGTACCGGCTGGCGGCCGGCCGACGTGAAGGCCAACTACCCGTTGACCAAGCCGGACTTGAGCCAGTTCCGCAAATTTGAGGTGCCGCTGGATACGCGGCAACAGGTGTACGTCGCCCTGCAATTCGCGGTGTATGTGGGGTTTGGCAGTTATCTGATGAACGTCGGCGAAGGGCTGCCCACGGCGGCGTTGGTGCTGGGCTGGAGTGCAATGGCGTTGGGCCTGTTCAGCCTGGGCGTCGCCCTGGAGAACCGCCCGTGGGCGTTGAAGGCGGAACTGGTGCGCCTGGGCCTGAATGTGCCGTTGGTATGGCTGGCGCCGCTGGTCGGGCTTTGGCCGGCCAGCCACCTGGGCTGGCCGGGCCTGTTGAGCTACAGCTTGTTGAGCCTGATTGGCCTCTACTGCTGCCGAGGCCGGCTTACTCGACTGGCGTCTTAGGCGGCTCGGCCGGGCTGGTCTCACTCAGTTGTGCGGCCGCCAGTCGGGCCTTGGCGTCGGCACAGGCTTGACGGGCGATGCGCGCGTTCTTGAACCGCCGCCGCAGCCAGAGAACCAGGCCCAGCAGTAACAACGCACCCAGCACCCACAGCTCGTACTTCTTGATGCTGCCCAGCATGCCTTCCAGCACCGCGCCGAAATGGTACGCCGCCGCGCCGAGCGCCGCCGCCCAGACCGCCGCGCCAATGCCGTTGAGTAACAGGTAGCGCAAGGGCGGATAGCCGGACAGGCCAATCGCCACGGGCATCACCGTGCGCAATCCGTAGACAAAGCGGAAGCTCAACACCCAGATATCCGGGTGCTTGCGGATATGTTCCAGGGCTTTGTCGCCCATCAATTGCCAGCGCGGTTTACGTGCCAACAGTTTGCGGCCGTGCTTGCGCCCCATGTAATACCAAAGCTGGTCGCCGGCGTAGCTGCCAAAAAAAGCAACGACCACCACCAGGTTGATATCCATGTACCCACGGAACGCCAGGAAGCCTGCGAGAACGAGTATGGTCTCGCCTTCGAAGAACGTCCCGAGGAAGAGGGCAAAGTAGCCGAAGTCATGCAGAAATTGTTGAAGCATGGTCTGGGTGCTGGCGAAATGAACGCGCAGCCTACGCCTTCGCGATCATTCGTGAAAGTATCGAGATGTGTCACGAAGTGAACAATTCCTACAGAAACGCCGAATGCGACTACAGGTCGCATCGTTAAGCACAACTGTCATACCTTCGTCATAATGGCCGCTTATAACTGCAACACTCGCCCGTAAACGCGGGCTCAGGAGTCTGTCGTGAGCTTTACCCCTGCCAATCGCCTGTTTCCCGCGACCCGTCTGCGTCGCAACCGTCGTGATGATTTTTCTCGCCGTCTGGTCCGTGAAAACGTACTGACCACGAATGATCTGATCCTGCCGGTCTTTGTGCTGGACGGGGAAAACCGTCGGGAAGCCGTGGCGTCGATGCCGGGTGTCGAGCGCTTGACCATTGATTTGCTGCTGGAAGAGGCGGCGAACTGGGTCGAGTTGGGGATTCCGGCGCTGGCGCTGTTCCCCGTTACGCCTGCTGAACTCAAGTCCCTCGATGCCGCCGAAGCCTGGAACCCGCAAGGGATCGCCCAGCGCGCCACCCGTGCGTTGCGTGAGCGCTTCCCGGAATTGGGGGTGATCACCGATGTGGCCCTGGACCCGTTCACCACCCACGGGCAGGATGGCATCCTGGATGAAGACGGCTACGTGCAGAACGACATCACCGTCGACGCGCTGGTCAAGCAAGCCTTGTCTCATGCCGCCGCCGGGGCCCAGGTGGTCGCGCCGTCGGACATGATGGACGGCCGCATCCAGGCGATCCGCGAAGCCCTGGAGCTGGCCGGTCACGTCAATGTGCGGATCATGGCCTACTCGGCCAAATACGCCAGTGCCTACTATGGTCCGTTCCGCGATGCGGTGGGCTCGGCCCTGAACCTGGGCAAGGCCAACAAAGCCTCGTACCAGATGGACCCGGCCAACAGCCATGAAGCCCTGCACGAAGTGGCCGCCGACCTGGCCGAAGGCGCCGACATGGTGATGGTCAAGCCCGGGATGCCTTACCTGGACATCCTTTATCGGGTCAAAGAGGAATTCAAGGTGCCGACCTTTGTCTATCAGGTCAGCGGTGAATACGCCATGCACATGGCCGCGATCCAGAATGGTTGGTTGAGTGAAGGGGTGATCCTCGAATCCCTGACAGCCTTTAAACGTGCTGGCGCTGATGGCATTCTGACCTACTTCGCCGCCCGCGCTGCCCAATTGCTTAGAGAGCAACAATAGCCCTCACAGGAACACTCGATGAATACCGAAGGACTCTCAGAAGTTGCCGTAAAAGACGCCCACCCGGTGGTCGAATCCGTCGCCGAGACCCCGCCGGTGCCGGAGCCGGCGCCGCCAGTGGTGGTCGCCGAAGCGCCGGCCCCGGCGCCAGCGCCTGCCGTGGTGACCAACCTGGATGACAGCAGCCTGTACATCCACCGTGAGTTGTCACAACTGCAATTCAACATCCGCGTGCTGGAACAGGCGCTGGATGAGTCCTATCCGTTGCTGGAACGCCTGAAATTCCTGCTGATTTTCTCCAGCAACCTGGATGAGTTCTTCGAGATCCGCGTCGCCGGCCTCAAGAAGCAGATCACCTTCGCCCGTGAACAAGCCGGCGCCGATGGCCTGCAACCGCATCAAGCCCTGGCGCGCATCAGCGAACTGGTACACGGGCATGTGGATCGCCAATACGCGATCCTCAACGACATCCTGCTGCCGGAACTGGAAAAACATCAGGTCCGCTTCATCCGTCGTCGCCACTGGACCACCAAGATCAAGACCTGGGTGCGTCGCTACTTCCGCGACGAGATCGCGCCGATCATCACGCCGATCGGTCTCGACCCGACTCACCCGTTCCCGTTGCTGGTCAACAAGAGCCTGAACTTCATCGTTGAGCTTGAAGGTATCGACGCCTTCGGTCGCGATTCCGGCCTGGCGATCATCCCGGCACCGCGTCTGCTGCCACGGATCATCAAGGTACCGGAAGAGGTGGGGGGCGCTGGCGATAACTATGTATTCCTGTCGTCGATGATCCACGCGCACGCCGATGACCTGTTCCAGGGCATGAAGGTCAAGGGCTGCTACCAGTTCCGCCTGACCCGTAACGCCGACCTGGCGCTGGACTCCGAAGACGTCGAAGACTTGGCCCGCGCCCTGCGCGGCGAGCTGTTCTCGCGGCGCTACGGCGATGCGGTGCGTCTGGAAGTGGCCGACACCTGCCCGAAACATCTGTCGGACTACCTGCTCAAGCAGTTCAACCTCGGCGAGAGCGAGCTGTACCAGGTCAACGGCCCGGTCAACTTGACGCGTCTGTTCAGCATCACCGGCCTGGACAGCCACCCGGAGCTGCAATACACGCCGTTCACGCCGCAGATCCCGAAACTGCTGCAAAACAGCGAAAACATTTTCAGCGTGGTCAGCAAGCAGGACATCCTGTTGCTGCACCCGTTCGAGTCCTTCACCCCGGTGGTCGACCTGTTGCGCCAGGCCGCCAAGGACCCGCATGTACTCGCCGTGCGCCAGACCCTGTACCGCAGCGGCGCCAACTCGGAGATCGTCGACGCCCTGGTGGACGCTGCGCGTAACGGCAAGGAAGTCACCGCGGTGATCGAACTGCGCGCGCGCTTCGACGAAGAGTCCAACCTGCAACTGGCCAGTCGCCTGCAAGCGGCCGGCGCGGTGGTGATCTACGGTGTGGTCGGGTTCAAGACCCACGCCAAGATGATGCTGATCCTGCGCCGCGAAGCCGGTGAGATCGTGCGTTACGCGCACTTGGGCACCGGCAACTATCACGCCGGTAACGCCAAGCTCTACACCGACTACAGCCTGCTGACCTCCGACGACGCCTTGTGTGAAGACGTCGGCAAGTTGTTCAGCCAGTTGATCGGCATGGGTAAGACGTTGCGCATGAAGAAGCTGCTGCATGCGCCGTTCACCCTGAAGAAGGGCATGCTCGACATGATCGCCCGCGAGACCCAGTTCGCGCTCGACGGCAAACCGGCGCACATCATCGCCAAGTTCAACTCGCTGACCGATCCGAAGATCATCCGCGCGCTGTACAAGGCCAGCCAGTCCGGCGTGCGTATCGACCTGGTGGTACGCGGCATGTGCTGCCTGCGGCCGGGCATCGCCGGGGTCTCGCACAACATCCATGTGCGCTCGATCATCGGGCGGTTCCTGGAGCACACGCGGGTGTTCTACTTCCTCAACGGCGGGGAGGAGCAGATGTACCTCTCCAGCGCCGACTGGATGGAGCGCAACCTCGACAAGCGCGTGGAGACGTGTTTCCCGGTGGAAGGCAAGAAGCTGATCATGCGGGTCAAGAAAGAGCTGGAAAGTTATCTCACCGATAACACCCACAGCTGGAGCCTGCAGTCGGACGGCCGCTACGTGCGCAACACGCCGACCGGCAACCAGAACCCGCGCAGCGCCCAGGCCACCTTGCTGGAAAGGCTGGGTAGCCCGATTCTCGCGGTGAATTAACCGACCTAATGTGGGAGGGGCGGTGCGACGATTCGACTTGCCCCCGATGGCGGCAGTTCAGTCAAAGTACCAAGTGACTGACACACCGCCATCGGGGGCAAGTCGAATCGTCGCACCGCCCCTCCCACATGTATTTTCGGTGTTCTTTAGCGCACGTTCAGGCTGAAGCCCACCCGCGTCAGCCACTCCGCTTCCTGGGCGAAGTCCGCCTGGGTCAGCTGGTTTTCCTCCAGCCAGCCTTCCGGGAACACCACGTCGAGGCTGTCGCCGCTGGCGCGCAGGGTCACCTGGGGCATTTCCTGGGTGCCACGGATGTGGTGGAACAGGATCGCAAAGCGCAGCAGCACGCACAGGCGGATCAGCTTGATGCCTTCGTCACCGAATTCGGCGAACTTGTCCTTGGGGATATTGCGGCGATGGCCGCGTACCAGCAGCGCGAGCATCTGCTGGTCTTCCCGGGAGAAACCAGCCAGGTCGGAGTGCTCGATCAGGTAGGCGCCGTGCTTGTGGTAATGGTAGTGGGCGATATCCAGGCCCACTTCATGCACCTTGGCCGCCCAGCCCAGCAGTTCGCGCCATACACCGTCTTCCAGGTCCCAGTCCGCGGCCACCTGGTCGAAGGCATGCAGGGCTTTGCGTTCCACGCGGGCCGCTTGTTCCAGATCGGCGTGATAGCGCTCCATCAACGAGCTGAGGGTGCGCTCACGCACGTCCTCATGGTGATGACGGCCGAGCAGGTCGTAAAGCACGCCTTCGCGCAGGGCGCCGTCGCAGTGGTCCATGCGTTGCAGTTCGAGGGCGTCGAAGATCGCTTCGAGAATCGCCAGGCCCGCCGGGAAAATCGTGCGGCGGTCGGGCTTGATACCATCGAAGTCGATTTTTTCGGCATCTCCCAGCTTGAACAGCTTGCGCTTGAGCCACGCCAGGCCTTCGGCGTTGACCTCGCCGGTGCCATGGCCGCCGGCTTTCAAGGCCAGGCCGATGGCGCGGATGGTGCCGGACGAGCCGATCGCTTCATCCCACGACAGGCGATGCAGGGCGTGCTCGATGCTCATGATCTCCAGCCGCGCCGCCGTGTAGGCCTGGGCATAACGCGCCGGGGTGATCTTGCCGTCCTTGAAATAACGCTGGGTATAGCTGACGCAGCCCATCTGCAGGCTTTCGCGCAGCAGCGGCTCGAAGCGCTGGCCGATGATGAATTCGGTACTGCCGCCGCCGATGTCCGCCACCAGGCGCTTGCCGGGGGTGTCGGCCAGGGTGTGGGACACGCCGAGGTAGATCAGGCGCGCTTCTTCGCGTCCGGAGATGACTTCCACCGGGTGCCCGAGGATCTCCTCGGCGCGGCGGATGAATTCGCCCCGGTTACGGGCTTCGCGCAACGCGTTGGTGCCGACGATTCGCACAGCACCCGGGGGCATGCCGTTGATCAACTGGGCAAACCGCTTGAGGCAATCGAGCCCGCGCTGCATGGATTCTTCATTGAGCTGGCGCGCGTCGTCGATTCCGGCAGCCAGTTGGACTTTTTCGCCTAGCCGCTCAAGGATGCGGATTTCGCCGTTCTGGGCCTTGGCCACGACCATATGAAAGCTGTTGGAGCCCAGGTCGATGGCGGCGATCAGGGACAGATTCTTGGCTTGGGATTGCGGCATGGTTAGAGGGTCTCGGTCGATAACCTGACCATCGTGCCACGATCGACCGCTGGAGCCAACGCGTAGCGCTCCGGTAATTTTCCTAAGGGTGTCTGCGAGGAATTCTTGTGGGAAATGTAGGGTGGGTTTCTAAATATCCAATGAATGGGGTTTTAGTTTTGTAGGAGTTTTTAACTAGTTGTTGTTGTAAAGCTTTTTATGATTTTCCCTACAGAGTGCTTGTTGATGTTCCTTTGGTTTTTTTGTTTAGGACTACCTCGCGGTCGGGTAAAGGCGACTCTTTGTTTTTACGGCTCCCACACTAACTGATGTGTTATCTGATTCTTTAATGAAGTGCCAAAGCGACAGACTGTCATCCGGCAATATTGCCTGGGTGTTATTTATTTATAGTCGTGCAGGTCCGGAGAAATAAGCCGTTTGGCGCTGGACTTGCCGAGAGATAAATAAAGAACGCCTGATAACTTTCAGTGACAGGTCGAATATGAAAAAAATTGTTGGATTGACTCTCGGTCTCGCTTGCCTGGCTGCGGCCATCAGTGCTAACGCATCCACCAGTGCCGAACTGGTCGTCAGGGGCACGATCAAACCCGCTGCCTGCAACCTGAGCATGACTGGCGGCGGCATTATCAATTACGGCGATATTCCTTCGGGCCAACTCTCCCAGACGGCGTTCAACCCGCTTCGGGAAATGACCACGCCCCTGTCCGTCAATTGCGGCACCGGCAGCGCTCCGTTCGGGCTGACATTCACCGACCTGCAGGCCGGCAGCAGGGTAACGGGCATCCTCAGTGCCCTTGGCGCAGGCTATACCGAGGTGCATAACTTCGGCTTGGGTTCGGTCGCTGGCAAAAATACCGGTGGCTATGCGGTTACGCTCAGGGACCTCAGGTCGCCGAGCAAAACGCTGACGGCTATTACACGTGTCGGCGAAGGCGCGGCCTGGCAGAGCAGTGATGGCAAAGTCGCGAAATCGCCTAACCAATCTTCGTGGCGCAGTGGCACTTCGCTCATTCCGGCCGAACTCTCTCAACTGACCGGGACTATCGCAGTACGGGCCGTGATCAACAAAGGCCAAGACTTGAACCTGGCTCGCGACGTTACTCTTGATGGTCGCGCAACGCTTACTTTGGTTTACCTCTAAGCGGCTGAAATACAGCCGATCAAAGAACGCACGCGTTCTGATCGGCTGTTTTCATGTGGGTGCTTGGCTATCAATTGCCAACTTCATGGTCTGCGGGGAACACTGAGTGCGTAGTCTTTCAGTAATAAATAATCTGCTGTTGTTGTGTGCAAGTGTGTGTCTGTGTTTTACCGGCATGGTATTGGCGGACGGAATGTTGCCGGAAACCTCGGTTGTGGTTCTTTATGAGGAACAAGGCGAGGCCACGATAAATATCAAGAACACCGATTCGGGGCCGGCGCTGCTTCATTCAGTCGTACTGAACGTGCCCGAAGACGTAGAGCCCCTATTGATTGTCACGCCGCCTATTGCGCGTGTGGAACCCGGTGAAACCCAGTTGGTGCGTTTCATCAGCACCTTGGAAGCACCGCTGAAGACCCAGCGCTTGAAGCGTGTGTCCTTCGAGGGTATTCCGCAGGCGCGTGCCGCAGGGGGTGCGACCATCGGTATCACCCTTCGGCAGAATCTGCCGCTGATCCTGCACCCCAAAGGCTTGCCTCAACATCACACGCCCTGGGAGCTGCTGAAGTGGCGGCGGGCAGGAGAGAGGCTCGCTGTTCACAACGACAGTGCTTATGTGGTGCGCCTGGCGCCGGAGGTGCAGTTGCTGCCCCAACGGGTTCTGGCGACGTTGCCGCGTGCTTACATTTTGCCGGGGGAGGCGTTGACGGCGAAGGTTGACGGAACATTGGACGGCTTGGCCGAAGTCGAGATCCAGCCCGCCACGGTCTATGGGTTTTCGGTGGACAGCTACCGCGCCCCGATCAGTACCGATGGGGGTTGAGCGGCTTATGAAAAACCTGTCGAGTAATACGCCTGCGGTTTCCATCCGGTCTCGCCGCCCCACGCTGCTCATCGGGTTTGCGACCCTGTGGAGCTTGCCCGGCCTGGCTCCAGCTCTGGAGTTGGGCGAGGGTTTCGACCTCGCGGCACTGACCACCCACGGTATTGACCCGAAGGTCTCCGACTACTTCCGCAGTGCGGCGCGTTTTCGCGAAGGCGTCCAGGTGGTGGGGCTGCGGGTCAACGGGAACCCGCTCGGGTCAGTCGATGCGCGGTTCGACGCACAGGGGCAATTGTGTTTCACCCCGGGCTTGCTCGAGAAAGCCGGGTTGGTGCAGCCCCGCGCCGTTGTCCGCAAAGGCGTGTCACCGGACCAGGCCTGCCATGACTTTCTGGGCGCCTTCCCGACGACGATGGTTCGGCTCCGGCCCGGCATCGATGAGGTGGCACTGGTGGTGCCGACCCAGTCATTGCGTGAACCCCAGTGGGAGGCCGGGGACTTTGCCCAGGGTGGCGCAGCGGCGATGTTCAACTATGACGTGCTGGGTTTCGACAACCGTTCGCGCAGTGAGTCCAGCCGGTTCGTGTCGGCCTACACCGAAGCAGGCTTCAACCTGGGCGACTGGATTGTCCGCAGCCGCCAATTCTATGTGTCCGACAATGGCGACGCGCGCACCGAACACCTGTACGCCTTCGCCCAGCGGGATCTGGCCGCGCTGCGATCGACGTTCCAGGTGGGCCAGCTCTCCAGCAACAATCCGCTGTTTGGCGGCATCCAGTTGTCCGGTGTGCAGTTTTCCCCCGATGGCCAGTCGCGGGTGCCGGCGGGCGGCAATAATGCGGTGGTCGAGGGGCTGGCCCAGAGTCAGTCGCGGATTGAAGTGCGCCAGTCTGGCGTGCTGATCCATAGCACGCTGGTGCCCGAAGGCCCCTTCCGGCTGACCGGGTTGCCTTTGCTCAATGGCACCAGCGACCTCGAAGTCAGCGTGATCGATGTACGCGGCGCCAAGCGCAGTTTCGTGGTGCCGGCGGCTTCGTTCGCGGGGGCAGCCCCGGCGGTGCCTGGCTATTATTTTTCGCTCGGCAAGGTGCGCGAAAACAACGACGCGCAGGCGCCGTCGCCGGTGGTCGCCATGGGCAGCGGCACCTGGGGCCTGGGGCGTGATTCGTCGGCGGGGTTTGGCTTATTGAGCACCGATGAATACTGGTCGGCAGGCGGCACCCTGAGCAGCGTCTTTTTCCAACGGGTTGCGGTTGGCGCTCGCCACAATGTGTCCCGAGACGGCCGTAACGCGGTGTCGGGTTCGCGTAGCAGCGTGTCCGCGAGCAGCCCGGTCTACGCCAATATAGACGTCAACTTCAGCGCCACCACCCAGACCCGGGGGTATCGCGAGGTGCTTGAAGCGGGCCGCTCGTTCAAGGCCGACGAGTTGGGTTCGCGCTTCAAGAACCAGTACACGGCGGGCATGAGCTGGGCCGATCCAACCTTGGGCGTGTTCTCCCTGGGTTATTCGCGCAGCGCGCAATTTGACCGGCAAACGGCCGAGCACGTATTTGCTTCGTGGAACAAGTCGTTCAGTCACGTCGATGTCGCTTTGATCGCCGACTCGCAGGTGGGCGGCACGCGGCCACGGCGTGACGCCAGCGTTGCCGCCGGCCGGCGCGATAGCACGGTGGACAATGATCTGTCGGTACGGTTGCAGATCAGCGTGCCGCTGGGCGGTGATCGTCGTGTGAACAGCTACGTCAGCCGGCGTGGTCACCAGTCCCGCGCTGGCACGGCACTCAGCGAACGGGTCAATGACTATGTGAATTACGAGGTGGGTGTCGAGCGCGACCTCAGCGCCCGCGAACAAGCGGTTCGCGGCCATGTGGACCTGCTGCCGCGCTACACCCGCGTCGGCCTGGGCGTCAGCCGAGATGCCCAGGGCACCGGTTATACGGGGCAACTGCAAGGCGGCATCGTCGCGCACGAAAACGGCCTGACCTTCTCGCCCTATCCCGTGCAGGACACGTTCGGCATCGTCTCCGTGGGGGATATCGGCTCCGCGAAAGTCGAAACCCCCCAGGGGCCGGTGTGGACCGACTTCACCGGGCAGGCCGTGATTGCCGGCTTGCCCGCGTATGCCAACAGCCGCGTCGAAGTGCAGACGCAGTCGTTGCCCAGGCGGGTTGACCTGAAGAACGGCACCCAGGTGCTCGCCGCCGGTCGCGGGTCCTTCAATACCGTCGCGTTCGATGTGGTGACAGTGCGCCGCGTGTTGCTCACCGCCAGCGATCAGCACGGTCAGCCGTTGCCCCAGGGCGCGTCGGTGTTCGGCCAGGATGGCCGCTTCCTCACCAGCGTGGTGGGCGAAGGCATGATTTTCCTGAATGACGTCAATGAGTCGCAAAGCCTGCGGGTTTCGTTGCCGGACTCTTCCACCTGCCAACTGAGCCTTGACCCCGGAACCCAGCCTGACCATGACAAGTTCTATGAGACCACGACGGCGGTGTGCCATGGCCGCTAAGTGGAGAAGCGCGGGCGTCGTCCTGTTCTGCGCGCTGTTGATGGCCCAGGGCGTGCGCGCTGAAAACTGCCGGTTGTCCGTGAGCCAGCCGCGCCTCGACTATGGCGTCATTCGCAGGGAGGCCGTTGTCCAAAGTACCTCCGTGGTCCTCGGCACCCGCACGCTGCACCTGAACGTCGTGTGTACGCAGCCTTCGATGATAGCGTTGCGCTTCATCGGTGCGGTGGATGGGCAAGGTTTCCGGTTTGACCGCCAGGGGCGTATGCGCCTGAGTCTCAAGCATGCCCAGGTCGATGGGCGCGCCGTCGAGTGGGGGGTGGCGCACTTGCCCGGTGAAACCGTCAGCGGGGCGTTGTTGCCGGGGCAGGTCCTGGTGGCACGCGCAGCAGGTCAAGCGCTGGTCGGCCAGCGCCTGACGGCCCAGGTCGATGTCGATATCGACCTGCCTTCCGATGCCCTGCAGGTCCGCGATGAAACGCGGCTGGAGGGGCGGGGCACCTTCGAGCTGGTCAGCCCGGCTGCCCCACCGAGCCGATGAAGTTGGCCAGTTCGGGGGTGCGGGGGTTGGCGAACAGCGCCTGGGGCGGGCCCACTTCATGCACCTTGCCCTGGTGCATGAACACCAGTTTGTCCCCGACTTCGCGGGCGAAACGCATTTCGTGGGTCACCATGATCAGGGTCATGCCGTCCTTGGCCAGTTGGCGCACCACGCTAAGCACTTCATTGACCAGTTCCGGGTCCAGCGCCGAGGTGATCTCGTCGCACAGCAGCACCTTGGGCGACATGGCCAGGGCGCGGGCTATCGCGACGCGTTGTTGCTGGCCACCGGACAGGCGATCAGGGAAGGCGTCGAACTTCTCGCCCAGGCCGACCCGCTCCAGCATCTGCCGCGCCAACTGGGCGGCCTTGGCCTTGGGCACTTTCTGCACCACCTGCGGCGCGAGCATGACGTTTTCGCCCACCGTCAGGTGCGGGAACAGGTTGAACTGCTGGAACACCATGCCGACTTTCTGCCGCAGGCTGCGCAGGTCGGCGCGGGCGGCGTCGAGGTATTCGCCGTCGACTTCGATCACGCCGTCGTTGATCGACTCCAGGCCATTGAGGGTGCGCAGCAAGGTCGATTTGCCCGAGCCGCTGCGGCCGATGATCGCGACGACCTGGCCTTCTTCAACGGTCAAGTCGATGCCCTTGAGCACATGGTGATCGCCGTAATACTTATGCAGGGCGGAAATTCTAAGCAGAGGCATGCAGTCTCCTTTCCAGGTAGCGCGCACTGAGGGACAAGGGGTAGCAGAGCAGGAAGTAACCGAGGGCCACCAGGCCGTAGACCATAAAGGGCTCGAACGTGGCGTTGGCGAGCATGCCGCCGGTCTTGGTCAGTTCGGTGAAGCCGATGATCGAGGTCACCGCGGTGCCTTTGACCACTTGCACCGAGAACCCCACGGTAGGCGCCACGGCAATCCGCAGGGCCTGGGGCAGGATCACGTAGCGCAGCTGTTCCAGCGGGCTCAGGGCCAGGCTGGCCGAGGCTTCCCACTGCCCGTGGGCGATGGAGTCGACGCAGCCGCGCCAGATCTCGGCGAGGTAGGCGCTGGTAAACAAGGTCAAGGCAATCGCCGCCGCCAGCCAGGGCGAGATATCCACCCCGAGCAGGGCGACGCCGAAAAACACCAGGAACAGCTGCATCAACAGCGGCGTGCCCTGGAACAGTTCGATATAGGTGCGGGCGACATTGCGCGGGAAGGCTTTGCGGCTGATACGCATCGTCATCACCAGCAGGCCGATCAGGCCACCGCCCACAAACGCCACCAGCGACAGCAACAGTGTCCATTGCAGGCCGACGAGCAGGTTGCGCACGATGTCCCAGAAGGAAAAATCACTCATCGGCTGTTCCTCATCACAAACCGGCGGCCGATCCAGTTGAGCAACTGGCGAATCATCAACGCCATGCACAGGTACACCAGGGTGGTCAGGGCATAGGTCTCAAAGGCGCGGAAGTTGCGCGACTGGATGAAGTTGGCGGCAAAACTCAGCTCTTCGGTGGCGATCTGCGAACACACCGCCGAGCCGAGCATCACAATGATGATCTGGCTGCTCAGGGCCGGCCACACCTTGCCCAGCGCCGGCAGCAGCACCACATGGCGGAACGCCTCGAAGCGCGTCATCGCCAGGGCGGCGGCAGCCTCCAGCTGACCACTGGGGATCGCCTGGATGCCGGCGCGGATGATCTCGGTGGAATAGGCGCCCAGGTTGATCACCATCGCCAATACCGCCGCTTGCCACTCGGTGATTTTCAGCCCCAGGGAGGGCAGGCCGAAGAAGATGAAAAACAACTGCACCAGAAATGGCGTGTTGCGGATCAACTCGACATACACCCCGAAGAACCAGGCGAACGGCTGGATTTTCCACGCCCGCACCACTGCGCCGACGGTGCCCAGGGCCACCCCCAGGATTGCGCCGATCGCCGTCAGTTCAAGGGTGAACAGGGCGCCGCGCAACAGCAGGTCGGTATTGGCCAGCACCGGCACAAAGTCGAATTGATAGGCCATGAATCAGCTCCGTCGCGGGCTTCAGAGATCAGCAGGCAGAGGTTCTTTCAGCCACTGCATTGCATTCTTTTCCAGGCTGCCGTCAGCCTTGGCCGCCACCAGGATCTGGTTGACCTTCTCCAGCAGCGCCGGCTCGTTCTTGTTCACGCCCACGTACACCGGCGAATCCTTGAGCTTCACTTTCAGCGCTGGCACGCGTTTCGGGCTGCGCTCGCTGATCGCAACCATCACCACGTTGCCGCTGGCGATCAGGTCGACCTGGCCGGCCAGGTAGGCGGCGATGGTCGAATTGTTGTCTTCGAAGCGCTTGATCGTGGCTTCCTTGGGCGCGACGGCCGTCAGCTCGATGTCTTCGATGGCGCCGCGGGTCACGCTGATGGTCTTGCCCTTGAGGTCGTCGGTGCTGCTGATGGCGGCGTCAGGCGGGCCGAACACGGCCAGGTAGAACGGCGCGTAGGCCTTGGAGAAGTCGATGACCTTTTCCCGCTCGGGGTTCTTGCCCAGGCTGGAAATCACCAGGTCGACCTTGCCGGTCGTGAGGAACGGGATGCGGTTGGTGCTGTTGACCGGGGTCAGCTCCAGTTTGACCTTGAGCTGGTCGGCCAGCAGCTTGGCGGTGTCGATGTCCAGGCCGCGTGGTTTCATGTCGGGGCCGACCGAGCCGAACGGCGGGAAGTCCTGGGGCACGGCGACCTTCAAGGTGCCGCGGGCAACGATATCGTCCAGACCGTTGGCCTGGGCGGGTGCCTGGCTCAGCATCAGGCTGGCAAACAGGGCGGTGAGCAGGGCGCTGTAGCGCTTGGTCATGGGAACTCTCCGAGAAGGGCGAAGGGGCATTCTGTTTTTGCCCAGTGCACAGCCCATGCCATCCCGGCTCGGTTCGTCTGCAAGGCCGGGATTTGTTGAGCTTCGGTGGTCTTACTGGTCTGAACAGTGAGCGCGGGTTTCGCACCTTTTTCGAGCGCCGCCCAAAGCGCGCGAGCCCCTTTGGGGCGTGGCTTGCCGCCGGGCGCGAATAGCTTTACAACTAGCCGCTCAGTTGTCTGGAACCTTGAGTTTTTTATGAATTCCATCGCCCAAGCGGTACCGGAAGCGGCCTTGCAGGCCATCCGCAAACTGATCAAGGAGCAAGGCTTCGGGCCGGGCGACGCACTGCCGTCCCAGCGCGACCTGGCGCTGCAGTTGGGCGTGAGCCGGGCGTCATTGCGCGAAGCGTTGTCGTCCCTGAGTGCCTTGGGGGTGGTCAGCGTGCAGCCGGGCAAAGGCGTGTTCGTGCAAGAGGCACAGGAGCCGCCGGGGTTTGCGTGGCCCTTCGCGGCCCAGGCGACGCCGCTGGATATCTTCCAGTTGCGCTATGCCCTGGAAGGGTTTGCGGCAGGGTTGGCGGCCGTCACGCTGACCATTGATGAACTGGATAGCCTGGAAGAGAATGTCGAAGCCATGCGCAAGGTGCTCAAGGCCGGCGACTTCGAAGCGGCCGCGCGGCTGGACTTCGAATTCCACCAGCGCATCCTCCTCGCCAGCGGCAACCAGGCGATGGTCAGCATCCTGAGTGCCAGCGCCGAGGTGTTCCTGGAGAGCCAGAAGCTACCGTTCATCCGGCCAGAGCGGGCCATGGAAACCTGGCAGGAGCACCGCAGAGTCTTGCGCGCCCTGGCCCGGCGCGCGAGCGCGGCGGCGCAGAAAACCATGCAGGAACATGTACGTAATGCGGCGTTGCGCACCGGGATTGCTTTCGTGACTCCCGTAGCGCCGTGAGCGAGGCGATACCCAAACTCATGCGCCACCATAGCAAGACTCAATCAGAGGCGGCTTCCTGAACGAGGGAAGGGCAGCTATGATGGGCCACGTTTTTTTTGCTTACAATCCGGAGACATCCATGAGCAACGATCTTATCAAGCACGTCACCGACGCGACCTTTGAGGCCGAAGTACTCAAGGCTGCTGGCCCGGTGCTGGTTGACTACTGGGCTGAATGGTGTGGCCCTTGCAAAATGATCGCTCCGGTTCTGGACGACATTGCAACCGAGTACGACGGCAAATTGACCATTGCCAAGCTGAACATCGACGAAAACCAGGAAACCCCGGCCAAGCATGGCGTGCGTGGTATTCCGACCCTGATGCTGTTCAAGGACGGCGAAGTCGCAGCGACCAAAGTGGGCGCGCTGTCGAAGTCCCAACTGGCTGCATTCATCGACGTGAACCTCTAAGCGCCGTCAAAAAAGCCCCGCAAATTGCGGGGCTTTTTCGTGAAACAGGGCTAGACGCTCCGAAACTCAGGTGGTACATTCGGCCCCGCACTGGTTTCTCCACTGCCCCCTGCAAGCCGTCGCCGACGCATTCCTTTTCGATTAGTACGCGATCCTGTCGCCTTCTCTGCGGCGCGGCCTCATTAAGCCAAAAGCTTAATTTCCCCCCTCCATAAATGATTACGTCATTCCTATATGAATCTGACTGAACTCAAGCAAAAGCCGATTACCGAACTGCTCGAATTGGCCGAACAGATGGGCATAGAAAATATGGCCCGTTCGCGCAAGCAGGACGTGATTTTCTCCTTGCTCAAAAAGCACGCGAAAAGCGGCGAGGAAATCTCCGGTGATGGCGTGCTGGAGATTCTCCAGGACGGCTTCGGCTTCCTCCGCTCTGCAGACGCTTCCTATCTCGCCGGCCCAGACGATATCTACGTCTCGCCGAGCCAGATCCGCCGCTTCAACTTGCGCACCGGTGACACCATCGTTGGCAAGATCCGTCCTCCGAAGGAAGGCGAGCGTTATTTCGCCCTGCTCAAGGTCGACACGATCAACTTCGATCGTCCAGAGAACGCGAAAAACAAGATTCTCTTCGAGAACCTGACCCCGCTGTTCCCGACCGTGCGAATGAAGATGGAAGCCGGCAACGGTTCCACCGAAGACTTGACCGGTCGTGTGATCGACCTGTGCGCCCCGATCGGCAAGGGCCAGCGCGGCCTGATCGTCGCACCGCCGAAAGCCGGTAAGACCATCATGCTGCAGAACATTGCAGCGAACATCGCACGTAACAACCCTGAAGTTCACCTGATCGTGCTGCTGATCGATGAACGTCCGGAAGAAGTGACCGAAATGCAGCGCACCGTGCGCGGCGAAGTGGTTGCCTCGACGTTCGATGAGCCGCCAACCCGCCACGTGCAGGTTGCCGAAATGGTGATCGAGAAGGCCAAGCGCCTGGTCGAACACAAGAAAGACGTGGTGATCCTGCTCGACTCCATCACCCGTCTGGCCCGTGCCTACAACACCGTGATCCCGAGCTCCGGCAAGGTATTGACCGGTGGTGTCGATGCCCACGCCCTGGAGAAACCGAAACGTTTCTTCGGCGCCGCGCGGAATATCGAAGAAGGCGGCTCGCTGACCATCATCGCCACCGCGCTGGTTGAAACCGGCTCGAAGATGGATGAAGTGATCTACGAAGAGTTCAAGGGTACCGGCAACATGGAACTGCCCCTGGACCGTCGCATCGCTGAAAAGCGCGTGTTCCCGGCGATCAACATCAACCGCTCCGGCACCCGCCGTGAAGAGTTGCTGACAGCCGACGACGAACTGCAGCGCATGTGGATTCTGCGCAAGCTGCTGCACCCGATGGATGAAGTCGCGGCCATCGAGTTCCTGATCGACAAGCTGAAAACCACCAAGACCAACGACGAGTTCTTCCTGTCGATGAAGCGTAAGTAATACGACGTTTCAGGTCAAAAAAAATGGCGCCCTCAGGGTCGCCATTTTTTTTGCGTCGAAATTGAGTGGGTTTTATGTCATAAGTATCCGTTAAGTAACAAAAAGTATGCGCGCGCCTGTTTTCGCCTCCATTCGTAACATATTGACCACAATTCTTATGACCACTCTTGCTTACCGAAGAGACATCGACGGCCTGCGTGCCGTTGCTGTCCTTGCTGTCGTGCTGTTCCACTTTGGCGTTCCTGGGATCACTGGCGGCTTCGTCGGTGTGGATGTGTTCTTCGTGATTTCCGGCTTCCTGATTACCTCGATCATCTGGCGCGAACGCCAGGCCGGGCGTTTCAGTTTCGTGGAGTTCTGGGCACGCCGTGCGCGGCGCATCTTGCCGGCGCTGTTTGTGATGATGGCGGCGACGCTGGCGGTGGGCTGGTTTCTGCTGATGCCCAAGGACTATGAGGCGTTGGGCCGCTCGGCGCACTATCAGGTGACCTTTACCTCGAACCTCCTGTTTTCCCGCCAGCACAGTTATTTCGACACGGCCTCCGACATCAAGCCCTTGCTGCACACCTGGTCGCTGGCAGTGGAGGAGCAGTTCTACATCCTGTTCCCGCTGCTGCTGGCCCTGCTTTCAAGCCGTTTGAAACATTGGCGCCTGGTGTTGTTCGCGGTGCTGCTGGTGTCGTTTGGCATGAGTGTCTGGGCGGTTTCCCATCAGCCGCAGAAAGCCTTCTACCTGCTGCATATGCGTGCCTGGGAATTGCTGGCCGGCGCCATGCTGGCGGTCATGCCGAAGGTTGAGTGGCGCGCCTCGCCGCCCCTGGCGCAAGCGGTCAGCCTGGCTTCTCTGGCATTGATCCTGGCCGCCATATTCGGTTTCGACCGGCATACACCGTTCCCTGGCGCGGCCGCTTTGCTGCCGGTGCTGGGCGTGGTCGGGTTGATCTGGGCCAATGGGCAGCAAGCCACCTGGGTCGGGCGGCTGCTGAGTTCGCGGCTGATGGTGGGCCTGGGGCTTATTTCTTATTCCTGGTACCTGTGGCACTGGCCGGTGTTCGTGTACGCCAACTACGCAGCGGTTGATGGCTTGAGCGTGGCTGAATTGGCCGGGTTGATGCTGCTGAGCCTGGTGCTGGGTTATTTGTCCTGGCGCTTCGTGGAGGCGCCATTCCGGGAAAAACGTCTGCTGGCCGGGCGCAAGGCGATCCTGGCTGGCGCCGCGGCCGGTATTTTGTGTCTCGGCCTTACTGGCCTGGCATTGCGGGAAGCCGATGGCGTGCCGTGGCGCCTGTCCGAACAGGCATTGCGTTATGCCCAGGCGAAGAAGTGGAGCCCGGAGCTGACGGCCTGCCTGGCGGACAAGAACACCCCGGATGAGCGGCTGTTCTGCCATTTCGGCCCACAAAGCCACTCGGTGTCCGCGCTGGTCTGGGGCGACAGCCACGCCACCGCATTGATTCCGGCGCTGAAGGATGCGGCCAAACGGCACGATATCAGTCTGGTCCAGGCCAGTTTCGCCGGTTGCGTACCGTTGGATGGGCTGGAGGATATTGCCCAGTGCGCGCATTTCAACCAGCGCGTCGAGCAGGCCCTGGCCGCACAGTCGTTCAGCGATGTGGTGCTGGCGGCGCGCTGGAGCCTGTACCTCTATGGGCAGATATCGGGCGACAAGGAACATGCGCTCAAAGACCCGGGCACCGGCAAGTACGTGCGTGCCGTGGCCGAGCAGCGTTTCGAACAGGGCCTGCGTGAACGCATCCAGGGGCTGCGCGCCGCCGGGCACCATGTGTGGCTGATCAAGGAAGCACCGCTGCAGGAAATCATCGTGCCGTACCGCCTCAGTCGCCTGGCCATGATGCACCGGCCGGTGGACGGCGAAGGGCTCCCCGTGGCGGAGCACGAGAAGCGCCAGGCCTTTATCACTCGACTGTTTGACGAGCTGGCCGCCGCCGACAGTGGTGTCTCCGTGCTGGACCCCGCGCCCCTGCTGTGCGGCGCCGACGGCCTGTGCCGGGTCGAGCTCGACGGCCGCGCGCTGTACACCGACGATAACCACCTCTCCGACGTCGGCGCGCGACATGTCCAGGCGTTCCTGGAACCGCTGTTCCGTTCGCTGCAATCACGGGGGCTGACGGCCAATTAAGCTGCCAGCCGTCCTCAGAGCAGGTAGGATGTACGCCTATTTTACGGGTGGCATGGTTAATGAAATTCAAGGATCTTCGGGATTTCGTGCAGCAACTTGAGCAGCGCGGAGAGTTGAAACGCATCCACGTGCCGGTTTCGCCGGTGCTGGAAATGACTGAGATTTGCGACCGTACCCTGCGCAACAAGGGCCCGGCGCTGCTGTTCGAGAACCCGACCGGTTTTGATATCCCGGTGCTCGGCAACCTGTTCGGCACCCCCGATCGCGTGGCCTTTGGCATGGGCGCCGAGTCGGTCAGCGAATTGCGCGAGATCGGCAAGTTGCTGGCGTTCCTCAAGGAGCCCGAGCCACCCAAGGGCTTGAAGGACGCCTGGTCGAAGCTGCCGATCTTCCGCAAGATCATTGCCATGGCGCCCAAGGTGGTCAAGGACGCGGTGTGCCAGGAAGTGGTCATCGAAGGTGATGACGTCGACCTGGGCATGCTGCCGGTGCAGACCTGCTGGCCCGGCGATGTCGGCCCGCTGATCACCTGGGGCCTGACCGTCACCAAGGGCCCGAACAAGGATCGCCAGAACCTCGGCATCTACCGTCAGCAAGTGATCGGCCGCAACAAGGTGATCATGCGTTGGCTGAGCCACCGCGGCGGCGCGCTGGACTTCCGTGAATGGTGCGAAAAGCACCCCGGCAAGCCGTTCCCGGTCTCTGTGGCCCTGGGCGCCGACCCGGCCACCATCCTCGGCGCCGTGACCCCGGTGCCGGACAGCCTGTCCGAATACGCCTTCGCCGGCCTGCTGCGCGGCAACCGCACCGAGCTGGTGAAGTGCCGTGGCAACGACCTGCAAGTGCCGGCCACCGCGGAAATCATCCTCGAAGGCGTGATCCACCCCGGCGAAATGGCCGACGAAGGCCCCTACGGCGACCACACCGGCTACTACAACGAAGTCGACAGCTTCCCGGTGTTCACCGTCGAGCGCATCACTCATCGGATCAAGCCGATCTACCACAGTACCTACACCGGCCGTCCGCCGGATGAGCCGGCGATTCTCGGTGTGGCGCTGAACGAAGTGTTCGTGCCGATCCTGCAGAAGCAGTTCCCGGAAATCACCGACTTCTACCTGCCGCCGGAAGGCTGTTCGTACCGCATGGCCATCGTGACCATGAAGAAGTCGTACCCAGGCCATGCCAAGCGGGTCATGCTCGGCGTGTGGTCGTTTTTGCGACAGTTCATGTACACCAAGTTCGTTATCGTCACCGACGACGACATCAACGCCCGCGACTGGAACGACGTGATCTGGGCCATCACCACGCGCATGGACCCCAAGCGCGACACGGTGATGATCGACAACACGCCGATCGACTACCTCGACTTCGCCTCGCCGGTCTCGGGCCTGGGCTCGAAGATGGGCCTGGATGCCACGCACAAATGGCCGGGTGAGACCACCCGCGAGTGGGGCAGGGTGATCGTCAAGGACGAAGCCGTGACGGCGCGTGTCGATGCGATCTGGAAAGAGTTGGGAATAGATTGATGCGTGTGACCCTGCAACCTTCCGGCGCCGTATTGGAGCTGGTCCCCGGTGAGCGAATCCTCGAAGGTGCGCGCCGCCTGGGCTACGAATGCCCGCAAGCCTGTCGCAATGGCGTGTGCCACGTGTGCGCGGCGCTGTTGGTGGACGGCCGGGTGCGGCAGTCCGGTGAAATACGCGACCACGGTGAGTTCTACACCTGCATCGCCGAGCCGCTGGAGGATTGTGTGGTGTTGTGGGATGGCGTGCTGGCGCCGGGAGAGTTGCCGTTGCGCAAGTTGTCGTGCCAAGTGAGTGAATGCGTGCAAGTCGGTGGCGATGTATGGCGCGTGCGCTTGCTCGCCCCGGCCGGCAAGGCCGTGCGTTACCACGCCGGGCAATACCTGATGATTGAACGGGATAACGGCGAGAAGTCGGCGTTTTCCCTGGCTTCGGCGCCCCACGCCGGACGCGAACTGGAACTGCACGTGCTGGCCCGCGAGGACAGCGCGCGCAATCTGATCGAGCAATTGCAGCGCAACCGGATGGCCCGCATTGAGCTGCCGTTTGGCGATACCCACCTGGCCGAGCTGCCCGATGGGCCGTTGGTGCTGATCGCTGCGGGCACCGGCATGGCGCAGATGCACAGCCTGATCGAGCACTGCCGCGCCACCGGCTTCAAACACCCGGTGCATCTGTATTGGGGCGTGCGGCGTCCGGAAGATTTCTACGAGATCGAGCATTGGGATCAATGGCTGCAGCTGCCCAACCTGTTCTTGCACAAAGTGGTCAGTGACCTGTGCGGCTGGGAAGGACGCTGTGGGCTGTTGCATGAAGCGGTGTGCGAAGACATCCACGACCTCAAAGGCGTGCATGTCTACGCCAGCGGTTCACCGGCGATGATCTACGGCACATTGGATGCGCTGGTGGCTGCGGGCATGGATGCACACCAGATGCGCGCCGACGTATTCGCCTACGCCCCGCGGCCCTGAAACCTGCGCCGGCTCTGGTGGAGGAGCTGGCGTCGCTGTCAGAAACGCACGCCGGTCGTGATCATCGCCGCATTGAACCCCAGCAGCACCAACTCCGCCGCCACCGGCCCGTAATGGGTGCCCACGGACGGTATGATCACCGGCGCCACGCCGAAACGGTTCAACGGGATTTTGTCGCGGTACTTGCCGCGATAGCCCTGGATCGCCCCGCCGGTCAGTTTCAGATACACCGGATAGTCGGTCATGTCATAGCGTTTGCCCGCGTAGACGTAGTACGAGCGTTGGCTGAACGAGTTACGGAACGTCGCCGCCCCATACACCAAACCTGACGCTTCATTGCGCTCCAGGCCAAGCAAATCCTGGTTGTTGTTGTGGTCCGGGTCGGGGGAGAAGTGCCGGGTGTAGACGCTGGTCTGTGCATACCAGAAGCCCTTGTCATCGTCGACGGGCGGGGTTTCGACAGCGAGAGCGGTGGTGGCCTGGGCCAGGAGCAGCAGGCCCGGCAATCGTAATTTTTTCATAGGTGCGACCTCGAGTAATCGGTGTGAGGGGTGACCGACTGAGTCGTGCCAGCTGCGCTATTTTGACGGTCAAGCGCTTTGCCGGGCTGAACCGGAGCTGAAAATACTGGGATTGCTTCTGGAGAATGCGGTGGTCGTTCAGCCTATTGTACTTTTTTGCCGTATGGTCACAGCAGCGCGTTTTATTACGGTAGAGTTGCTAACAATTGGTAACACATAGGAGGCGAGCCACTTTTCGCCATGACCGCCATCGAATCCGATCTTTTGCAATTGGCTTACCCTCCGCGGCTCGATCTGGGACCGCAACTCACGCACGAACAGTTGATGAACTCGATGCAGGCCACCATGGCCCGGCATAAGGGCGGGCCGGTCTGGCTATTCGCTTACGGTTCGCTGATCTGGCGGCCGGAATGTTCATCGACCGAGCGGGTTCGGGCGCGGGTCCATGGCTATCACCGTGGTTTGTACCTGTGGTCCCACGAGCATCGGGGTACGCCGGAGTTGCCCGGGTTGGTGTTCGGCCTGGATCGTGGCGGCTCGTGCAGCGGGTTTGCCTACCGCCTGCCGGAAGATCAGTTAGAAGCCTCGCTGTACGCCTTGTGGCAGCGCGAAATGCCTTACCCCTCCTATCGGCCGCACTGGCTCAGTTGCCGTCTGGAAGATGGCAGTCGGGTGCAGGCATTGGGGTTTGTATTGGAGCGGCACCTGCCGAGCTACGCTGGCAATCTGCCCGACATCGTGCTCAGCCACGTGCTGCAAAGCGCTTGCGGGCGTTACGGCACGACGCGCGATTATGTCGAGCAGACCGTCAACGCCCTGCGCAGCCACGCCATGCCAGACAAAAACCTGGAGGCGCGGCTCAAGCGTTGTGCCAAGGATTGCTCAGGCGATTAACGCGCCAAACGCAGGAAATATGAGCCAATGCATGTTCTCTACGAACATGTCGCGAATAGACAGGTGATGGTCGAGGACACCGCCCCTCCCACATTCAAGCGCATTTCACCTCGGCAGGCGGGTTTGCACGACCACCTTACCCACCGCCTTGCGCTGCCCCAGGTCATTGATCGCCTGGGCCGCCTGTTCCAGCGGATACACCTGCGACACCAGCGGTTTCAACTTGCCCTCGGCATACCAACCAAACAGCTGCTGGAAGTTTGCCGCATTGTCCTGCGGCTGGCGCTGGGCGAACGCGCCCCAGAACACTCCGACCACGGCCGCGCCCTTGAGCAGCGCCAGGTTCACCGGCAGCTCCGGAATGCGCCCGCTGGCAAAACCCACCACCAACAGGCGGCCGTTCCAGGCGATGGCGCGGATGGCCTGGTCAAACAAGTCGCCGCCCACCGGGTCGTAGATCACGTCGGCGCCGTTCCCGTCGGTCAGGCGCTTGACCTCATCTTTCAGGCTGGCTTCGCTGTAGTTGATCAGCTCATCGGCGCCGGCAGCCTTGGCCACCGCCAGTTTGTCGGCGCTGCTGGCGGCGGCGATGACCCGGGCGCCCATGGCCTTGCCGATTTCCACGGCAGCGAGGCCCACGCCGCCGGAGGCGCCGAGGACCAGCAAGGTTTCGCCGGGCTGCAGGTTGGCCCGTTGCTTCAGCGCATGCATCGAGGTGCCGTAGGTCATGCTGAACGCGGCGGCGGTGTTGAAGCCCATGCTGGGCGGGATCGGCAGCACGTTATAGCCGGGCACCGCGACCTGCTCGGCAAAACTGCCCCAGCCGGTCAGGGCCATCACGCGGTCTCCAACCTTCAGGTGGCTGACCTTTTCCCCCACTTCACTGACCACGCCCGCCGCTTCGCCACCCGGCGAGAACGGGAACGGCGGCTTGAATTGGTACTTGCCCTCGATGATCAGCGTGTCCGGGAAGTTGACCCCGGCGGCATGCACGTCCAACAGGATTTCGTTCTTCTTGATCGCCGGGCTGGCGATGTCTTCCAGCACCAGGGTTTCGGCGGGGCCGAAGGCTTTGCACAGCACAGCTTTCATCGGACTATTCCTTTTGGTGTCGTGGCCGATAAGTGTAGGAGGGTATGCCCGTGGGTCAACGAGCATGCCCGGGCCTGATAAGTCGCCATAAGCTTGTGCTCTGCCTTGCTAGCGTTATGCTACTGGGCTACCGAATGTGAGGAATGAACTGTGAAAGCGTGGATTCTGTTGATGCTGGCCCTGACCTTGCCAATGGCGGCCCAGGCGCAAGAGGCGAAAGAAGGCGAGGCGCCGAAGGTCAGCTATATCAGCCTGGCCCCGCCGTTCGTGGGCAACTATGGCTTGGACGGTACGTCCAAGCTCAAGGTGTACAAGGCCGATATCGCTCTGCGTGTGACCGGCACCGAAGCGGCCGCCGCCATCAAAGCCAACGATGCGTTGATTCGTAATCAACTGGTGGCGCTGTTCACCCAGCAAACCAACGAGACCATGAGCACGGTTGAGGGTAAGGAAAAACTGCGCCAGGAAGCCCTGAAGCAGACCCAGCAAGTGATGAACGACGAAACCGGCAAGCCGGTGGTGGAAGACCTGTTGTTCAACAACCTGATCATCCAATAGTCACGGCGCGACGATCGCAAGCAAGCCCGCTCCCACAAGGGAATGCGTTCCACCTGTGAGAGCAGGCTTGCCTGCGATAGCGGCCGGGCAGGCACCTCAAGACGCCAGGCTCTTGCGGAACCGCGCCAGCGCCACCAAAAAGAACAGCAAGCCAATTCCCGCCAGCGCCAGCATGTCCGGCCACACCACGCTCATGCCCGCATCGCGGAACAGGATCGCCGCGCTCAGGCTCACAAAGTGCGTCGACGGCGAGGCCTGCATCACCCACTGCAACCATTCGGGCATGCTGTCCAGCGGCGTGCTGCCGCCGGAGAGCAACAGCATCGGGATGATCACTGGGATTGCCAGCAAGCCGAACTGCGGCGTCGAGCGGGCGAGGGTGGCGAGGAAGATCCCCAGGGCGGTGCTGGCAAACAGGTACAGCGCGGTCACGAACAGAAACAGGCTCAGCGACCCGGCCAGCGGCACGCCGAGCATGCCCTTGACCACCACTTCCAGTGACACCCAGGTACACAGCACCACCACCAGCAGGTTGCTCCAGATTTTCGCCAGCATGATTTCCAGTGCCGTCAGCGGCAGCACCAGCAAATGGTCGAGGGTGCCATGTTCGCGCTCGCGCAGCAGCGCGGTGCCGGTGAGCACGATGGCGAGGATGGTGATGTTGTTGACGATCTGGATGACTGCGAGGAACCAGCCGCCCTCCAGGTTGGTATTGAACAGCGCCCGCGTTGTCAGCAGCGCCGGCGCTTTGCTGGCGGAGTCGGCCTGGCCGCTGTAGGTCAGCAGCTCGCGTTGGAAAATCCGTGAGATGTAGCCGGCGCCCATGAACGCCTGGCTCATCGCCGTGGCATCGACGTTCACCTGCACATCGGGCTCGCGACCGGCTAACAGGTCGGCCTGGAAATTCGCCGGTACGTTGATCACGAACGTGTACTGGCCGCTGTCCATGACCTTATCCAACTGGTCATACGCCAACGGCACGGGTGACTGGAACTCGGGCGGCTGCAACGCCTCGGCCATCTGCCGCGAGATCGCGCTGTGGTCCTCGTCGACAAACGCTACGCTGGCGTTGTGTACGCCAATCACCGAGCCGGCCGCGGGCATGTAGATCGCGACCGTGAAGGCGTAGAACAGAAACAGCAGCAGCACGCTGTCGTGGCGCAGGCTGGTCAGTTCCTTGATCCCCAGGCGCAGGATGTGCGCGAACTTATGCATCAAGCCTCCTGCTTCTTCAGCATGATCAGGCTAAGCCCGGTAAACCCGAGGAAAAACCCGAACAGCGCCAGGCACTGCGGCCACAGTTGCCGCAGGTCGAGGGCCTTGGTGAACGTGCCCACCGCAATATCGAGAAAGTGCCCCGCCGGAAACAGCGTGCCCATCACCGCCGCCGCACCTTCCAGGGACGAACGCGGCACGATCAGCCCGGAGAACTGGATGGTCGGCAGGCTGGTGATGATCATGGTGCCGAGGATCGCGGCGATCTGGGTGCGGGTGAACGCGGAAATCAGCAGGCCCATGCTGGTGGTGGCGAGCACGTACAGCAGGCCGCCGAACGCCAGGGTCAGGCCGCTGCCCTTGAATGGCACGCCGAACAGCCAGCGGTTCATCGCGACCAGCACCGCCAGGTTGATCAGGCTCACGGCCAGGTACGGCGTCTGTTTGCCCAGCAGGAATTCCAGGCGGGTCAGGGGCGTGGCGTAGAAGTTGGTGATCGAACCCAGCTCCTTTTCGCGCACGATGCCCAGGGCGGTGAGCATCGCCGGGATGAAGGCGAGGATCAGTGCCATCACGCCTGGGCCGATGGCGTTCACACTGACCACATCCTGGTTGTAGCGAAAGCGGGTTTCGAGCTTGGCCGCACCTTGGCTGTTCTGCGGCTGGCTGCTCAGCTCGGCCAGTTGCTGCAGGTTGGCCTGGTGGACCGCTTCTACATAGTTCCGGCTGGTTTCCGCGCGAAACGGCATGCCGCCGTCGAGCCAGGCCGCCACGCTGGGTTGGCGGCCGGCGTAGAGGTCACGACCAAAACCGGGCGGGATTTCCAGGGCCAGTTTGATTTCCGAACGTTGCAGGCGCCGGTGCAGCTCGTTGGCATCCTGGATCGGCGTTTGTTCGGCGAAATAGCGTGAGCCGCGAAACGCCTCCAGGTAGGCGCGGCTTTGCGGGGTCTGGTCCTGGTCGTAGACGGCGAAGGCGAGGTTTTCCACGTCCAGGGAAATGCCGTAGCCGAAGATCACCATCATGAACATCGCCCCGAGCAGGGCGAAGGCCATACGCACCTTGTCGCGCAGCAGTTCCTTGCCTTCACGGCTGGCCACGGCCAGCAGGCGCGACAGGCTGAAGCCGCGCTTGCTCACCGGCGGCGTGCTGGTTTCGCTGACGGTGGCGGTGGGCGCGGTAGGTTCGGCCTCGCCCTGGGCTTGCTCCAGGCACGTGACGAACGCGGCTTCGAGGGTGTCGCCGTGGAATTGCTGCTGCAGCGCGTCGGGCGTGTCGCAGGCGAGCACCTTGCCGGCGTGCATCAGGGAGATGCGGTCGCAACGCTGGGCTTCGTTCATGAAGTGGGTGGACAGAAAGATCGTCACCCCTTGTTCGCGCGACAGTTCGATCAGCAGCCGCCAGAAGTCATCCCGCGCCGCCGGGTCGACGCCCGAGGTCGGCTCATCGAGGATCAGCACTTCAGGACGATGCAGCACCGCCACGGCCAACGACAAGCGCTGACGCAAGCCGAGGGGCAGTTCGCCCGACGGCTGCTCGGCCACCTCGCTGAGGTCGAAACGCTGGATCAGCTCGTCGATCCGCTTGCCGCTGTCGACTTTGGGCAAATCGAACAACTGCGCGTGCAGCACCAGGTTCTGAAGCACGCTGAGTTCGCCATACAGCGAAAAGCTCTGCGACATGAAACCCACACGCTTGCGGGTGGCCAGGTCCTTGGCGTTCACCGGGTTGCCCAGCAACGTGGCACTGCCCTCGGTGGCCGGCATCAGGCCGGTGAGGACTTTCATGGTGGTGGTCTTGCCGCAGCCGTTGGAGCCGAGAAAACCGAAGATCTCGCCCCGGCCGATGGCGAAGCTGACTTTATCGACGGCGGTGAAGTCGCCAAAGCGCAGGGTCAGGTCGTGGGCTTCGATGGCGATATCGGTGTTGTTGCCTGCGCGCGGCGGGATGACCAGCGGCTGGTTGTCGTGGGCGCTGTCGCCCTGGAAGTGGGTGAAGGCTTCGTCCAGTTTGCCGCTGGGGGTCACTGCCGCCAGCTCACTGCTCAAACCGTCGGCGATCAGTTTGCCGCGGTCGAGCATCAGGCAATGTTCAAACTGCTCGGCCTCTTCCATGTAGGCCGTGGCCACCAGCAGCGTCAGTTGCGGACGCTCGCTGCGCACGGTTTCGACCAGTTCCCAGAAGCGCCGACGGGACAGCGGGTCGACCCCGGTGGTGGGCTCGTCGAGGATCAGCAGGTCCGGATCGTGGATCAGCGCGCAGCACAGGCCGAGTTTCTGCTTCATCCCGCCGGAGAGTTTGCCGGCCGGCCGTTCGGCGAAGCGTTCGAGGTCGGTGGCCAGCAGCAGGTTGTGCATGCGCTGGTCGCAATCGGCTTTGGACAGGCCGAACAGCGTCGCAAAGAAGCGGATGTTTTCGCGGATGGACAGTTCGGGGTACAGGTTGCCGCCCAGGCCTTGAGGCATGAAGGCGATGCGCGGGTACAGGCTGTTGCGGTGGCGGCGGTTGGCGATGGAGCCGCCGAGCACCTCCAGTTGGCCGTCTTGGAGTTTTTTAACCCCGGCGATCAAGCCCAGCAGGCTCGACTTGCCGGCGCCATCCGGGCCGATCAGCCCGCAGCGCGTGCCCGCGGGCAGGCTGAAGGCGATATCGACCAGCGCCTGTTGTTTGCCGTAGCGGTGCTGGATGCCGGTGGCGTGCAGCGCCAGATCGGTCATTGCAGGTTGGCCGGCCATGGGATGTCAGCCGTGCGAATGTAGCCGGCGCCGGGCATGCCCGGTTTGGCCTGCGGCACGGCGCTGGGTTGGGTCAGGCGCAATTTGACGCGGAATACCAGTTTCTGGCGTTCATCGCGGGTCTCCACCTCTTTGGGGGTGAACTGCGATTTGGCCGCGACGAAGCTGATTTTGGCCGGCAGCGATTGGCCGGGGAGCGCGTCGAGGAGGATGCGCGCATCGCTGCCGACGGTCAGGGCGCCGGTCACCGAGGCGGGCAGGTAGAGGTTCATGTACTGATCCTCGGGGTCGATCAGCAGCAATACGCGCCCGCCGGCGCCGAGCACTTCGCCCGGCTCGGCCAGGCGCAGTTGGATAATGCCGTCGATGGGCGCGCGCAGGCTGCTGTCGTCGATTTCGCTGGTGAGCTGCGCCACCTGGGCCTGGGCGGCGCCGATCGCGGCCTTGGCCGAATTGACCTGGGCCTGGGCGGCGACCACGGCCGCATTCCCGGTGTTCTGGCGCGACTGTTGTTGGTCGATCAGTTGGCCACTGGCGAAGCCGCGTTTGTACAGCTCCTGGGTCCGCTGGAGTTCCTGGTGGGCAAGCAGTTGTTCGCTCTGACGCAATTGCACATTGGCCTCGGCGGCGGCGAGGTTTTCCCTGGCCCGCAGCACTTCGGCTTCGGCCTGGGCGCGCTGGGCTTCCAGGGTGCGGGTGTCCATGCGCGCGAGCAGTTGGCCCTTGAGTACCTTGTCGCCTTCATCCACCCGCACTTCTTCCAGACGCCCGGGGATCTTGGCGGCGATCTGCACTTCGGTGGATTCCAGGCGGCCATTACCCATGCTCAAGCCTTCGGGCAGACGGTCCTGGGTGGATTTCCAGTAACCGAAACCGCCGGCGGCGAGCAGCAACACAATCAGGAGGGTGGCAAACAGCTGGGAGGTGCGGTGGTTCGTGGACATAGATGCTTCCTGCGGTGTTAGCGTCCTAGTCTGACGGGTTCGGCCCGAGGGCGCTTGATGCGGGTCAAATGAAGCGCAAGCCTAACCCGGTTGCGCTGCAGATGCATGCGTCGGGCGCGTGACTGCAAGGTTCTGCGGTTCAGCCCAGCGCGAGGACCGCCGACCATTGCTCGGCGGTCACCGGCATCACTGACAGACGGCTGCCTTTTTGCACCAGGGGCAGTTCGGCCAGGGCGATTTGCTGCTTCAGATAGCCCAGGCCGAGCACCTTGGGAAACGTCTGGACGTGGGCCACGTCGATCGCGCTCCACGGGTTTTTGTCCGGGCTGGCCTTGGCGTCGAAATAGTGGCTGGAAGGTTCCAGCGCGGTGGGGTCGGGATACGCCGCCACGACGATTTTGCCGATGCCGGCAATGCCAGGCTCGGGGCAGCTGGAGTGGTAGAAGAAAAACTCATCGCCCACCGCCATCGCACGCAGAAAGTTGCGCGCCTGATAGTTGCGAACCCCGTCCCATCGCGCTTCGCCGAGGTGTTCCAGGCCGGTGATGGAGAGTTCGTCGGGCTCGGATTTCATCAGCCAGTAGGCCATTGGGGGGCTCCTGAAAAAGGCGTTGGACAGGTTGTGGGGCAATTGCATGACAAACCGACGGTCGGTTGGCGTCAAGGTTTGCGTGTTGGTTCACGTTAACGCAGAATGCCGGGATTTTAAGCTTGACGCAGCTGCAACGGACTACTTTGGAACGTTGTTGTCATCGTGTACGAGGTGCCTGAAGGGGGGCAATCGATGCAACGCAAACCGGATTTACTATGGATACTGGTTATTTTGTTTGGTCTGGGCGTCGTGACCACCGGGTATGCGCAAAGCTTATGGTCGAACAAGACCGATGCGCCCGTTGAACTGACCCAGCAGCCGCTACAACCGTTCAAGCGTTAACCCTTCTTCAGGGCGTCGCGGGTTCCAGCGACGCCTGTGCGATATACCACTGCTTATCGGTGACGGTGCCCGCCAACGGCACATCCCAACTCGCCTGCACCAGCTGTTCGACTTTCTGGCATTCATGGGCCAGGCCCAGCAGCGTCGGCTTGCGCCAGTGCTGGCGGCGCGCCAGGTAAGCCAGGCTGCGGTCATAAAAACCGCCACCCATGCCCAGCCGTCCCCCCGCGTCATCGAACCCCACCAACGGCAATAGCACCAGGTCCAGCGCCAAGACCTTGCGCTGGCGGCGGACATTCACTCGTGGTTCAAGTATGCGAAAGCGATTGGGCTGCAACTTCTCCCCGGGGCGAACGCGCTGGAACACCATCTTGGTCCGTGGCCAGGCGCTGAGCACCGGCAGGTAAGTGGCCTTGCCCCGCCGCTGAGCCGCACGCAGCAGCAAGCGCGGATCGATTTCACCGTCCGTCGGCAGATACAGGGAAATATGCTTGGCCCGGCGAAACAGCGGGTGCTGTGCCAGTTGCCGATACACGCCTTGGGCGGCTTTTCGCTGCTCGCTTGGCGTGAGTGCGCGGCGGGCGTTGCGCAACATGCGTCGAAGTTGCGGACGGGAAAGCGGCGCAGGTTCGGTCATGGTTTTTCGGCTCATAAAACAATGCCAGTCCTGGGACTGGCATTGAGTTTGGGATTCAGGCTCCCCGACAGAACCGCTGTCGACTAAGCCCTTGAACCCGAAAGTTCAAGGTGGAAGAAGCAGTAGGCTTTAAGGCTTTCCGTCTAGCGGACATGCACACCAGCCAAACGTGCAACTTCCAGGGTAGTGCGAATCGGCTCCGGGACATCGCCGACTGGCAAGCACGCCAGGGAGTGGGGCGAGTATACCTTAAACAGATGCGGCAATCAGCCCTTGGATGTGTCGGAATCGTTGGACAGTGCCAGGTCCACACGCTCCAGCAGGTCACGTACCTGCTCGCGCGTCGAGCCGCTGGCCTGCACGTCCGGGCGCTCCTGCTTATGCAGCAGATCGTGGGTGATATTCAACGCGGCCATCACGGCGATGCGGTCGGCGCCGATCACTTTGCCGCTGCTGCGGATTTCACGCATCTTGCCGTCCAGGTAGCGGGCGGCGCTCACCAGGTTGCTGCGCTCTTCCTGGGGGCAGATGATCGAATATTCTTTGTCGAGAATCTGCACGGTGACGCTATTGCTTGAACTCATGAGTCTTGCTCCAGGGCCTTCAGGCGCGAAATCATCGACTCGACCTTACGCCGGGCGATTTCGTTTTTTTCAATGAGGTGAGCGCGTTCCTCGCGCCAGGTCTTTTCCTGAGCTAATAGGAGTCCGTTTTGCCTCTTTAGTTGCTCGACCCGATCAATTAGCAATTCGAGTCTGGCCATCAGCGCTTGCAGGTCGGTGTCTTCCATTGGGTTCCACTGGATTTGTCTGATGAATGGCAACTGCAGGATAAACGATCTGACGCCCTTGATAGTCTGGTGCGTCTGCCGGTGCTAGGATACAGCGCTTCATTCTAGACATTGCGCCGTCTGGCGCCTAGCTCACCATGCCCATTCAGAACTCCCCGTACGATGCTTTTACCAAACTGCTGAGCTCCAGCGGTCATCCTTGCTCGCCCGCCGAACTGCACGGCGTGTTGCTGGGCCGCAGTTGCACCGGTGTTGGCTTTGACGCCGACAACTGGCTGGCCGATGTGGCTGAACTGCTGGAAACCGAGCCCTCCGAGAACGTGCGTAACGCGCTGATCGGCCTGCAGGAAATGGTCAAGGGCGAGCTGACCGGTGATGACGTCACCGTGGTCCTGCTGCTGCCGACCGACGATGCACCGCTCACCGAACGTGCTGCCGCGCTGGGCCAATGGTGCCAGGGCTTCCTCCATGGCTTTGGCGTGAATGCCGGCGGCCTGGAGCTGAGCACCGACGCCAAGGAAGTGCTGCAGGACCTGGCGGCCATCTCCCAGGTGCAAGATGCCCTGGAAGAATCCGAAGACGGCGAAGGCGACTACATGGAAGTCATGGAATACCTGCGCGTCGCGCCGCTGCTGCTGTTCACCGAGACCAAGAAGTCCGCTGAACCGGCCACCCCCAAGCCGTCGCTGCACTGAGAAAGGAAGCCCGTCTGCCCATGATCCATATCCCGAAAGCGGAATACACCCGTCGCCGCAAGGCGCTCATGGCGCAGATGGAACCCAACAGTATCGCGATCCTGCCGGCCGCCGCGGTGGCCATCCGCAATCGCGATGTCGAACATGTCTACCGCCAGGACAGCGATTTCCAGTACCTGAGCGGCTTCCCCGAGCCCGAAGCGGTGATCGTGCTGATGCCCGGTCGCCCGCACGGCGAGTACGTGCTGTTCTGTCGCGAACGCAATGCCGAGCGCGAACTGTGGGACGGCTTGCGTGCCGGTACCGAAGGCGCGATCCGTGATTTCGGCGCCGACGATGCCTTCCCCATCACCGATATCCACGACATCCTGCCCGGCCTGATCGAAGGCCGCGACCGGGTGTATTCGGCGATGGGCAGCAATGCCGAGTTCGACCGGCACCTGATGGAGTGGATCAACATCATCCGCTCCAAAGCGCACCTGGGCGCCCAGCCGCCGAACGAATTCGTTGCCCTGGATCATCTGCTCCACGATATGCGCCTGTATAAATCGGCAGCGGAAGTGAAGGTGATGCGCGAAGCTGCGCGGATTTCCTGCGCCGCCCACGTGCGGGCCATGCAGGCCAGCCGCGCCGGCTTGCGCGAGTTCAGCCTCGAAGCCGAGCTGGATTACGAGTTCCGCAAAGGCGGCGCGAAGATGCCGGCCTATGGCTCCATCGTCGCCGCCGGGCGCAACAGTTGCATCCTGCATTACCAGCAGAATGACGCGCTGCTCAAGGACGGCGACCTGGTGCTGATCGACGCCGGTTGCGAGATCGACTGCTACGCCAGCGACATCACCCGCACCTGGCCGGTCAACGGCAAGTTTTCGCCCGAGCAACAGGCGATCTATGAAGTCGTGCTGGCCGCCCAGGAAGCCGCCTTCGCCGAGATTGCACCGAACAAGCATTGGAACCAGGCCCATGAGGCCACCGTGCAGGTCATCACTGCCGGGCTGGTGAGGCTGGGGTTGCTGCAAGGGGACGTTGACGAACTGATCGCCGGCGAAGCCTACAAACCGTTCTACATGCACCGCGCCGGCCATTGGCTGGGGATGGATGTGCATGATGTCGGCGAGTACAAAGTGGGCGGTGAATGGCGTGTGCTGGAGGTCGGCATGACGTTGACCGTGGAGCCGGGGATCTATATTTCGCCGGACAACCAGAGCGTGGCAAAGAAATGGCGTGGCATCGGCGTACGCATCGAGGACGACGTGGTAGTGACCAAGCAAGGCTGTGACATTCTGACCGGCGGCGTGCCCAAGACCGTCGCCGACATCGAAGCGTTGATGGCGGCCGCCCGATGAGCCGGGTCAACCTGGCCATTATCGGCGGCGGCCTGGTGGGCGCGAGCCTGGCGTTGGCGCTGCAGGACGGGGCCAAGGCGCGGGGCTGGAAGATCCTGCTGATCGAACCCTTCGCACCGGGCGACAGCTACCAGCCGAGCTACGACGCACGCTCTTCGGCGCTGTCCTATGGCGCGCGGCAGATCTATCAGCGTCTGGGTCTGTGGCAGGCCATCTCCCGCCGCGCCGAGCCGATCAAGCAGATCCATGTGTCGGACCGCGGGCGCTTCTCCACCGCGCGCTTATCCGCCATGGAAGAGGGCGTGCCGGCCCTCGGCTACGTGGTGGAGAATGCCTGGCTCGGCCAATGCCTGTGGCAAGGCCTGGATAAGGACGTGGTCAGTTGGCGTTGCCCGGCCGAAGTCACGCGCATGGAGCCGGTGCCCGATGGCTATCGCCTGACCCTCAACGACGAAACCGTGCTGGAGTGCGACCTGGCGGTGCTGGCCGACGGCGGTCGCTCCGGCCTGCGCGAGCAACTGGGGATCGGCGTGAAATCCCGCCCGTACAACCAGAGCGCGCTGATCGCCAATATCACCCCGAGCGAAGCCCACAACGGCGAAGCCTTCGAGCGCTTCACCGATGAAGGCCCGATGGCCCTGCTGCCGCTGCCGGACAACCGCTGCGCGCTGGTCTGGACCCGTGCCGGCATGGACGCCCAGCGCCTGGCCAACCTGGATGAGCGCAGTTTCCTCAGTGAATTGCAGGGCGTGTTCGGCTACCGCCTGGGCACCTTGAAGCAGGTCGGTGCGCGGCATCTGTACCCGCTGACCCTGGTGGAAGCCGAAGAACAAGTGCGCTCGCACCTGGCGATCCTCGGCAATGCCGCCCACAGCCTGCACCCGATTGCCGGGCAGGGCTTCAACCTGTCCCTGCGCGATGCGAATGCCTTGGCCGAGGCCTTGCTGGCCGGGCCGGCGGTGCCGGGTGACCTGGCGACCTTGCAGGCATATCGCGAGCGGCAGCGCATGGATCAAACGCTGACCGTGGGTTTCTCCGATCAGGTCACGCGCCTGTTCGGCAGCGCCCAGCCGCTGGTCGCACTGGGGCGCAACATGGGCCTGCTGGGCCTCGACCTGCTGCCGCCGGCGAAACGCTGGTTCGCCCGTCAAGCCATGGGCCTGGGCACGCGTCCCGATGCGTAGCCGCGACTACATCGTTCGGGACGGGATGAGATTAACCCTTTACGTGCGGCGCAAGCCGCCAGCGAGACAGGCTTAAAGCATGGATATGCGCGCAGATGTGCTGATTGTCGGGGCCGGAATGGTCGGGAGCGCCCTGGCGCTGGCGTTGCAGGGCAGTGGCCTGCAGGTGCTGCTGCTCGACGGCAGCCCGCTGAGCGTCAAGCCGTTCGAGCCTGACGCGGCTTTCGAGCCGCGGGTGAGCGCCTTGTCGGCCGCCAGCCAGCGCATCCTTGAGCGCCTTGGCGTGTGGGATGGCATCGTCGCACGGCGCGCCAGCCCGTATGGCGAGATGCAGGTGTGGGACGGCAGCGGCACCGGGCAGATCCATTTTTCGGCGGCCAGCGTGCATGCCGAAGTGCTCGGGCATATCGTCGAAAACCGCGTGGTCCAGGATGCCTTGCTCGATCGCCTGCACGACTGCGACCTGGGCCTGCTGGCCAATGCGCGCCTGGAACAGATGCGCCGCTCCGGCGATGACTGGCTGCTGACCCTGGCCGACGGCCGCACACTGCGTGCGCCGCTGGTGGTCGCCGCCGATGGCGCCAACTCCGCGGTGCGCCGTCTGACCGGCACCGCGACCCGCGAATGGGATTACTTGCACAACGCTATCGTCACCAGCGTGCGCAGCAGCCAACCGCACCGGCGCACCGCCTGGCAACGCTTTACCGACACCGGCCCGCTGGCGTTTTTGCCGCTGGTGCGGGATGGGCAGGAGGACTGGTGTTCGATCGTCTGGTCGACCACGCCGGCTGAGTCCGCGCGCCTGATGGCGTTGGATGAGGAAAACTTCTGCCGTGAGCTGGAGCGTGCCTTCGAAGGGCGCCTGGGCACGGTGCTCAGCGCCGACCCGCGTGTGTGTGTGCCCCTGCGCCAGCGCCACGCCAAACGTTATGTGGCCGAAGGCCTGGCGTTGATCGGCGATGCGGCCCACGTGATCCATCCGTTGGCGGGGCAGGGGGTGAACCTCGGTTTTCTCGATGCGGCCGTGCTGGCCGAGGTGCTGTTATCGGCGAGCGAGCGCGGCGAACGCCTGGCGGATGTGAAAGTGCTGAGCCGTTACGAGCGTCGACGCATGCCGCACAACCTGGCGCTGATGGCAGCGATGGAAGGTTTCGAGCGCTTGTTCCAGGCCGACCAGCTGCCGTTGCGTTGGCTGCGCAATGCCGGCTTGAAGGTGGTCGACCAGATGCCGGAAGCCAAGGCGATCTTCGTGCGCCAGGCCCTTGGCTTGAGCGGGGATCTGCCGGAACTGGCCAGGCCCTGACACACCCTGCAGCCCGGGCCTGCCCGCGATGAGGCGATACGTCGCACTGCCGAACGCGGCTTTGCAACATCTCGTAACGCCTCACTCGAGTGAGTGATTGAGATGCTAAATGTGAGTCCTTATCATTTGTACTCTTTTGTTCACGAGAGACCGCACCCATGTCGGCACCCAAGCGCCTCCTGACTGCCCTGGCACTCACCCTCATCGGCAGCACCACCGTGCAGGCGGCCGACGAAGTCGTGGTCTACTCCTCGCGCATCGACGAACTGATCAAGCCGGTGTTCGATGCCTACACCCAGAAAACCGGGGTGCAGGTGAAGTTCATCACCGACAAGGAAGCCCCGCTGATGCAGCGCATCAAGGCCGAGGGCGAGAACGCCACCGCCGACCTGCTGCTCACCGTCGACGCCGGCAACCTCTGGCAGGCCGAGCAGATGGGCATCCTGCAACCGTTCACCTCCAAGCTGATCGACGCCAATATTCCGCTGCAATACCGCTCGTCCACCCACGCCTGGACCGGTTTGAGCCTGCGTGCGCGGACCCTCGCCTATTCCACCGACCGGGTGAAGCCAGGCGAGCTGACCACCTACGAAGCCCTGGCCGACAAACAATGGGAAGGCCGCCTGTGCCTGCGCACGGCGAAAAAGGTCTACAACCAGTCGCTGACCGCCACCCTGATCGAAACCCATGGCGCGGCCAAGACCGAAGAAATCGTCAAGGGCTGGGTGAATAACCTGTCCACCGATGTGTTCTCCGACGACATCGCCGTGCTCGAAGCGATCAACGCCGGGCAGTGCGACGTGGGCATCGTCAACACTTACTACTACGGCCGCCTGCACAAGCAGAAGCCGAACCTGGCGGTGAAGCTGTTCTGGCCGAACCAGGGCGACCGTGGCGTGCATGTGAACCTGTCCGGCATCGGCCTGACCAAATACGCGCCGCACCCGGAAGCAGCCAAGGCGCTGGTGGAGTGGATGACCACGCCTGAGGCGCAGAAGATCTTTGCCGACGTGAATCAGGAGTTCCCGGCCAACCCGACGGTGGCACCGTCGGCTGAAGTGGCCAGTTGGGGCAAGTTCGTGGCGGACACCTTGCCGGTGGAAGTGGCGGGCAAGCGCCAGGCCGAGGCGATTCGCCTGATGGATCGGGCCGGCTGGAACTGAATGTGTAGGTGGGAGGGGGCTTGCTCCCTCCCACACTGTTTTGTGTCTGTCTGTAGATCATCCATTCCCAGGGAATTTGCTCTTGGCCCACCCCGCCCAACGCCGCTGGTACCTGCCGGTCTTCAGCGTCGCCGCCCTGGTGTTGCTGCCGCTGAGCGTGCTGTTGCTGTCCTGGCAAAGCATCGACGCGCAGATCTGGTCCCATCTGTGGGAAACCCAGATGCCGCGCCTGCTGGGCAATACCTTGACCCTGGTGCTCGGCGTCGGCGTCGGCGTGACCTTGCTGGGTGTGAGCCTGGCATGGCTGACCAGCCTCTGCGAATTTCCCGGGCGGCGCTGGCTCGACTGGGCGCTGATGCTGCCGTTCGCGATCCCGGCGTATGTGCTGGCGTTTGTGTTTGTCGGCCTGCTGGACTTCTCGGGGCCGGTGCAAACCCTGCTGCGTGACGCGTTCGGCAGCGGCGTGCGCCTGCCCCGCGTGCGCTCCACCGGTGGGGTGGTCATTGTGCTGGTGCTGGTGTTCTATCCCTACGTCTACCTGCTGGCGCGCACGGCGTTCCTGGCCCAGGGCAAGGGCTTGATGGAAGCGGCGCGCGTGCTGGGGCAATCGCCCTGGCAAGCCTTCTGGCGCGTGGCCCTGCCCATGGCGCGGCCGGCGATTGGCGCCGGCGTGGCCCTGGCGCTGATGGAGACCCTGGCGGATTTCGGTGCGGTCTCGGTGTTCAACTTCGATACCTTCACCACCGCGATCTACAAGACCTGGTACGGCTTTTTCAGCCTGTCCAGCGCGGCCCAGCTGGCCAGCCTGTTGCTGCTGGTGGTGATGCTGGTGCTCTACGGCGAGCGTCGTGCCCGCGGTGCCAGTCGGCCGAGCAATGAGCGGCCGCGCGGCAAGGCGCTGTATCACCTGCGCGGCTGGAAGGCGGCGGCGGCCAGTGGTTGGTGCGGCCTGGTGTTTGCCTGTGCCTTTGTCATTCCGATGCTGCAACTGCTCGCCTGGTTCTGGCAGCGCGGCCGTTTCGATCTGGACGAGCGCTATACCGGCCTGATCGTCCACACCCTGTACCTGGGCGGTATCGCGGCGCTGGTCACGGTCAGCGTGGCCCTGATACTGGCCTTCGCCAACCGCCTGGCGCCGACCCGGGCAATTCGTTCCGGCATCAGCCTGGCCAGTGTCGGGTATGCGTTGCCGGGCTCGGTACTGGCGGTGTCGATCATGTTGGCGTTCAGCTACCTGGACCGTGAGCTGGTGGTGCCGTTGTCGGGCTGGCTCGGTGGCGCGGGCAAGCCCTTGTTGCTGGGCAGCTTGGCGGCATTGGTGCTGGCGTATCTGGTGCGTTTCCTGGCGGTGGCTTACGGGCCGCTGGAAAACAGCCTGGCGCGTATCCGTCCATCGTTGCCCGAAGCGGCGCGCAGTCTTGGGGTGAGCGGTCCACGACTGTTTTGCAAAGTGTATCTTCCGCTGTTGCTGCCGGGCACCCTGAGCGCAGCGTTGCTGGTGTTCGTCGATGTACTCAAGGAAATGCCGGCGACCCTGCTGATGCGCCCGTTTGGCTGGGACACCCTGGCGGTGCGGATCTTTGAGATGACCAGTGAAGGGGAGTGGGCGCGGGCGTCATTGCCGGCCTTGACCTTGGTGCTGGTGGGCCTGTTGCCGGTGGTCGGGCTGATACGACGTTCCGCTCGGCAAATCGGTTAGGTGCCAGTCCTACGGCTTGAGGCTACAATGCGCGGCATTCGGTACGCTCCGTGTTTCGGACCGGCTCGTCGGATGTGGCTGTAAGCCCTTTGATTCAAGGGGTTAAGCCCATCCTGCAGCCCTGCGTACCTTCGCCAAGCCCGGAAGGAGAAACCCATGGGACAGCGCACGCCTTTGTATGACCTGCATCTCGCCCTCGGCGCGAAAATGGTCGATTTTGGCGGTTGGGATATGCCTCTGCACTATGGCTCGCAAGTTGAAGAACACCATCAGGTGCGACGCGACTGCGGGGTGTTCGATGTATCTCATATGACCGTGATCGATGTCACCGGCCCCCAGGCCAAGGAATGGCTCCAGTACCTGCTGGCCAATGACGTCGACCGTTTGCACGGCTGCGGCCGTGCGTTGTACAGCGCCATGCTCAACGAGCACGGCGGGGTGGTGGACGACATGATCGTCTACCGTACCGAAGCCGGTTATCGGCTGGTGGTCAACGCCGCCACCCGTGACCAGGACATGGCCTGGATGCAGGCGCAGTTGGGCTCTTACCCGGTGCAACTGCACGAGCGCTCCGAACTGGCCATGCTCGCTATCCAAGGCCCCCACGCCCGGCAGAAAATCGCCGAACTGGTGACCCAGTCGCGTGGCACCCTGATCCACCAGCTCAAGCCCTTCGAAGGCCAGGCCGATGGCGACTGGTTTATCGCCCGCACCGGCTACACCGGCGAAGACGGCCTGGAAATTGTCCTGCCGGCCGATCAGGCCCCGGGTTTTTTCAACGACCTGGTGGGCGCGGGGATTTCCCCCATCGGCCTCGGCGCCCGCGACACCCTGCGCCTGGAAGCCGGCATGAACCTGTATGGCCAGGATATCCACCAGGACGTTTCGCCCCTGGCGGCCAACATGGCCTGGAGCATTGCCTGGGAACCGGCCGAGCGCCGTTTCATCGGCCGCGCCGCGCTGGAAGCCGAACTGGCGGCCGGGGTGCAGACCAAATTGGTCGGTTTGGTACTGGAAGAACGTGGGGTTTTACGTGCTCACCAGGTGGTTCGTATCGCCAATGTTGGCGAAGGGGAGATCACCAGTGGTAGTTTCTCTCCTACGCTGAGTAAATCCATTGCTTTGGCGCGTGTACCGACGGCGACTGCCGATCGGGCCGAAGTGGAGATCCGCGGCAAGTGGTATCCGGTTCGAGTGGTCAAACCGACCTTCGTGCGCCATGGTAAAACCTTGATCTAACTATTCCGGCAGGCCAGTGGCCGCTGACATTTCTTCTTGAGGACATAGACTATGAGCGATATCCCTGCCGGCCTGCGTTATGCCGAAAGTCACGAATGGGCCCGTTTGGAAGCTGACGGCACTGTGACCGTCGGCATCTCCGACCATGCCCAGGAAGCCTTGGGTGATGTGGTGTTTGTTGATTTGGCCGGAATCGGCAAAGCGTTTGCGGCGGGGCAAGAGGCGGGTGTCGTGGAGTCGGTTAAAGCGGCTTCGGACATCTACTCGCCAGTTGCTGGCGAAGTGATTGCTGTTAACGAGGAACTGAGCGGCAGCCCTGAGTTGTTGAACAGCGACCCTTACGGCGCCTGGATCTTCAAGCTCAAGCCCAGCAACCCGGCCGACCTGGAAAAACTGCTCGATGCCGCCGGCTACAAAGCCGCCATCGGCGAGTGATCCCGCTGCAGGAGCCGGTCATCCGGCTCCTGCAACAGCCTTTCAGCGCTTCAGCACGGCCTTCACCGCCGCTACCGAGCGTTCCACATCTGCCTCTGTCATTGCTGTGAACATCGGCAACGACACGATCAAACGCCCAACACGTTCTGCTACAGGGAACATGCCTTCCTTGAACCCGCGTGCCCGATACAGGCTCAACAGGTGGATTGGCGGGTAGTGATAGCCAATGCCGACGCCGTGGGCCTGCATCTGCTCCATGAACGTGGCGCGGGCCGGCAGCCCGTCCTGGCGCTCCGGCAGGACCAGTTGGAACAGGTGCCAGTTGCTGTTTTCGAAATCCGCCGGTGGCAGTTGCGCACCGTATTGCTCTTCAAAATCACTGCCGAAGCACTTGAAGTAGTGCCGCGCCAGGTTCTGGCGATGGGCGGTGATCTCCTGGATATGGGCAAATTGCCCCAGGCCGATGGCGGCGGCGATGTCGGTCATGTTGAACTTGCCGCCCAGCACATCCACGTCGAGGCCGTCGAAGCCGGTGCGGGTCACGCCCTGCAAGCGGTACTTCTCTGCCAGGCGTGCTTCGTCGGCGTTGTTCAGCACCAGGCAGCCGCCCTCGGAAGAGGTGATGTTCTTGTTCGCCTGGAAGCTGAACGACACGAAGTCGCCGGTGGCGCCGATCCGCTCACCGTCCCAGCTCGAACCCAGGGCCTGGGCGGCATCTTCAACGATACGCAGGTTGTACTTGTTGGCCAGTGCGTAAAGCATCGGCATATCCAGCGGCAGGCCGGCCAGGTATACCGGGATGATCGCCTTGGTGCGCGGGGTGATGGCCGCTTCGACCTGGGCCAGGTCGATATTGCGGGTTACCGGGTCGATATCGGCAAACACCGGCGTAGCGCCGACTTCCAGAATCACGTTGGCCGTGGCAACCCAGGAGATCGGCGTGGTGATGACTTCATCGCCCGGCCCGATACCGGCGATGCGCAAGGCAATCTCCATGGTGCAGGTGCCCGAGTTGAAGGTGCGTACCGGTCGCCCGCCAAAGTATTCCGACAGTTGCGCTTCGAATGCCTGCACTTTCGGCCCGCTGGTGATCCAGCCCGAACGCAGTACATCACCGACCGCCGAGATGGTGGCTTCATCAATGGTAGGTTTGGAAAATGGCAGAAAGGGCTGTTGGCTCATGACGACGAAGGCATCCGTTTCAGATAGACGATGAGAGAAGGCATATCAGTACCGGCATGGTTGCACGGCGTGACTGAATATAGCCTGTCTTCTGTGAACGAAACGTCACCCAAACGATGAAAAATGCCGCATCGAGCGCGGCATTTTCTGCTGCGAGTCAGAAGGACACGCGCGCTTCCAGAAACATATTCTGCTCTTTGAGCTTGCCTTTGAGCTGCTCATCCCGTGCGTTCACGCGGTTGGCGAAGGTGTTGTAGCCGGTTTCCACATCGCCCATGGCGGTGTAACGGTAACCCGCGCCGAGGGTGAGTTGTTCGCTGACCTTGGCCTCCAGCCCCATGCCGACGCTGTAGGCGAAATTGTGCTGGCGATGGCTGGCAAAGCGCCGGGTCTCGTTGGTCTGGTAGCCCTCGGCGTCGATCCGCGCCACCCCCACGCCGGCCATGCCGTAAAACGACAGCCAATCATTGAGTGGGATGTCCTTGTAGCCATTGAGCATCAAGCGCTGGCTGTGGACCTGTTGGCTGTTGACGTTGGCATTGAAGGGCGCCCAGTAGGATTTGAAGGTCGAATGCTTCGGCATGGTGTATTCCCCTTCCAGGCGCCAGCCATCGGCAAACGCATAACCCACGGCGAAAGAGGCGACGATTGACTTGCTGCTGTCGGGCGCCTCCACCCGTTCGGTGACGCGTGGGCTGGTCAGCAGGGCGCTGGAGAGGTTCTGACGGGCGTGGTTGAGCTTCAACGATCCGTACCCGTTTTCTGCATGGGCATGGGGGGTAAAGAACACAGAGAACAGCAGCGCGTAGGCGAGTTTTTGCATGGAAGGGATTCGCTCGATGGAAAAGGAATCCTTAGCTTGTTGCCTGGCTCTTGAGGGCTCGACAGGACTTCTCTGCCCGCGGCTGGAAAAAATAGACTATCTGCGTAGTGCCCGGGGGCGATGACTGTAGGAAATGATCAAAAAAAATGCCGCTGGGAAGCGGCATTCTTTATGGGGCGAGGATTACTCGGTGACAGCGTTTTTCGCGAGGATGGCGTTGGCCAATTCCATGTCCGTGGCCTGGAGGCCAGGGTTATCGGCGCGGACTTTCTGCATGGCGGCTTCCAGGTACGGGCCACGGATGCCGCCGTCGCTGGCAACGAAGCTGCCTGCGTCGTCTTGGGCGGCAACCACCAGCTTGTGGTCCTTGAAGGTCAGGTACGTCGAGCCGGTCGTGGCGCCCGATGAGATGACATTACGCCAGAAGCTGTCGGCCATGGCTGAGCCGACAGGTAGGGAAAGCACAGCGAGGGTGGCGACAGCATATTTGAGACGCATGGCGGGTGACTCCGGGTGGGTTATCTGTACTCTATGATTGTAGTTAGCCCAATCGAGTTCCATCACTGACTAAACAGTTTCAACCTGCAAAACCGTCCCCTCCTGTGCAACCACGCATACATGAGCGCCTACTGGGGTGTCCGGGCCGGTCACGATCCACACGCCATCACCGACTTTTATCTTGCCGCGACCATCCACAATTGCCTGATGCACGACAAACGTATGGCCGATCAATTCTGAACCGCGCTCGTTGAGCCCCGGTTGGTCGCTGGCCTTGGCGCTGCTGCGCTGGCGTTTCCACCAGTACACCGCCGTCAATATCGACAACACGGCGAACAGCAGCAGTTGCCATTCCAGCCCGAGCGGCGGTACCAGGAACTTGATCACGCCCACGGCGGCCGCGGCGATCCCCATCCACAACAGGTAGCCGCCGGCGCCGAACACTTCAAGAATCAGCAGCACTGTGCCCAGTGCCAGCCAATCCCAAAACGAAAGATGCTGCAGGAAATCCCACATGGCGATGGCCTCAGCCTTTCTTGTTGTCGAAAGTCGCTTTGACGATTTCGCCGATACCACCGACAGCGCCGATCACCTGGCTGGCTTCCAGCGGCATGAGGATCACCTTGCTGTTGTTGGCCGAAGCCAGTTTGCCCAGCGCGTCGATGTATTTCTGGGCGACGAAGTAGTTGATGGCCTGCACGTTACCGGTGGCGATCGCTTCGGACACTACCTGGGTGGCGCGGGCCTCTGCCTCGGCTTGACGTTCGCGGGCTTCGGACTCCAGGAACGCGGCTTGGCGTCCGCCTTCGGCTTCGAGGATCTGCGCCTGCTTCTTGCCTTCGGCGGTCAGGATCGCCGATGCCCGCAGGCCCTCGGCTTCGAGGATCTGTGCGCGCTTGATCCGCTCGGCTTTCATCTGGCCCGACATGGCGGCCATCAGGTCGGCGGGTGGGCTGATGTCCTTGATCTCGATCCGGGTGATCTTGATGCCCCACGGCGCCGTGGCCTCGTCGACGGTGCGCAGCAGTTTTTCGTTGATGCCGTCACGTTGGCTGAGCATCGCATCCAGTTCCATGGAACCGAGTACGGTACGGATATTGGTCTGCAACAGGTTGCGGATGGCGTGTTCGAGGTTGTTCACCTCATAGGCGGCCTGGGCGGTGTTGACCACCTGGAAGAAGCACACGGCGTCGATCTGCACGGTGGCGTTGTCGGCGGTGATCACTTCCTGGGGCGGGATATCCAGCACGCTTTCCATCACGTTGATCTTGCGACCGATGCGGTCCATGACTGGGATGATGATGTTGAGGCCGGGCTTGAGCGTATTGGTGTAGCGGCCGAAGCGCTCGACCGTCCACTGATAGCCCTGGGGCACCACTTTGAAGCCCATGAACAGGATGGCGATGGCCAATCCCACGAAAAGAAGCAGTACGGTTCCGATCTGCATAGCGATTCCCTATCTGAAGATGTCAGTGAAACGACGTTCGGCCGATTGTAACGGGGTTGTCTGCGATAAGAAGGGTTTCACCGCCCGACAGCCAACGGATTTGTTTCTGAATCCCCAGGCGTGGTGCGCAGGATTTCCGCCAGGCTGGTCAACCCGGCTTCGACCTTGTGCATGCCGGCCATTCGCAGGCTGCACATCCCTTGCTGGAGCGCCGCCCGGCGCAAGGCCTGCACGTCGGTGCCGGGGGTGATCAGCGACTTGAGCGCGTCGTCCAGCACCATGATTTCGTAGACCCCGGCGCGCCCGCGATAACCGCTGTCACGGCACTCCGCGCACCCGATGGCTTCAGTGTTGTTGCTGCTGGTTGTGCGTTTGCAGCGTGGGCACAAGAGCCGCACCAAGCGTTGCGCCATCACTCCCAGTAGTGTGGCCTTGATCAAATAATAAGCAATGCCCAGTTCCTGCAATCGGCTGATCGCACTCGGCGCATCGTTGGTGTGCAGGGTCGACAGCACCAGATGCCCGGTCAGCGCGGCCTGGATCGCCATTTCGGCGGTTTCCTGGTCGCGGATCTCGCCGATCATGATGATGTCCGGGTCCTGGCGCAGCAGTGCGCGGATGCCGCTGGCGAAGCTCAGGTCGATATTGTGCTGCACCTGCATCTGGTTGAATGCCGGCTCGACCATCTCGATCGGGTCTTCCACCGTACACAGGTTGACCTCGCGGCTCGCCAGGCGCTTGAGGGTGGTGTAGAGGGTGCTGGTCTTGCCGGAGCCGGTAGGGCCGGTGACCAGGATGATGCCGTGGCTCTGGCGGGTCAGGCTGTGCCAGCGTTGCTGGTCCTGGGCCGACAGGCCAAGCTGGTCGAAGTCCTTGAGCAGGACCTGGGGGTCGAAAATCCGCATCACCAGTTTCTCGCCGAACGCCGTGGGCAAGGTTGAAAGGCGCAATTCCACTTCCGCGCCCGCCGGGCTTTTAGTCTTGACCCGCCCGTCCTGCGGTTTGCGTTTTTCTGCCACGTTCATCCGGCCCAGGCTTTTCAGGCGACTGACCACCGCCATCGTGACCTGGGGCGGAAACTGGTAGACGTCATGCAGCAGCCCGTCGATGCGAAAACGCACGCGGCCCTGCTCGCGACACGGCTCGATATGGATATCGCTGGCCCGCTGGCCGAACGCGTACTGCAACAGCCAGTCGACGATATTGACGATATGCGCGTCGTTGGCGTCCGGCGCCTGGTCGCCGGCGCCGAGGTTGAGCAACTCGAAATGTGCCGGCGCGGGCGTTGTTTGATCGGCGCCGCTGACGGACTTCGCCAGGCGATAAAACTCGCCGATGCAGCGCTGGATGGCCTGTGGGTTGGCGACCACGCGTTTGATCGAACGCTTGAGCACCTGCGCCAGCCCGGCTTCCCAGGCAGTGACGTAAGGCTCGGCACTGGCGACCGTGACGCTCTGCGCATCCACGGCCACCGCAAGAATGCCGTGGCGCTGGGCGAAGGCGTGGGACATCAGCGGCACCACCGTCGCCACATCGATCTTCAGCGGGTCGATACGCAGGTAAGGCTGCCCGCTGTGCCGCGCCAGCCATTGCGTCAGGGTTTCCAGGCAAGGCCCCTGGGCCGCGATGCATTCCAGGGGATGCTGAGTGTGGCTGGCCGGCAGCGTCGACAAGCGCCGGGCCACATCGAGGGTGATCACGCCCTGCTCGACCAGGGCCGGTAACAACGGGGGCAATTCCAATCGCTGATCAACAGGCATTGAGGTTTTCCTGGGGCGCCGGGTGTATTCCCAGGCTAGTCAGCCCCTGACCCGCTGCCTTGCGCGTGTATTGCAGGCTTTTACTGGGCGCCGGCCGCCAGCGCCTGAGGCCGCACAGAATCAGCCGACCACATCTCCAGCGAGCACACGCTGATCAGGTTTCGAATCTTTTCACCGATCACCTGGGCTCGGTGCCAGCTCACGCCATCCATCACAATATCCACGGTCAGCACATCGTCCTGGCGATTCACACTGACCTGGCGCGGCGTCAGGAACTGCAGCGCGAAATAGTTGAGCACCCGGCACAGCACATCGGGTTCGGCCTCGGCGACGATCTGGTAATGGGCCTGGCAATGGGCACTGTCGACGGCCCACGCATCGACGCGGGTGACAGGGCAGGTGGTTTCGACGGCGTGCATGCGGACTCTCCAGATTCGATTGGAGAAATTCTTACATTCGCGAAAGGAGATTTCTTATCTAAGATGAGCCTGATTCGTCGATAAATGCACAAATCAATTCAAAATAACCCGTATTAAAGGTATTTCTATGCGCAGCGAGCTGGACGTCTACGACCGCCGTATCCTGGCCCTGCTGCAGGAGGACGCCTCGCTCTCCAGCGCGCAGATTGCCGAGCAGGTCGGCCTGTCTCAATCGCCATGCTGGCGGCGTATCCAACGGCTGAAGGACGAGGGCGTGATCCGCAGCCAGGTCACGCTGCTGGACCGCAAGAAGATCGGCCTCAATACGCAGATTTTTGCCGAGGTCAAACTCAATGCCCACGGGCGTTCCAACTTCACCGAGTTCACCGAGGCGATCCGCGGTTTTCCGGAAGTGTTGGAGTGTTATGTGTTGATGGGGGCGGTGGATTTTCTGCTGCGCATTGTCACGTCGGACATCGAGGCTTACGAGCGGTTTTTCTTCGAGAAGTTGTCGATGGTGCCGGGGATTCAGGAGGTCAATTCGATCGTGGCGTTGTCGGAGATCAAGTCCACCACTAGCCTGCCAGTATTGGGCTGACAGGGCTGGCCTCATCGGGGGCAAGCCCCCTCCCACATTGGAGTGGGAAGTGGCTTACTCCCGATGGCGATATTACAGACGCAGCAGGGTCTTCCAGGCACGGTTCTGATACACCGCGATCGCCTGATGCATGCGCGCATCCAGCGATTCATCGGTGATCGGCTGGTTGGCCAGTTGCGCCAGCTTGTTCAGCTCACCGTACAGGCGGTCGAGTTCCGCAATGTCCACCACCTGGCGTGCGTGGTGCAGCCAGGCCTGGATGCGCTCGATGCGCGGCAGTTGCTCGGCGAGGTCTTCCGGTTGCTGCTGATAGCGCGGCAGTTGCAGGGCGACGGCGTCTTCGGCCAGCAGGCGTGGCAACCAGTTGGTGATTTGCGCAGCGCCCTGACGGTTACCGCGCACGTTGCGGTCGGCGGTCCAGGTGCGGTTCAGCAGCCAGCGGGAGGTGTTCAGCGAGAACAGGCCCCAGCGCACGTCGGTCAATTCTTCGGCGAATTGCTCCGGCGCGGCTTTGCGAATGTCTTCATCGTCGTCACCGGCCTGGACCAGCGGGCGCCAGTCTTCCAGCAGGGCATCGAGTGCGCTGCGCAGTTCGCTGGTGGATTGACGCGGCGCGGCCTGGCCGAGGCTGCCGAGCAGGGCGCGCAGTTCGCCGAGGTTGTCGACCCAGTCCTGCAACAGGCGCCAGTGGCCATTGAAACGGTATTGCTCGGCCAGGCGCTGGCTGCTGCCCAGCAGGTGCCACATGATCGCGGCGAAGGCGTCGTCCAGTGGCATTTCGGCGTGCAGTTGCGGCGCCGGCAGGCTCAGGGAGTAGCTGCTGGCGTCATACAGGCGATAGCCGCGTTCGGCCTTGCTGATGTCGCATGGCATCAGTGCCAGGGTGGCGGCCAGTTCGGCGGCCAGTTCCAGCAGGGCGGCCGGTTCGCCTTCGCGCAGTTCCAGTTCCAGCTCGCAGATTTCTTCTTTCTGCTTGCCGGCCACTACATGGCCCAGGTCCAGTGCGGCTTCGATCACCACTTTGGCTTTGCCCCGGCCCCAGGCGATTTCGGCGCGTTCGCGCACGAAGTCGGTGGTGAAGATCGGCTTGAGGGTCTTTTTGTCCAGCTCGGCGAGTTCCTCGGGCCAGCATTCGCCGTCGAGTTTCTTCACGTCGAGCTTGGCTTTGGGCAATTCCCAGTTGTATTCGTTACGTTCCGACAAGCCGGCGACGCTTTGGCCGCGGGTCTTGAGGGTCTGGATAATGTCGTCACCGTCCTTGCGCAAACGCAGGGCGACTTTGGCCTTGGCCAGGTCGCGCTCGGGGGTGTCGAAGTACTGGTTCATCAACTCACGGCGTTCCCAGCCACTTTTGTTGCGTTTTTTCAGTAGCGGGTGCTCACGCAGCGCGGCGAGTGTTTCGCGGCTGACGCGGAGCTTGATTTCGGTTTCTTTCTGCATGGCCGGAAAATCCAGGATCGGGAGCGCAGCCGGGAAAAAGAGTGGCTGCCAAGGTCGTGCAGTGTACAGGACTGAGCCCGGCAACGCGCCGCAACGGTTTATTGTGTCGTGCAGATGCCTCTATAGTGAGGTTCATCCGGGAAGTAGGGAGACCGCGCATGCCGTTACCGTCCATGAAAGAGCAATTCGCCGCCTTGATTGCCACACCGTCGGTCAGTTGCACCCAAGCGTCTCTCGACCAGAGCAACCGCCCGGTGATCGACCTGCTCGCCGGCTGGCTGGGCGATCTGGGCTTCGCCATCGACATCCAGCCCGTCAGCCCCGGCAAGTTCAACCTGCTCGCCAGTTTCGGCACGGGCCCCGGCGGCCTGGTGTTGGCCGGCCATAGCGATACCGTGCCGTATGACGCCGCGCTGTGGAAGACCGACCCTCTCAAGTTGACGGAAGTCGACGGTCGCTGGGTAGGATTGGGCAGCTGCGACATGAAGGGTTTTTTCGCGCTGGCCATCGAAGCGGTGTTGCCGCTGCTCGACCAACCGTTCAAGCAGCCGTTGCTGATCCTTGCCACCTGCGATGAAGAAAGCTCGATGTCCGGCGCCCGTGCATTGGCGGCGGCCGGGCGTCCGCTGGGGCGTGCGGCGGTGATCGGCGAGCCGACCGGCCTCAAGCCGATCCGCCTGCACAAAGGTGTGATGATGGAGCGCATCGACATCCTCGGCCGCAGCGGTCATTCGTCGGACCCGCGCCTGGGCCACAGCGCGCTGGAAGCCATGCACGATGCCATCGGCGAACTGCGCGGCCTGCGCCTGGCCTGGCAGCGCGAGTACCGCAACCCGCAGTTCAGCGTGCCGCAACCGACCCTGAATTTCGGTTGCATCCACGGCGGCGATAACCCCAACCGCATCTGCGGCCAGTGTTCCCTGGAGTTCGACCTGCGGCCCTTGCCCGGCATGGACCCGCAGGTGCTGCGCGCGGCGATCCGGCAGAAACTCGAACCAGTGGCCGAGCGCCATAAGGTGAAGATCGACTATGCGCCGCTGTTCGCCGAAGTGCCGCCGTTCGAGCAGGCCGAAGACGCAGAGCTGGTGCGGGTCGCCGAACGATTGACCGGTCATCGCGCCGAAGCAGTAGCGTTCGGCACCGAAGCGCCTTATCTTCAGCGCCTTGGTTGTGAAACCCTGGTGCTTGGCCCTGGCGATATTGCCTGCGCCCACCAGCCGGGCGAGTACCTCGAAATGTCACGCTTGACGCCTACAGTGCGTCTATTGCGGGAACTGATCGAACATTACTGCCTGACACCTGCATAAATTAATCCCTGCCCATGCGTACATAAGGAGAGCGAGCGTGTTGCCAAGCCTGTTCCGACGATAACCATCAGCCTGCTGTGCGTTTTCACGACTCATCCTTTTTCGGCTGCTTTTTATTACAGGCCCAGGTTCCATGCCCGACTACGTCAATTGGCTTCGTCACGCTTCGCCCTACATCAACGCCCACCGCGACTGCACCTTTGTGGTCATGCTGCCCGGCGACGGTGTGGATCATCCGAACTTCGGCAATATCGTCCACGACCTGGTGCTGCTCCACAGCCTGGGAGTGCGACTGGTGCTGGTCCACGGTTCGCGCCCACAGATTGAAGCGCGCCTTGAAGCGCGCGGGCTCAACCCGGTTTACCACAACGGCCTGCGCATCACCGATGCCGCCACGCTGGAGTGTGTGATCGATGCGGTCGGCCATCTGCGCATCGCCATTGAAGCGCGCCTGTCGATGGACATGGCCTCGTCGCCGATGCAGGGCTCGCGCTTGCGCGTGGCCAGCGGCAACCTGGTGACGGCGCGCCCGATCGGCGTGCTCGAAGGCGTGGACTTCCACCACACCGGCGAAGTGCGTCGGGTCGACCGCAAAGGCATCAATCGCCTGCTGGACGAGCGCTCCATCGTGCTGCTGTCGCCCCTGGGGTATTCGCCCACCGGCGAGATCTTCAACCTGGCCTGCGAAGACGTCGCCACCCGCGCCGCCATCGACCTGGCCGCCGATAAGTTGCTGCTGTTCGGTGCCGATCCTGGCCTGATCGATGAAAATGGCCGCCTGGTGCGTGAACTGCGCCCGCAACAAGTGCCGGCGCATCTGCAACGCCTGGGCAGCAACTACCAGGCTGAATTGCTCGATGCGGCTGCCGAAGCTTGCCGGGGCGGGGTAGGCCGCAGCCATATCGTCAGCTATGTCGAAGACGGTGCGCTGCTCACCGAACTGTTCACCCGTGATGGCGGCGGTACGCTGGTGGCCCAGGAACAATTCGAGCTGGTGCGCGAGGCGGCGATCGAAGACGTCGGCGGCTTGCTCGACCTGATCAGCCCGCTGGAAGAGCAGGGCATCCTGGTACGCCGTTCGCGGGAAGTGCTGGAGCGCGAGATCGAGCAGTTCAGCGTGGTCGAACGCGAAGGCATGATCATCGCCTGCGCGGCGCTGTATCAGATCGCCGATTCGGACGCGGGGGAGCTTGCGTGCCTGGCAGTCAACCCGGAGTACCGCCACGGCAGGCGCGGCGATGAACTGCTCGAGCGCATCGAGGCTCGCGCCCGGGCGCAGGGGTTGAAGACCCTGTTCGTGCTCACCACGCGCACGGCGCACTGGTTCCGCGAGCGCGGCTTTGTGCCCAGCAGCGTGGATCGCCTGCCTTCGGCGCGGGCATCGCTGTACAACTATCAGCGTAACTCGAAGATTTTCGAGAAGGCCCTGTAATACCCCGCCCTCCCAGCCTCTGAGCTGGTTTGCCTGCGATGCAGGCCTCGGTCGTTGCGTTAACCCGAGGTGATGCGTTCGCCGCCAAACCAGCTCGTCACTTCGAAGATCGGTACGTCCCACGGGCGAAGGGCGTAGCGATGACGTGGTCGATCAAACCCCGGGGTGCGTCATCGTGCCACCCGTGCCCCCTACTAAAGTTTAAGGATTCTTGATTTTGAGCCGATACGATCAAGGCGCAGAGGGATAAATTGCGCGAAGCTTTCGCTGCCAGACGGCTCGATCAGCGGCTCTCAGGCCGGCATGAAATATTAGCGATACAAAAACTGTAACAAATTGACGGGAAGATGGGCGTTTGGCCATGATGGCGTCGCCTTTTTGATCCTGGGTGACGTATGTGACGGTGCGTTCAGCTAAAAAGATCTAAAAAGCGATCAAGAAATGCCTTTTAGGAATTAGCTTGTGCAAAGGTTCGTCTATGCTGACGCGTCTTGCTTTATGCAGAGACTTATTCCAAAAGCATATGAAAAAGAATGAAATAATTCTTTTTGGGTGTATGAAAAATTCATTACCCTGCAAGGACCAAACAAACTGCGATTAGACGAAGGTAGTAGACACACAAGGTTACGATTGACTTGGCGGTCACTATCTGGCGCTAATCGCGCATCTGTGGATCTCCGGCGTTAGACCTGAGACCAAAGAAATACAAAAATTAGAAATGAGAGGAGCGGTACATGAAGAAGTCCACCTTGGCATTGGCTGTAGCACTCGGGGCAATCGCCCAGCATGCAGGCGCCGCCGGTTTTATCGAAGACAGTAAGGCCACACTGGGCCTGCGTAACTTCTACATCAACACTGACAACCGTGATGGCCAGCCATCGTCTACCTCGAACACCCGTAGCAAGAACGCCGAATGGGGCCAAGGCTTCGATCTGCGTTTCATCTCGGGTTTCACCCAAGGTACCGTTCAGTTCGGCGTTGACGCCATTGGCCTGTACGGCCTGCGTCTGGACTCCAGCCGCGCAGACCACGGCAACTACACCGGCACTGCGTCCGGCGGCACCGTCTTCCCAAGCGACGGCAACAAGGCTGTCGACGACTACGCTAGCCTGGGTCTGACCGGTAAGATCAAGATTTCCCAGACCGTGGCAAAATTGGGCACCCTGCAGCCAAACAACCCGGTGATCAAGACCAACGACGGTCGCCTGTTGCCTCAGACCTTCCAGGGCGGCGAGATCGTTTCTAACGAAATCAAAGACTTGACTCTGACCGCTGGTCAAATCGAGTCGGCCAAGGGCCGTAACTCCAGCAACAACGAAAACCTGTCGATTGCTGGCGCGAACAAAAGCTCCAACTATGACACCGGCAAATTCAGCAACAAGTTCTACTACGCCGGTGCCGACTACAAGATCACCAAGGATCTGACCGCTTCGTACTACTTCGGCGAGCTGAAAGATTTCTACTCCCAGAACTTCCTGGGCCTGGTACACAACTGGGCAATCGGCCCGGGCGTGCTGAAAAGTGACCTGCGCTACTACCGCAGCCGCGACAACGGTGAGAACGCTAACAACTCTGCGTACTACACCAGCGGTTACTACAACGATGGCGCCAAGCCGGTTACCAGCGGTAAGGTCGACAACGACCTGTACAGCTACCTGGCACTGTACTCGGTCAGCGGCCACACCTTCGGTGGCGGTTATCAGTACACCAAGGGTGACAGTGACTTCCCTTGGCTGAACCAAGGTGACGGTTCGTCGGCCAGCATCACTACCGACATGCAAATCCAGAAGTTCGCCCGTGCCGGCGAGCGTACCTGGCAAGCGCGTTACGCTTATGACTTCGCCCAAGTGGGTGTGCCTGGCCTGACCGCGGGTGTGGTTTACCTGAAAGGCACCAACATTCAGACCACCACTGGTGACAAGTCTGAATGGGAACGTGACATCAGCCTGGCTTACGTTATTCCACAAGGCCCACTGAAAAACCTCGGTGTTGCCTGGAAAAACGCTATGTGGCGCACCGACGTTGCGACTCGCGACCAGGACGAAAACCGCCTGATCGTCAGCTACTCGATCCCACTGTTGTAAGCCTGTAAAACCTTGCCCGGCGCAATGCCGGGCAAGGTGTCTTGTTTTTCAAGTCGGGCTCAACCCCCGCAAGCCCTTCCTGAACCCCTCTTTTTACAGCGTCTCAAGGCCTTCTCGAACCTTGGACGGAATGTTGACTCTCGCCTGTTTCAAGGTCCAGTGAACACATTTTTAATATTCCTATATCGTCTAAATAAATCGATATTTATTCTTTTTAAATAATCCGTAATCCATGCACAGTGGGCTCCATAAGCACTCATCAGGAGCCACACCATGAGCCTAAGACTGGGCGACATCGCCCCCGACTTCGAACAGGATTCCAGCGCCGGCAAGATTCGTTTCCACGAGTGGCTGGGCGACAGCTGGGGTGTGCTGTTTTCCCACCCGGCGGACTTCACGCCGGTATGCACCACCGAGCTGGGCTTCACCGCCAAGCTCAAGGACGAATTCGCCAAGCGTGGCGTCAAGGCCATCGCCCTGTCGGTAGACCCGGTGGACTCGCACCTCAAGTGGATCGAAGACATCAACGAAACCCAGAACACGGTCGTCAACTTCCCGATCCTGGCCGACGCCGACCGCAAGGTCTCGGACCTCTACGACCTGATCCACCCGAACGCCAGTGACACCCTCACCGTGCGTTCCTTGTTCGTGATCGACCCGCACAAGAAGATCCGCCTGACGATCACCTACCCAGCCAGCACCGGGCGCAACTTCCACGAAATCCTGCGGGTCATCGACTCGTTGCAACTGACCGACAACTACAAAGTCGCCACGCCCGCCAACTGGCAGGACGGCGATGAAGTGGTGATCGTGCCGTCGCTCAAGGACGAGGAAGAAATCAAGAAACGCTTTCCCAAAGGGTATCGGGCGGTGAAGCCGTATCTGCGGCTGACACCGCAACCCAATCGCTGAATTACCTGTAGGAGCGAGCTTGCTCGCGAAGCATGCGCGGTTACTGCGGACATCCAGAAAGCCTGCGTCATCGTTGACGGTTTTCGCGAGCAGGCTCGCTCCTACAGATAGACGCTGTGTACTCACATGGCAGGGGTTTTGAGGCCGTTTCGACGGCCTTTTTTTTCGCCTGGCGATTGATGGATGGTTTATTCTTTTAAGGAATAAACAAATGAAAAAATAAGATTTATGGATATATAAATCTGCTGATATGGTCTGTTCCATCTTGGCGCCATCGCCACACAGCGAACCGCCGACACTTGCTAAAGGAATTTCCTACATGCTGGTCGTAACACTTGGAGGCAGTCCCAGTCAGCGTTCCCGCTCCGGGGTCTTGCTGGATAAAACCCGTCAGTGGCTGCAACAGCAGGGCGTGGAAGTGGTGAGTTATCAGATACGGGACTTCCCGGCCGAAGACTTGCTGCATGCGCGCTTCGACAGCCCCAAAGTCATCGACTTGTTGCAACAAGTGGCCAATGCCGACGGCCTGGTGATCGCCACGCCGGTGTACAAGGCCTCGTTCTCGGGCGCGCTGAAAACCGTGCTCGACCTGCTGCCCGAACGCGCCCTGGCCCACAAGGTGGTATTGCCCATCGCCACCGGCGGCAGCATCGCCCACATGCTGGCGGTGGACTACGCATTGAAGCCGGTGCTGTCGGCGCTCAAAGCCCAGGAATTGCTCCACGGGATCTTTGCCGAAGACAGCCAGATCGCTTACGGCGAAGGCAGTGCCCAGGCGCAACTGGTGCCGGTCCTCGAACAACGCTTGAGCGAGGCTCTGGAAACTTTCTACGCCGCCATGGCCCGTCGCCCGAAACCGCTGGACCCGCATGTGTTGAATGAACGTTTGTTGAGTGCTCGCTGGAGCATTTAAGCCTTACCGATTCACGAAGTACTCACCTTACTCAGCCGCCAACGGCCAAGCAGGTGCAGCCAACCCCCCAATCGCATTTTTGGAGAGAGCGCCATGCTCACTGTCATCTTGCGTCGTGGTCTGGTCGCACTGTTTGCTGCGGCTGTGTCCTTCGGCGCCATTGTTCAAGCCCACGCTGCCGAAACCCTGCGGATCGGCTATCAGAAATACGGCACCCTGGTGCTGCTCAAGGCCAAGGGCACCCTGGAAAAGCGCCTGGCCGCCGACGGTGTGCAGGTGCAGTGGACCGAGTTCCCGGGCGGCCCGCAATTGCTCGAAGGCCTGAATGTCGGCTCGATCGACTTCGGTGTCACTGGCGAAACCCCGCCGGTATTCGCCCAGGCCGCCGGTGCCGATCTGCTCTACGTGGCCTACGAACCGCCGGCGCCGACCAGTGAAGCGATCCTGGTGCCGAAAGACTCGCCGATCAAATCGGTGGCCGAGCTCAAGGGCAAGAAAGTCGTGCTCAACAAGGGCTCCAACGTTCACTACCTGCTGGTGCGGGCCCTGGAAGATGCCGGCCTGAAATACACCGATGTGCAGACCGTGTTCCTGCCGCCCGCCGATGCGCGTGCCGCGTTCGAGCGTGGCAGCGTAGACGCCTGGGTCATCTGGGACCCGTACCAGGCCGCCGCCGAGAAACAACTGCAAGCCCGCACCTTGCGTGACGGCAGCGGGATTGCCGACAACCACCAGTTCTACCTGGCCACCAGGCCCTACGCCGAAAAACACCCCGAAGTGATCAAGGCGCTGGTGGAAGAAGTGCGCGCGGTGGGCGAGTGGTCCAAGGCCAACCCGCAGCAAGTCACCGAACAGGTCGCGCCGCTGCTCGGCCTGCCGGCTGACATCACCCTGACCTCGGTGAAACGCCAGGGCTATGGCGCGCTGTTCCTGACCCCGGCGGTGGTCGCCGCGCAGCAGAAGATTGCCGACAGCTTCTACCAACTCAAATTGATCCCCAAACCCTTGAGCATCAAGGACGTGATCTGGACGCCACCTGCCGCCGTGGCCAACGCGCCGTAATCCGACTTCTTCAGGAGACAACTCCATGAGCCTCACTATTTTCTGGTTCCTGCCTACCCACGGCGACGGTCATTACCTTGGCACCGCCGAAGGCGCTCGCGCCGTCGACCACGGTTATCTGCAGCAAGTGGCCCAGGCGGCCGACCGCCTTGGCTTCGGCGGGGTGCTGATCCCCACCGGGCGTTCCTGCGAAGACTCGTGGCTGGTGGCCGCTTCGCTGATCCCGGTGACCCAGCGTCTGAAGTTCCTGGTCGCGCTGCGCCCCGGGATCATTTCGCCGACGGTGGCCGCACGTCAGGCCGCGACCCTCGATCGCCTGTCCGGCGGCCGTGCGCTGTTCAACCTGGTGACCGGCGGTGACCCGGAAGAATTGGCCGGCGACGGTCTGTTCCTCAGTCACGAAGAACGCTACCAGGCCTCGGTGGAGTTCACCCGCATCTGGCGTCGCGTGCTGGAAGGCGAAACCGTGGATTACGACGGCGAACACATCAGCGTCAAAGGCGCCAAACTGCTTTACCCGCCGATCCAGCAACCGCGTCCGCCGCTGTACTTCGGCGGCTCTTCCGAAGCCGCGCAGGACCTGGCGGCCGAACAGGTGGACATGGTGCTGACCTGGGGCGAGCCACCGGCCGCGGTTGCGGAAAAAATCGAACAGGTGCGGGCCAAGGCCGCGAAACTCGGGCGCACGGTGCGCTTCGGTATTCGTCTGCATGTGATCGTGCGCGAAACCAACGATGAAGCCTGGAAAGCCGCCGACAAACTGATCTCGCACCTGGACGACGACACCATCGCCCGCGCCCAGGCCTCGCTGGCGCGCTTTGATTCGGTCGGCCAGCAGCGCATGGCGGCCTTGCATGGCGGCAGCCGCGACAACCTCGAAGTCAGCCCCAACCTGTGGGCCGGCGTCGGCCTGGTGCGCGGCGGGGCCGGCACCGCGCTGGTGGGCGATGGCCCGACGGTTGCGGCGCGGGTCAAGGAATACGCGGCGCTGGGCATCGACACCTTTATCTTCTCCGGTTATCCACACCTGGAAGAATCGTATCGCGTCGCCGAGTTGCTGTTCCCGCACCTGGATATCGAACGCCCCGAGTTGCCGAAAAGTGCCGGCTACGTGAGCCCGTTCGGCGAGATGGTCGCCAACGACATCCTTCCCAAAGCGGCGTCGCAGAGCTGAGGTGGCGCCATGAATGTGGAAAAACTGAGCCATCGCGTGGCGCCTTGGGTGCTGCCGGTGTTGCTGTTGGCGGTGTGGCAGTTGTCGGTGTCGGCGGGTTGGTTGTCGACGCGGATTCTGCCGGCGCCGAGCGCGGTGATCGAGGCCGGGGTCAACCTGGTACGCAGCGGTGAAATCTGGACGCACCTGGCCATCAGCGGCTGGCGCGCGGGCCTGGGTTTTGTGATCGGTGGCAGCATCGGTCTGGCCCTGGGCTTTATCACCGGCCTGTCGACGTGGGGCGAGCGCCTGCTGGACAGCTCGGTGCAGATGATCCGCAACGTGCCGCACCTGGCGTTGATCCCGCTGGTGATCCTGTGGTTCGGCATTGACGAGACTGCGAAGATTTTCCTGGTCGCCCTCGGCACGCTGTTCCCGATCTACCTCAACACCTACCACGGCATCCGCAACGTCGACCCGGCACTGGTGGAAATGGCCCGCAGCTACGGCTTGTCTGGCTTCAGCCTGTTCCGCCAGGTGATCCTGCCGGGCGCGCTGCCGTCGATCCTGGTGGGCGTGCGTTTTGCCCTGGGCTTCATGTGGCTGACGCTGATCGTGGCGGAAACCATTTCGGCCAGTTCCGGTATCGGTTACCTGGCGATGAACGCCCGTGAATTCCTGCAAACCGACGTGGTGGTGCTGGCCATCGTCATGTACGCGATTCTCGGCAAGCTGGCCGACCTCGCAGCGCGCGGCCTGGAGCGTGTGTGGCTGCGCTGGCATCCGGCTTATCAAGTGAATAAAGGAGGTGCGGCATGACCGCTCAACAACCTCCGCGCCTGCTGAAGGGGATTCCCCTGGCGGTGCGCAAATTGCGCAAGGCCTTTGGCGCGCGGGAAGTGCTCAAGGGCATCGACCTGCATATTCCGGCGGGCCAGTTCGTTGCCGTGGTCGGCCGCAGTGGCTGCGGTAAAAGTACCTTGCTGCGCCTGCTCGCCGGCCTCGACAAGGCCAGCAGCGGTGAGCTGCTGGCCGGCTCCGCGCCGCTTGGCGCGGCGATCGAAGACACGCGGTTGATGTTCCAGGAAGCGCGTCTGCTGCCGTGGAAAAAGATCATCGACAACGTCGGCCTCGGCCTCAAGGGCAACTGGCGTCCCAAGGCGCTGGAAGCGCTCGAAGCGGTCGGCCTGGCCGAGCGTGCGAATGAGTGGCCGGCGGCCTTGTCCGGTGGCCAGAAGCAGCGTGTGGCCCTGGCGCGTGCGTTGATTCATCAGCCGCGTCTGTTGTTGCTCGATGAGCCGTTGGGCGCGCTGGATGCGTTGACCCGCATCGAGATGCAGCAACTGATCGAAAGCCTCTGGCAGAAGCATGGTTTCACCGTGTTGCTGGTAACCCACGACGTCAGCGAAGCCGTGGCCATTGCCGACCGGGTGATCCTGATCGAAGACGGCGAAATCGGCCTCGACCTGATTGTCGACCTGCCGCGTCCACGCGCCCGAGGCTCGCATCGCCTGGCTGCGCTCGAAGCGCAGGTGCTCAACCGTGTGCTGTCGCTGCCCGGCACCCCGCCGGAACCCGAACCCGTTTCACCGTTGCCCACGCAATTGCGGTGGGCGCAATAACTCACTTGTCCCATGAAGGAAAAACGACATGACTATCAAAGCCATCAACGTGCGTAACCAGTTCAAAGGCACCGTCAAGGAAATCGTCGAAGGCGACGTGCTCTCGGAAATCGACGTGCAGACCGCGTCCGGGATCGTGACGTCGGTGATCACCACCCGTTCGGTCAAGGAGTTGGAGCTGGTGATCGGCAGCGAGGTGATTGCCTTCGTCAAATCCACCGAGGTGTCGATCGCCAAGTTGTGATCACTTGAGGGCGCTATCGGGAGCAAGCTCCCTCCCACATTCGAACCGGTTTCTTCAGGAAAACTCGGTCACATGTGGAAGCAAGCTCCCTCCCACATTCGAACCGGTTTCTTCAGGAAAACTCGATCACATGTGGGAGCAAGCTCCCTCCCACATTCGAACCGGTTTCTTCAGGAAAACTCGGTCACATGTGGGAGGGAGCTTGCTCCCGATGAGGCCCTGCCAGACAACACATCCATCAGACAGTGACGCCCCGCTTGGGCAAATACGCCGGCAGATAAAGCCCCACATATGCATCGAACACGCGCATGCCTTCCTCAGCCATGCGCGGCGTGATCAGCCCATGCTGATGCACCGAACGCGCATACACGCGATCACTCAATTCCAGCGCCAGCGCGAACACGTCCACATCGGTGGGCAGGGTCGGCACTTCGAAATGCCGGTTGAACACGGCCAGCATCAAGTCACCCAACTCCAGATCGTGCTGGCGGTCGGCCTGATTCACTTCGGTCAGCCCGTGCTGGGTCAGGATCAGCTGGCGGGCGGCGGCGTCGTTGCTGTAGATGGTGAGCATGCGCTGTTCGACGATGTAAGACAGGTCGCGCCAATACTTGAGTGAATCATGCGCGATGGGCGCCTGGATTGCGGCGCGGAATGCCGCATGGACGTCAGCGGTCAACGCTTCCAGCAGCGCCGGCACGCTGGCGAAAAAGTGGTACACCGACGACGGCGGAATCTGTGCGCGCTCGGCCACGCTGTAGATCGACAAACCGGCCACGCCTTCGGACGCCAGCAACGTGCGGGCGGCGTCGAGGATCGCGTCGATCCGGGCCTGGCTGCGGGCGCGGGGTTTGCGAGGGGCGGCGGGGCGGGTGGTCATGGAAGTCTCCTACAAGGCAGCGGGCATTGTATGAGCAGGAGCCGGTGTTGTCTGCCAGGCCGCCATCGGGAGCAAGCTCCCTCTCACACTCGAACCGGTTTCTTCAGGAAAACTCGTTCAAATGTGGGAGGGAGCTTGCTCCCGATGGCGGCCAACTCGGTCTACCAAAAGCAACCCATAAAAAAACGCCACAGACCAAAGGCCTGCGACGTTTTTTCAGTGCAACCAGCGCTTACACGGTATGCAGGTACCAGTTGTACTCAAGGTCGGAGATGGAGTGTTCGAACTCTTCCAGCTCACTTTCCTTACAGGCGACGAAGATATCGATGTATTTAGGATCGATGTACTTGGCCATCACCTCGCTGTCGTCCAACTCGCGCAGGGCATCGCGCAGGTTGTTCGGCAGGCTTTGTTCGTTCTGCTCGTAGCTGTTGCCTTCCACTGGCGCGCCCGGTTCGATCTTGTTGGTCAGGCCGTGGTGTACGCCCGCCAGGACCGAAGCCATCAGCAGGTAGGGGTTGGCATCGGCACCGGCCACGCGGTGTTCGATACGCACGGAGTCGGCCGCGCCGGTCGGCACGCGGATCGCCACGGTGCGGTTGTCCAGGCCCCAGCACGGCGAGTTCGGCACGTAGAACTGTGCGCCGAAACGACGGTAGGAGTTGACGTTGGGGCACAGGAACGCCATTTGGGCGGGTAGGGTCTCCAGCACACCGCCGATCGCGTGACGCAATGCGGCGTTCTGCTCGGGATCCTCGCTGGCAAAGATGTTCTTGCCGTCCTTGTCCAGGATCGAAATGTGTACGTGCAAACCGTTGCCTGCCTGGCCTGGGTAAGGCTTGGCCATGAAGGTGGTGTCCATCTCATGGTCGTAGGCGATGTTCTTGATCAGGCGCTTGAGCAGTACCGCGTAGTCGCAGGCCTTGATCGGGTCGGCCACGTGGTGCAGGTTCACTTCGAACTGCGCCGGGGCACTTTCCTTGACGATGGCATCAGCCGGGATGCCTTGCTCTTTGGCACCTTCCAGGATGTCCTGGAGGCAGTCGACATATTCGTCGAGGTCGTCGATCAGGTAGACCTGTGTCGAGTGCGGGCGTTTGCCGGAGATCGGCGAGCGGGGCGGTTGTGGGCGGCCGTTCACGTTCTCCTGGTCGATCAGGTAGAACTCAAGCTCGAAGGCAGCGCAGATAGTCAGACCGAGGTCGTCGAATTTGCTTACAACCTGACGCAGTACTTCGCGCGGATCGGCGAAGAAAGGTTCACCTTCAATTTCGTGCATGGTCATCAGCAGTTGCGCGGTCGGGCGCTTTTGCCAAGGTTCATTGCACAGGGTGTCGGGGATTGGATAACAGATTCGGTCAGCATCACCGATGTCCAGGCCCAGGCCGGTGCTTTCCACCGTTGAGCCGTTGATATCCAGGGCAAATAAAGAGGCAGGCAAGTTAATGCCTTTCTCGTAAACCTTGTGGAGGCTGGTGCGTTCGATGCGCTTACCGCGCACCACACCATTCATATCCGCAATTAGAAGGTCTACGTACAGAACCTCAGGATGATCCTTAAGGAACGCGTTCGCTTCGTTAAGCTGAACGGCACGCGGGGGTACCGACATGATGCAACACCTTTGTTGTTAAAAATATCAATCATTGATCTTTTCAGGTTTCAGTCAACCCGAACGGCATGCCGAAGTCAAGCGAGGCCTTTTTTGCCCCAAAAAAGCGCCATGAGGGCTTTTTTGGGGCTTTTTGGGGCGGTTTTGCTCGGTTGCCCGGCTTGGGACTAGCAGGCTTGAGCGGGCCGTGTTGTATTTTTTACGGGGGTGTTGTGTAAAAAAATGAACAAGGCTAAGCTCGATTCAAACCCATAACAGCAATAATACCGGGGTGCTTCATGTCTGGCCTGCCGTTAATCGGCATCACCACCTGCGCGAAACAGGTCGGTCTGCATGCTTTTCAGATCCGTGTCGAATGTTGCGAACGCGCATTCCCATTGATGATTCCATCCCCGATAAGCCCCTTCGATCCGGCCATTATTCTTGACGGCCAGGACGCTGTTCGCGTGCCCCGTTCATTTTCTTGTACTCGCCCTTTTCATGACGCCGGTCCTGCCTTTTTTGCGGTTGCCGCTCATTATCCTGCACGGGAGGCAAGCCTTTTGCTTTAGGAGTGCAACGGCACCCCAAATGGCGGTTAAGCTCCCACTCTGATGAACCAGCGACGCCGATGCGTCAACCGACGCCTGACCTTTAATGAACGTCAGGAAACCCAGCCCAGAGGCATTTATGAGTAACAACCTCGACCAGCTCACCGATTGGTTGAAAGACCACAAGATCACAGAAGTCGAATGCATGATTGGCGACCTCACCGGTATCACCCGGGGCAAGATCTCGCCGACCAACAAGTTCATCGCCGAGAAAGGCATGCGCCTGCCCGAGAGCGTTCTGTTGCAGACCGTGACCGGCGACTATGTCGAAGACGACATCTATTACGAATTGCTCGACCCGGCCGACATCGACATGATCTGCCGCCCCGACCAGAACGCGGTGTTCCTGGTGCCGTGGGCCATCGAGCCTACCGCCCAGGTGATCCACGACACCTACGACAAGCAAGGCAACCCGATCGAGCTGTCGCCGCGCAACGTGCTCAAGAAAGTCCTCAAGCTCTACGCCGACAAAGGCTGGCAGCCGATCGTGGCGCCGGAGATGGAGTTCTACCTGACCAAGCGCTGCGAAGACCCGGACTTCCCGCTGCAACCGCCGATCGGCCGTTCCGGGCGCCCGGAAACCGGTCGGCAGTCGTTCTCTATAGAAGCGGCCAACGAATTCGACCCGCTGTTCGAGGACGTCTACGACTGGTGCGAACTGCAGGAGCTGGACCTCGACACCCTGATCCACGAGGACGGCACGGCGCAGATGGAAATCAACTTCCGTCACGGCGACGCGCTGTCCCTGGCCGACCAGATCCTGGTGTTCAAGCGCACCATGCGTGAAGCCGCGCTCAAGCACGACGTGGCCGCCACCTTCATGGCCAAGCCGATGACCGGCGAGCCCGGCAGCGCGATGCACCTGCACCAGAGCATCATCGACATCGCCACCGGCAAGAACGTCTTCTCCAATGAAGACGGGACCATGAGCCAACTGTTCCTCAACCACATTGGCGGCCTGCAGAAATTCATCCCCGAATTGCTGCCGCTGTTTGCCCCCAACGTGAACTCGTTCCGCCGCTTCCTGCCGGACACTTCGGCGCCGGTGAACGTGGAGTGGGGCGAAGAGAACCGCACCGTCGGCCTGCGCGTACCGGATGCCGGCCCGCAGAACCGTCGCGTGGAAAACCGCCTGCCGGGCGCAGACGCCAACCCGTACCTGGCGATCGCCGCCAGCCTGTTGTGCGGCTACATCGGCATGGTCGAAGGGCACAACCCAAGCGCGCCGGTCGTCGGCCGTGGTTACGAGCGGCGCAACCTGCGCCTGCCGTTGACCATCGAAGACGCCCTGGAACGTATGGAAAACAGCAAGACCATCGAGAAATACCTGGGTCACAAATTCATCACTGGCTACGTCGCGGTCAAGCGGGCCGAGCATGAAAACTTCAAGCGCGTGATCAGTTCGTGGGAGCGGGAGTTCCTGCTCTTCGCCGTCTGATGCGCCGGGCGCGCCCGTTGAACGGCGCGCCCTCCACTGAAAAGTCTAGGAGATTGGTATGTCCAGCAACAACCCGCAAACCCGTGAATGGCAAGCCTTGAGCAGTGATCACCACCTGGCGCCGTTCAGCGACTTCAAGCAGTTGAAAGAGAAAGGCCCACGGATCATTACTAAAGCCCACGGCGTTTACTTGTGGGACAGCGAAGGCAACAAGATCCTCGACGGCATGGCCGGCCTGTGGTGCGTGGCGATCGGTTACGGTCGCGATGAACTGGCTGACGCCGCCGCCAAGCAGATGAAAGAACTGCCGTACTACAACCTGTTCTTCCAGACCGCCCACCCGCCGGTACTGGAACTGGCCAAGGCGATCTCCGACGTTGCACCGGCCGGCATGAACCACGTGTTCTTCACCGGTTCCGGCTCCGAAGGCAACGACACCATGTTGCGCATGGTCCGCCACTATTGGGCGATCAAGGGCCAGCCGAACAAGAAAATCATCATCAGCCGCAAGAATGGCTACCACGGCTCCACCGTGGCCGGCGCCAGCCTCGGCGGCATGACTTATATGCATGAGCAGGGCGATCTGCCGATCCCGGGCATCGTCCACATCGCCCAGCCGTACTGGTTTGGCGAAGGCGGCGACATGAGCCCCGAAGAGTTCGGTGTGTGGGCCGCCAACCAGCTGGAGGCGAAGATTCTGGAACTGGGCGTGGACAACGTCGGCGCCTTCATTGCCGAGCCGATCCAGGGCGCCGGTGGCGTGATCGTGCCGCCGGACAGCTACTGGCCGCGCATCAAGGAAATCCTCGCCAAGTACGACATCCTGTTCGTCGCCGACGAGGTGATCTGCGGTTTCGGCCGTACCGGCGAGTGGTTCGGCAGCGATTTCTACGACCTCAAGCCGGACATGATGACCATCGCCAAGGGCCTGACCTCGGGCTACATCCCGATGGGTGGCCTGATCGTGCGCGACGAGGTGGTGGCGGTGCTGAATGAAGGCGGCGATTTCAACCACGGCTTCACCTACTCCGGTCACCCGGTGGCCGCGGCGGTCGCTCTGGAAAACATCCGCATCATGCGCGATGAACAAATTATTAAGCGTGTGCATGATGAAACGGCACCGTATTTGCAGAAACGTCTGAGGGAGCTGGCTGATCATCCGTTGGTGGGTGAAGTGCGTGGTGTCGGCATGCTCGGTGCGATTGAACTGGTTCAGGACAAAGCGACGCGCAAGCGTTACGAAGGCCGCGGTGTTGGCATGATCTGCCGAACCTTCTGCTTCGAGAATGGCCTGATCATGCGCGCCGTGGGTGACACCATGATCATTTCGCCGCCGCTGGTGATCAGCAAGACCGAAATCGACGAGCTGGTGACCAAGGCTCGTCATTGCCTGGACCTGACTTTGGCGGCATTGCAGGGCTAAGTGCTAGGCTCAGAACGCAGTGACTCTCGGGTGCTGCGTTCGGGCAGTTATAAAAGTGGGGGGTTAGTTGAAAGCCGGCCCCCTAAGTTGCCAGACTGTTGTCCTGTTTTGCTGCCCTTCGACGGGCTGCCGAACAGCTGTGTATCGATGAAGCATGCTGCGGCCCAAAAAAGAAAATTGGAGCATCACCAAATGAAGGCATTAGGTTTGAAGAACGCTGGCAAGACCCTCCTCGCGTTGTCCCTGATGGGCGCAATGGCGGGCGCGGCCCAGGCAGACGATAAAGTGCTGCACGTCTATAACTGGTCCGACTACATTGCTCCGGACACCATCGCCAACTTTGAAAAAGAGTCGGGCATCAAAGTGGTGTACGACGTATTCGACAGCAACGAGACCCTTGAAGCCAAGTTGCTGGCAGGCAAGTCCGGTTACGACATCGTCGTACCGTCGAACAACTTCCTCGCCAAGCAGATCAAGGCCGGCGTCTACCAGGAGCTGGACAAGTCCAAGCTGTCCAACTACGAAAACCTGAACACGTCGCTGCTCAAGGCCGTGTCGGTCAGCGACCCGGACAACAAGCACGCTTTCCCGTACATGTGGGGTTCGATCGGCATCGGTTACAACCCGGAGAAGGTCAAGGCCGCGCTGGGCGTCGACAAGATCGATTCGTGGGACATCCTGCTCAAGCCGGAAAACATCGCCAAGCTCAAGAGCTGCGGTGTGAGCTTCCTCGATTCGCCAACCGAAATGCTGCCGATCGCGCTGCATTACCTGGGCCTGCCGACCGACAGCCAGAAGAAAGCCGACCTCAAGCAAGCTGAAGACCTGTTCCTGAAGATCCGTCCTTCGATCGGCTACTTCCACTCGTCCAAGTACATCTCCGACCTGGCCAACGGCAACATCTGCGTAGCCGTGGGTTACTCGGGTGACATCCAGCAGGCCAAATCCCGCGCGGCTGAAGCCGGTGGCAAGGTCAAAGTGGCGTATGACATTCCGAAGGAAGGCGCCGGCAGTTTCTATGACATGGTCGCCATCCCTAAAGATGCCGAAAACGTCGAAGCGGCCTACAAGTTCATGAACTACCTGCTCGAGCCGAAAGTCATGGCTGCGATCACCAACAGCGTGCGTTTCCCGAACGGTAACGAGAAAGCCACCGCATTGGTCGACAAAGACATCACCAGCGACCCAGGCATCTACCCGCCAGCGGACGTGCAAGCCAAGCTGTATGCCATTGCCGACTTGCCGGCGGCGACTCAGCGTGAAATGACCCGTAGCTGGACCAAAATCAAATCGGGCAAATAAGCGAGGAAACCTGTAGGAGCGAGCTTGCTCGCGAAAATCCTCAACGATAACGCAGCGCCTCTGGTCGCCCGCGTTGCCTGTGAGTTCTTCGCGAGCAAGCTCGCTCCTACAAAGAGCGGCAGCCGTACAGTAATTAAATGACAGAAAGTTTTGCCGGATCGGTTTATCGAGGGTAAGTTGCGCGCCGGTTTTGTTGCCGGGCAACAACTTTGGGCCCAACTATTTAAGAGGACCTCCACTTGCCATTTTCTTTATTTCGCCAAGCCTTGCTGGTAGGTGCAGGTATCACGCTGGCTGTCAGCGTGCAGGCCGCATCGACTGTGCATGTTTATAACTGGTCGGACTACATCGGCCCCGACACCCTGGCCAACTTTGAAAAGGCCTCCGGTATCAAGCCTGTGTATGACGTGTTTGATTCCAACGAAACCCTGGAAGGCAAGTTGCTGGCCGGACGTACCGGTTACGACGTGGTGGTGCCGTCCAATCACTTCCTCGGCAAACAGATCAAGGCCGGGGCGTTCCAGAAGCTCGACAAGTCGTTGCTGACTCACTACGCCAACCTCGACCCGGCGCTGCTCAAGCGCCTGGAAAAGAACGACCCGGGCAACCAATACGCCGTGCCGTACCTGTGGGGCACCAACGGCATCGGTTACAACGTCGATAAAGTCAAAGAAGTGCTGGGCGTCGACAAGATCGACTCCTGGGCCGTGCTGTTCGAGCCGGAAAACATGAAAAAGCTCGCGACGTGCGGCGTGTCCTTCATGGACTCGGCAGATGAAATGCTGCCGGCGGTGCTCAACTACATGGGCCTGAACCCCAACAGCGAGAACCCCGAAGACTACAAGAAGGCCGAAGCGAAACTGCTGAAAGTGCGGCCTTATGTGACCTACTTCCATTCTTCCAAATACATCTCCGACCTGGCCAACGGCAACATCTGCGTGGCGGCCGGGTTCTCCGGCGATGTGTTCCAGGCCAAGGCCCGCGCAGCCGAGGCGGGCAAGGGCGTGAACATCGCCTACGCGATTCCGAAAGAAGGCGGCAACCTGTGGTTTGACGTGCTGGCGATCCCCAAGGACGCGACCAACGTTAAAGAAGCCCACGCCTTCATCAACTATTTACTGCAACCTGAGGTTATCGCTCAGGTCAGTGATTACGTCGGTTATGCCAACCCTAACCCAGGGGCGGACGCACTGATGGAGCAATCGATACGCACCGACGAAGCGGTTTACCCACCGCAGGCGGTTCTCGACCGGACATTTGTCAACTTCGAGCTACCCCCGAAAGTGCAGCGTTTAATGACCCGTAGCTGGACCAAGGTCAAGACGGGCAAGTAAGGCTCAAACTATCCTGGGTTCGCCCGCGTCGGGCGAACTGCACTCTTTTTTTTGGGAGTTTCGTAAATGGCAGTTGCCTCCGGCGCCTATAAGAAAGCCCTCGAGGGCGACCAGACACCGAAAAAGGTGCTGGTCAAAATCGACCGGGTCACGAAGAAGTTCGACGAGACGATTGCCGTGGACGATGTGTCCCTGGAAATCAAGAAAGGCGAGATCTTCGCCTTGCTCGGCGGTTCGGGTTCGGGCAAATCCACCTTGTTGCGCATGCTCGCAGGTTTCGAGCGCCCAACCGAGGGTCGCATCTACCTCGACGGTGTGGACATCACCGACATGCCGCCCTACGAGCGGCCGATCAACATGATGTTCCAGTCCTACGCGCTGTTCCCGCACATGACCGTGGCGCAGAACATCGCGTTTGGCCTGCAACAGGACAAGATCCCCAAGGCCGAAGTCGACGCCCGCGTGGCCGAGATGCTCAAGCTGGTGCAGATGAGCCAGTACGCCAAGCGCAAGCCGCACCAGTTGTCCGGTGGCCAGCGCCAGCGTGTGGCCCTGGCCCGTTCCCTGGCCAAGCGCCCGAAACTGCTGCTGCTCGATGAGCCGATGGGGGCGCTGGACAAGAAACTGCGTTCGCAGATGCAGCTGGAACTGGTGGAAATCATCGAGCGCGTCGGCGTGACCTGCGTGATGGTGACCCACGACCAGGAAGAGGCCATGACCATGGCCGAGCGCATCGCGATCATGCACCTGGGCTGGATCGCGCAGATCGGCAGCCCGGTCGACATCTACGAGACGCCGACCAGCCGCCTAGTGTGCGAGTTCATCGGCAACGTCAACATCTTCGACACCCAGGTGGTCGACGACGCTGAAGGCCACGCAGTGCTCAAGTGCCCGGACCTGGACCGCGACATCTACGTTGGCTACGGCATCGCCACTTCGGTGGAAGACAAGTCGGTGACCTACGCCATCCGCCCGGAAAAACTGCTGGTCACCACTCAAATGCCGACCTGCGAGCACAACTGGTCCAGCGGCAAGGTCCACGACATCGCCTACCTCGGCGGCCACTCGGTGTTCTACGTCGAGTTGCCGAGCGGCAAGCTCGTGCAATCCTTCGTCGCCAACGCCGAACGCCGTGGCCAGCGCCCAACCTGGGGTGATCAGGTGTACGTGTGGTGGGAAGACGACAGCGGCGTGGTACTTCGCTCATGAACATGAAAAAATTCAAGCGCCAGCTGCAACGAATAACCCCCGGTGGCCGGCATGTGGTCATCGGGATCCCTTTCCTCTGGCTGTTCCTGTTCTTCATGCTGCCGTTCTTCATCGTCCTGAAGATCAGCTTTGCCGAAGCCGACGTGGCGATCCCGCCTTACACCGAGATCTACACCTTCGTTGAGCAGAAGCTGCAACTGGTGCTGAACCTGGCCAACTACGCGATGCTCGGCGACGATGAGTTGTACATCGCCGCGTACCTGGGCTCGCTGAAGATGGCGTTCTTCAGCACCCTGCTGTGCCTGGTGATCGGCTACCCGATGGCCTATGCGATTGCCAGTGCGCGCAAAGAGATGCAGACCGTCCTCGTGCTGCTGATCATGATGCCGACCTGGACCGCGATCCTGATCCGCGTGTACGCGTGGATGGGCATCCTCAGCAACAACGGCTTGCTCAACAGCTTCCTGATGTCCATCGGGCTGATCAACGAGCCGCTGCAGATCCTCAACACCAACATCGCGGTGTATATCGGCGTGGTCTATTCGTACCTGCCGTTCATGATCCTGCCGCTGTACGCCAACCTGGTGAAACATGACCAGAGCCTGCTGGAAGCTGCCTCGGACCTGGGTTCGAGCACCTTCAACAGCTTCTGGAAGATCACCGTGCCGCTGTCCAAGAACGGCATCATCGCCGGTTGCATGCTGGTCTTCATCCCGGTGGTGGGCGAGTTCGTGATCCCGGAACTGCTCGGCGGCCCGGAAACCCTGATGATCGGTAAAGTGTTGTGGCAAGAATTCTTCAACAACCGTGACTGGCCGGTGGCTTCTGCCCTGGCGGTGGTGATGCTGGCGATCCTGATCGTGCCGATCATCCTGTTCAACCGCAGCCAAGCCAAAGAGATGGAGGGCAAGATATGAAGCGCGTCAGTTTCTCAAGCTTCATGCTGGTGGCGGGGTTGTTGTTCATCTACCTGCCGATGCTGATCCTGGTGATCTACTCGTTCAACGAATCCAAGCTGGTGACGGTGTGGGGCGGTTGGTCGATCAAGTGGTACGTGGGCCTGCTGGACAACACCCAGTTGATGGGCTCGGTGGCGCGTTCCCTGGAAATCGCCTGCTACACGGCCGTCGCGGCCGTGGCGCTGGGTACATTGGCGGCGTTCGTGCTGACGCGCATCAGCCAGTTCAAGGGCCGCACGCTGTTCGGCGGCCTGGTGACCGCGCCGTTGGTCATGCCCGAGGTGATCACCGGTCTGTCGCTGTTGCTGCTGTTCGTGGCGATGGCGCAGATGATCGGCTGGCCCCAGGAACGTGGCATCGTCACCATCTGGATCGCCCACACCACGTTCTGCGCGGCGTATGTGGCGGTGGTGGTGTCGGCGCGCTTGCGTGAGCTGGACCTGTCGATCGAAGAAGCGGCGATGGACCTGGGCGCGCGGCCGTGGAAGGTGTTCTTCCTGATCACCATCCCGATGATCGCGCCGTCGTTGGCGGCGGGTGGGATGATGTCCTTCGCGCTGTCCCTCGATGACCTGGTACTCGCCAGCTTCGTGTCGGGCCCGGGTTCGACCACCTTGCCGATGGAAGTCTTCTCGGCGGTGCGCCTGGGGGTCAAACCGGAGATCAACGCGGTGGCCAGCCTGATTCTGCTGGCGGTGTCGTTGGTGACTTTCCTGGTGTGGTTCTTCAGCCGACGTGCCGAAGAGATGCGCAAGAAGGCGATCCAACAAGCGATCGAAGAAGCGGCCGCCGATGGCTGGCAGCAGCCGGACAAGCGTCGGGCGCCTGCGCCGGTCTAACGGCCGACACGGTGCAAATGTGGGAGGGGGCTTGCCCCCGATAGCAGAGTGTCAGTCACTGAAGCTGTGACTGATCCACCGCCATCGGGGGCAAGCCCCCTCCCACATTTTGACCGCGTTCCAGGTTGATCAGGCCGTCCACATTTGGATCACCCACACCACGTTCTGCGCGGCGTATGTGGCGGTGGTGGTGTCGGCGCGCTTGCGCGAGCTGGACCTGTCGATCGAAGAAGCGGCCGCCGATGGCTGGCAGCAGCCGGACAAGCGTCGGGCGCCTGCGCCGGTCTAATGGCCGACACGGTGCAAATGTGGGAGGGGGCTTGCCCCCGATAGCAGAGTGTCAGTCACTGAAGCTGTGACTGATCCACCGCCATCGGGGGCAAGCCCCCTCCTACATTTTGACCGCGTTCCAGGTTGATCAGGCCGTCCACATCTGGATCACCCACACCACGTTCTGCGCGGCGTATGTGGCGGTGGTGGTGTCGGCGCGCTTGCGCGAGCTGGACCTGTCGATCGAAGAAGCGGCCAGCCGATGGCTGGCAGCAGCCGGACAAGCGTCGGGCGCCTGCGCCGGTCTAACGGCCGACACGGTGCAAATGTGGGAGGGGGCTTGCCCCCGATAGCAGAGTGTCAGTCACTGAAGCTGTGACTGATCCACCGCCATCGGGGGCAAGCCCCCTCCCACATTTTGACCGCATTCCAGGTTGATCAGGCCGTCCACATCTGGATCACCCACACCACGTTCTGCGCGGCGTATGTGGCGGTGGTGGTGTCGGCGCGCTTGCGCGAGCTGGACCTGTCGATCGAAGAAGCGGCCGCCGATGGCTGGCAGCAGCCGGACAAGCGTCGGGCGCCTGCGCCGGTCTAATGGCCGACACGGTGCAAATGTGGGAAGGGGGCTTGCCCCCGATAGCAGAGTGTCAGTCACTGAAGCTGTGACTGATCCACCGCCATCGGGGGCAAGCCCCCTCCCACATTTTGACCGCGTTCCAGGTTGATCAGGCCGTCCACGGCGACTGGCGAATCACCTCGACAAAGTTCATCGGCTTGAACCCCGGCTCCTGATCCACCAGCACATCGGTCTTCACGTTGCCGAACGTGGTCTGCGGGCGATGGCGCAAGCCGTCGGCGAACGCGCAGATGATGCATTCCTTGAACCCTTCACCGCGTGGATGTGCATGCACCACGGCTTCGCGCTGCACGGGGGTAAATGCGGCGTAGTCCATGCCCAGCACGTCCATCTCGACGCCGGCGGTGACCAGCGCCACGGTCGGCCGCAGATGCTGTGGCACGCCCGGCGTGGTGTGCAGTGCGATGGACAGCCACACCTGTTCGATGTCGTCATCGCTCAGCCCATGCGGCTTGAGGAAGTCCGCCGCCGCGTTGGCACCGTCGACTTCGAAACGCTGGTCGTCGCTGCGATGGCCTTCGACCAGGCCGAGGTCATGGAACATCGCGCCGACGTAGAGCAGCTCCGGGTTATAGGTCAGTTGCTTGCGCTCACCGCTCAACGCACCGAACAGAAACACCCGGCGCGAGTGGTGGTAGAGCAGGTCGGATTCGATATCGCGGATGTAGTCGGTGGTGGCCCTGGCCAGGGCGCTGTCCGGGATCTTGATGCCGGCGATGCTGGTGCTCATGGTCGTTCTCCGCAAGAAAGCGCCGGGGTGGCGCCGAGGCAGCCAGTCTGGTCGCGCGCCGGGGAAGGGGCTATCGCAGCGAGGGTGCGATGTCGGCCAATGTGCTGCTACATCGTGCCAAGTGAAAGTCGGCTAGGGTGTAGCTGGCGATATCGCCCTTGAAGCCTGCGAAAATCCAAAGGTGGAAGGGCGTTTGCCCCCTCCCACAAGGGTTCTGTGTTTATCCGGTTAGGTAAAGGTGTGCCTGTTCATGAGCAAGACCGTCGGCATTCTGATTTTCCCCGGCGTCCAGTCACTGGACGTGACCGGCCCGCTGGATGTGTTCTGCGAAGCGAACCGTTTCCTGTCGCCCGACGATCAGTACCAGTTGGACGTGATCGGCCTGGACCACGGCAATATGGCCTGTTCCAACGGCCTGTCGTTGCAGGCCCATCGGCATTACCGCGAAGCGTTGCAAGCCTATGACCTGCTTCTGGTCGCCGGCGGGCCGCAGTTGCCTTTCGAGGATTTCGGCGCGCACTTCGATGATTGGCTGCGCGGGGCCGCGGCGCGGGCGCAGCGCTTCGGTTCGATTTGCAACGGCGCTTTCATACTGGCCCGCGCCGGCCTGCTCGACGGGAAAACCGTCACCACCCATTGGGGCGATGCCGCCGACCTGGCGCGGTTGTGCCCCAGCGCCCGGGTCGAGGCCGACCGTCTCTATATGCAGGACGGCAACCTCTACACCTCGGCCGGGGTCACGGCGGGGATCGACCTGTCGCTGTACCTGCTGGCCCAGGACCACGGGCCGGAAGTGGCGTTGAGCGTGGCCAAGCGCTTGGTGGTGTTCACCCAGCGTGCGGGCGGGCAGTCGCAGTTCAGCCCGTTCCTCACGCCCCACGCCGAAACCACCTCGGCGGTGGCGCTGGTGCAGGTGTATGTGCTGGCGAACCTGACCGGCGACCTGACCATCGCGGACCTGGCCAACGCGGCCAATATGAGTGCGCGCAACTTCTCCCGGGTGTTCGCCCGTGAAGCGCGGATCACCCCGGCGGAGTTCGTCGAGCGGGCGCGGGTGGATGCGGCGCGGGTGATGCTCGAAAGCAGCCGCGCACCGCTCAAGACCGTGGCCTATCAATGCGGGTTTCGCGATGCCCAGCACATGCGCAGCGTGTTCAACCGCCGACTGGGGGTGACGCCGCAACAGTTCCGGCTCAACTTCGCCGCGCCGGTGTAGGGGCAACACCGCAGATACAAGCCCCCTCCCACATTTTGACCGCGTTCCAGGCGGTCAGCGGGCTGGCAGCAGCTTCAGCGTACCGCGCGTATTGGCCGTGATTTCCTCGTCGCTGAAATGCGCCTGCTCATAGCCGCCCTCGATATACGTTTCCGCCTGGTCCCCATAGTGCTTGTCGAACGGCACACCGCTTTGCCCCACCGGGTTGATGGTCAGCGCGTGGGGCACGTCGGCGAAGTCGATCAGGCGCCGGGTCGACGGGCCGTAGGTCACCGGCCATGGTGCCGGGCCGATATTGGCTGACTGGTTGTTCGGCACTTCGTGGCTGCCCGGGGCGGGGAAGGGGCCGACGTTGACGAGCCGGTCCAGCGGTTTCTGCGAGCCCAGCGGGTGGCCGTGGGTCAGCGTATGGGCCTTGCCCCACTGCCATTGGCCCGGGTCATCGCCGAAGGTCGCCTTGAGGTGCGCGAGGCTGTTGTCCCAGGCGAGCTTGACGGTGTCGGCACGCTTGCCGTTCCACCAGGGCGAATCCGGGCTCGCGGCCAGGCGGGGCAACGCCGCATCGATCACCCGCGTGCTGAGCAGGGTCTTGAACATGGCGTCGCCGAGTTTCGGGTGGAAGGCCGCGTCAGCCAGGTTGAACAGGAACTGGTTGAACAGCGTGGCGCTGGTGGAGTCCAGCGGATAATCGCCTTTCCAGGCCGCCAGTTGCTCCACCAGTTGCAACTGCGCCGGGTCCTTGATCACCTCGCGCAGCACCGGCAACAGCGGTGCCAGCAAGCGCGGGCCGAAGGCGGTGGTGGTGCCCAGTTGCAGGGCCTGGCTGTTGTTCACGTCCCACTTCACGCGCTTGTCGCTCAACTGCGCGTTCAACTGCTGGCCACGGTCGGCCAGGTTGTAATAGCCGGGGATCTCCATGCCGCTGGGCGACACCGGCTGCGCATTGGCCGACACCACATAGCCACGCGCCGGGTTTTCTTCCTGGGGGTTGGCGCTGAACGGGTAGAAGCCCAGCTTGTCGGCCTGGGCCGTGCTGCCGTCGAGGATAAACCCGGGGTTGACGCCGGCCGGGCGGATCGGCAACTGCGCCGCCGCCCACCAGCCGATATCGCCCTGGGCATTCGCCCACACAATGTTCAGCCCCGGCGCCGACACCTTGGCCGCCGCGGCACGGGCCTTGGCCAGGGTGTCGGCGCGGTTGAGCTGGTAGAACCCTTCGAGGATCGGGTTCTGGGTGTCGAGGAACGCCCACCACATCGCGATCGGCGTCTTGCCGGCGTTCTCGCCGAGCACGTCATTGATGATCGGGCCGTGGGGCGATTGGCGCAGGGTCAAGGTGACCGGTGCCTGGCCCTTGACCGCGATCTGTTGCTCGCTGCGGGTCATGTCGACCCATTGGCCGTGGTACCAGACCTGGTTGGCGTTGTCCGGATTGACCTGCTCGGCGATCAGGTCGAGGTCGTCGTTCTGGAACATGGTCAGGCTCCAGCCGAAATCCAGGTTGTGCCCCAGGAACGCCACCGGCACCAGCGCGTTGTGATAGCCGTACAACTCAAAGCCCGGCGCCGACAGCTGCGCCTCGTACCACACCGACGGCACCGAGAAGCGGATATGCGGGTCACCCGCCAGCAACGGCTTGCCGCTCTGGGTGCGGCTGCCGCTGATCGCCCAGGCGTTGCTGCCTTCGAACTGCGGCAAGCCGTTGTCGGCCAGGGCCTGTTCACTCAGGGCCGCGATGGCGCCGAGGTTTTGCCAGTCGCTGGCGGCCAGGTTGAGCGCGCCCTTGGGTTGCCAGGCGAGGTCGAACACGTTCAGGTAATCGCTGCCCAACTGGTCGCGTACATAGGTCAGCAATGGTTCGGTACGAAACGCCGCAGCAAAGCTGTAGGCCATATACCCGGCGACGCTGATGGTGTCCTCGGCGGTAAACGGCCGCTTGGGGATGCCCAGCACATCGAACTCCATCGGGCTGGCGTGGTTGTCCTGATACTGGTTGATCCCGTCCAGATAGGCTTGCAGGGCCTTCCAGTGCGCCGACTCGTGGTCCAACTGCGCCACATAAGTGGCGGAGCGCTCGCGAATGCGCAGGCTGCGGAACAGTTTGTCGGTGTCCAGCAGCTTGGAGCCGAGCACTTCGGCCAATTCGCCGCGCGCCAGGCGTCGCATGATTTCCATCTGGAACAGCCGGTCCTGGGCATGCACGTAGCCCAGGGCGCGGTACAGGTCGGTCTCGTTCTCGGCGCGGATATGCGGCACGCCACGCTCGTCGTAGCGCACCGTGACCGAGCCTTGCAGGTTCGCCAGCGTCACGGCGCCCTGGCGGGTGGGTTGCTTGCTGTAGACGTACCAGCCGGCACCGACGGCGATCAGCGCCAGCAGCACCGCGAGAACCTGCAAGAGGCGCTTCATGAACATTCCTTACCAAGAGTGGGGCGACGGGCTACGAACCGGTTGGCCACGAACAATAGCAGCCCACCGCCAGGGTGTGAGTGGCATTCACTGCGCGGCCTGCTGCAAGGGCCTTGAGGATCGGCTCGATGAAACTGTTGCTGGCGTTGCACGTCAGCCCTTCGCTGTAGGGCCCGAAATACGCGAGCTTGCCGCTGCGGTCCCAGATCGCCACGGCCGGGGTCGCGGGTATCTGATCGGCGCCGGGCAGGCTGCTGAGGATTTTCATCTGGCGCAGGTTGTCGGGCAACTGGCCGTGGCTGCCGGGTTTCTGCAGGGCGTAGAACTCGACGCCCTGGGGCGCGTAGTGCTCGATCAATTCGCCGAGGTGCTGCTGGTTGCCGACGTTGCACGGGCAGGCCGGGTCCCAGAAATGCACAAGGCGGATCGGGCCGGGGCCGGCGAGGTCGTCGGGCAGGCGCAGCGCGTCGCCGGAAAACACCGCCGTGTGTTCGCTGAAGGCACGCAGGTAGCGGCCTTGGAACCAGTCATACGCCGCCCATAACACGCCGGCGCAGAGGATCAGCAGCAGGCTGGCGAACAGGGTGGTGCGGTAGGGCTGTCGCATTCAGATCAATCCTCGAAGGACGCGTAGCTTGCCATGCTTGCCCCGACAGATGAATATCGCAGCTCGATATTCCTCTGCGCAGCGCGTGAAGCCCCAAGTCTGGAACCTCTTATGCCCGTCACCTTTGACCCCGATCACCTGCGCGACAGCTTGCGGCCCCTGGTGGATGCGCAGCCGCTCAGCGCCGAGGCGCGGGTCTATCAGCGCTTCTATGGGCTGGACCTGCGCGCGCGCCAGGTGCCGGCGGTGAGCCGCCTTGGCCGGTTCGAGGTCGATGGGTTCGCGGTGGTCGCCCAGGTGTGGTGGCCGCCGGTGCCGGTGGCGACGATGTTCATGTTCCACGGGTTCTACGACCATATGGGGCTGTACCGCCACGTCGTCGACTGGGCGCTGGACCAGGGTTTCGTGGTGATCGCCTGCGACCTGCCGGGCCATGGCTTGTCCAGCGGCGCGCGGGCCAGTATCGATGATTTTGCGGTGTACCAGGACGTGGTGCAGGCGCTGTTCGCCCAGGCCGAAGCGCTGCACCTGCCACGGCCCTGGCATCTGTTCGGGCAAAGCACCGGCGGCGCGGTGGTGGTGGATCACTTGCTCAACCATGGCGCCGACAGCCCGGCCCAGGGTAAGACTTTTCTGCTTTCACCCTTGGTGCGTCCGCGTGGGTGGGGCTGGTCGCAGGTCAGCTATTACCTGCTGCGGCCGTTCGTCAAAGGCATCGCCCGACGGTTCAGCGAAAACACCAATGACCCGGCCTTCAAGCCGTTCCTCGAAGCCGACCCCTTGCAGCCGCGCCAATTGCCGACCGCCTGGGTCGGGGCACTGGCGCGCTGGATCAGGCAAATCGAAGCCGCACCGCGCAGCCCGCGGCGGCCGCTGATTGTGCAGGGCGAAGAGGATATGACGGTGGATTGGCAGCACAACCTGCAGGTGCTGCGGGGCAAGTTCGATCAGCCGGAGGTGTTGATGCTCAAGCGTGGCCGGCATCATCTGGCCAATGAGATCCCGGAGATTCGCCAGGAATACTTCAAGTACCTCACCGACCACCTGAAATAACACGGACCAAATGTGGGAGGGGGCTTGCCCCCGATAGCAGGGTGTCAGTCAGCACATCTGATACTGACCCACCGCTATCGGGGGCAAGCCCCCTCCCACATTTCCTACTGCGCCAGGCTTGAGGTGCTTTGACCGACCGCCAAGCCTGCGCGGACCGCTGCCAACGCCGCCTGGTAATACGCCTTCCCCTGCGGCGACTCGGCAAACGTAGCGAATTCTTCCAGTTCCGGGTCGGACAAATCCCGATAGACGTACAGCAACGTGTTGTTCAGGTCATTGCCGATCTGTTGCATCAGCCGTTCGCGTTGTCCATCCAGCATGCCCTGGGCCTGGCCGCCGCCCAACAGGCCGGGGATCATCTGGCTCAAGCTGTCGGCCGCCACGCCGGCGATCGCCAGGCTGACTTCGGCGCCGGCTTCGCGGGCGGGCAGGGCCTGGGCCAGGTGGCCGATGATCAGGCTGCGGGTGGCGTCGGCTTCGATGTGCGGCAGGCCTTGGGCATTTTTTGCCAGCTGGTCGCGGCGGGTGGCCAGCAGTTCGGCAGCGACAATCTTGCGCCCCAGCGGCGACTGGAAAAACGCCAGGGCCGGTGCCGGGTCCGCCAGGTGCTTGCGCAGTTGGGCTTCGGCGCGCCGGTCCACGGCCTGGGCGGCGAAGCGCTTGTTGCTGTTGTCGACCAGCGCCTGGTACACCGCTGGCGGCAGGCTGTTGCGGTAGCGTTGCTGGGCGGCACTGAGGGCGTCATTGAAATGCGCGCGTTGTTCGGCCCAGCCGGCGACCTTGTACAACTGGTCATGGCCGTCTGCCCAAGCGGGCAAAACGCAGAACATCAGCAAGGAAAAAAACAAACGACGCATATGGACTCCTGTCAGTCGGCCACTATTGTCCGTGTCGGGCGTAGGATTTGTCGAGAAGTCCTATCAGTCACCTGACTAAAGTGCGTTCAGACGCTCAGCGGCTCTGTCGGATTCACAGGCGTATGGATACTATGCGCGCCATGCAAATATCCCACGATCACCCATTGCTGCAACGCATTGTCGACGACCTGGCCGAAAAGGGCTGGTCGCAGCAAAACGGCTTCCTGCCCCAGGCTCTGACCCTGGAACTGGCGGCTGAGTGCCGTAAACGTGCGGCTGAAGGTGAGCTGGCCCCGGCGGCGGTCGGGCGCGGGCCGGCCCAGGAGATTCGCGAGGGTATTCGTGGCGACCATATCCAGTGGCTGGAGGAGGGCGACGCCGTCGTCTGCGACCGCTATATGACGGTGATGGACAGCCTGCGCCTGGCGATAAACCGCAGCTTGTTCCTCGGCCTGGAAGATTTCGAAAGCCATTTCGCGATGTACCCGCCGGGGGCGTTTTACCTCAGGCACCTGGACCGGTTTCGCGACGACGACCGGCGCACGGTCTCGGCGGTGATCTACTTGAACGACGAGTGGCTGCCGGAACACGGCGGCCAGTTGCGCATGTACCTCAAGGACGGCGTCGAACTCGACGTGGTGCCCAGCGGAGGTTGCCTGGTGGTGTTCCTGTCCGGCGAAGTGCCCCACGAAGTGCTGCCTGCTACCCGCGAGCGCCTGTCGCTGACCGGCTGGTTTCGTCGGCGCGGTAACGAGCCGTTTTAAGCATGGAAAAAATTCTCGTCAGCCGCTGCCTGCTCGGGCACAAAGTGCGCTATGACGGCGGCGCCAGCGGGCCGTTCGATCAACTGGCGGCATGGCAGGCCGAAGGCCGCGTGGTTGCGATCTGCCCGGAAGTGGCGGGCGGTTTGCCCACGCCCAGGCCTTCCGCTGAGATTCCGGGCGGGCAGGGTATCGACGTGTGGGAGGGCCGCGCCCAGGTGCTGACCGCCGCGGGCGAGGACTTCAGCGCCGCCTTCCTCGACGGCGCCCGCCAGGCGTTGGCGCTGGTGCAGCGCCACAATATCCGTATCGCCGTGCTCAAGGCCAATAGCCCGTCCTGTGGCAATGTGCTGACCTATGACGGCACTTTCAGCGGTGTGAAGGTGAGCGGCGAGGGTGTCACGGCGGCGCTGCTCAAGCGCCATGGGGTGCTGGTGTTCAGTGAGTTGGAGTTGCTTGAGGCGGCGCAAGCCCTGGCCCGTCTCCCAAGCCCTCCCACATTTTGATTTACTGTGCTTTGACTTCCGCCGTGTCGCTTTCGAGCCACTTCTGCCCCAGCGCCTTCAACCGGCCATCGGCTTTCACCCGTTGCAGCGCATTGTCCAGGCTCGCCTTGAACGCCGGGTTGCCCTTCTGGAACGGAATGGCCAGCGCCGGCTTGTCGCGATAAGGCTCACTGAAATCGAACTGATCCTGCAACTCGGCAGTCATAGCGATATGGTTGATGGCCACGTCGTACTTGCCGCTTGCCACGCCGGGCAGCATGTCACTGTCGTCGGTGGTGATGAACGAGGGGCGCACATCCATCTCTTTGGCCAGTTGTTCACCGAGTTCCACTTCAAAACCGGTGAGTTTCTCGCCGTCCTTGAAGTTGAAGGGCGGGGTATTGGCCTCGAGGGCGATGCGCAGTTCACCGCGGTCAAACACATCATCGATCAATTCGGCGTGAGCCAAGGGGCTCATCAGAGGAAGCAGCAGTAACAGGCCAGGCGAAAAGCGCATGGTCACTCCTAAATAATTCGAATGTGCGAGGCGCGGTTCAGCATCGCTTTGTTATGGTGTTGAGTGCCTTGGACAGCAATTAGTCGCTAAGTTGTCATAACCCTACAAATTTCATAGAAAAGTGGAGAAGCGAATGAAAGCCCTTTTGTCTCGTGTAACGATTGCCGGCGTACTATTGGGTGCTTCGATGTTGGTGACCGCCGCAGACGGCATCCCTCGCAGCGCGCCACCTGAAAATGCCAAAGTGTTTATCGTTTCGCCGAAAGACGGCGCCACCGTCGATAAAACCTTCACCGTCAAGTTCGGCATGGAAGGTCTGAAACTGGCCCCGGCCACCGACCAGACCCCAGGCACCGGCCACCATCACCTGCTGGTCGACCAGAAGGCGCTGCCCGACGCCAGCGTGCCGATCCCGGCCACCGACAGCGTAATCCACTTCGGCAAGGCCCAGACCGAAACCGAGCTGACCCTGACCCCTGGCAAGCACACCTTGCAACTGGTCGCCGGCGATAAACTGCACATGCAGTTCAACCCGACTGTAGCGTCGAAAGTGATCACGGTTAACGTCAAGTAAGATTTGTTCAGACAAAAAAATGGGAGACCCCTGCGGGCCTCCCATTTTTCGTAGGGCGTTTGAAGCGTTAGAACAACACGCGGCAACGAATCGTGCCGTTGATGTGTTGCAGCTTCTGTTGCGCCAGGTCCGAGTACTCGGCGTCGACGTCGATCACCACGTAGCCGACCTTCTCGTTGGTCTGCAGGAACTGACCGGAAATGTTGATGCCGTTTTCCGCGAAGACCTTGTTGATCTCCATCATCACACCCGGGATGTTCTGGTGGATGTGCAGCAGACGGTGCTTGCCAGGGTGAGCCGGCAGGGCCACTTCCGGGAAGTTGACCGAGGACACCGACGTACCGTTGTCGCTGTACTTGACCAGCTTTTCCGAGACTTCCAGGCCAATGTTGGCCTGGGCTTCAGCGGTGGAGCCGCCGATGTGCGGGGTCAGGATCACGTTGTCCAGGCCACGCAGCGGGCTTTCGAAGATGTCGTCGTTGGAGCGTGGCTCCACCGGGAACACGTCGATGGCGGCGCCGATCAGGTGCTTGTCCTTGATCGCGTCGGCCAGGGCGTCCAACTCGACCACGGTGCCGCGGGCGGCGTTGATCAGGATGCCGCCTTTCTTGATCGCGCGGATTTCCTTCTCGCCGATCATCCACTGGGTCTCAGCGGTTTCCGGCACGTGCAGGGTGACGATGTCGGACATGCCCAGCAGCTCGGTCAGGCTCGACACTTGCGTGGCGTTACCCAGTGGCAGCTTGGTCAGGGTGTCGTAGAAGAACACCTGCATGCCCAGGCTTTCGGCCAGGACCGACAGTTGAGTGCCGATCGAACCGTAACCGATGATCCCCAGCTTCTTGCCGCGGATTTCGAAGGAGTTGGCTGCGCTCTTGATCCAGCCGCCACGGTGGCAGGAGGCATTCTTCTCCGGAATGCCGCGCAGCAGCAGGATGGCCTCGGCCAGCACCAGCTCCGCGACGGAACGGGTGTTGGAGTACGGTGCGTTGAACACCGCGATGCCGCGCTCGCGCGCTGCGTTAAGGTCGACCTGGTTGGTGCCGATGCAGAAGCAGCCGACCGCCACGAGTTTCTTGGCGTGATCGAAGACCTCTTCGGTCAGCTGAGTGCGGGAGCGAATGCCGATGAAGTGCGCGTCGGCGATCTTTTCCTTGAGCTGGGCTTCCGGCAGAGAACTGGTGATGTACTCAATGCTGGTATACCCGGCGGCTTTCAGAACTTCGACAGCCGATGGGTGGACGCCTTCCAGAAGAAGGAACTTGATCTTGCTCTTATCGAGAGAAGTCTTGCTCATCTGCGTAAACCTGTATCCCGGAGAAAAATGGCAGGGAATCGGATCGCCGGATGTGTCCTGATTCACCAATACTGTTCCCGTTTGACGGCGTCTGTTGCCGTCATGCTGCGTTGCCGCTCCTCCCCATAGCCAGAGCTATGAGTCGTCGCGGCGCCTTGCCTGACGACAACAGCCACTCGTCAAACAGAAACGTATTGGTAAATCAGGGCACAGAGCTGACCCGGACGGCAGGAAAGCCGTCACCGCAGAACGCCCTTGGGCTCTGTCCTACGGGGGCGGTATGCTAGCATACGCGCCCCGCTAAACACCTATTCCTGCGACGTGAAGCGTTCTCAGGATGACCATGAATTGTTCGAGAGTTCTGTCGATGACCCATCCTGCCCTGATTGATGAGCTAAAGACCCTGGTTGAGCCCGGCAAAGTGCTGACCGACGCCGACTCCCTGGAGGCTTACGGCAAGGATTGGACCAAGCACTTCGCCCCGGCCCCGACTGCCATCGTATTCCCCAAGACGGTTGAACAGGTGCAGGCCATCGTGCGCTGGGCCAATGAGCACAAGGTCGCGCTGGTGCCGTCCGGTGGGCGTACCGGCCTGTCGGCTGCCGCCGTTGCGGCCAATGGTGAAGTGGTCGTCTCGTTCGACTATATGAACCAGATCCTCGAGGTGAACCTCACCGACCGCACCGCCAAGTGCCAGCCGGGCGTGGTCACCAAGCAATTGCAGAACGTCGCCGAAGAGCACGGCCTGTACTACCCGGTGGACTTCGCTTCGTCCGGTTCGAGCCAGATTGGCGGCAATATCGGCACCAATGCCGGCGGAATCAAGGTCATTCGCTACGGCATGACCCGCAACTGGGTCGCCGGCATGAAGGTCGTCACCGGCAAAGGCGACGTGCTGGAACTGAACCGCGACCTGATCAAGAACGCCACCGGCTACGACATGCGCCAGCTGTTCATCGGCGCCGAAGGCACCCTGGGTTTTGTGGTGGAAGCCACCATGCGCCTGGATCGTGCGCCGAAAAACCTCACCGCGATGGTGCTCGGCACCACCGACTTCGACGCGATCATGCCGGTGTTGCACGCATTCCAAAGCAAGCTGGACCTGACCGCTTTCGAGTTTTTCTCTGACAAGGCCCTGGCCAAAGTCCTCGGCCGTGGTGACGTGCCGGCGCCGTTCGAGACCGAGTGCCCGTTCTACGCACTGCTGGAATTCGAAGCCACCACCGAAGAAGTCGCCAACCACGCCCTGGAAACCTTCGAGCACTGCGTCGAGCAGGGCTGGGTGCTGGACGGCGTGATGAGCCAGAGCGAAACCCAGCTGCACAACCTGTGGAAACTGCGCGAGTACATCTCCGAGACCATTTCCCACTGGACGCCGTACAAGAACGACATTTCGGTGACGGTATCGAAAGTGCCGGCATTCTTGAAGGAAATTGACGCGATCGTCGGCGAACACTACCCCGACTTCGAGATTGTCTGGTTCGGCCATATCGGCGACGGCAACCTGCACCTGAACATCCTCAAGCCGGAAAACCTGAGCAAGGACGAGTTCTTTGCCAAGTGCGCCACCGTGAACAAGTGGGTGTTCGAAACCGTGGCGAAGTACAACGGCTCGATCTCCGCCGAACACGGCGTGGGCATGACCAAGCGCGACTACCTGACCTACAGCCGCTCGCCGGTTGAAATCGAATACATGAAGGCCGTGAAAGCGGTGTTTGACCCGAACGGGATCATGAACCCCGGCAAGATCTTCGCTGTTTAACCGCCCCTGAAGGAGTCGATCCATGAGCTACCAGCACAAGTATGTCGACGGCACCAACATCCACTTCCCGGTGGGTAAAGTGGTGTGTATTGGGCGTAACTACGCCGAACATGCCAAGGAACTGGATAACCCGGTACCGACCGAACCGTTGCTGTTCATCAAGCCGGGCAGCTGCGTTGTGGCACTGGAAGGCGGTTTCAGCATTCCCACCGAACGTGGTTCGGTGCATTACGAAGCGGAAATTGCGGTGCTGATCGGCAAACCCCTGTCGACCAAGCCCAGCCGCGAAGAAGTGCTCGATGCCATCTCCGGTTTCGCCCCGGCCCTGGACCTGACCCTGCGCGACAAGCAGGCCGAATTGAAAGCCAAGGGCTTGCCGTGGGAAATCGCCAAGTCCTTCGACGGCGCGGCGGTGATCGCGCCGTTCGTGGTCGGCAGCACCTTCCCGGACCTGACCGATATCGGCATTCGCCTGAGCATCAACGGCGAAGTGCGCCAGAATGGCAACAGCGCGGCCATGCTCAACCCGATCATCCCGATGATCCAGTACATGGCCGGCTGCTTCTCGCTGCAGGCCGGCGACGTGATCCTCACCGGCACCCCCGCTGGCGTTGGGCCGTTGAATGTCGATGACAAGCTGGTGCTGGAACTGTCCGGTGTGACCCGCTTCGAAAGCAGCGTTCGCTAACTTCGGCACAACCCTGTGGCGAGCGAACAAGCTCGCTCGCCACAGCTCCCGCACCCGTTTCGGTTGTTTGCATATTTTTCACACCCCATCCGGATAATCTTCAGCCTCTAGCGCGCGGGCCGGTTATTCCTGTGCTATCACCTAACGCTGACTTTCCGGAAAAAGCGCCCAATGGCCGTGTCCCTGCCTACCTTCACCCCCAAGCCACGCTCTCGTTTTGCTCTGCGCTGGTATTCCTGGCTGCTTCTGGTCGGGGCGATCGTGTATGGCGTTGCCTGGGCCATGCATTGGGACGATCGCGGTGTGTTGTGGGTCGTGGAGCGTTTTGAAAGCCCGGCCAAACGCCAAGCGAGCGTGTGGCTCCCGGATTACCGCGCCGTCATCGACGCCAAGCTGCTGCCCGGTATGGAGAAGGACGAGGCCTCGGACCTGTCCTACAACCCGCAGACGAAAACCCTGTTTTCCGTCATGGGCAAAAATCCATTCCTCGTCGAGTTGACCCTGCAAGGCGATGTGCTGCGCAAGATGCCCCTTAACGGTTGGAACAACCCGGAAGGTGTGACGGTGATGGAAAACGGCCTGATTGCCGTGGTCGATGAACGCCAGCACAGCCTGACCATCGTCAAGGTCGACGCCAGCACCACGGCGTTGAACAAGGCCGACTTCCCGAGTTACGACCTGGGCCCGTCCAAAGACCAGAACAAAGCCTTTGAAGGCGTCACCTGGGACAAGCGCAACCAGCAGTTCGTGCTCGGCGAAGAACGCCCGCCGGCGCTGTTCACCTGGAAAAGCGACGGCAGCCAGACCCTGGTCGGTGACAAGCAAAAGCTCGCCAATACAAAGCTCGACATGCGCAACCTCTCGGCGCTGGCCATCGATCCGCGCACCGGGCACCTGCTGGCGCTGTCGGCCGAGTCCCACCTGCTGCTGGAACTGGATGAAAAGGGCGAGCCAGTCAGCTTCATGACCTTGCTCGGCGGCTTCAACGGCCTCAAGAACACGATCCCGCGTGCCGAAGGCGTGACCCTGGACGAGAACGGCAACCTCTACATGGTCAGTGAGCCGAACCTGTTCTATCGTTTCGAAAAGCAGAAATAACAACCGATTACGTCGGATATTTCTCTATCCGCGGCATACGCCACACACCGGGCGCGTTTAAGTTTAAATTCAGGCGGGCGTGATATTCATTCGCCATTTTTGACTTTGAGCCCGCCCGATGCGTCGACTTGCCCGCCCCAAACCGGCTTTTTTCATACTGGTGCTGATCGCCTTGATGGGCGCGGGCGTTGTCGCACAACAGTTTCGTCTGTTCGAACGGGCCTGGTTCAATTGGCAGGTGTGGGGCCAGCCTGTTGGCGACCGCGCCATTGGCCTGGCGGATTACCGGGTCAGCGTCGAGGGCCAGGTGATCGAAGGCCTGGATGACGACGTCTCCGCGCTGACCTACGACCCGGTGCGTAAAAGCCTGTTTACCGTCACCAACAAAAACGCCGAGCTGGTCGAACTGTCCCTCGCTGGCAAGATCCTGCGAAGGATTCCCCTGGTTGGCTTCGGAGATGCCGAGGCCGTGGAATTTATCAGCGACAACATCTATGTCATCAGCGATGAGCGCCAACAGCGCCTGATCAAGGTGCATGTGGATGACGATACGCAGTTCCTCGACGCCGCCGACGCGGAGCAGATGACCCTGGGTGTGCATGTGGGGGGCAACAAGGGGTTTGAAGGGCTTGCCTACGACTCGGTGGGCAAGCGCCTGTTCGTGGCGAAGGAACGCGACCCGATGGTGATCTATGAGGTTCATGGGTTTCCCCATTTCAAACCGGAAAAAACCTACTCGGTCCACGTCATCAACAACCCCAAGCGCGATGCCGGGCTGTTCGTGCGCGACCTGTCGAGCCTGCAATACGACGAACGCAGCGGCCATTTACTGGCGCTGTCGGATGAATCGTTCCTGGTGTTGGAGCTGGATATCGACGGTCGCCCGTTAAGCAGTTTGTCGCTGCTTAACGGGCGCCATGGCCTGAATACGCGGGTGCCGCAGGCCGAAGGGATCGCCATGGATGACGCGGGTACGTTGTACCTGGTCAGCGAGCCGAACCTGTTCTACGTGTTCAAGAAACCAGAAGCCTGAACACACCGCCGACCCCACATTCGGTTGTGCATCAGGCCTTGAGGGTTTTCACGCCTTCCGGGGTGCCCAGCAGCAGCACGTCAGCCGGGCGTGCGGCGAACAGGCCGTTGGTGACCACGCCGACGATGGCGTTGATCTGCGTCTCAAGCTCCACCGGGTTGGTGATCTGCATGTTGTACACGTCGAGGATGATGTTGCCGTTGTCGGTCAACACGCCTTCGCGGTACACCGGGTCGCCGCCCAGCTTCACCAGCTCGCGGGCCACGTGGCTGCGGGCCATCGGGATCACTTCCACCGGCAGCGGGAAGGCGCCGAGTACCGGCACCAGTTTGCTGGCGTCGGCGATGCAGATAAAGGTCTTGGCCACGGCCGCGACGATCTTCTCGCGGGTCAGGGCCGCGCCACCGCCCTTGATCAGGTTCAGGTGCGCGTCGCTTTCATCGGCGCCGTCGACGTAGAACTCCAGGTCGCTGACGGTATTGAGCTCGTACACCGGAATGCCATGGCCCTTGAGGCGCGCGGCGGTGGCTTCGGAGCTGGCCACGGCGCCATCGAACGCGCCCTTGTGCTTGGCCAGCGCATCGATGAAGCAGTTGGCAGTGGAGCCGGTGCCGACGCCGACGATGCTCTTGTCATCGAGTTTAGGAAGGATTAAATCGACGGCGGCCTGGGCCACTGCCTGTTTGAGTTGATCCTGGGTCATGCGGGCTCCGGAACGGGCGGGGAGTAGAGAGGGCGCGAGTATAACCCATCAAAACCTTTGGATTCGTGTGGTCGCCCGGCCAAACGCTGAGTTAGACTCGTCGACCCTGCCCACTCCGCCCAGTGATGCCTGCCGATGCTTGAACAGTACGTCAAAAAGATCCTCACCTCGCGCGTTTACGACGTTGCCATAGAAACCCCGTTGCAGGCCGCCCGCCAGCTCTCCGAGCGGCTGGGCAACAAGGTCTTGCTCAAGCGGGAAGACTTGCAGCCGGTGTTCTCGTTCAAGATTCGCGGCGCGTACAACAAGCTGACCCAGTTGACGGCCGATGAGCGCGCGCGCGGCGTGGTCACCGCTTCGGCGGGCAACCATGCCCAGGGCCTGGCCCTGGCGGCCAAGGTGCTGGGGGTCAAGGCCACTATCGTGATGCCCAAGACCACCCCGGAAATCAAGGTCGAAGGCGTGCGTTCCCGTGGCGGCAAAGTGGTGCTGCACGGTGATTCGTTCCCGGAAGCCCTGGCCTACTCGCTGAAACTGGTCGACGAAAAAGGCTACGTCTACATTCACCCCTACGACGACCCGCACACCATTGCCGGGCAGGGGACCGTGGCGATGGAGATCCTGCGCCAGCACCCTGGGCCGCTGGACGCGATCTTCGTGCCGGTCGGCGGCGGCGGGTTGATCGCCGGTATCGCAGCGTATGTGAAATACCTGCGTCCGGAGATCAAGATCATCGGCGTCGAGCCGGACGACTCCAACTGCCTGCAGGCCGCCATGGCCGCCGGCGAGCGCGTGGTGCTGCCGACCGTGGGGATTTTTGCCGATGGCGTGGCGGTGGCGCAGATCGGCCAGTACACCTTCGACATTTGCAAAGACTATGTGGACGAAGTGATCACCGTCAGCACCGATGAAATCTGTGCGGCGATCAAGGACATCTATGACGACACCCGCTCTATCACCGAGCCAGCGGGCGCCTTGGGTGTGGCGGGCATCAAGAAATACGTCGAGAGCCGTGGCGTCACCGGGCAAACCCTGGTGGCCATCGACTCCGGCGCCAACGTCAACTTCGACCGCCTGCGCCATGTGGCCGAGCGCGCCGAGCTGGGTGAAGGCCGCGAAGCCATCATCGCCGTGACCATCCCCGAGAAGCCGGGCAGCTTCAAGGCGTTCTGCGAGGCCGTGGGCAAGCGCCAGATCACCGAATTCAACTATCGCTACCACTCCGGCCGCGAGGCGCACATTTTCGTCGGCGTGCAGACCCATCCGGAAAACGATCCGCGCAGCGCATTGATCGCCAGCCTGACCAGCCAGGGTTTCCCGGTGCTCGACCTGACCGAGAACGAACTGGCCAAGTTGCACATCCGCCATATGGTCGGCGGGCACGCGGCGAAGGTCAGCGATGAAGTGGTGTTTCGCTTCGAATTCCCGGAGCGGCCGGGCGCCTTGTTCAACTTTCTTAACAAATTAGGCGGGCGCTGGAACATCTCGATGTTCCACTATCGCAACCACGGCGCAGCCGACGGCCGCGTGGTCGCCGGCCTGCAAGTCCCGGCGGACGAGCGCCATCTGGTATCGGCAGCCCTTGAAGCCATCGGCTACCCATACTGGGATGAAAGCGATAACCCGGCTTACAAACTGTTCCTCGGTTGAGCGACTACGCTGATTGGGGCGGCCTTTAAGGAAGACGACACATGGAAACCCTGACCACCCTCAAAGTTATCCACATGGCGGCGACTGTGTTGCTGCTGCTCAGCGGCCTCGGCCTGGCGCTGCTGGCCTGGCGCAAACGCAGTGCCGGCCCGGCGATCACCGTGCAGCGCCCGTGGGCGTTCGTATGGTTGTTGATGGGGATCTGCCTGATCAGCATGCCGTTTACCGGCTGGTGGCTGGTGCATCTGGTCGGCTGGCCGCTGGGGCAGACCTGGATCCTGGGTTCCAGCCTGCTCTACACCGTCGCGGCGCTGTGCTGGTTCTGGCTGGTGGCGCGGCTCAATCGCTTGCGCAAGGGCGAGGGCGGTAGCCTGAATTTCACCTTGGCATTGGCGGTGGTCAGCCTGGTGGGGTTTGTGGCGATTGCGGGGTTGATGGGGGCCAAGCCGGTTTAAGGCTTTACACCGAGTTGTCTGCATCGGGAGCAAGCTCCCTCCCACATTTAACCGCGTACATCCGTTGAAATGCAGTTAAATGTGGGAGGGGGCTTGCCCCCGATAGGGCCATCAGCTCCGCAGCGTAATCACCGGCCAGCCCCGCTTCTCGGCCTCAGCCCGCAGATTCGGGTCCGGGTCTACCGCGATCGGATACGTCACCTGCTCCAGCAGCGGCAAGTCATTCATCGAATCGCTGTAGAAGTAGCTGTCTTCCAGGCTGTGCCCGGTTTCTTCCAGCCAACGGTTCAGGCGCGTCACCTTGCCTTCGCGAAAGCACGGCACATCGGTGCTGCGCCCGGTGTAGCGGCCGTCTTCCATCTCGCATTCGGTGGCGATCAGGGCGTCTACGCCCAGGCGTGCGGCAATTGGCGCGGTGACGAAGCGGTTGGTCGCGGTGATGATCACCAGCTTGTCGCCAGCGGCGCGGTGCTTGGCCAGCAGTTCAAATGCCTGCGGCAGCATGATCGGCTCGATGCAGTCGCGCATGTAGTCGTTGTGCCATGCCTCCAATTGGGCCATTTCGGTGCGGCCGAGGATTTCCAGGCAAAAATTCAGGTAGGCCGCGTTATCCAGCTGGCCGGCCAGGTAGTCCTGATAGAATTCGTCGTTGCGTGCCTTGTAGGTCACCGGGTCGAGAAATCCGCGTTCACAGAGGTAATCGCCCCAGGCGTGATCGCTGTCACCCCCCAGAAGCGTGTTGTCCAAGTCGAATAAAGCCAGGCGCATTACAGTTACCCGCTGAAAAGTCTGTAAAAAGGCGTCCAGAATACGGTCTTTTCACAAGACTGCACATAAGCTAAGAAGCCTCGTTGCCGCTGGAACAACCTTTGTGGAACAATGCGACGACATGCGTTTGCGAGGTTGTTGCCGTGATCGACCCCGATGGTTTCCGTCCTAATGTCGGGATTATTCTTACGAATGATTCCGGACAGGTCCTATGGGCTCGCCGAATCAACCAAGATGCCTGGCAGTTTCCTCAAGGTGGGATCAACCCTGACGAAACCCCTGAAGACGCCTTGTACCGCGAGTTGAACGAAGAAGTCGGCCTTGAGCGCGAAGATGTGCAAATTTTGGCCTGTACCCGTGGCTGGTTGCGTTATCGTTTGCCGCAACGCCTGGTGCGTACCCACAGCCAACCGCTGTGTATCGGCCAGAAGCAGAAATGGTTTCTCCTGCGCCTGATCTCCAACGAGCAGCGGGTGCGGATGGATTTGACCGGTAAACCGGAGTTCGATGGCTGGCGTTGGGTCAGTTATTGGTATCCGTTGGGCCAGGTGGTGACATTCAAGCGCGAGGTTTATCGTCGCGCTCTCAAAGAGCTTGCCCCGCGCCTTTTAACGCGCGACTGACGACGGAGTTCGACCCCGAGCCATGCTCAATACGCTGCGCAAGATCGTCCAGGAAGTTAACTCCGCCAAGGATCTCAAGGCGGCGTTGGGGATTATTGTGTTGCGCGTCAAGGAAGCCATGGGCAGCCAGGTCTGCTCGGTTTACCTGCTGGACCCCGAGACCAACCGTTTTGTGCTGATGGCGACCGAGGGCTTGAACAAGCGCTCCATCGGCAAGGTCAGCATGGCGCCCAATGAAGGTCTGGTGGGCTTGGTAGGGACGCGTGAAGAACCCCTGAACCTTGAAAACGCGGCTGATCACCCGCGTTATCGCTACTTTGCCGAAACCGGCGAAGAGCGCTACGCCTCGTTCCTCGGCGCGCCGATCATTCACCACCGCCGCGTTGTCGGCGTGTTGGTCATCCAGCAGAAAGAACGCCGCCAGTTCGACGAAGGCGAAGAAGCCTTCCTCGTGACCATGAGCGCGCAATTGGCCGGGGTGATCGCCCATGCCGAAGCCACCGGCTCGATTCGCGGCCTGGGGCGCCAGGGCAAGGGCATCCAGGAAGCCAAGTTCGTCGGCGTACCGGGCTCGCCAGGTGCGGCCGTCGGTACGGCCGTGGTCATGTTGCCGCCGGCCGACCTCGATGTGGTGCCGGACAAGACCGTCAGCGACATCGACGCCGAAATCAAACTGTTCAAGACCGCCCTGGAAGGCGTGCGCGCCGACATGCGCAACCTGTCGAACAAGCTCGCCACCCAACTGCGCCCCGAAGAGCGAGCGCTGTTCGAGGTGTACCAGATGATGCTGGATGACGCGTCGCTGGGCAGCGAAGTCAAAAACGTGATCAAGACCGGCCAGTGGGCCCAGGGCGCGCTGCGCCAGGTGGTCTCCGATCACGTCAACCGTTTCGAATTGATGGACGACGCCTACCTGCGCGAGCGCGCCTCGGATGTGCGCGACCTCGGTCGCCGTCTGCTCGCTTACTTGCAGGAAGACCGTTCCACCAACCTGGTCTACCCCGACAACACCATCCTGATCAGTGAAGAACTGACCGCCACCATGCTCGGCGAAGTGCCGGAAGGCAAACTGGTGGGCCTGATCTCGGTGCTCGGTTCGGGCAACTCCCACGTCGCGATCCTGGCCCGGGCCATGGGCATTCCGACGGTGATGGGCCTGGTGGACCTGCCGTATTCCAAGGTCGACGGCATCGAAATGATCGTCGACGGCAACCGTGGCGAGGTGTTCACCAACCCCAGCGAAGTGATGCGCAAGCAGTACGCCGAGGTGGTGGAAGAGGAACGCCAGCTGTCCCAGGGCCTCGACGCCTTGCGCGAACTGCCCTGCGTGACCCTCGACGGGCATCGCGTGCCGCTGCTGGTCAACACCGGCCTGCTCGCCGATGTGGCCCGCGCGCAACAACGCGGCGCCGAAGGGGTGGGGCTGTACCGCACCGAAGTGCCGTTCATGATCAACCAGCGCTTTCCGAGCGAGAAGGAGCAGCTGGCGATTTATCGCGAGCAACTGTCCGCCTTCCATCCGTTGCCGGTGACGATGCGCAGCCTGGACATTGGCGGCGATAAGTCACTGTCGTATTTCCCGATCAAGGAAGACAACCCCTTCCTCGGCTGGCGCGGGATTCGCGTCACCCTCGACCACCCGGAAATTTTCCTCGTACAAACCCGCGCCATGCTCAAGGCCAGCGAAGGCCTGAACAACCTGCGCATCCTGCTGCCGATGATCTCCGGCACCCATGAGCTGGAAGAAGCCCTGCACCTGATCCACCGCGCCTGGGGCGAGGTGCGCGACGAAGGCGCCGACGTACCGATGCCGCCGATCGGCGTGATGATCGAAATTCCGGCGGCGGTGTACCAGGCCAAGGAACTGGCGCGGCAGGTCGACTTCCTGTCGGTGGGCTCCAACGACCTGACCCAATACCTGCTGGCCGTGGACCGCAACAACCCACGGGTGGCCGACCTCTACGACTACCTGCACCCGGCGGTGCTGCAAGCGCTGCAACATGTGGTGCGCGACGCCCATGCCGAAGGCAAGCCGGTGAGCATCTGCGGGGAAATGGCCGGCGATCCGGCGGCAGCGGTGCTGTTGATGGCGATGGGCTTTGACAGCCTGTCGATGAACGCCACCAACTTGCCGAAGGTGAAGTGGCTGCTGCGCCAGGTCAACCTGAGCATGGCCAAGGAACTGCTGGCCGAGCTGATGACCATCGACAACCCGCAAGTTATCCACAGCTCGCTGCAACTGGCGCTGAAGAACCTGGGGTTGACGCGGATGATCAACCCGGCCTCTGCCAAGACCCTCTAAAACCTGGCGCCGATCAAAAATGTGGGAGGGGCGGTGCGACGATTCGACTTGCCCCCGATTACGGAGTGTCAGTCAGCACACGAGCTTGCTCGCGAAAAACCTGAGGGTACTGCGTGCATTCAGGGGGGGCGCGTCATTGTTGACGTTTTTCGCGAGCAAGCTCGCTCCTACAGGTTGAGTTCGACTTCGCCGAGCCGCCCACCGTGCGGCCCAAAACTGCGCTCCACCATCTGCCGCGTGCCGTCCGCATTCACAATCAGCGCTGTACTCGCCCGTGTCCCATAACTGGGGCTGGCGATAAATACGCTTGATAGCAAACTCTCGGTCGCCAAGCCCACGCCGGTGTCCGGCAAGTCGGCAAACGGCGCGGTCTGCGGGTCGCTCAAGATATCCAGCAAGGTTTCCGGCTGCGGGTTCTCCAGTACCTCGCCCAGCGCTGCCTTGGCCTTGAGCAATTTCGGCCATGGCGTGTCGAGCCCTGCATTGGAAAGGCCGTACACCCCGGCGGGCAGCTGCGTAGGCACGCTGTCGCGGGCGTTGTAATGCCACAGTTCATCCCGCGTGCCCACCAACAGGTTGAACCCGGCATATTCAATCGCGCGGCCGTTGATCTCCGCCAAATACTGCTCAAGCGGCAGCGAACCGCTGAGAAACCGCGCCACCAGTTCCCCACGCGACTTGCGGGCCGGCGGTTGATGCGGGTCGCGGATATTGGTCAGGGCGGCAAACCGTCCGTCGGCGTTCACCCCCAGCCAGGTGCCGCCCGCTTCCTGGTCGCGGCCGGCATAGACCGCAGGCGCATCCGGCCATTGGGCCAGCGGCAGGCTGGGGCGGGCGTAGAACTCGTCACGGTTGGCCGCGACGATCAGCGGTTGGGCATGGCCCGGCCGCCAGGCGAAAACAATCAGGCACATCAGGCGATCTCCCTTTGTGTGTTTGGCCACTCTACCTACACTGGCGCGGGCGTTCCATCGTATCCAGTTGGGTCGCATGCCTTCCATCCGTTAACATGCCGGACTTGGTTTGGGGGCTCCCATGGAATTTCTGCTGTATTTACTGCTGGGCGCCTGTGCCGGGGTGCTCGCCGGGCTGTTTGGCGTGGGCGGCGGGATCATTATCGTGCCGGTGCTGGTGTTCAGCTTCACCTTGCAGGGCTTCGACCCGCAGGTGCTGACCCACCTGGCCGTGGGCACGTCCCTGGCGACGATCATCTTCACCTCGATCAACGCCGTGCGTGAGCACCATCGACGGGGCGCGGTACGCTGGCCGATCTTTGTGTGGATGACCGTGGGCATCCTGATCGGCGCCGGTTTTGGCGCGCTGACCGCCGAGGCGATTTCCGGCCCCCACTTGCAGAAGATCATCGGCGTGTTCGCGCTGATCATCGCCGTGCAGTTGGCCCTGGAGGTCAAGCCCAAGGCCAGTCGAACGGTGCCGGGCAAGCTCGGTCTGACCCTGGCGGGCACGGTGATCGGCTGGGCCTCGGCGATTTTCGGGATTGGCGGCGGTTCGCTGACCGTGCCGTTTTTGACCTGGCGCAGCGTGCCGATGCAGCAAGCGGTGGCCACTTCGTCGGCCTGCGGGCTGCCGATTGCGCTGGCCAGTGCATTAAGTTTCATGATTCTGGGCTGGCATGACCCGCTGCTGCCCGCTCATAGTCTAGGGTTCGTGTATTTGCCGGCGCTGCTGGGCATTGCCCTGACCAGCATGGTGTTTGCCCGCTTCGGCGCGCGCCTGGCGCACCGTTTGTCGCCGCGCTTGCTCAAACGCCTGTTTGCCGGGCTGCTGTTTTGCGTGGGTTTGAATTTCTTGCTGTAACGCAGCCTTAATCGCGCCCGGGCATGGTCCCGGTCGCCATAACGAATGATTTAACGAGGAGTCGCAATGCTGCCTTACCCGCAGATCGACCCGGTGGCCCTGGCCATCGGTCCGCTGAAAATCCACTGGTACGGGTTGATGTACCTGATCGGCATCGGCGGCGCCTGGCTGCTGGCTTCCCGGCGCCTGAACCGTTTCGACCCGACCTGGACCAAGGAGAAACTCTCCGACATGGTGTTCTGGTTGTCGATGGGGGTCATCGTCGGCGGACGCCTGGGGTATGTGCTGTTTTACGACTTGCCCGCTTACATCGCCAACCCGACGCTGATCTTCGAGGTATGGAAGGGCGGCATGGCCTTCCACGGTGGGTTTATCGGCGTGATGCTCGCCGCCTGGTGGTTTGGCCGTCGCAACGGCAAGTCGTTCTTCGAGCTGATGGACTTCGTTGCGCCGCTGGTGCCGATCGGCCTGGGCGCCGGGCGTATCGGTAACTTCATCAATGCCGAACTGTGGGGCAAGCCGACCGACGTGCCGTGGGCCATGGTGTTCCCGCCGTTCAGCGACCCGGCGCAATTGCCGCGCCATCCGTCGCAGCTGTACCAGTTCGCCCTGGAAGGTGTGGCACTGTTCCTCATTCTGTACATTTTCTCGCGCAAGCCACGGCCGACCATGGCTGTGTCGGGTATGTTCGCGTTGTTCTACGGCATCTTCCGTTTTGTCGTCGAGTTCGTGCGCGTCCCGGATGCGCAACTGGGCTACCTGGCGTTCGGTTGGGTGACCATGGGCCAGATCCTCAGTCTGCCGATGATCATTGTCGGCCTGGGCCTGCTGTGGTGGGCGTACAACCGTCCGCAACCGTTGAAGAACACCGCGCTTTGAATTCGAATGCCGAGGCCTGCGAGGTCTCGGCTGCACCGATACGGGTAATGACATGAAGCAATATCTCGAACTACTGAACGACGTCGTGACCAATGGCCTGACCAAGGGCGACCGCACCGGCACCGGCACCAAGGCTGTGTTTGCCCGTCAGTATCGGCATAACTTGGCCGACGGCTTCCCGCTGCTGACCACCAAGAAGCTTCACTTCAAAAGCATCGCCAACGAATTGATCTGGATGTTGAGCGGCAACACCAACATCAAGTGGTTGAACGAGAACGGCGTGCGTATCTGGGACGAGTGGGCCACCGAAGACGGTGATCTGGGCCCGGTATACGGCGAGCAGTGGACCGCCTGGCCGACCAAGGACGGCGGCACGATCAATCAGATCGACTACATGGTCGAGACGCTGAAGACCAACCCCAACAGCCGCCGCATTCTGTTCCACGGCTGGAACGTCGAGTACCTGCCGGACGAGACCAAGAGCCCCCAGGAAAATGCGCGCAACGGCAAGCAGGCCCTGCCGCCGTGCCACCTGCTGTACCAGGCGTTCGTGCATGACGGCCATCTGTCGATGCAGTTGTATATCCGCAGCTCCGACGTATTCCTCGGCCTGCCGTACAACACCGCCGCGCTGGCGCTGCTGACCCACATGCTGGCCCAGCAGTGCGACCTGATCCCCCACGAGATCATCGTCACCACCGGCGACACCCACGCCTACAGCAACCACATGGAACAGATCCAGACCCAACTGGCGCGCACGCCGAAGAAGCTGCCGGAATTGGTGATCAAGCGTAAGCCTGCGTCGATCTATGACTACAAGTTCGAAGACTTCGAAATCGTCGGTTACAACGCTGACCCAAGCATTAAAGCCGACGTCGCCATCTAAAGCCTGCCTCAGTCTAAAGGTGTGGGCTTGTGTGGGAGGGAGCAAGTCCCCTCCCACACTTTGATTCGGTTACCAGGCTGAATTAATGCCCATGGCTTCTGCCCACATGCGAAGGCTCAGCCTCGCTGGCGGCGACACTGCCGCTGACCTCCAGCCGCTGCAATATCCCGCACTGATCCAGCTCCGGCCCGCTGCCACAGCGCTGGCGCAGGTCGATCAGCTGTTCCTGTAATGCCAACAGGCCGTCGATCCGCGCTTTGACATGGTGGATATGCTCGTCGATCAGCGCGTTGACGTTTTCGCATTGGTCCTGCGGGCTGTCTCGTAAGCCCAGCAGGCTGCGGATTTCTTCCAGGGTCATGTCCAGGCTGCGGCAGTTGCGGATAAACACCAACCGCTCGGTGTGCGCCTGGGTGTACACGCGGTAGTTGGCCTCGGTGCGTGCCGGTGGTGGCAGCAAGCCTTCCTTCTCGTAATAACGGATGGTTTCCACCGGGCAGTCGGTCAGCTTGGCCAATTCGCCGATCTTCATCGCAACAATCTCCAAATGGGTGCTTGACCCTATAGTGGCTACAGGGTCTTTACTTGGCAACAGGCACCTTACGGACGCGACCAGATGAGCGACTCCCATCACACCCCGCACACGCACGATCACGCGCATGACCACGCTCATGCGCCGAAAAAACTGACACCGGTGCATGACCACGGCCACGCCGGTGCCTGCTGCTCCGGCACGCCAGCCCCGGCGTTGGTGCAACTGAGCGCCGCGCCCAGCGCCGATTCGCGCCTGAGCACCTTCCGCATCGAAGCCATGGACTGCCCCACCGAGCAGACCCTGATCCAGAACAAACTGGGCAAGCTTGCCGGTGTGCAGCAGCTGGAATTCAACCTGATCAACCGCATCCTCGGTGTCACCCATGACCTGCCGAGCACCGCGCCGATCATCGACGCCATCAAGTCCCTGGGCATGCAGGCCGATCCGATCGAAGAGGGCACCCCGGCTGCCGCACCGCCGGCGAAGAAACACTGGTGGCCGTTGGCGTTGTCCGGCGTCGGCGCCCTGGCGGCCGAAGTGATCCACTTCACCAACGCGGCCCCGACCTGGGTGATCGCCCTGGTGGCGCTGGTCTCGATCCTCAGCGGCGGCCTGACCACCTATAAAAAGGGCTGGATTGCCCTGAAAAACCTCAACCTGAACATCAACGCGCTGATGAGCATCGCCGTGACCGGCGCGATCCTGATCGGCCAATGGCCGGAAGCGGCGATGGTGATGTTCCTGTTCACCGTGGCCGAATTGATCGAAGCCAAGTCCCTCGACCGCGCGCGCAATGCCATCAGCGGCTTGATGCAGATGACCCCGGAACGGGCCACGGTGCGCCAGGCCGACGGCAGTTGGGCCGAACGGGAAGTGAACAGTGTGGAATTGGGCGCCATCGTGCGGGTTCGCCCCGGCGAGCGCATCGGCCTGGACGGCGAAGTCACCGCCGGCCAGTCGACCATCGACCAGGCGCCGATCACCGGCGAAAGCCTGCCGATTGAAAAAACCGTGGGCGATAAAGTCTTCGCCGGCACCATCAACCAGGCCGGTTCCCTGGAATACGCAGTCACGGCGGCCGCCAGCAACTCGACCCTGGCGCGGATCATCCACGCCGTGGAACAGGCTCAGGGCGCCCGCGCGCCGACCCAGCGTTTTGTCGACCGTTTTGCGAAGATCTACACCCCGGCGGTGTTCCTGTTTGCCCTGGGCGTGGCGCTGATCCCGCCGCTGTTCATGGCTGGCGTCTGGTTCGACTGGATCTACCGCGCCCTGGTGCTGCTGGTGGTCGCATGCCCGTGCGCCTTGGTGATCTCCACCCCGGTGACCATCGTCAGCGGCCTGGCCGCAGCGGCGCGCAAAGGCATCCTGATCAAGGGCGGCGTGTACCTGGAGGGCGGTTACAAGCTCGACTACCTGGCCCTCGACAAGACCGGCACTATCACCCACGGCAAACCGGTGCAAACCGACTACCTGGCACTGTTCCCGAATGTCGAAGACAGTGCGCCGGCGTTGGCCGCCGCCCTCGCCGGGCGTTCCGACCACCCGGTATCGCTGGCCATCGCCAACGCGGCTGTGGATAAAAACCTGCCGCGCCATGCTGTGGATAACTTCACTGCCCTGACCGGTCGCGGTGTGCGCGGTGATATCAACGGCGCAACCTACCACCTGGGCAACCACCGCCTGGTGGAAGAACTCGGCCTGTGCTCGCCCGCGCTGGAAGACAAACTCTTCGCCCTGGAGAAACAAGGCAAATCCGTGGTGCTGCTGCTCGACAAATCCGGCCCGCTGGCGCTGTTCGCCGTGGCCGACACGGTCAAGGACAGCAGCCGCGAAGCGATCCAGCAGTTGCACGAGCTGGGCATCAAAACCCTGATGCTCACCGGCGATAACACCCACACTGCCCAGGCGATTGCGGCCCAGGTTGGCATCGACCAGGCCCAGGGCGACCTGTTGCCCACCGACAAACTGCTAGCCATCGAAGCCCTTTACGGCCAAGGCCGGCGCGTGGGCATGGTCGGCGACGGCATCAACGACGCCCCGGCGTTGGCCCGCGCCGAGATCGGTTTTGCCATGGCCGCGGCAGGCACCGACACTGCCATCGAAACTGCCGACGTGGCCTTGATGGACGATGATTTGCGCAAGATTCCGGCTTTCATTCGGTTGTCGCGGCAAACCTCGAGTATCCTCAAGCAGAACATCGCCCTGGCGCTGGTGATCAAGGCAGTCTTCCTCGCGGTCACCTTCCTGGGCATGGCCACCATGTGGATGGCGGTGTTCGCCGACATGGGCGTAAGCCTGCTGGTGGTGTTCAATGGCCTGCGCCTGCTGCGCAAATAAATGATGTGAGGGTGGTGTGCTGAGTGCCGAGTTGAAGGCGTTTTTTATGGTCGCCCGCCTGGGCAGCATCACCCAGGCGGCGAAAAAACTCGGCCTGAGCCAGCCCACCGTCACCACGCAGATCCGCAACCTGGAAAGTCAGTACGGCGTCGAGCTGTTCTATCGCGGGGGCCGCCGCCTGACGGTCAGCGACGAAGGCGCGCGCCTGCTGCCGATGGTCAAGACGCTGTTGCAGCAGGAAGCGGATATCGAGTTTTTCCTGCGTAACAGTGGCCAGGTCCAGGGCGCATTGCGGATTGCCGCGACGGCGCCGTATTACATCCTCGACCTGGTCAAAGCCTTCCGCGAGCGTTTGCCCCAGGTGGACGTGTCGGTGGAAATCGGCAACTCCCAACAGGTGCTCGAAGCCCTGGATGATTACCGCGTCGACGTCGCCGCGTCCTCGCAACTGCTGGAAGACCCGCGCCTGATTCGCCGCGTGCTGGGCACCGATCCGCTGGTGCTGGCGGTGCATCGCAACCACCCGTTGGCGACGCTCGATCATGTGCCGTTGACCGCGCTGGCCGGGCATACGCTGTTGATGCGTGAAGCCGGCTCCACCACGCGACGCCTGACGGAACAGCTGCTGCAGGGCGCCGGCGTGAGTTACGGGCCGCTGCTGGAAATCGGCAGCCGCGAGTCGATTCGTGAAGCGGTGCTGCGCAATATCGGCATCAGCATCATCGCCCGCCAGGAAGTGCCCCATGACCCGCAACTGCGGGTGCTGACCATCGAGAACGCGCCGCAGATCGCTGAGTACCTCTACTGCCTCAAGGAAAGAAAAGGCGCTCGCCTGCCAGCTGCTTTTCTCGGGTTGGCGCAGGAAATGTCGCCGATCTGAAATCCGGTGGTGACCTTGAGGGCGCTATCGGGGCAAGCCCCCTCCCACACTTGACCGAGTTCCAACATGAGAATGCGGTCAAAATGTGGGAGGGGGCTTGCCCCCGATAGCGCCAGACCTGGCACCCCCCCTACCCAAATCCACCAATACCACTATCGCCACGTTTTGCCTTTCTGCCACATCAGGGACGCATTGCCTGCCTAGCATGGCCCTCATCTGTTTGATGAGGTGCCTCCATGAACACAGCCCTGACCCAACCCGGCGCGCCAATGAAGGTGCGCGGTATCCAGAAACGCTTCGGCGCCTTTACCGCGCTGGACAACGTGTCCCTGGACGTCGCCGCCGGCGAGCTGGTGTGCCTGCTGGGCCCGTCCGGTTGTGGCAAGACCACGCTGCTGCGCTGCATCGCCGGCCTCGAGCGCCAGGACAGTGGGGAGCTTTATCTGGGTGAGCGGGATGTTTCCCTGCTGCCGCCGCAGGCGCGGGACTACGGCATTTTGTTCCAGTCCTACGCGCTGTTCCCCAACCTCAGCGTTGAAGCGAATATCGGCTACGGCCTCACCGGCAGCGGTCGCGATGAAGTGCGCAAGCGTGTCGGTCAGATGCTCGAACTGGTCGGCCTGCTCGGCAGCGAAAAGAAATACCCCGGCCAACTCTCCGGCGGCCAGCAACAACGGGTCGCCCTGGCCCGCGCCTTGGCACCGGCACCCTCGCTGTTGCTGCTTGATGAGCCGATGTCGGCCCTCGACGCCCGCGTCCGTGAGCACCTGTGTACCGAACTGCGCCTACTGCAACGGCGCCTGGGCGTCACCACGCTGATGGTCACCCACAATCAGGACGAAGCCATGTTGATGGCCGACCGCATTGCCGTGATGAACAACGGTAAGGTCGAGCAATACGCCACGCCCCAAGAGATCTACGACCGCCCGGCCACACCGTTCGTGGCGGAGTTCGTCGGCCAGGGCAATTGGCTGCCGTTCAGCCGCAGCAGCGCGAGCCACGCCCAGGTCGGCGGGATGCACATGCGCCTGGCCGATGATGCTGGCGCGGCCACCTCCGGGCGCCTGTTCTGCCGCCCGGAGGCGATCAGCGTCAACCCGCTGGTGCATGAAGAGAACCTGTTTGCGGCCAAGGTCCGCGAGATCACCTTCCTCGGCAACCGTTGCCGCATGAGCTTTGAACTGGCGCAACTGCCCGGTCATCCGCTGCTGGCCGAACTGGCTCCGGAAGCCATGCCGCGCCTGGGGGCCCAGGACATCTGGGTCGCGTTGCCGCCGCGCAGCCTGCAGGTGTTTGCCTGACATGGGTGCGCTGATGACGCTGCCCATTGCACGCCGGGTGTCCCGCGCCGAGTTGGGCGACCGCCTTTTCGTGCTGGGCGGCAAATGGCTATGGCTGTGCCTGCTGGGTATCGCGGTGTTGTTGCCGCTGCTGGCGATCTTCTGGCGCGGCTTCAGCAGCGAAGCCGGGCAGGGCGGCGGGCTGGTGGCGGCACGGGAACTGGTCAGCAGCGCCAACTTCCACTGGCTGCTTGGGAATAGCCTGAAAGTCTCCCTCAGCGTGGCGGTCATTGTCGTACCGCTGGCGTATCTGTTTGCCTACGCGCTGCAACGCACACTGATCCCGGCCAAGGCGCTCTGGCGCGGGTTGTCGCTGCTGCCGTTGATGGCGCCGTCAATGCTGCCGGGGATCGCGTTGGTCTATCTGTTCGGCAACCAGGGCCTGCTGCGCGGTTTGTTGTCGGAGAATATCTACGGCTTCTGGGGCATTGTCCTCGGTGAGGTGATCTACACCTTCCCACACGCCTTGATGATCCTGTTGTCGGCGCTTTCCCTGGCGGATGCGCGCTTGTTCGATGCCGCCTCGAGCATGGGTGCCAGCCCGGCCCGGGCATTTCGCAGCATCACTTGGCCTGCCACGCGCCAGGCGGTGTTCGCCGCGTTTTGCCTGGTGTTCACCCTGACCATCACCGACTTCGGCGTACCGGTGGTGGTCGGCGGCGATTATCAGGTGCTGGCGCTGGAAGCCTACAAGGCCGTGGTCGGCCAGCAACAGTTCGGGCGCGGGGCGTTGATCGGCATGGTGTTGCTGCTGCCGGCGCTGTTCAGCTTTGGCGTCGATACCTGGCTGCGTCGGCGCCAGGGTGATGCCATGGGCGGCCGTGCCCAAGTGTTCCAGCCGGCCCCGTCGCGGCGGCGCGATGCCTGTTACCTGGCCATCGTGCTGCTGATCTGCGCGGTGTTGCTGCTGGTGTTCGGCATGGCGGTGTACTCGTCGCTGGTGAAGTTCTGGCCCTACAACCTGTCGCTGTCGCTCAACCACTACCAGTTCGAAGACACAGCCGGCGGCGGCTGGCTGGCGTACCGCAACAGCCTGACCCTGGCGCTGTGTACGGCGTTGATCGGCAGCGTGCTGATCTTCACCGGCGCCTACCTGATGGAAAAAACCCAGGGCCAGAAGGGCCTCAACCTGGCGCTGCGCATGCTCAGCTTCGTGCCGATGGCCGTGCCGGGCCTGGTGCTGGGCCTGGGCTACGTCTTCTTCTTCAACCTCAGCGGCAACCCGCTGCATGTGTTCTACGGCACCATGACGCTGCTGGTGGTGTGTACCATCGCTCATTATTTGACCACCGCGCAGATGACCGCCACCACCGCGCTGCGCCAGCTCGATGCCGAGTTCGAAGCCGCCGCGCTGTCGCTCAAGGCGCCGCTGTACCGCCACTACCTGCGCGTCACCGTGCCGATCTGCCTGCCGGCGCTGCTGGACATCGTGCGCTACCTGTTTGTGTCGGCGATGACCACTGTCTCGGCGGCGATCTTCCTCTACAGCCCCGACACCATCCTCGCCGCCGTCGCCGTGTTGAACATGGACGACGCCGGCAATGTAGGCGGCGCGGCGGCCATGTCCACTTTGATTCTGTTCACTTCGGCCGGCGTCTCGCTGCTGCTGGCGTGGGCCTCACGTGGCGCGTTGCGCCGCTCCCAAGCCTGGCGCCAGACCGCGCCGGGCCAATAACCCTGAAGGAGGTATGCCATGTTCAAGCCCCTCGCGTTGGTCGCTGCCGTACTCACTGCATTCAGCCTGAATGCCTTCGCCAAGACTGAATTGACCGTGTACACGGCCCTCGAAGCCGAGCAATTGAAGACCTATAAACAGGCCTTCGAGCAGGCCAACCCCGACATCGAAATCAAATGGGTGCGTGACTCCACCGGCATCATCACCGCCAAGCTGCTCGCGGAAAAAGACCGCCCGCAAGCCGATGTGGTCTGGGGCCTGGCCGCGTCGAGCCTGGCGATCCTCGACCAGCAAGGCATGCTCGAAAGTTACGCGCCCAAGGGCCTGGACAAGATCGGCAAACACTACCGTGACGCCGCCAACCCGCCTGCGTGGGTCGGCATGGACGTCTGGGCCGCGACGATCTGCTTCAACACCGTCGAAGCCGAGAAGCAGGGCCTGAGCAAACCGGTGAGCTGGCAAGACCTGACCAAGCCTGAGTACAAGGGCAAGATCGTGATGCCCAACCCGGCGTCCTCGGGCACCGGTTTCCTGGATGTGAGCGCCTGGCTGCAGACCTTCGGCGAGAAGCAGGGCTGGCAGTACATGGACGACCTGCACCAGAACATCGGCCAGTACGTCCACTCCGGTTCCAAGCCGTGCAAGCTGGCGGCTTCGGGTGAATTCCCGATCGGTATTTCCTTCGAATACCCGGCCGTGCAGTTGAAGCGCCAGGGCGCGCCGCTGGACATCATCCTGCCAAAAGAAGGCCTGGGCTGGGACATCGAAGCGACGGCGGTGATCAAAGGCAGCGCCCACGCCGACGCGGCGAAGAAACTCGCCGACTTCTCCGCCAGCACCGCGGCGATGGACCTGTACAAGGACAACTTCGCCGTGCTCGCCCAGCCGGGCATCGCCAAGCCGCAGACCGAATTGCCGGCGGACTACGAGCAGCGGCTGATCAAGAACGACTTCACCTGGGCCTCGAAAAACCGCGACAGCATTCTGACTGAATGGCGTAAGCGCTATGACGGCAAGTCGGAAAAACAATAAATTTCACCTCTACCTGTAGGAGCGAGCTTGCTCGCGAAGAACCCATAGACGACGCGGGCTACCTGATAGCGCTGCGTTATCGTTGACGTGCTTCGCGAGCAAGCTCGCTCCTACAGAGGGTTACGTATGTCATGACAGATTTATTGATCATCGGCGCCGGCATCCTCGGCCTGTCCCACGCCTACGCAGCAGCCAAGCGCGGGCTCAAGGTCAAGGTGTTCGAGCGCAGCGCCACGCCGTTGGGCGCCTCGGTGCGCAACTTCGGCCAGGCCCTGGTCACCGGCCAACCGCCAGGCCCGATGCTCGACCTGGCGCGGCAAAGCCGCGATATCTGGGGCGAATGGGCGCGGCTGGCCGGCTTGCAGCTCAAGCGCAACGGCTCGTATCTGTTCGCCCGCAGCGAAGCCGAAGAACACCTGCTGGAAGCCTTCTGCGCCGGCCGCGCCCAGGCGTATGGCTATAACGTCGAACTGCTGCAGGGCGCGGCGTTGCGGGATCTGTACGGCGGCCAATTCCGTCATCACCGCGCAGCGTTGCACGGCAAGGACGATCAGCAGCTGTATTCGCGCGAGGCGATCCCGGCGCTGATCGATTACCTGCGCGAGGAACTGCAGGTGGAGTTTCACTTTTCGACCCTGGTGCGCGACGTCGAGCCGGGTCAGTTGCACAGCACGGCGGGCAGTTTTCGTGGCGCGCAGATCGTGGTCTGCTCGGGCCACGACTACCAAACCCTGCTGGCCGAAGCGATTGCCGAACTCGACCCGCATATCTGCCGCCTGCAAATGCTGCGCGCGCGGCCGGCGGTCAACCTGAACCTGCAACACGCCTTGCTCACCGGCCTCAGTTGCGTGCATTACGGCGCGTTTGCCGACCTGCCGGAAGCGGCGGCGGTGCAGGCGCAGATCCTGCGCGAGGCGCCGTACCTGCATGAGCACGGGATTCACTTGCTGATCAGCCCGACGCCCCATGGCGAACTGATCATCGGCGACTCCCACGACTACGGCCGCGATGCATCGCCGTTCAATGCCGAGCAGGTCGATGACTGGATGCTCGAACTGGCCGAGCAGACCCTGGGTTGCAAGGTCCAGGTGGTCGAGCGTTGGCAGGGCGTCTACGGCGCACGCGGGCGGGTGCCGTTCTCGTTCCTGCGCGTGGCGCCCGGCGTCAGCGCCGCGTTGATGCATACCGGCGTGGGCATGAGCGTGGGGCCGGCGCTGGGCGAACGCAATATCAGCGCACTGTGGGGGGCGGCATGATGAATCCGCAGCAGGTGATTGCCGAGGTTTTCGGCCTGTACGAGCAACACGGCACGGCGGATTACATCGGCGAGGCGGTGTCGCAGCTCGAACACATGTCCCAGGCCGCGCAGTGGGCCATGGCCGAAGGCTTCGACGATGAAGTGGTGCTGGCCGCGTTTTTCCACGATATCGGCCATCTTTGCGGCCAGGGCGGTGCGAACATGGGCGGCTATGGCGTGGTCAGCCATGAGCGGCTGGGCGCCGATTACCTGCGCCGCGTCGGTTTCAGCGAGCGCCTGGCGCGGCTGGTGGAATATCACGTCGAAGCCAAGCGCTACCTGACCTTCAGCCAGCCGGACTACTACGCCCGGTTGAGCGAAGCCAGCCGCCGCACGCTGGCGTATCAAGGCGGGGCAATGACGCCTGACGAAGCGCGGGCGTTCGAGCAAGACCCGCTCTACGCCATCAGCCTGCGTCTGCGCCACTGGGACGAACAGGCCAAGCAAGCGCAGGTGCCGGTGCTCGATCTGCAGGTACTCAAGGCCAAGGCCGCGCGGCTACTGGTTGCGTAGATTGGCCTTACGCCAAACGCAGATGCGCCGCCTAGAGCCCCTGAGGTCGGATCACTAAGGTGGCTTGCTTCTTCAATCCAAGGAGCAACGCTGATGCGCTACTTAAAAGTGACGGCCCAGGACATGAGCGGCAACGGTCGGGCGGACACAGTCATCCTGCACTTCTATGAGCAGCAGGCTGGCTGTCCCGATGAACTGATCCACGAGATCTTCGCCGTGGACATGAGCGCGGACGGCCGGGTCGACCTGCAATGGGCGGACGATCTGAACCCGGTCACCCGCCCTTGTCGGCTGGAAAAACAGCGGGTGGACACTTTCGCCGACTGCTTTTTGAAATTGAACTGGTTCAATCGGCGCAGCCACTGGCAGCGCACGTTGACGCTGTACGTCGATCATTACGCCAAGGCCGGCACGCCCAACGCGGTCAAGCTGGAATTCCAAGAACGCACGGCGCCGCAGTGCAAGGGCTCGCTGATCTACAAGGCCGCCGCCTATGACGGCGATGGCGACGGGGTGCTGGAATCGTTTACCAACAGTGACATCGACCGCGACGGTATTGCGGACAAGGCCGATAAAGAGCTGATCCGCACGTTGTGTACGACCTTTCTGGGCTTTGAGTGGTACGCACACTAATAAGCGCGGTCACGCTTCATCGAGCCGGGCGGCCAGGGCTTCGACCTGCTCCTGGCGCTCGGCCTGGCTCAATTTGGCGTGGGGGTTGAGGGACGACCACTGCGGGTGGGCGCGGGCCTTGTGCAGGGCATCGGGCAGTTTGCCTTCGCGCCAGGTCTTGTCCTGCGGCGTGTCGACCTTGATGCTGTGCATCGCCGCATGACCGCGCAGGTTCAGGGCCTTGAGCAATTGGCGTTGGCGCAGGGCCAGCAGGCGCAGCACGCTGTCGTCGACGGTCAGCTCGCGCTGGCCCTTGATTTTGCCCAGCAGGCGCCCGCCATAGCTGCGCGCGGTTTGCAGCGCGCCACCGGCAATGGCGCCCGCCAGCGCGGCGGCGCCAAGGGTCAACCCACCCACCAGCAGGTCGACCCCGGCACCGGCGGCCGCGCCGGCGGCAATCCCGCCGCCGACGCGCACGCCGAGTTGCTTGAGGGTTTCCGGGTTGAACAGGTCATCGCCCCAGCGCCCGTCGAGCAGCGGCAAGTCGCTGGCGGCGGCGTCCTGCGGGCGGAAGCCGAACAGCTTGAGCAAGGCTTCCACGCAACGCTGCTCGCGCTGGCGCACAGCCTTGCGCAAATCGCCGATGGCTTGCGGTTCCTCTTCAGTGACCACGCTGCGCCGGCACGCGGCGCAGTCGATCAGCAGTTCGGCGATCAGCCGCGCGGCACTTTGCTGGCGGGCCTGGCGTTGGGCGTGCTGGTCGAGGATCAGCCGTTCCAGTTGGGGCCGGGCGTTTTCCAGTAGCAGGGCGAGGCTTTCATACAGGCGGCGTTCGCCGTCTTCCGGCGGCGCGACGCTGTCGAACCGCACCAGTGCGTGCAGGCCGAGGCGGGCCAGGGCTTCGCGCCAGTCCGGTTCGCGATGATCGTTGCTGCTGACGAAGTTGAGCACGGGCAATAACGGTTTGCCGCAACTGGCCAGCACTTGCAGTTCGTCGCGGTACTTGGCCAGCACCGGCTCGCGGGCGTCGATCACATACAGGCCGGCGTCGGAGGCCAGCAGTTGGCGCAGCACCTTGGCTTCCTGTTCGAAACGCTGACGGGCTTCGCTGCCTTCCAGGAAACGCGCCAGGCGTGCCGGGCCGTCGAGGCGTTCGCCGGGGCGATCGAGGCGTTCCAGATAGTCGAGCAGGGCGATGGCGTCTTCCAGGCCGGGGGTGTCGTAGAGTTCCAGCAGGGCTTCGCCCTCGACCGACAAGCGCGCGCCTTCGACATGCCGCGTGGTGCTGGGGCGATGGGAGACTTCGCCGAAACCGACATCGCGGGTCAGGGTGCGCAGCAGCGAGGTCTTGCCGACATTGGTGTGGCCGACCACGGCGAGTTTCAGGGGTTTAGTCATGGCCGCTCTCCAGCCAGTTCAACGGCGCGCAATCGGCGAAGGGCAGTTCCAGTTGTTGCAGCGCCGCGTGCCAATCGCCCAGGCGCTCGGCGTCCAGCGCCTGGCCGGGTGGCGCTTGCAGCAGCCACACGCGGGTGGCGCTGGCGCTGCGCGCCAGTTCGGCGATCAGCGCCAGGCTGCCCCGGTCGGGCGAGCGGCGCGGGTCGCAGGCGATGGCCAGGCGCGCGGGCGGGAAGCGGGTCAGTTGTTCCAGCAGTTTGTGGCGTGATTCGCGGCTGTCGAGGATGCCGGCGTTCTGCACGTTGCCCGGCAGCTTCGGCGGCCACGGGTGCTGGTCGTCGAGTTCGATGGCGACCACCAGAGCGCCGTCGCTGTGCAGTTCGCTGACGCCGCCGCTGACGGCGTGCAACTGCTCCGGTGCCGCATCGTTGACCCCAAGCCGTTCGCTGCTCGGCATCAGGCGTTCGCGCAGTTGGCTGTAGCCGGGCAGGTTGAGGTCCAGGCGCAGGGCGGCGCGTCCGCGTTTCCAGCGCCACAGGCACAGCAGGGCGAGAATCAACCGCGGCAACAGGCCGTAGACCAGCAACACGCCCACCAGCCAGGCGGCCCAGGCCTGGCGGGCGCTGTCGATGTTCAGGGCGGAATCGCCGCTGGCGCGGATCATCTCCACCGTGGGGACGTTGAAACCAAGCAGGGCGGGCAGGGCGCCGAGGGCTTGGGTCACGGCGACGAAGGTGTCGGCGCCGAGGATGGTGGTTTCCCACACAAAACCGTAGCGCCGGGTGGCGAGCAGCGTCAGCAGGATCGCCAGCGCGCTGAGCAACGCGAGTAACCACAGGCTGTTGACCAGCACCCCGACGGCCCAGCGATTGAGCTTCTGGCGCTGCAATAGCAGCAGCAACGCCGGCGCCAGTTGCGCGGCTTTGGCGTCACGCGCGAATTTTTCGCTGAGCCACAACCACAGCCGGCCAAGGCTGGCGCTGTGTTCTCCGGCAAACAGCAGGCCCAATGCCCAACTGATCAGCAGGATCAGGTTCAAGCCGAGCAGGCTGCCCAGCGCCCAGAACACATTCACCGGGGTCAAGCCGTTACCCAGCGCAGCAAAGGCCAGGCCCGCACCACTGATCACCGCGACTATCGCCAGCAGTATCAGGGCCAAACGCGCACCTTGCAGCCAGCGGATGAGGGCGGTTGTCAGCCCATCGCGCTCGGCCAGGTGCAGGGCGCGCTGTTGAATGCGCGTCGGCAGGTCGCCACCGGCCGTGCGGGCCAGGCGATTGGCTTGCTGATCTTCCAGCGGGCCGGCGTGTTCTTCGCGCAGGCGCACGGTTTCCGTCAGCCAGAGTGTTTGCAGGGGAGTCAGTGCAGTCACGCGCCGTCCTGTTGTGTCAGTGAGCCTGGAGCATAACCGCTGTGCAGCCGGTTGGGGTACGCTTCGCGTGGCTCTGGTATTCTCGTCGCCATGAAAAAAACTCTCCCTCTAAGCCTGATCGCAGCCCTCGGTGAAAACCGTGTGATCGGCGTCGACAACAGCATGCCCTGGCATTTGCCGGGGGATTTCAAATATTTCAAGGCCACCACCCTGGGCAAGCCGATCATCATGGGGCGCAAGACCTGGGATTCCCTGGGTCGACCGCTGCCGGGGCGCTTGAACATTGTGGTCAGTCGTCAGACCGACCTGGCGCTGGAAGGTGCGGAAGTTTTTCCGTCGCTTGAAGCGGCGGTGGCGCGTGCGCAAGCGTGGGCCCTGGAGCAGGGCGTGGATGAGCTGATGTTGATCGGCGGCGCGCAGCTTTATGCGCAGGGGCTGGAACAGGCGGATCGCCTGTACCTGACGCGGGTGGCGCTGAGCCCGGAAGGGGATGCGTGGTTTCCGGCGTTTGATGAGAACCAGTGGAAGTTGGTTTCCAATCTGCAGAACCCAGCCGAAGGTGACAAGCCGGCTTACAACTTCGAAGTCTGGGAAAAAGCCTAAAAGCATCGGGGGCAAGCCCCCTCCCACATTTGACCGAGTGAATGCGATCAAGTGTGGGAGGGGGCTTGCCCCCGATAGCGGTCTATCAGGCCTGCGCCAACTCCGCATGCTCATCCGCATTCAGCCGTTCTTTATCCGTCTGCTGCATGATCTGGCTGGTAATCGCCCCGGCTGTCATCGAACCGTTCACGTTCAACGCGGTACGGCCCATGTCGATCAGCGGCTCCACGGAAATCAGCAGCGCCACCAGTGACACCGGCAAGCCCATCGCCGGCAGTACGATCAGCGCGGCAAACGTCGCCCCACCGCCCACGCCGGCAACGCCCGCCGAACTCAAGGTCACAATCGCCACCAGGGTCGCGATCCACAGCGGGTCCAACGGGTTGATGCCGACCGTCGGCGCGACCATCACCGCCAGCATTGCCGGGTAGAGACCGGCGCAACCGTTCTGGCCGATGGTCGCGCCGAACGAGGCGGCGAAACCGGCGATGGCGTGCGGGATGCCCAGGCGGCGGGTCTGCGCTTCGATACTCAGCGGGATCGCCGCCGCGCTGGAGCGGCTGGTGAAGGCGAACGTCAGCACCGGCCAGACCTTGCGCAAGAAGCGCAGCGGGTTGATCCCGGCCAGCGACAGCAGCAGGCCATGCACCAGGAACATCAGCCCCAGCGCCAGGTACGAGACCACGACAAAACTGCCGAGCTTGATGATGTCTTGCAGGTTGGAGCCGGCGACCACCTTGGTCATCAGCGCCAATACGCCGTAGGGCGTGAGCTTCATCACCAGGCGCACCAGGCGCATCACCCAGGCTTGCAGGGTGTCGATGGCGTTGAGCACTTTCTGGCCCTTTTCCACATCATCCTTGAGCAGTTGCAGCGCGGCCACGCCGAGGAAGGCGGCGAAGATCACCACGCTGATGATCGAGGTCGGCTTGGCGCGGGCCAGGTCGGCGAACGGGTTTTGCGGCACGAACGACAACAGCAACTGCGGGATATTCAGGTCGGCGACCTTGCCCGCGTAGTCGTTCTGGATCACTTGCAGGCGCGCCATTTCCTGGGTGCCGGCCACCAGGCCTTCGGCGGTGAGGCCGAACAGGTTGGTCAGGCCGATGCCGATCAGCGCCGCAATCGCGGTGGTGAACAGTAGGGTGCCGATGGTCAGGAAGCTGATCTTGCCCAGGGACGCGGCGTTGTGCAGACGTGCCACGGCGCTGAGGATCGAAGCGAACACCAGCGGGATCACGATCATTTGGAGCAACTGCACATAACCGTTGCCGACCAGATCGAACCAGCCGATAGAGGCTTTGAGGACCGGGTTGCCATCGCCGTAAATGGTGTGCAAGGCCGTACCGAACGCCACGCCGAGTATCAGGGCGAACAGGACCTTCTTGGCGAGGCTCCAGTTCGTTCGACGGGTTTGTGCCAGGCCCAGCAACAGGGCCACGAACACCAGTAAGTTGAGAATCAGGGGCAGATTCATTGAAGCTCCGTTGAGAGTGTTGCCAATCGCGTGAGCCTGCGATTGCGAACCGGGAAGCCTAACAGCTTGATATATATTGATTTAATACCAATATGGAATGGTGTCTGTCGTTTTTGGAATAAGTAGTTGGCGCTCAGGCACATGGCAATGGCGGAATCAGAACGCAAGCGGTCGCGACCGGGCGAAAACTGTCACAGGGATTTGTTAGCGTCGATGTCTTTCACTCAGGGAGACAACGCCTATGAAGCTCGCGCCGAAACTACTGGTATCCGCCGCATTCTGCCTCGCACTCGCCGGCCAGGCGTTCGCCGCCACCGAGTTGAAACACTGGCCGGCCCCGGCCGCCAAGCAACTGAACGAAATGATCGCCGCCAACGCCAACAAGGGTAACTTCGCGGTGTTCGACATGGACAACACCAGCTACCGCTACGACCTCGAAGAGTCCCTGCTGCCCTACATGGAAAACAAGGGCCTGATCACCCGCGACAGCCTCGACCCGTCGCTCAAGCTTATGCCCTTCAAAGACACCGCCGAGCATAAGGAAAGCCTGTTCAGTTACTACTATCGCCTCTGCGAAGTGGACGACATGGTCTGCTACCCGTGGGTGGCCCAGGTGTTTGCAGGTTTTACCCTCAAGGAACTCAAGGTCCAGGTCGATGAGTTGATGGCCTCCGGCAAGCCAGTGCCGGTCAGCTATTTCGAAGGCGACGCGGTGAAGAACTCCGAAGTCCAGCCGCCGAAAGTCTTCACCGGTCAGGCTGAGCTGTACAACAAGCTCATGGAAAACGGCATCGAGGTGTATGTGATGACCGCCGCGTCGGAAGAGCTGGTACGCATGGTCGCTGCCGATCCGAAGTACGGCTACAACGTCAAACCGCAGAACGTCATCGGCGTGAGCACCCTGCTCAAGGACCGCAAGACCGGCGAACTGACCACCGCACGCAAGCAGATCACTGCCGGCAAATACGACGAAAAAGCCAACCTCGGTCTGGAATTGACCCCCTACCTGTGGACCCCGGCGACCTGGATGGCCGGTAAGCACGCCGCGATCCTGACCTACATCGACGAATGGAAAAAGCCGGTAATCGTCGGCGGCGATACCCCGACCAGCGACGGCTACATGCTGTTCCACGATGCGGACGTGGCCAAGGGCGGCATTCACCTGTGGGTCAACCGCAAAGACAAGTACATGACCCAGCTCAACGGCATGATGGCCAAACACGCGGCCGCCCAGGCCAAGGAAGGCTTGCCGGTGACGGCGGACAAGAACTGGGTGATCGTCAAGCCTGACGAGATCCAGTAACCACGGGTGTACGCCGGTAATTGTGGGAGGGGGCTTGCTCCCGATAGCAGTGTTGACTGACCCACCGCTATCGGGAGCAAGCCCCCTCCCACCTGTTGATCCCCCGTGTGTTGGAGGTTTTCTCCAGGCAAAAAAATGCCCCGCACGGCGCGGATTTTTATCGGGCCTGTGCCGCTGAGCGACGGCTATAGTCAACTATCGGGATGGTCAGGGGACTGCAACATGTGGCTATGGCTATGTCGCTCGATGGTGTTGCTGGCGGTGTCAGGCGGATGCAGTGCGCTGTTCTCGATTCGGGCCTTGGCGGCAGAACCGCAAGCAGTGCCTGTTTCTGGTTTAGTGACGTTGGCCGACAAGCTCAAGGTTTCGCACGGTAGTTCCGTCAATATCGTGCAGTTGGGCGACTCCCATACGGCGGCTGATTGGTTTTCCGGTGAAATGCGCCGTTTGTTCCAACTGCAATATGGTGAGGGCGGAATAGGTTTCGTCGCGGCTACACCGGTCTCAGGCACCCGTTACGATCAAGTGGTACTGGCGGCTGATAGTGACCAATGGCGCCTGATTTCAAGCCGTTATCAGCACAGCGATGAATTCCCGCTCGGTGGTTATCTGGCGTTGCCCGTGGCGCCCAACGCCCACGTCAGGATTGGTGTGCGAGAACCCCATGAAATGCGCTACCGGGTTTCTGCGCTGTACCGAGCTGATGTTGACAGCGGTTTGGTGGCGGATGACGGCATTCGTCACATGGCGGTGCCATTGTTGTCGACTTCCGGGCAATGGCGGTTCAGTCGGGCGCTCGAAAATCTGGCCCTGCCATTGGACCTGGCGATCATCAGTGAACGGGGGGTTGCGCTCGGCGGCTGGAATATCGAGTCACAGCAACAGACTGGAGTGACTTACTCGGCACTGGGTATCAACGGTGCAACCCTGAATTCGGTCGATTCGTGGCAGGCCGGATGGGAGCATACGTTGAACGCGCTGCATCCCGACCTGCTGGTGCTGGCGTATGGCGGTAACGAAGCGTTCGATGACGATCTGGATCCGAGGCGTTATCACGATGAGTTGCTTGAAAAGCTCGCGTTCTTGCGCCGCACATTACCCGCCACCGTGCTTTTGTTGGTCGGGCCGGCAGACTCGATAAAGCAGCGGTCCGGCATGGCGTGCGAAGAGCGTCAGCCGAAAAATCTGTCTCGGGTCATCCAGATCCAACGGCAGGCCGCCTTACGCGCGGGGGCTCTGTTCTGGGACTGGCAAGCGTATATGGGAGGCCCCTGTTCGATTGAGGCTTGGCAGGCCGACCACCTTGCTCAGAACGATCTGGTTCACCTGAACGAGCAAGGCTATCGAAAGAGTGCGGCCGGGCTTTATCGTTATTTGCAAACCCGCTTGGCTGGGCAGTAAACCTTTAACAAAAAGCCCCGCACTGGGCGGGGCTTTTTTATGCGCAGGATTAGGCCTTACAGCCCGTCCAGCATTGCCTTGTTACGCACGGCACCCTTGTCGGCACTGGTCGCCAGCAACGCATAAGCCTTCAACGCGGTAGTGACTTTACGCGGACGCTTCTCCACCGGCTTCCAGCCCTTCTTGTCCTGCTCGACCCGGCGCGCGGCCAGTTCTTCGTCGCTGATCAACAGGTTGATCGAGCGGTTCGGAATGTCGATCAGTACCTTGTCGCCGTCCTGTACCAGGCCAATCGCGCCGCCGGCAGCGGCTTCAGGCGAAGCATGGCCGATGGACAGGCCCGAGGTGCCGCCGGAGAAACGGCCGTCGGTCAACAGCGCGCAGGCTTTGCCCAGGCCTTTGGATTTCAGGTACGACGTTGGGTAGAGCATCTCCTGCATACCCGGGCCGCCTTTCGGGCCTTCGTAGCGGATGATCACGATGTCGCCTTCTTTGACTTCGTCGGCGAGGATGCCGCGTACCGAGCTGTCCTGGCTTTCGTAGATCTTGGCGCGACCTTCGAACACGTGGATCGACTCATCCACACCGGCGGTTTTCACCACGCAGCCGTCGAGGGCGATGTTGCCGTACAGCACGGCCAGGCCGCCTTCTTTCGAATAGGCGTGCTCGACACTGCGGATGCAGCCGTTTTCACGGTCGGCGTCGAGGGTGTCCCAACGGGTCGACTGGCTGAACGCGGTCTGGGTCGGGATGCCCGCCGGGCCGGCCTTGAAGAAGGTGTGTACGGCTTCGTCGTCAGTCTGGGTGATGTCCCACTTGGCGATGCCTTCGGCGAGGGACTTGCTGTGTACGGTCGGCAGGTCGGTGTGCAGCAGGCCGCCGCGCGCCAGGGAACCTAAGATCGAGAAGATCCCGCCGGCGCGGTGCACGTCTTCCATGTGGTACTTCTGGATGTTCGGCGCGACTTTGCACAGTTGCGGCACATGACGGGACAGGCGGTCGATGTCGCGCAGGTCGAAATCGATCTCGGCTTCCTGGGCCGCGGCCAGCAAGTGCAGGATGGTGTTGGTGGAACCGCCCATGGCGATGTCCAGGGTCATGGCGTTTTCGAACGCCTTGAAGTTGGCGATGTTGCGCGGCAACACCGACTCATCGTTCTCGCCGTAGTAGCGCTTGCACAGCTCGACGATGGTGCGGCCGGCCTGCAGGAACAGTTGCTCGCGGTCGCTGTGGGTGGCCAGCGTGGAACCGTTGCCCGGCAAGGCCAGGCCCAGGGCTTCCACCAGGCAGTTCATCGAGTTGGCGGTGAACATGCCGGAGCACGAACCGCAGGTCGGGCAGGCGCTGCGCTCGTATTCCGCGACCTTCTCGTCAGAAGCGCTGGAATCGGCGGCGATGACCATGGCATCGACCAGGTCGAGGCCGTGGGAGGCGAGTTTGGTCTTGCCGGCTTCCATCGGGCCGCCGGAGACGAAGATCACCGGGACGTTCAGGCGCAGGGCGGCCATCAGCATGCCGGGGGTGATCTTGTCGCAGTTCGAGATGCACACGATGGCGTCGGCGCAGTGGGCGTTGACCATGTACTCCACGGAGTCGGCGATGATCTCGCGGCTCGGCAGGGAATACAGCATGCCGTCATGGCCCATGGCGATGCCGTCGTCCACGGCGATGGTGTTGAATTCTTTGGCGACACCGCCGGCGCGTTCGATCTCGCGGGCGACCAGTTGGCCCAGGTCCTTGAGGTGGACGTGGCCGGGGACGAACTGGGTGAACGAGTTGGCAATCGCGATGATCGGCTTCTTGAAGTCGTCATCTTTCATCCCCGTGGCGCGCCACAGTGCGCGGGCGCCGGCCATGTTGCGGCCGTGGGTGGATGTTTTCGAGCGGTAATCTGGCATTTGAGCCCTCCGGGCGGCTAATCAAAACTAATCAGGTGCTAAGGGGAGTGAGCTTCTATGGACGTCTGGAACACCCGAAAAATGGCCGTGGTGTCCGGACGTTGCCGCAAACGTTACGGGATCGCCGTGCGTTTTGGCCTCGAGCTCATAAACCCGCCGGGGGATGACTGGCGATGAATAGGCCGATTCTACACCGCTGGCGGCTGGAGGGAATGGCGAAAAGCGCCGTGGCGACGCACGCCCGGATCAACCAATCTGATGTAGGAGCGAGCTTGCTCGCGAAAAACGAACAGGCGACACGGGCCTCCTGATAGTACGGCGTTATTGTTGACGTTCTTCGCGAGCAAGCTCGCTCCTACAGGGGGGGACATATTCAGAACCACTGTTTAGAGGCCGGTTGACGTCGCTGCGCCTACCGTTTCTCTTTCACTCACAGAAGAGGACGAAGGAATGTCCACCCAGCAACGTGCACATCGGCTGCGCATCGGGCGCTGTTCGGAGTCGGGCCGTATTTACCTGATCACTGCGGTTACCCATCAACGACAATCGGTCTTTCAGGACTGGCGCATCGGCCGCCTGCTTGTCAGTGAGTTCAGGCAGGCTCAGGACGAGGGTGAGGCGACTTCGCTGGCCTGGGTGGTCATGCCTGACCATTTCCATTGGCTGGTCGAGTTGCATAACGGCGACTTGCCAAGGCTGATGCGAATCACCAAGTCGCGAAGTGCCCGTGCCATCAACCAGGCCAGGTGTTCGTTCGGGACCCTATGGCAAAAAGGTTACTTCGACCGCGCACTGCGTCGGGAGGAAGATTTGAAAGCAATGGCCCGCTATATCGTGGCCAATCCCTTGCGTGCAGGGCTGGTCAAGCATATCGGCCAGTACCCGCTATGGGACGCCATCTGGTTGTGACCTCTTCCCCCTTGTAGGAGCGAGCTTGCTCGCGAAGAACGTCAACGATGACGCAGCGCTATCAGGTAGCCCGCGTCGTCTATGCGTTTTTCGCGAGCGAGCTCGCTCCTACAGGGGGACGGTTTTGGTCTTTAGCTATTTGGCAGCAACCGGCAGGTGATGCTCTTGATGTAGCGCGTCTCAACAATCGCCGGGTGCACCGGGTGATCCGGGCCCTGGCCGCCGCGTTCGAGCATCTGGATGTTACGGTCCAGGTGGCGGGCGCTGGTCAGCAGGATGTTCTGCAGGTCGTCTTCCGGCAGGTGCATCGAGCACGAGGCGCTGACCAGGATGCCGTCCTTGCTGAGCAGGCGCATGGCTTGCTCGTTGAGGCGGCGGTAGGCGCCTTCGCCGTTCTTCATGTCTTTTTTGCGTTTGATGAAGGCCGGTGGGTCGGCGACGATCACGTCGAAGCGTTCTTCGCTGGCTTTCAGCTCTTTGAGGGCTTCGAAGACGTCGCCTTCAATGCAGGTCATTTTCTCGGCGACGCCGTTCAGCGCGGCGTTGCGCTCGACGCCGTCGAGGGCGAAGGCCGAGGCGTCGACGCAGAACACTTCAGTGGCGCCGAAGGCCGCGGCTTGCACGCCCCAGCCGCCGATGTAGCTGTACAGATCGAGGACGCGCTTGCCTTTGGCATACGGGGCCAGGCGTGCGCGGTTCATGCGGTGGTCATAGAACCAGCCGGTTTTCTGGCCCTGGATCACCGGGGCTTCGAATTTCACGCCGTTTTCTTCCAGCGCGACCCACTCCGGCACCAGGCCGAACACGGTTTCGACGTAACGGTTGAGGCCTTCGGCGTCGCGCGCGGCGGAGTCGTTCTTGAACAGGATGCCGCTCGGCTTGAGCACTTGGGTCAGGGCGGCGATCACGTCTTCTTTATGCGCTTCCATGGTCGCCGAGGCGATCTGTACCACCAGGATGTCGCCGAAACGGTCGACCACCAGGCCCGGCAGCAGGTCGGAATCGCCGTAGACCAGGCGGTAGAACGGCTTGTCGAACAGGCGGTCGCGCAGGGACAGGGCGACGTTCAGGCGGTGTACCAGCAGCGACTTGTCCAAAGGCAACTTGATGTCACGCGACAGCAGGCGCGCGCAGATCAGGTTGTTCGGGCTCATGGCCACGATGCCCAGGGTCTTGCCGCCGGCCGCTTCGAGGATGGCCTGGTCGCCCGCCTGGAAGCCGTGAAGTGGGGTGGCGGCCACGTCGATTTCGTTGCTGTAGACCCACAGGTGGCCGTTGCGCAAACGACGATCGGCGTTGGCTTTGAGACGCAGGCTTGGCAGGGACATGACGTCGCTCCGGAAAAAAGAGCGGGAGTATACCGTGTTGCATTACATTTCGTGGCTTGGCCTGATGGGTTGCAGGGGGGGCGCGTGCTGTGGCGTCCATTTGATAGGAGTGCCATTTGGTTTTTTGAGGTGTCGGTCAGCTTCCCATCGGGGTTAGAATCCCCCTCTCGCCCAGAGTGTGTACTTATGTCCCAAGAGCTTTCCGCCGAACAGATCCAGCAGGCCCTGCAAGGCATCAGTGTGCCGCCTCAGCCGCAAATCATGGTGGATTTGCAGATGGAACAGTACATGCCCGACCCGGACCTGGAAGTGATCGCGCGGTTGATTTCCCAGGACCCGGGCCTGTCCGGCGCGCTGCTGAAGATCGTCAACTCGTCGTATTACGGCCTGAGCAACAAGATCGCCTCGATCCAGCGCGCCGTTAACCTGCTGGGTAGCCGTTCGATCATCAACCTGATCAACGCCCTGTCGATCAAGGGCGAGATGAGCGACGACACCATCGTCACCCTCAACCGTTTCTGGGACACCGCCCAGGACGTGGCCATGACCTGCCTCACCCTGGCCAAGCGCACCGGCGCCCAGGCGGTGGACGAAGCCTATGCCCTGGGGCTGTTCCACGATTGCGGCGTGCCGCTGATGCTCAAGCGCTTCCCCAATTACATGGTGGTGCTCGAAGAGTCCTACGCCAATGCCGGTGCCGACTGCCGAGTGGTCGACACCGAAAACAATGCGTTCAACACCAACCATGCGGTGGTCGGCTATTACACCGCCAAGTCCTGGCGCCTGCCGGAGCATGTGACCGACGCCATTGCCAACCATCACAACGCCCTGGCGATCTTCAGCGATGAGTCGCCGCGCAATCCGCAGCTCAAGAACCTGCTGGCGATCCTGAAAATGGCCGAGCACATCTGCGCGTCGTACCGGGTGTTGGGCAACCAGCCGGTCGACTATGAGTGGGACGCGATTGGCCATCTGGTGCTGGACTACGTGGGCCTGTCGGACTACGACTTCGAAAGCATGAAGTTGTCGATCCGCGAACTGGGCGCGCACTGACCCTTACCTCACGAGGCACACATGCCCGAGTTACCAGAAGTCGAAACCACTCGGCGCGGGATTGCGCCGCACCTGGAAGGCCAGCGGGTCAGCCGCGTCGTGGTGCGCGAGCGACGCCTGCGCTGGCCGATCCCGGAAGACCTCGATGTACGCCTGTCCGGGCAGCGCATCGTACTGGTGGAACGGCGGGCCAAGTACCTGTTGATCAACGCCGAAGTGGGCACCCTGATCAGCCACCTGGGCATGTCGGGCAACCTGCGCCTGGTGGAAGTCGGCCTGCCGGCGGCCAAGCATGAGCATGTGGACATAGAGCTGGAGTCGGGCCTGGCCCTGCGCTACACCGACCCTCGGCGTTTTGGTGCGATGCTCTGGAGCCAGGACCCGCATAACCACGAACTGCTGATCCGCCTGGGGCCGGAGCCGTTGACCGACCTGTTCGATGGCGAGCGCCTGTTCAAACTGTCGCGTGGGCGTTCGATGGCGGTCAAACCGTTCATCATGGACAACGCGGTGGTGGTGGGCGTGGGCAATATCTACGCGACCGAAGCGCTGTTCGCGGCGGGGATCGATCCGCGCCGCGAGGCCGGTGGCATTTCACGCGGGCGCTATCTGAAGCTGGCGATCGAGATCAAGCGCATTCTGGCGGCCGCCATCGAGCGCGGCGGCACCACCTTGCGCGACTTTATCGGTGGCGACGGGCAGCCGGGGTATTTCCAGCAGGAACTGTTCGTCTACGGCCGGGGCGGCGAGGCGTGCAAGGTCTGCGGGAGCGAGTTGCGCAATGTGGTGCTGGGGCAGCGGGCGAGTGTGTTTTGCCCTAAGTGCCAGAGCTGATTGCTGTGTGATGGCGGATATCGCCATCGGGGGCAAGCCCCCTCCCACATTTTGATGTGTGAGGGGGCTTGCCCCCGATGAGGCCTTCACAGACGCCACCAGGCTCAAGCCTTACCGGTAATCTTCCGGTACTTCTCCATCAACTGCGCTTCAGTCTCCGGGTGGGCTTCATCCAGTGGAATGCAATCCACCGGGCACACCTGCTGGCACTGCGGTTCGTCGTAGTGGCCGACGCACTGGGTGCAGAGGTTGGGGTCGATCACGTAGATCTCTTCGCCTTGGGAAATCGCGGCGTTCGGGCACTCGGGTTCGCAGACGTCGCAGTTGATGCAATCGTCGGTGATGATCAAGGACATGGAAACTCCTGCCAGGGCAGTCAGCCAAGGCATCTGGAAAACTAATGCGCGCAATTGTGCCGCATTGGCGCCCGCAGTGCGAGCGGGCGCCGAGTGAGCGGTCTTACTTCTTGAAGCGCAGGGTCAGCGCATCAGCCACGGCCGGATGCACGAACTTGGTGATATCCCCGCCCAGGGCCGCGATTTCACGGACCAACGTCGAGGAAATGAACGAATAACGTTCCGACGGCGTGAGGAACAGGCTTTCCACGTCCGGCGCCAGTTGGCGGTTCATGTTGGCCAACTGGAATTCGTATTCGAAGTCCGATACCGCGCGCAGGCCGCGCAGGAACACATTGGCGTTCTGCTCTTTGGCGAAATGTGCCAGCAGCGTCGAGAAACCCACCACTTCGACGTTGGGCAGGTGCTTGGTGACCTCGCGCGCCAGCTCCACGCGCTGTTCCAGGGGAAACAGCGGGTTTTTCTTGGGGCTGGCAGCGACCGCGATGATCACATGGTCGAACAAGCGCGAGGCGCGTTCGACCAGATCGCCATGGCCTTTGGTAATCGGGTCGAAGGTACCTGGGTACAACACTCGGTTCATCGCGTCGTCCTGGCGGAGTCCGTTGGGGAACCGGATGGTATCGCAGCCGTCCCGGTCGGCCAAGTCGACTTATGCAGATAGACCCGCGAAATACCCTGTTTTTTCATGCCGTTTTCAGACGTTCGGCCAATGCGCTCGCCAGTTGCGCGGTCAATCCGTACACCGACAACTGCGGGTTGGCGCCAATGCTGGTGGGGAACAGCGAACCATCGTGGATCGACAGGTTGCGCAACTGGTGATGGCGACCGAGGCTGTCGGCCACCGCATTTTTCGGCTCTTCGCCCATGGCGCAGCCGCCCATCACGTGGGCGCTGCCCAGGCAGGTGCGGTGCAATTCCAGGTTGAGGCCGTCGATCAGGCTGCGTGCTTCGGCCAGGGTCTTCACGTAGCGCGCATCGTGATGCAGCGGCTTGACCGACTTGGCGCCCGCCGCGAACTGGATCTCGGCCATGCTGTGGAACGCGCGGCGCAGGCCGTCCCAGGCGTAAGGCGAAACCTGGTAATCGAGCACCGGTGTGCCGTCGCCGCGCAGTTCAACGCTGCCGCCGGGGCTGTCGGGGTGGAAGCCGTCGCGCAGCAGGGCAAGCATTGCGTGGGTATGTGGCAATTGGCTCATGTCCAGGGCGTTCTGGGTGCCGTAGCCGCCGAGCAGCGTACTGGCCAGCGCCGGGTGCAGCGGCGGCGCTTCGAGCTTGTACGACATTCTGCCGGTGGTGCCGTCCAGCCATTGGAAGTGATCGGAATAGATCGACTGCGGCGCGCCATAGAACGGGTTGATCACCTCGTCGAACAGCGCCGCGGAGAAGTTCACCAAATGCAAAAAGGTGCGCTTGCCCAGCCGCGAATGCGGGTCGGGGGCGGCCGAGCGCATCAGCAGCGCCGGGCTGTTGATGCCGCCGCCGGCCAGCACGTAATGCCTGGCCTTGACCGTGATCTTGCGTCCAGTCGGCGCCACGCAGCGTTCGTCCATGGCCACGCATTCCAGGCTATTGATGCGGTCGCCGCTGTAGACCAGGCGTTCGGCGCGAGCCAGGTACAGCAGCTCGCCGCCTTTCTCCAGGGTGGAGGGGATGGTGGTCACCAGCATCGACTGCTTGGCGTTGACCGGGCAACCCATGCCGCAATAACCCAGGTTGAAGCAGCCGCGCACGTTGCGCGGGATCACATGCCAGCTGTAGCCCAACTGTTCGCAGCCTTTGCGGATCACGTCGTTGTTGGCGTTGGGCGGCATGGCCCAGGGAGCGATGCCCAGGCGCTGTTCCATTTTTTCGAACCATGGCGCCATGTCCGCGCTGCTGTGGCCCTTGACCGCATATTCGCTGGCCCAGTGGCTGAGGGTGGCGTCCGGGGTGCGGAAGCTGGAGGTCCAGTTGATCAGCGTGGTGCCGCCCACGGCCCGGCCTTGCAGGATGGTGATGGCGCCGTCCTTGCTCATGCGGCCGATGCCTTCTTGATACAGGCTGGCGTAGGCCTCGTCTTCGAGCAGCTTGAAATCGCTGCTGGTCTTGAGCGGGCCTTCTTCGATCAGCAGCACTTTGTAGCCGGCGGCGCTGAGGATTTCGGCAGTGGTGCCGCCGCCGGCACCGCTGCCGATGATCGCTACGTCGGCTTCCAGCGTCAGGTCGCGGTCGAGGGCGGCGCCATTGTGGGTTTTCCAGCCGCGGGCCAGGCCGTCGCGGAACAGATCGGGTACAGGCATCGGGGTCGTCTCTTGTTTTTATTGGGGGGATGCGAATCAGATCTTCGGCGGCCCGGGGTAGCCGCAATGGGCCCACGACGCCGGCCGGAAGTACCAGGCCATGATCACCAGCTTGAGCAACGAACCCTGGCCCATGCGCAGCAGGTTCAGGTAGCTGTTTTCCCAGCGGTGCAGGAAGTTGCGGATCTGTTCGCCACTGGCGTTTTCCCAACTGCCCCAGATCCCGGTCAGTGGGCCGCGGGTGATGCCCATGCCCAGCACGTCGAACAGTTGCTGGGTCAGCTTGAACATCTCCGGCGACAGGTGCTGCAGGCTGTAGTCGAGTTTTTTCAGGGTGTCTTCAATCCCGCTGGCGACTTCCTGGGCGCTGGCCACGCCTTCCAGCAGCACCGGGATCACCGCGCGCAGAAACGGCAGGTCGCTGCTGCGCAACAGGGCAAAGCCGCTGGCCGGAGTGCTGCTGGAGCAACCGCTGAGGCTCGCGCCCAGCCCGGCGGTAGCCAGGAAGGCGCTGGCGCACAGGCCGATTTTCAGGACGCCGCGCCGCGACAGCGCGGGTGAATCAGTCAGGCTTGGGTTCATTGTTATGGTTATCCCGAGGGTGGCGGTATCAGCGGATAAACAGCTTCTGGATCAGCTTCTGGATCGATTTGCCGTAGGGCGGGTAGATCAACTTCGCGGCGTTCAGGCGCTGCTTGACCAGCACGCCCTTGGCCTTGCTGAACGTGAGGAACCCTTCATGACCGTGGTAGTGGCCCATGCCTGATGGTCCGATGCCGCCGAAAGGCATGTCGTCCTGAGCCACATGCAGCAGCGTGTCGTTAAGGCATACGCCGCCGGAGTGGGTTTCGTGGAGTGCGCGGTTCTGTTCGCGCTTGTTGTAGCCGAAGTAGTACAGGGCCAGTGGGCGAGGCCGCTGATTGATGTAGGCAAAGGCTTGGTCGATGCCGCGATAAGGCACGATCGGCAGCACCGGGCCGAAGATTTCGTCCTGCATCACTGTCATTTCATCGCTGACATTCAACAGCAGGCTGTGGGCCATGCGGCGTGCCTGGCCCTGGTCGTACAGAGGGATCAGGGTGGCGCCCTTGTCGGTGGCGTCCTTCACGTAGGCGTTGAGCCGGGCCAGTTGCCGTTCGTTGATGATGGCGGTGTAGTCCGGGTTGTTGGCCAGTGTCGGGTAAAAACCGCGAAGCGCCTTGCTGTAGGCCTCGACGAAACCCTCGACGCGATCTTCCGGCACCAGCACGTAGTCCGGCGCCACGCAGGTTTGCCCGGCGTTCAGGGCCTTGCCGAAGGCGATGCGTTCGGCGGCGTCCTTGAGGGGCACATCGGCGGAAACGATCGCCGGCGATTTGCCGCCCAGTTCCAGCGTGACCGGGGTCAGATGCTCGGCCGCCGCGCGCATCACATGTTTACCGATGCTGGTGGCGCCGGTGAACAGCAGATGATCGAAGCGCAGCCTGGAAAATGCCATGCCGACGTCGGCCTCGCCCAGCACCACGCACACCAGGTCTTCGGGGAAGACCTTCGCCAGCAGGGTCTTGAGCAGTTCGCCGGTGGCCGGGGTCGATTCGCTGAGTTTGAGCATCACCCGGTTGCCCGCGGCCAACGCACCCACCAATGGCCCGATGGCCAGGTACAGCGGGTAGTTCCAGGGCACGATCACCCCGACCACGCCCAGCGGTTGGTAGATGACTTTGGCCGAGGCGGGCTGGAAGGCAATGCCTACAGCGCGGCGGGAAGGTTTCATCCAGCCACTGAGGTGTTTGCTCGCATAGTGAATGCCATGCAGGCTGGGCATCAGTTCGGCGAACAGGGTTTCGTCGGCGCTGCGATGGCTGAAGTCCTGGCTGATCGCATCGATCAGCGCCTGGCGTTCGTCGCTGAGCACTTCGCGCAAGGCCTTGAGCCATTGCTGGCGTTGCGCGGCCGGCGGCATCGGGTTGGCGGCATAGGCGCGGCGTTGGGCGTCGAACAGGCCCTGGAGTTGATCCAGTGTCTGGGAATCTTGCGGGTAGGCAACGTTGGCAGACATGGTGCAGTTCCGGATTGTTATTGGTCTGCCTGGATTTTTAGAGTTATTGCTCTAAATTGTCAAATGGCATTGCAGCCACAACTGGATTTATCCCGGCAAGGTTAGGCCGTAAGATGGTCGATCACGTGTACAGAAGCTGATCCCCTATGGCACCACGAGTAAAGACCAGCGAGCGCATTGTGCAAACCAGCCTGGAGCTTTTTAACCAGCAGGGCGAGCGCAGTGTCAGCACCAACCATATCGCCGCCCATATGGAAATTTCGCCGGGCAACCTCTACTACCACTTCCCCAACAAGCAGGCGATCATCGCCGTGCTGTTTCGCGAATACGAAGCCTTGGTCGACAGTTTCCTGCGCCCGCCCCAGGGTCGCACCATGGTGGTGGAGGACAAGCGCTTCTACCTGCAGGCGGTCCTGGCCGGCATGTGGCGCTACCGTTTCCTGCACCGTGACCTCGAACACCTGCTGGAGAGCGACCCGGAACTGGCCACCGGCTACCGGCGCTTTTCCCAGCGTTGCCTGATTCAGGGTGGCGCCATTTACCGAGGGTTTGTCGATGCCGGCATTCTCAATATGGATCCGGTGCAAACCGAGGCGCTGACCCTCAACGCCTGGATCATCCTTACCTCCTGGGTGCGGTTTTTGTGTACCACCAATGAAAAATCCACACATCTGAGCGCCGAAGCGATCAAGCGCGGGGTGTATCAGGTGCTGGTGCTGGAAGCGGGGTTTGTCACGCCGCAGGCCAAAGCGGCGGTGGATGCACTGTTCAAAGAGTTTTACGTGCCGTTGAACCAGGCACTGGAAGAAGTGAAGTAGGATCTTTCCCGAATTTGTTCACAGGAGTCTGTCATGCCACTTGCCCAACTGATCAGCCCCCAGCAACTGGCCGAGCGCCAACAGCGCGGCGCTCTGGTGATACTTGACTGCCGCTTTGCCCTGGAAGACCCGGACTACGGAATGTGCAGCTACGCCGAAGGGCATATCGAAGGCGCGCAATATGCCGACCTGGAGCGCCATCTCAGTGGGCCGGTGACCAAGGGCGTGACCGGGCGTCACCCGTTGCCGCAGGCGCAGACGCTCGCCGAGCAACTGCGTGCCTGGGGCATCAATGCCGATACCGATGTGGTGCTCTACGACGACGGCCCGGGTGTTTATGCCGCCCGCACCTGGTGGTCGCTGGCGTGGCTGGGCAAGCGTGATGGCGTGTTTATCCTGGACGGTGGCTTGAAGGCCTGGCACGCGGCCGGCTTCCCGTTAAGCCTGGATGCGCCGGTGATCGAGCGCGGCACCTTTGTCGGCACGCCGGACAATCGCCTGCTGCTGGATGCCAAGCAGCTGCAAAAACGCCTGGGCCAACCGGGCCTGACCCTGATCGACGCCCGCGCCCAGCCGCGCTTTCGCGGCGATGTCGAGCCTATCGACCCGATTGCCGGGCACATTCCCGGCGCGCAATGTGCGGCGTTCACCGAAAACCTGGGCAGCGATGGGCGTTTCCTGCCGGCCGAGCAGCTCAAGCAGCGCTTCGCCGCCCAGTTGCAAGGCCGTTCGCCGGATGAGTTGGTGGCGTATTGCGGTTCGGGCGTGACGGCGTGCCACAACCTGTTCGCCCTGAGCCTGGCGGGTTACCCGTTGGGTAAGTTGTATGCGGGATCGTGGAGCGAGTGGATTACCGATCCAACGCGGGAAATCGCGACGGGCGACTGAGTTGTCCTGCGTGTAAACCCACCTTGTTTAACGGGGTTGTGTCAGCAGCCATTGCGGAATCCGCCGCTCCAGGTAGTAACCGGGGCGCTTCAGCGAACCGTCGACAAACCCGACATGCCCACCCTTGGCCAGCAATTCGAACTCGGTGCAATCCGACAACTCGCTGGCTTCGGGCAGGCTATGGGCGAAGACAAACGGGTCATCGGCCGCCTGGATGATCAGGGTCGGCGTGCGGATATCGCCCAGGTAGTAACGGCTCGACGCGCGGCGGTAATAGTCTTCGGCACTGAGGAAACCATGCAGCGGCGCGGTGACCCGGCCGTCGAAGTCCCAGAACGTGTGCATCTTCTCCAGAGACCCGAGTGCCTCCAGGGCCTTAAGCCCTTCAGCGCGACCATCCTGTAAGAAGCGGCTTTGTTTGACACGGATATACGCCACCATCTCGCGCATGAAGTGCTTCTGGTACACCCGCGAAAAGCCCAGGCCGATGCGATCGGCGCACTGATCCAGACGAAACGGCACCGACACCGCCGCCGCGCCTTGCAGCCCCGAATTCGCGCCGGTTTCGCCCAAATGCTTGAGCAGCACGTTGCCCCCCAGGGAATAACCCACCGCATACAACGGCGCCAACGGCCGCTTGGCGCGCAGATGGGCAATCGCTGCCGCCAGGTCTTCGCTGGCGCCCGAGTGGTAGCTGCGCGCCAACAGGTTCGGCTCGCCCGAGCATCCGCGCCAGTTCAAGGCCGCACTGGCCCAGCCCTGGGCAGCGAGGGCTTTTTGCAGGCCGGCCACGTAAGGCGAGTTGGACGAGCCGGTCAGCCCATGCAGTACCAGCACCAACGGCGCTTGCGCGTCATGGGGGCCATGCCAGTCGAGGTCAAGAAAGTCGCCGTCGTCCAGCCACAGGCGTTCGCGTGGGCGTTCGAGGTGCGTGGTCGGGCGCCACAGCGGCCCCCACAACGTTTGCAGATGAGGGTTGCCGAGGCCGAAGGCGGGTTTGAACAGGTCTGAAGAGGGGGTCATGACACTCTCTGTGGCACGCGGACTCACTGTGGCGAGCGAGCTTGCTCGCCACAAAAGCCCGTTCAGGCCGAGGGCTGTACCGAACGTTGCCACAATGCGTAATACACCCGCCCGGATTTCTGTTCCCGGTGCAGGCGCCAACTGCCGGGCAGGCCCAGGCTGGATGGCGCGCTTTCGCTTTCAGTGTAGATCCACGAGTCCGGCGCCAGCCATTGGCGCTCTTCCAGCAACGCGCACACGGTCGGCAGCAGGTTCTGGTTGAACGGCGGGTCGAGGAACACCACGTCGTATTCGCTGGCGGCCTGGGTTTCCAGGTAGCGCAGCGCGTCGGCGGTCTGCACCTGGCCGTTGGTGCAACGCAGGGTGCCCAGGTGTTCCTTGAGGCTGGACACCGCCACATTGCTGGCATCCAGCGCCTGTGCCTGGGCCGCGCCACGGGACAGCGCCTCGAGGAACAGCGCGCCGCTGCCGGCAAACGGGTCGAGTACCTTGGCCCCGGCGATGTAGGGTGCCAGCCAGTTGAACAGGGTTTCACGCACGCGATCCGGCGTTGGGCGCAGGCCCACGACGTCGGGGAAGCTGAGCTTGCGGCTGCCCCATTCACCGCCAATGATGCGCAGTTGGCCCACACCGTTATGCACGTTGTGGACAGGTTTTTTCGGGCGAGATGAACTGGCCATTAATGCTCCGGAACCCCGAGCGGCTGCTCGGCAGGTTTATCAGTGGGGGGCGGTAGTGGCTTTTGCGCAGTCGTCGGGCCGGCGGTCACGATGACCATCTTGTCGGCGCTCAGGTGTTTGTTCAAAGCCGCTTTGACCTGTTCTACGGTCAGGGCCTGGGATTGTTTCATGAAATCTTCCAGATAGCTCAGCGGCAGGTTGTAGAAACCCATGGCGCCCAGCTGCCCGACGATATCGGCGTTGCTCGCGGTGGACAGCGGGAAGCTGCCGCTCAGCTCGCGCTTGGCGTCATCCAGCTCCTTTTGCGTCGGGCCGGTCTTGAGGTAGTCGGCCAGCACGTCTTCCACCAGGCGCAGGGTGCCGCCGCTCATTTCCGCGCGGGTCTGCAGGTTGATCATGAACGGGCCGCGCACTTGCATCGGCGAGAAACCGGAGTAGACGCCGTAGGTCAGGCCGCGCTTCTCGCGCACTTCACTCATCAAGCGGGTGCCGAAGCCCCCGCCGCCGAGGATCTGGTTGCCCAGGGACAGGGCGGCGTAGTCCGGGTCGGCGCGATCGATGCCCAGTTGCGCGAACAACAGGTGCGTCTGTTTGGACGGGAACTCGATATGGCTCAAGCCGGCCTTGGGCTCGGTCGGCTGGGCGATCTTCGCAAGGGCCGGGCCTTTGGGCAGCGAGGCCGAGACCTTGGCAGTCATGGCTTCGGCCTCGGCGCGGGTCAGGTCGCCCACTACGGCAATCACAGCGTTACCCGCGGCATACGCCTTGGCGTGGAATGCCTGCAACTGTGCCTGGGTGATTGTCGGAACGCTCTCGGCCGTGCCTTCGCTCGGGTGAGCATACGGGTGGTCGCCGTACAGGCGCTTGAACAGCTCCAGGCTCGCCAGTTTGCCGGGGTTCTGCTTCTGATACTCAAAGCCGGCGAGGATCTGGTTCTTGATGCGCGCCAGGGAGTCGGCGGGGAAGGTCGGTTTGCCGATCACCTGGTCAAACAGCGCCAGGGCGGCGTCGCGCTTGTCGCTGTCGCTCAGGCCGCGCAGGGACACCAGCGCCATGTCGCGGTAAGCGCCATTGCCGAAGTCCGCGCCGAGGCCTTCAAAGCCGCTGGCGATCTGGCTCACATTCTTGCCCGGCACGCCTTCGTTGAGCATGGCGTTGGTCATCAGCGCCACGCCGGGGACGTTGCCGTCCTGGCTGCTGCCGGCGGCGAACAGGATACGCATGTCGAACATCGGCAGTTCGTGGGCTTCGACGAACAGCACCTTGGCGCCTTCGGCGGTGTTCCAGGTCTGCACGTCGAGCTTGCGGTTGGTCGGCGCCTTGCCGTCCAGTTCCGCCAGGGATTGCAGTGTGTGGGTCGACTGGGCTTTTTCCAGCGCCGGGCTGGCGACGGATTCGCTTGGGCGCAGGAAATACACCGCGCTCGCCGCGATCAGGGTGACGGCGATCAGGCCGGGCAGGATCAGGCGGCTGCTTTTGCGATCACTCATGAGCGGTCTCCTCAGGCAGGACATGGGCGACGCTGAGACGTTCGCGGGTGAAATAGGTACGTGCGGCCTTCTGGATATCGTCCGGGGTCACGCTTTGCAGGTCGGCCAGTTCGGTGTCCATCAGTTTCCAGGACAGGCCGACGGTTTCCAGGGAACCGATGGCGGTCGCCTGGCTGGTGATCGAGTCGCGCTGGTAGACCAGGCCGGCAATGACCTGGGCGCGGATGCGCTCCAGTTCCTCGGCGGTCGGCGGCTTGGCTTTGAGTTCTTCCAGCAGGCGCCACAGGCCGGCTTCGGCTTGTGCGATGGTCTTTTTCTTCTGCTGGTTCGGTGTGGCGCTCAGGGTGAACAGGCTGTCACCGCGGGTGTAGGCGTCGTAGTTGGTGGAGGCGGAGGAGACCAGCTCTTCACCGCGTTCGAGCCGTTCCGAAATGCGCGCGCTGTAGCCGCCGTCGAGCAGGGCCGAGATCAGGCGCAGGGCTTGTACCGAACGTTTGTCTGGCGCGGTGGCCAGGCCGGGCACGTTGAAGCCCAGGATCACGCTCGGCAGTTGGGTCTGCACATGCATCGTCAGCAGGCGCTCACCGGGCTCGGCCAGTTCCAGCGGGATCTTCGCCGGTGGCACGTCACGTTTGGGGATCGGGCCGAAGTAGCGCTGGGCCAGGTTCTTCACCTCGTCCGGGGTCACGTCGCCGACCACCACCAGGGTGGCGTTGTTCGGCACGTACCAGGACTGGTACCAGTGGCGCAGTTCTTCGACCTTCATGCGGTCGAGGTCGGCCATCCAGCCGATGGTCGGCGTGTGGTAGCCGCTGGCCGGGAAGGCCATGGCCTTGAAGCGCTCGAAGGCCTTGGACATCGGGTTGTCGTCGGTGCGCAGGCGGCGTTCTTCCTTGATGACCTCGATTTCGCGGCTGAACTCGTCGGCCGGCAGGCGCAGGCTGGCCATGCGGTCGGCTTCCAGCTCAAAGGCGACGCCCAGGCGGTCACGCGCCAGCACTTGGTAGTAGGCGGTGTAGTCGTCGCTGGTGAAGGCGTTCTCTTCGGCGCCCAGGTCGCGCAGGATCAGCGAGGCTTCGCCGGGGCCGACCTTGGCGCTGCCCTTGAACATCATGTGTTCCAGGGCGTGGGACAAACCGGTCTGGCCCGGGGTTTCGTAGCTCGAACCGACTTTGTACCAGACCTGGGAAACCACCACCGGCGCGCGATGGTCTTCGCGCACGACCACTTTGAGGCCGTTATCCAGGGTGAATTCATGGGTGGGTTGTGGGTCGGCAGCCAAGGCTGAGAGGGGCAGACAAACTGTGCTGAGCAGCAGGCCTGCGGCGCGGCGGGCTAGAGCATTCATTCGTTTTTAAACCTGTTGGGCTGCCCGCTTGGTCTTAGCGTCGGCGGGCGAGGAGGTGCTAGGATACTGATCCGATTTGGGGACGGCCACTGCGGTCGTCATACGGTTCTGGATTCAGTTGTAGGAATTTTGAAGTTTGCTACGGTTTTCCCCGACAATCTTCAGCTTTTCGCCGATGTTGTCGCTTCAATTCCATATTGAATCGATTTGTTGAGGCCTTTATTTACGCCTTACAAAATGTTGCGCATGAACGAGCGAGCGTTAAAGCAGTCTGTTCTGCATCGAATTTTTATTTACCGAGGCGCCCTTGGCGCGTCGCTACCTTGAGATAGCCGTCCTCCATGTTTGGTTCCAACGACGACAAGAAGAGTCCAGCTGCGGCTGGCGAGAAAAAAGGCCTGTTCGGATGGCTGCGCAAAAAGCCGCAGGAAACCGTCGTCGAACAGCCGCAGGTTCAATCTGAGCCGATCCCTGAGCCCTTGGTAGGCGCCGAACCGACCGCGCCGGTGGCGCAAGCCGAGCCTGAGCACAAACCGTGGCTGGCACTGCCAGTGGCCGAAGAGCCCGTGGCACTGGTCGAAGATGTGCAGGCCGAGCATGTGACGCCGCCGATTCCGCAGGTTGAGCCGGTGGCGGTCGAGCCGACTCCCGCGCCTGTTGTGGCCGCGGCGCCCGCCGTGATCGCGCCGTCGCCCGTGGTTGCCGCCGAACCGAGCAAAACCGGGTTCTTCGCCCGGCTCAAGCAAGGCCTGAGCAAAACCAGCGCGACCATCGGCGAAGGCATGGCCAGCCTGTTCCTGGGTCGGAAGACCATCGATGACGAACTGCTGGAAGACATCGAAACCCGTCTGCTGACCGCCGACGTGGGTGTCGAAGCCACCGCCGTGATCATCCAGAGCCTGACCCAGAAGGTCGCGCGCAAGCAGTTGACCGACGCCGATGCGCTGTACAAATCCCTGCAGGCCGAGCTGGCCGCGATGCTCAAGCCGGTCGAAGCGCCGTTGGTGATTACTCCGAAGAAGCCGTTCGTGATCCTGGTAGTCGGCGTCAACGGCGCCGGCAAGACCACCACCATCGGCAAACTGGCCAAGAAGCTGCAGTTGGAAGGCAAGAAAGTCATGCTCGCCGCCGGCGACACCTTCCGCGCCGCGGCCGTCGAGCAACTGCAGGTCTGGGGCGAGCGCAACAAGATCCCGGTCATCGCCCAGCACACCGGCGCCGATTCCGCTTCGGTGATCTTCGATGCCGTGCAAGCCGCCAAGGCCCGCAACATTGATGTGCTGATCGCCGATACCGCCGGTCGCCTGCACACCAAAGACAACCTGATGGAAGAGCTGAAGAAAGTGCGCCGCGTGATCGGCAAGCTCGACGGCGAGGCTCCGCACGAGGTGCTGCTGGTGCTTGACGCCGGTACTGGCCAGAACGCCATCAGCCAGGCCAAACAATTCCACCAGACGGTGCAACTGACCGGCCTGGCATTGACTAAGCTCGACGGCACGGCCAAGGGCGGCGTGATCTTCGCCCTGGCCAAGCAGTTCGGGTTGCCGATTCGGTATATCGGCGTCGGTGAAGGTATCGACGACCTGCGCACCTTTGAAGCCGAACCCTTTGTCCAGGCACTGTTTGCCGAGCGGGAGCGTTCATGATTCGATTCGAACAGGTCGGTAAACGCTATGCCAATGGGCATGTCGGCTTGCATGAGCTGAGTTTTCGAGTGCGTCGCGGCGAATTCTTGTTTGTCACCGGCCATTCGGGTGCCGGCAAAAGTACCCTGTTGCGCCTGCTGCTGGCCATGGAACGCCCGACCACCGGCAAGCTGCTGCTGGCCGGCCAGGATCTGGCCACCATCAGCAATGCGCAGATCCCGTTCCTGCGCCGCCAGATCGGCGTGGTGTTCCAGAACCACCAGTTGCTGTTCGATCGCACGGTGTTCAATAACATTGCGTTGCCGTTGCAGATACTTGGGCTGTCCAAGGCCGAAATCATCAAGCGCGTGGACTCGGCGCTGGAGCGCGTGGCGTTGTCGGACAAGACCGACCTCTACCCCGGCGACCTGTCCACCGGCCAGCAACAGCGCGTCGGCATCGCCCGCGCCATCGTCCACCGCCCGGCCTTGCTGCTGGCGGACGAACCCACCGGTAACCTCGACCCGCGCCTGGCGGCCGAGATCATGGGCGTGTTCGAAGACATCAACCGCCTGGGCACCAGCGTGCTGATCGCCAGTCACGACCTGGCACTGATCGCGCGCATGCGCCATCGCATGCTGACCCTGCAACGCGGTCGCCTGATCGGCGACGGGGAGGCTGGCGTATGAGTGCGACACGCAGCCCCAAGGTTTCCGAGCGCGTGGCGCCGAAACCGGCCGACCCACAACCGAAAAAGAAAAAACACGACGAAGACGACGGCCCGGATTTCGCCACGCTGCTGCGTGCCTGGATCGAAAGCCATCGTGCCAGCCTGCTCGACAGCCTGCGTCGCCTGGGCAAGCAGCCGATCGGCAGCTTTTTCACCTGCCTGGTGATGGCCGTGGCCTTGAGCCTGCCCATGGGCTTGTCGCTGCTGCTTAATAATGTGGAGCGCCTGGGCGGTTCCTGGCAGCGCGCCGCGCAGATTTCGCTGTACCTGAACCTGGATGCCAGCGCCAAAGACGGCGAAGCCCTGCGCGAAGAGATCAAGAACCTGCCGGGCGTGGCGGATGCCGAGTACATCAGCCGCGATCAGGCCCTCGAGGAGTTCCAGCAACAGTCCGGCCTGGGCGAGGCGCTCAAGGAGCTGCCGCAGAACCCGCTGCCGGGCGTGGTGCTGGTGACGCCGAATGAAGTCGACAAACCGGCCCTGGAAGCCCTGCGACAAAAACTCGCAGAGATGCCCAAGGTGCAACAGGCGCAACTTGATCTAGTCTGGGTAGAGCGCCTGGCGGCGATCCTCAAGCTGGGCGACCGCTTTGTGTTCGGCCTGACGGTGTTGTTGGTGTCTGCATTACTTTTGGTGATAGGTAATACCATTCGTCTTCATATTGAAAACCGTCGCACCGAGATAGAAGTGATTAAACTGGTCGGCGGCACGGACAGCTATGTGCGTCGTCCTTTTCTGTACATGGGCGCGCTTTATGGCTTCGGTGCGGGGATTTTGTCCTGGGGCTTATTGGCGTTCGGCCTGGACTGGCTGAACGACGCGGTCATCGGGCTGGCCGGCTTGTACGGCAGTGATTTCGCCCTGGCCGGGGTGCCGGTCGCCGATGGTCTGTCGCTCTTGCTTGGCGCGGTCTTGTTGGGGTATATCGGTGCGTGGATTGCGGTCGCACGGCATTTACGTGAGCTGGCACCGAAGTAGTTAATGTCAGATTAATGTGGTTTCGTTTGTATTGACCGTATCAGTGGTTTAGGGAACTTGTCCTACGGTTCCCGGTCAATTTTCGCAGTGCTGAACTGCACGAGTTATGTGAGTCGGAGGTTTTTTCGTATGACCACTTCTTTGCAACCTGTTTATGCCTTGGTCCCGGGTGCGAACCTGGAGGCCTATGTGCACACGGTCAACAGCATTCCATTGCTGACGCCGGAGCAGGAGCGTGAACTGGCCGAGAGTCTCTACTATGAGCAGGATTTGGGGGCGGCTCGGCAGATGGTGCTCGCCCACCTGCGTTTTGTCGTACATATCGCCCGTAGCTATAGCGGCTACGGTCTGGCCCAGGCTGACCTGATCCAGGAAGGCAACGTCGGCCTGATGAAGGCAGTGAAGCGCTTCAACCCGGAAATGGGTGTGCGCCTGGTGTCGTTCGCCGTTCACTGGATCAAGGCGGAAATCCACGAGTTCATCCTGCGCAACTGGCGCATCGTGAAAGTCGCGACCACCAAGGCCCAGCGCAAGCTGTTCTTCAACCTGCGCAGCCAGAAAAAACGCCTGGCGTGGCTGAACAACGAAGAAGTCCACCGCGTGGCCGAAAGCCTCGGTGTGGAGCCGCGTGAAGTGCGCGAGATGGAAAGCCGCCTGACCGGCCATGACATGGCCTTCGACCCGGCCGCCGAGGCGGACGACGACAGCGCCTTCCAATCGCCGGCCAACTACCTGGAAGACCACCGGTACGACCCGGCGCGTCAACTGGAAGACGCCGACTGGAGCGACAACTCCAACCACAACCTGCACGAAGCGCTGGAAGTGCTGGACGATCGCAGCCGTGACATCCTCTACCAGCGCTGGCTGGCCGAAGAAAAAGCCACGCTGCACGACCTGGCGCAGAAGTACAACGTGTCGGCCGAGCGGATTCGTCAGCTTGAGAAAAGCGCGATGAACAAGCTGAAGCTGTCGATCGCCGCTTAAAACTGTGGGAGGGGCGGTGCGACGATTCGACTTGCCCCCGATAGCTGAGTGTCAGTCGACATCAAGGTGACTGATCCATTGCTATCGGGGGCAAGCCCCCTCCCACATTTATTTCTGTGTTGTGTCAGTCGGACCAAGGCGTCTTGCGCGAATTGTTCAACTCAACCAGATAGCCATCCCCACCCAGCTGGCTCATCTGCTGGCGAATCCATGCCGCCCGCCGTGCCACATAGGCCGTTGGATGGCTGGCGCTCCATACCCGTGGATTGGGTAGCACCGCCGCCAGGTAGCTGGCCTGCTGCCGAGAAAGCGCCTTGGCACTCACCCCGAAGTGATGCTGCGCCGCCGCTTGCGCACCGAACACCCCTTCATCCCATTCCACGCTGTTGAGGTACACCTCAAGGATCCGCTGCTTGGGCCACAGCACCTCGATCAGCCCGGTAAACCAGGCCTCCAGGCCCTTGCGCAGATAACTGCGGCCGGACCACAGGAACAGGTTCTTCGATACCTGCTGGCTCAGCGTACTGGCGCCGCGGATCGAGCCGCCGCGCTCGTTGTGCAGGAGCGCCGCCTGGATCGCGCCGAAATCGAAGCCCCAATGTTGTGGGAAACGCTGGTCTTCACCCGCCATCACCGCCACTTTGAGGTCGTTGGAGATCTCATCCCACGGCACCCAGGTGCGCTGCAGGTCAATCGGTTCGCCGTCAAACCAGGATTCGATCTTGCGCTCCACCATCAGCGCCGTGAACGGCGGCGGTACGACACGAAACAGCAGCACCAGCAACACGCTGCCGATGGCAAACCATTTCACGGCTTTGAGAAAACGACTGAAGAGGACACGCAGCATAGAGATGGCTTGGCCGAACCCGTTGAGCGGGCCATTATACAGACCCTGCCCAATGAGTCTGACTGGAGTTCCTCATGCTGCGTGGCTTTCTGATGCTGGCTGCTTTTTTCGGCTTCACTGGTGTCGCCCTCGGTGCGTTCGCCGCCCACGGCTTGAAAAACCGCCTGAGCGCCGAGTACCTGGCGATTTTCCATACCGGCGTGACTTACCAATTGGTCCACACCCTGGCGCTGTTCGGCGTGGCGTTGCTCGCGGCGCACCTGCCTGGCCGCCTGGTCACGTGGGCGGGCGTGTCGTTCGTCGTCGGCATTCTGCTGTTCTCCGGCAGCCTGTACGTGCTGACGATGACTGGCATCAGCAAGCTCGGCATCATCACGCCGTTCGGTGGTCTGGCGTTTCTGCTCGGTTGGTTCCTCCTGGGGCTGGCGGCGTGGCGCTTGCAGCAGGCGGCCTGAAGCGCGCTACTGATCAAAGGGCCTTGGGCCAGCTACGCCAATCGGGCTAGAATGCTTGCCCCTAAAAACGATGGCGGCCCATGGCATGCACATTCAGTTGAACGGCGAACCCTTTGAACTGCCCGACGGTGAAACCGTTGCGGCCCTGCTGACCCGTCTGGACCTGACCGGGCGTCGCGTCGCAGTGGAGCTCAACCAGGATATCGTCCCGCGTAGCCAACACGTCGAGACTGCGCTCACCGAAGGTGACCAGGTCGAAGTGGTCCACGCCATCGGCGGCGGCTAGTCGTCCGGCGCCCAGGCGCGCCACCCCGGATTCTGCAGAACCTCACCCCACCTCGAGGATTTCCCATGAGCATCGTTCGTAGCGACAAGCCCTTCGTCCTGGCCGGTCGTACCTACCAGTCCCGTCTGCTGGTAGGCACCGGCAAGTATCGCGATATGGAAGAAACCCGCCTGGCCATCGAAGCCTCGGGCGCCGAGATCGTGACCGTGGCCGTGCGCCGCACCAACATCGGCCAGAACCCGGGCGAACCGAACCTGCTGGATATCCTGCCGCCGGACCGCTACACCATCCTGCCGAACACCGCCGGCTGCTACGACGCCATCGAAGCCGTGCGTACCTGCCGCCTGGCCCGTGAGCTGCTCGACGGCCACAACCTGGTGAAGCTGGAAGTGCTGGCCGACCAGAAAACCCTGTTCCCCAACGTGATTGAAACCCTCAAGGCCGCCGAAACCCTGGTCAAGGAAGGCTTCGACGTGATGGTCTACACCAGCGATGACCCGATCATCGCCCGCCAACTGGCCGAAATCGGCTGCATCGCCGTGATGCCGCTGGCCGGCCTGATCGGCACTGGCCTTGGGATCTGCAACCCGTACAACCTGCAGATCATCCTCGAAGAAGCCAAGATCCCGGTGCTGGTGGATGCGGGCGTGGGCACTGCCTCCGACGCGACCATCGCCATGGAGCTGGGCTGCGAAGCGGTGCTGATGAATTCGGCCATCGCCAATGCCCAACAGCCGATCATGATGGCCGAAGCCATGAAACACGCCATCGTCGCGGGCCGCCTGGCCTACCTCGCCGGGCGCATGCCGAAAAAACTCTACGCCAGCGCCTCCTCGCCGCTGGATGGTCTGATCAAGTAAGAGCCATTGATGACTGAATCAAACGAAACGCCGAACACCGTGGAACAGGGCGACGAGTCCAAGCACCGCCGCATCAAGAGCTTTGTGATGCGCGCCGGTCGCATGACCGAAGGCCAGCAAAAGGGCCTGGAGCAAGGCACGCCGCTGTTCGTCCTGCCCCTGGCCGACGCGCCGGTGGACTATGACCAAGTGTTCGGCCGTTCGGCCCCGCGCTCCCTGGAAATCGGCTTCGGCATGGGCCATTCCCTGCTGGAAATGGCCGCAGCCGCGCCGGAACAGGATTTCATCGGTGTGGAAGTCCATCGCCCGGGTGTCGGCGCGCTGCTCAATGGCGTGCTGACCCAGGGTTTGACCAACCTGCGGGTCTACGACTGCGACGCGATTGAAGTGCTCAACCGCTGCATCGCCGACAACAGCCTCGATCGCCTGATGCTGTTTTTCCCCGATCCATGGCACAAAAGCCGTCACCACAAGCGCCGCATCGTCCAGGCGTCCTTCGCGGAGCTGGTGCGCAGCAAGCTGAAAGTCGGTGGTATCCTGCACATGGCCACCGACTGGGAACCCTATGCGGAATACATGCTGGAAGTGATGAACGTCGCCCCTGGCTACCGCAACCTGGCCGAAGACGGCAAATGCGTGCCACGCCCGGCCGAGCGCCCGATCACCAAGTTCGAACGCCGCGGCGAGCGGTTGGGGCATGGGGTGTGGGATTTGAAGTTCGAGAAAGTCGACTGATCAGCCAGTAACTTGGAATGCGGTCAAAAAATGTGGGAGGGGGCTTGCCCCCGATAGCGGTGGGTCAGTCATAGAGTGGTTGACTGACACTCTGCTATCGGGGGCAAGCCCCCTCCCACATTGGTTTTGTGTTGGGTTTGTGATCAGCGGCGGTCGGCGACGACGCCGATCAACACCAGCACCACCACCAATACCGGCGCCAGGCTGTAGTTATTGAACTGGCTCAGCCCCCGCACAATCCACGGCGTGGCGTAGATCAGCGCCGCGCCGCTGCCGATCATGCACAGCAGGGCCATCAACGGTACGCGCAAGGCTCCGGCGATGCTGCCCAGGCGGGCCTCGACCCAGCCTTTGATGTCGGCGCCGAACAGCACCAACAGGCAGCCGACGAGGGCCAGGGAGATTTCCGACAGGTTGCTGCGGCTCCAGCGGGATACGGTGGCGAGCAGGTCGAGTACCAAATCCATTCGATTTCCTTAAGAGCGATCAGCTCAAAAACTTCTGCAACAGGTCATTGAGAAAGAGTTGCCCGCGGTCAGTCGCCGCCAGGCGTGACGGTTCGACCTGCATTAAGCCACTTTGTTCTGCCTCGGTGCGGCCTTGCGCGAGGCTCGCCAGCGCCAGCCCGGTGCGTTCGGCGTAGAGCTTGGCGTCGACGCCTTCGGTGAGGCGCAGGGCGTTCATCAGGAACTCGAACGGCAGCTCTTCGTTGGTCAGCGCGTTCGTGCCGGCCAGGAAGCTTTTGGCCGGGTTGAGGTAGTCCTTCGGTGCGCGGGTCTTCCAGGTGCGGACGATGCGCCCGTCCGGGTGGCTGAGCTTGCCATGGGCGCCGGCACCGATGCCGATGAAGTCGCCGAAGCTCCAGTAGTTGAGGTTATGTCGCGCCGCTCGCCCCGGTTGCGCATAGGCCGAGACTTCATATTGCGCGTAACCGTGTTCGGCCAGCAGCGCCTGGCCGGCTTCCTGGATATCCCACAGGGTGTCGTCCTCCGGTAGCGTCGGCGGCTGGTTCCAGAATACGGTATTGGGCTCCAGGGTCAGTTGGTACCACGACAAATGGGTCGGTTTGAGCGCGATGGCCTGGCGCAGGTCGCTCAGGGCGTCGTCCAGGGACTGATCGGGCAAGCCATGCATCAGGTCCAGGTTGAAGTTGTCGAACCCGGCCTGGCGCGCCATGCCGGCGGCGCGCACGGCTTCATCGCCGTTGTGGATACGGCCCAGGGCCGCGAGTTTTTCCTGCTGGAAGCTCTGGATGCCGATGGACAGGCGGTTGATCCCCAGCTTGCGGTACGCCACGAACTTCTCTTGCTCGAACGTTCCCGGGTTGGCTTCCAGGGTGATCTCGATGTCGTCGGCAAACGGGATGCGTGCTTCCACGCCCTTGAGCAGACGGCCCAGCGCGGCGGCACTGAACAGGCTCGGCGTGCCGCCACCGAAGAAGATCGAACTCAGTTCCCTGCCATAAACCGCGTGCAGGTCCTGATCGAGGTCGGCCAGCAGCGCATCGACGTACTCTTCTTCCGGCAACACAGGGCTGGCGGTGTGGGAGTTGAAGTCGCAATAAGGGCATTTGCGCACGCACCACGGGATGTGGATGTACAGCGCCAGGGGCGGCAGATGGGGCAGGGCCGCCCGTGGAGTTTGCGCGCCGCCGTGGATCAGCGGCTGCGCGGAGGTGTTCTGGGTCATTTCAAGCCCAGGCGCTGGCGCAGCAAAGCCATGGCGCGGGCGCGGTGGCTGATCTGGTTTTTGTCGGCCGGGCTCAGTTCGGCGCTGGAGACATCGCGCTCCGGCACCCAGAACAGCGGGTCGTAGCCAAACCCATGCGCGCCGCTGGCTGCATGCAGGATGCGCCCGTGCCACAGGCCTTCGCAGAGGATCGGCAACGGATCGTCGGCATGTCGCACCAGGGCCAGCACGCAGACGAACTGCGCGCCACGCTCGGCATCCGGCACGTCCTTGAGCACGTCGAGCAGCTTGGCGTTGTTCGCCGCGTCGCCTTTGCCGTCGGCATAGCGCGCCGAATAGATACCGGGGGCGCCGCCGAGGAAGTCCACCGCCAGGCCCGAGTCGTCCGCCAGCGCCGGCAGGCCGGACAGGCGCGCGGCATTGCGCGCCTTGAGGATGGCGTTCTCGACGAACGACAGGCCCGTTTCTTCGGGCTCGACCTGGCTGAACTCGCCGATCGAGCGCAGTTGCACGGACTCGCCGAGCATGGCCTGGAGTTCTTTGAGTTTGCCGGCGTTATGGCTGGCCAGCACGAGTTGAGTCAGGTTCATCAGTCCGCCGGAAACAGTTCCTGGTTGAATTGGAAACCATGGGCCTTGCCGCCGGTTTCAACGTTGATGGTGAAAACCCGCACTTCCTGTTGCGGTACGTTGTAGGGCGCGAGGTAATAGATCGCACCTTTTTCGGTAATCTGCTTGAACGTCAGGATTTCGCTCCTGCCGCTCAGGTCTTTGATCGTGCCGGTCACTTGCGCGGCCACGGGCGTCACGCCCTTGATCACGGTCACGTTGATCAAGCCCTTGTTCTTGCTGCGTACCACGCCGACAGCCTGGGCCGTATCGGGTTGCAGGAAGCTGGAGGTGAAGGTGTTGTAGTGTACGGTGATATCGCCAAATTCCTTCTGGCGCTTACTGTCGATGGCATCGGCGGCCATGGCGCTGACGCCCAGGCACGCGGTGAGTAGAAATACAGCCAGGCGTCTCATATTCGTCTTCCTCGAAAATAGTTAGACGGCGATCTTGTGGTCTGTCAGGCCCGGGCTGCTGACCCGGTAAATCCCGATTTCACCCAACAGGTTGGGCCATAGTTTACTCGCCCAGCCGTGGCGGTGCTGTTGATCGACGGCAAGGCGGTTGATCACCTTGGCTTCCCGCTCGCCACACAGGGCTTCGAAGTCTTCGAAGGTGCAAAAGTGGATGTTCGGCGTGTTGTACCACGTGTACGGCAGGAAATCCGACACCGGCATGCGGCCCTTGGTGGCCAGGTACCAGCGGCAGCGCCAGTGACCGAAGTTGGGGAAGGTGATGATGCACTGGCGGCCGACGCGCAGCATTTCGTCGAGGATGCGGTCCGGGTAATGCACCGCCTGCAGGGCCTGGGTCATCACCACGACGTCGAAGCTGTTGCTGGCAAAGTTGCCCAGGCCCTTGTCCAGGTCCTGCTCGATCACGTTGATGCCCTTGGCCACGCACTCGGCGATGTTGTCCGGGTCGTTTTCCAGGCCATAGCCGGTGACTTGCTTGTTGTCGCGCAGCCAGCTCAGCAGTTCGCCATTGCCGCAGCCAAGGTCGAGCACGCGGCTGCCGGCGGGTATCCAGTCTTGGATGATTTCCAGGTCGGCTCTCATGGCGTTCTCACAGAGTTATGCGGTTCATGTAGTTACTGAACGCCTGCAGATAACGAGGAATCGGGATCAGGAAGGCGTCGTGGCCTTGCGGAGCATCGATTTCCAGGTAGCAGACGTCTTTCTTCGCCGCCATCAAGGCATCCACCAGTTCCCGCGAGCGGGCCGGCGAGAAGCGCCAGTCGGTGGTGAACGACATCACGCAGAACTTGGCCGACGCGCCCTCGAAGGTTTTCGCCAGGTCGTCGTCGAAGTTGGCGGCCGGGTCGAAGTAGTCCAGGGCCTTGGTCATCAGCAGGTAGGTGTTGGCGTCAAACCGCCCGGAGAACTCTTCGCCCTGATAGCGCAGGTAGCTTTCCACCTGGAACTCGACGCTGTGGAAATCGTAGTTGAGTTTCTCGCTCTTGAGGCCGCGGCCGAATTTCTCGCCCATGGAATCGTCGGACAGGTAGGTGATATGCCCAACCATCCGCGCCAGCATCAAGCCGCGCTTGGGGATCACGCCGGCTTCCTGGAACGAGCCGCCGTGGAAGTCCGGGTCGGTCAGGATCGCCTGGCGCGCCACTTCGTTGAAGGCGATGTTCTGCGCCGACAACTTGGGGGCCGAGGCGATGGCCAGGCAATGGCGCACGCGATCGGGGTAAGTGATGGTCCACTGCAGGGCCTGCATGCCGCCGAGGCTGCCGCCGATCACGGCGGCCCATTGCTGGATGCCCAGCCGGTCGGCCAGGCGCGCCTGGCTGTGGACCCAGTCTTCCACGGTCAGTACCGGGAAGTCGGCGCCGAAGGGCTTGCCGGTGTCCGGGTTGAGGCTGCTGGGGCCGGTCGAGCCGTTGCAGCCGCCGAGATTGTTCAGGCTGACCACAAAGAACTTGTTGGTATCGATGGGCTTGCCGGGGCCGATGCAGCTGTCCCACCAGCCGGGCTTGCGCTCGTCGACGCTGTGGAAGCCCGCGGCGTGATGATGGCCGGACAAGGCGTGGCAGATCAGCACGGCGTTGCTCGCCGTGGCGTTCAACTGGCCGTAGGTTTCATAGATCAGGTCGTAGGCTGGCAGCGAACGTCCGCAGGCCAGGGCCAGCGGTTCGCTGAAGTGCGCCATTTGGGGCACGACCAGTCCAACAGAATCGGGGGGAAAGGCAGCTGGCATCGACCCTGCTCTCGTTTAAATGAGGCGTAAGTCTAAAGACCGCTGCCCCTAGCGGCAAGCAAAGGCCGGAGGTTATCCGGCCCTGACACGCAAGCGGGGCTGAATCAGATCAGCCCGAACAGCTCTTTGGGCATGAATGCATAGAACGCCAGGCGCGGGATCACCCAGCTTTGCAGGAGCTGGATCGCGATAAACGCGAAGATCGGCGAGATGTCCAGACCGCCCAGGTTGGGGATCAACCGGCGGAACGGCGCCAGCACCGGTTCGGTGATCTGCGCGACCAGCTCGGCCCCAGGGCTGCGGCTGCCGGGTGCGACCCACGAGAGGATCACGCTGATGATCATCGACCAGAAGAGGATCTTCAAAAACAGCGAGAAAACCCCGATCAGCGCCCATGGCAGCAGCAGCAGGGTCAAGGCCTGGTAGCCGTTGAGCATCAGGATCACCGCGAACAGCAGGATCTGCAGCAGCAGCGCCAGCACCAGCGAGGACATGTCCAGCCCGAACAGGCTCGGGATCACCCGGCGCAGGGGCTTGAGCAGCGGCTGGGTGGCCTTCACCACGAACTGGCACAGCGGGTTGTAGAAGTTCGCCCGCACCAGTTGCAGGATAAAGCGCATCAGCACGATCAGCAGGTACAGGCTGCCCAGGGTCTGGATGATGAAAATGGCAGCGTCATTGATTCCGAGCATGTTCGATTCCTATCTAGTCCAGTTGCAGGTTGGGGACGACTATTTGCCCAGTTGCTCGGCCATCTCGGCCGAACGATGTGCCGCGGCACCCAGTGCTTTTTCCACCAGGGCTTCGAAGCCCCCGGCCTGGAACGATTCAATGGCGGCTTGCGTGGTGCCGCCGGGGGAGGTCACGCGGCGGCGCAGTTCGGCGGCATCCACGTCGCTGGTCACGGCCATCTGCGCGGCTCCCAGGGCGGTTTGCGCGGCCAGTTGCTCGGCGATGTCCCGGCTCAGGCCCAGTTTCACGCCGGCGGCGGTCATGGCTTCGATCAGCAGGAAGAAGTAGGCCGGGCCGCTGCCGGAGACGGCGGTCACCGCGTCCAGTTGCTCTTCCTGTTCCAGCCACAGGGCGATGCCCACGGCGGACAGCAGTTCCTGGGCCTGGTCGCGCTGTTCGGCGCTCACCTGGGCGGTGGCATACAAACCGCTCACGCCTTTGCGCAGCAGCGCCGGGGTGTTGGGCATGCAGCGCACGATGGGCTGGGCGCCGAGCCAGCGGTTCATGCTGGCGCAGGTGATGCCGGCGGCGATGGACACCACCAACTGGTGCGGCTGCAGGCTCGGGCGCAGGCTTTCGCACACGGCTTTCATGGCTTGCGGCTTGACCGCCAGCACGATCACGTCGACGCCCTGGATGGCCTCGGCGTTGTCGGCGAAGGTGTCGATACCGTGTTCGGCGCTGACGCGGGCGCGGGTTTCGGCGCCCGGATCGCTGGCGCGGATCTGTTGGGCTTGCAGGCCCTTGGCCCGCAGGCCGCCGATCAGGCTGGCCGCCATGTTGCCGGCGCCGATAAAGGCAATACGCGTGTTGCTCATGACAGGTCCTTATTCAGTGGGAAGTCGGCCATTTCACGGCTGACCGTAGTCGCGGGCGCCAAACAGGGCGGTACCGATCCGCACCCAGGTGGCGCCTTGGGCGATGGCCGACTCGAGGTCGTGGCTCATGCCCATGGAAAGTGTGTCGAGCGGCAGGTTCAAACTGGCCTGCAGGTCGCGGACGGCGGCGAACGCTGCATCCTGTGCGGCGCGGTCTTCGGTCGGTTCAGGGATCGCCATCAAACCGCGCAACTTCAAGCGCGGCAGGGCGCTGATCGCGTTGGCCAGCGCCGGCAGGTCGGCGGGCGTGCAGCCGGACTTGCTGGCTTCGCCACTGACGTTGACCTGGATGCAGATGTTCAGCGGTGCCAGGTCGGCCGGGCGTTGTTCGGACAGGCGTTGTGCGATTTTCAGGCGGTCCACGGAATGCACCCAAGCGAAGTTCTCGGCGATCGCGCGAGTCTTGTTCGATTGAATGGGGCCGATGAAGTGCCAACTCAAGGGCAGGTCGGTTAATTCGGCCTGTTTGCCCAAGGCTTCCTGCAGGTAGTTTTCGCCGAAATCGCACATCCCGGCGGCATAGGCTTCGCGCACGGCTTGCGCGGGCTTGGTCTTGCTCACGGCCAGCAGGTGGATGCTGTTTGCGTCACGTTGCACGGCGTCGGCTGCGGCGCGGATGCGCTGGCGAACCTGGCCAATGTTGTCTGCTATCGTCGACATTCAAGATGCGCCCGTGGATATGGAGTCCGCGGCATTCTACTGGAAATGGAAAGCCCTATGGATATCACTGAATTACTCACGCACAGCGTGCGCCGGGGCGCCTCCGACCTGCACCTGTCGGCCGGCCTCGCACCGATGCTGCGGATGGATGGTGAGGTCTGGTCCCTGGATGGGCCAGTGCTGTCACCCACGCATGTGGCGGATTTGCTCAGCCCTTTGCTCAACCAGTACCAACAAAAGGATTTCGAAACATCTCTTGAAACGGATTTCGCCTTCGAACTGCCCGGTGTCGGGCGATTTCGGGTGAATGTGTTCCAGCAGGCGCGTGGCATGGGCGCGGTGTTTCGCAACATCCCCGCCCAGGTCCAGAGCCTGGAAAACCTCGGGTTGGGCGCGGTGTTCCAACGTATCGCCCAACTGCCGCGCGGCCTGGTGCTGGTGACCGGGCCCACCGGCTCGGGCAAGTCGACCACCCTGGCGGCGCTGATCGATCACCTCAACCAGCACCGGCGCCAGCACATCCTCACCTTGGAAGACCCCATCGAGTTCATCCACCAGCCCTGCCGGGCCCTGATCAACCAGCGCCAGGTGCACCGCGACACCCACAGTTTTTCGGCGGCCTTGCGTTCGGCACTGCGGCAAGACCCGGATGTGATCCTGGTGGGTGAACTGCGTGACCTGGAAACCATCCGCCTGGCGCTGACGGCGGCTGAGACCGGGCATCTGGTCTTCGGCACCCTGCACACCGCGTCGGCGGCCAAGACCGTGGATCGCCTGGTGGACGTGTTTCCGGCGGGAGAAAAGCCCATGGTCCGCTCGATGCTCTCGGAGTCGCTGCAGGCGGTGGTGTCCCAGGTGTTGGTCAAGAAGATCGGCGGCGGGCGCGTGGCGGCCCATGAAATCATGCTGTGTACGCCTGCCATTCGCAATTTGATCCGCGAAGACAAGGTGGCGCAGATCGTCTCGGCGATTCAGACCGGTGGCGCATCGGGGATGCAGACGTTGGATATGCGCTTGAAGGCCTTGGTCACGCAGGGCGTGATCAGCCGGGAGGCGGCGCGGGAGAAGGCGAGGGTGCCGACAGACATATGAGACTTGTGGGCAATGAAATCAAATGAGGGAGGGGGCAAGCCCCTCCCACATGGGTACTGTATTCCAGCGTCAGATCAGCGTTGGACGATCCGCAGGTTGTTCTGTTCTTTCGGCAGAACCCGCTTGGCGATCACGTAGTTCTTGTCCCAGAACGGCTTCTTCAGGGTATCGATGCTGACCGACTTGCCACGGCGCGGTGCGTGGATAAAGCGGTCGTTGCCCAGGTAGATGGCAACGTGGTTAACCCGGCGGCTCTTCAGTTTGAAGAACAGCAGGTCGCCCGGCTTCAAGTCCTTGCGGTCAACCTTCTGCCCGTGGCCGGCGGCCATGGCGTTGGAGGTGCGTGGCAAATCCACCGCGGCAACGTCGTTGAATGCATATTTTACCAGGCCGCTGCAGTCGAACCCTTTACTTGGGCTGCTGCCGCCCCAACGATAAGGTGTACCGAGCACATTCACGGCGCGGCTGAGGACGGTGCTGCTTTGCTTGGTGTTACCCGCCATCAGGCCGGGTGTTGCCTTACCGTGGGCCTTGCTCAGTTGAGTCGGGCGGCTGACGGTAGGCTTTACGGATTTGGCCGTGCTGGGTGTGCTGTGGACTTTCGGGGTGAAGCCGTTGACGTTAGGAAGTCGTTGCTCACGATTGGTGGCGTGGGCGGCCAGTGGCATTAATAGGCAAATGGTTAGCCATGTCTTGAAAAATGGTCGCATTAGGCGTGGCTCTTATGGGTTTGCGCGCAACTTTATAACAGCTTTTTGTGTCGTTCTCAGGCCGTTTGTCGACTGAACCTTGGGGTCAAACTCAGGAAATACGCGACGAATCGCCGCAATTGTCCTACACAAGTCAGGTGGCATCAGGCTTTCAGGGGAGCGAAGATACCATCGGCCATACGTCGGGCGCATGTAAAAAAGTCACAAAGAAAGTGAAAAAATTTATCTATCGCAGCAAAAGAGGTACGCCATGAACACCTATCGACAGGATGTTTCGCAGCAAGACACCCACAGCAAGGTGATCGGTTACCTGCTCTGGATTTTTGGTTTTACAGGGGCGCATCGCTTCTATTACGGCAAACCCGTCACCGGGACGATCTGGTTTTTCACGTTGGGCTTGCTGGGTATTGGCTGGCTGATCGACTTGTTCCTGATTCCGGCGATGGACCGTGAAGCCGACCTGCGTTTTACCGCCGGCCCGATCGAATACAACGTGGCCTGGATTCTGTTGGCGTTTCTCGGGGTGTTCGGCGTACACCGGATGTACCAGGGCAAATGGATCACCGGCCTGCTGTACCTGCTGACCGGCGGCCTGTTCCTGGTGGGGGTGCTGTATGACTTCTGGACGTTGAATACGCAGATATCGATCCGTAACGCCGAGCTAAGAGGCGGGCGCTGATCTCTCAAGCTCTATAGAGAACCCAATGTGGGAGGGGGCTTGCCCCCGATGGCGGTGGACCAGTCAGCTTATCTGTAGCTGACCCACTGCTATCGGGGGCAAGCCCCCTCCCACATTTTTTACCGAGCCCGCTTTAGGCCTGGTAGCTGATGCGTCCGTCCACCAGGGTGTAGCGCACGCTCGCCGGCAGGCTATGGCCGATGAACGGGCAGTTTTCGCCCTTGGACAGCCAGTGCTCGCCGGCAATCGTCGAGCTGGCCGGATCGAACAGCACCAGGTCCGCCGCCGCCCCCACCGCCAACTTGCCCGCTGGCAGGCGCAAGGCGTCGGCAGGGCCTGCACTCAGGCGCGCCAGCAGCGTTGGCAGGTCGAGCAAGCCATCCTCCACCAGCGTCATCGCCAACGGCAGCAACAGCTCGACGCTGCTGATACCCGGCTCGGTCGCGCCGAACGGTGCCAGCTTGGCATCGCGCTCGTGGGGCTGGTGATGGCTGGAAATCGCCGACACCACACCGGACTTCACCGCCGCACGCAAACCCTCGCGGTCGGCACGAGTGCGCAGCGGCGGTTGTACGTGATACAGGCTGGAGAAGTCGGTCAGCGCCTCGTCCGTCAGGATCAACTGATACAGCGCCACGTCCGCCGTCACCGGCAACCCACGGGCCTGGGCCTGGGCGATCAGGGCGACGCCGCGGGCGCTGGTCAGTTGGCTGAAGTGCGCGCGCACGCCGCTTTGTTCCACCAGCAGCAGATCGCGGGCCAGGGCCACGGTTTCCGCGGTCTCCGGGATGCCCGGCAGGCCGAGGAAGCTGGCCACGGCGCCTTCATGGGCCAGGCCGCCTTCGGCCAGGTCGCGGTCCTGGGAGTGGAAGATCACCGTCAGGTCGAAGGTGGCCGCGTATTCCAGGGCACGGCACAGCGTGCGGGTGCTGCGGAAACTCTCCAGGCCGTTGCCGAAGGCCACGCAACCGGCATCGCGCAGCGCGATCAGTTCGGCCAGTTGCTCGCCTTCCAGGCCTTTGCTCAGGGCGCCGATGGGGAACACTTTGCAATTGCCGGCTTCGCGGGCGCGGTCGAGGATCAGCTCGGCCACGGCCGAGGTGTCCAGCACCGGCTTGGTGTGCGGCGGGCAGCACAGGCTGGTGACGCCACCGGCGGCGGCGGCGCGGGTTTCGCTGGTGATGTTGCCTTTGCGGCTGTAACCCGGCTCGCGCAGGGCGACGTTCAGGTCGACCAGGCCAGGCGCGGCCACCAGGCCCTTGGCGTCGAGGGTCTCACTGGCGCTGAAGCCAGCGGGCGCAGCGCCGATGGCGATGATCTTGCCGGCTTCCAGATGAAGATCGGTGACTTGATCCAGGCCACTGGCCGGATCAATGACGCGGGCGCCGAGAATGCTGAGCTTCACTGGGCCTTCTCCTGCTCGAATTGACGTTGCGCGGTTTGCCCGCTCATGGCCATGGACAGCACCGCCATGCGTATGGCGATGCCGTAGGTCACCTGGTTGAGAATCACCGACTGGTTGCCGTCGGCCACCGCCGATTCGATCTCCACCCCTCGGTTGATCGGCCCCGGGTGCATCACGATGGCATCCGGCTTGGCTCCGGCCAGACGCGTGGTGGTCAGGCCGAACAGGCGGTAGAACTCGCCTTCGCTCGGCAACAGGCCACCGGACATGCGTTCGCGTTGCAGGCGCAGCATGATCACCACGTCCACATCCTTGAGGCCTTCGGTCATGTCGGTGTAGACCTTCACGCCGTATTGCTCGATGCCGATCGGCAGCAGGGTTTTCGGCGCGATCACGCGGATATCCGGGCAGCCCAGGGTTTTCAGGGCCAGCATGTTCGAGCGCGCTACCCGCGAGTGCAGGATGTCGCCGACGATGGCCACCGAAAGGTTTTCAAAGCTGCCTTTGTGCCGACGGATGGTGAGCATGTCGAGCATGCCCTGGGTCGGGTGGGCGTGACGGCCGTCGCCGCCGTTGATGATCGCCACCTGCGGGCAGACGTGCTCGGCGATGAAGTGCGCGGCGCCGGAGTCGCCGTGGCGCACCACGAACATGTCGGCGGCCATCGCTTCAAGGTTGCGCAGGGTGTCGAGCAGGGTCTCGCCCTTGCTCGCCGACGAGGTCGACACGTTCAGTGTGATCACGTCGGCCGACAGGCGCTGGGCCGCCAGTTCGAAGGTGGTGCGGGTGCGCGTGGAGTTCTCGAAGAACACATTGCAGATGGTCTTGCCGCGCAGCAGCGGGACCTTCTTCACCGCGCGGCCACCGACTTCGAGGAACGAGTCGGCGGTGTCGAGGATTTCGGTGAGCAGTTCGCGGGGCAAACCGTCGAGGGACAAGAAGTGTTGCAGCTGGCCCTGAGCATTGAGCTGCAGCGGGCGCTTGGCATCTAGAGGCGTCATCGCGGGGACTCTTTACAAGGCGGGTTAAAGGGCAAGGTCTTGCAGTTCGAGTACGAGCGGCGTGGGACCGGACAATTTTACCCGCTGCTGGGCTGAAAGCGACAGGGTCGCGCCGACCACATCCGGGCTGATCGGCAGCTCGCCGGCGTCCAGGTCCAGCAGGCAGACCAGGGTCACGCTGGCGGGGCGGCCGTAGTCGAACAGCTCGTTCAGCGCGGCACGGACGGTGCGGCCGCTCATCAGCACGTCGTCGATCAGCACCAGGTGCTGGCCTTCGATCTCGAACGGCAGGGCCGACGGGCGCACTTGCGGGTGCAGGCCGTTCTGGCTGAAGTCGTCGCGGTAGAAGGACACATCCAGCGTACCCAGCGGCGAATCGTTGCCCAGCTCTTGCAGCAGCGCCTGGGCCACCCACACGCCGCCGGTGCGAATGCCGATGAAGCGCGGCTCGCTGATGCCACGGTGTTTCAGGTGGGCCTTGAGGCGAATCGCCATCTGGCTGATCAGTTCGGCGGGGTTTGGCAGGCTCATGGTCGCTCCTTCAAGGCCTTGCACGGCAGGGGTTGCCAGCAAGGACCGGGCTCAAACGTAAAAAGACGCGGCAAGCCGCGTCAGTCAGGATTCAAATAACGCGGTGTTTTCATCCAGCCAACCCTGCAACAGCAAGGCCGCGGCGATGGCGTCCACCGGGTTGTCGCGGTAGCTGCCTTTCTGCCCGCCACGGTCGCGGCGCTCACCCTTGGCTTCGAAGGTCGTCAGGCGCTCATCGTGGGTATAAAAAGGCAGGTTGTAGCGGCCGTTGAGGCGGCGCGCGAACTTTTCGGCGCGCAGGCACATGTCGCTGGGGGTGCCGTCCATGTTCAAGGGCAGGCCGACCACCACCGCGTCGGGCTTCCACTCCTTGATCAGGGCTTCGACCTGGTTCCAGTCCGGTATGCCGTTCTGGGCTTTCAAGGTACACAGCTCGCGGGCCTGGCCAGTGATGACCTGGCCGACAGCGACGCCGATCTGTTTGGTGCCGTAGTCAAAACCGAGGATCAGACGCAAGGCCATCAGGCGTGCCCCGCCTGGCTGGTCAGCAGGCTGAGGTTGACCCGCAGCTTGGCCGCGGCCGCGTCCAGGCGCAGCTCGGCGGCAGTGTTGAACAGAATGTCGGCATCGTAGGGGCAGGTCAGCCAGGCGTTACTGGCCAGCTCGGCCTCCAGTTGCCCGGCTTCCCAGCCAGCGTAGCCGAGGGTGATCACGCTCTGTTCGGGGCCGACGCCGTCGGCGATGGCGAACAACACGTCCTGGGATGTGGACAGCGACACGCCGTCGAGGTCCACCGTGGCCTGGAATTTCGGCCCGGTCGGGTGCAGCACGAAGCCGCGATCGGTCTGCACCGGCCCGCCGATATAGATCGGCACGCCCTGGCAGCGGGCTGGCGGGTCGATCTCCGGGCGCAGTTGCTCGAGGATATCGGCCAGGTTCAGCTCTTGCGGGCGGTTCACCACCAACCCCATGGCACCATTGGCCGTGTGCTCGACAATGTAGGTCAAGGTCTGCGCAAAGTTCGGGTCGGCCATATGGGGCATGGCGATCAGGAATTGGTGCTTGAGGTAGGTCGGGCTGACATTTTTCATGTCCGCTAGTGTGGCGTTGGAGGGGCGAACTGACAAGCTGGGAGTGATCCGAATACAGCGCCGTCGCCTTTTCTGTAGGAGCGAGCTTGCTCGCGAAAAACGCCAACGATAACGAAGTGCTCCAGGTAGAACCGCGTCGCTCTCAAGTTTTTCGCGAGCAAGCTCGCTCCTACAGTGATTGGTGTTGATTGGGGTTATCAGTTGCTGGACAGGCGATCGCCCTTGGCAAACCGCCAGGTGCGGATGATTTCCAGGCGGTCCACGTCGTTCAGGTCGCCGCTGAACGGCGCAAAGGGCGCGGCCAGGCGCACGATGCGCTGGGCGGCCTGGTCCAGCAGCGGCTGGCCGGACGATTCGAGTACCTGCACTTCATATAACGTGCCGTCGCGGTTGATCGACACCAGCAAGCGCAAATTGCCGTAGATCTGCTGGCGGCGGGCCTCGTCCGGGTAGTTGAGGTTGCCGATGCGCTCGACCTTCTTGCGCCACTCGTCCTTATACCAGGCGCCTTTGTCGCGCATGGTGGACGCCGCGTTCAGGCGGTAGATGCGCGGGCGCTTGGCGTACAGCTGTTGCTCATTGGCCAGTTCGGCTTCGAGGCTGGATATCTGGTCGGAGAGCTGCGAGCTGTCGAAGGTCGGCGCCGGCTTGACGGGCTCGGGTCGCGGTTCGGTCTTGGTTTTCTCGCGCTGGGTCGCGGCTTTTTGCGGTTTCGGCGCGACGGTGGTCACCACAGGCTTGGGCGCGGCCTGCGGGACTTCGGGCTTGGGCGTCGGCGGCGGGGAGACTTTATTTACCTTGTTGTCCTGGAACGGCGCCACTTCGGTGGTCTTGGGCACGGCTTTCTTGTCCAGCGTGCCGCTGCCCTGCTGATTGTCCTGGGCGAGAAAATCGGCCTTCTCGGGCTTCTTTTCGCTCTTGAACGTGGCGAGGGTGATTTCCAGGGTCTTGGTGATTTGCTTGGGTTCGACCATGGTGAAACCCACGCCGAGGATCAGCGCCAGGTGGATCAATGCCGCGAGAAACAGGGTAAATCCGAGCCGATCAGCCGGGCGCACGCCGCTGGGGGAGGGTTCGAAGGGCAGATCGGACGGGAGTGTCATGACAAGAAAACCAACATCGCGTGTTTCACAGGTGGCGCATGATAACGCAATGTTGGCGGGTGTCCGGCTGTTCTATGTCACTTGGCTTGTAGCTTGCGCTCAATCGCGGCCATCAGCATTTCGCCGATGTTCGTGCCAAATGCATTGTCGATCTCGCGAATACAGGTCGGGCTGGTGACGTTGATTTCGGTGAGGTGTTCACCAATTACGTCGAGGCCTACGAACAGCAAACCTTTTTCCCGCAGGGTCGGGCCGACCTGGGAAGCAATCCAGCGGTCCTTGTCCGACAAAGGCCGGGCTTCGCCACGACCGCCGGCCGCCAGGTTGCCGCGGGTCTCGCCGGCTGCCGGGATGCGTGCCAGGCAATAGTCCACCGGTTCGCCGTCGATCATCAGGATGCGCTTGTCGCCGTCCTTGATCGCCGGCAGATAAGCCTGGCCCATGATCTGCTGGGTGCCCAGGGCGGTCAGGGTTTCGAGGATCACCGACAGGTTCGGGTCGCCGGCGCGGTGGCGGAAGATCGAGGTGCCGCCCATGCCGTCCAGCGGTTTGAGGATCACATCGCCGTGCTTGGCGGCGAATTCGCGCAGCACATCGGCGCGGCGGCTGACCACGGTCGGCGGCGTGCAGTGCGGGAACAGCGTGGCGAACAGCTTCTCATTACAGTCGCGCAGGCTCTGCGGCTTGTTGACGATCAGCACGCCGGCGCGCTCGGCCTGCTCCAGCAGGTAGGTGGAGTAGACGAATTCCATGTCGAACGGCGGGTCCTTGCGCATCAGGATCACGTCCAGGTCGCTCAGGGGGCTGTCGATTTCGTCTTGCAGCTCGAACCACTTTTCAGGGTTGGCGAACACCTCGAGCGGACGCATCCGCGCACGCGCCTCGCCGTCGCCCTGGTAAAGGTCGCGCTGTTCCATATAGAACAGGCTCCAGCCGCGGGCCTGGGCGGCCAGGAGCATGGCCAGCGAGCTGTCCTTTTTATAGGAAATGCTGGCGATAGGGTCCATGACAATGCCGACGCGAACGCTCATGGGGGATTTCCTCTAGCAAATTAGGGCGCATAAAAGTGGCGTCAGAGTGGCGCTGCGACTGTTGTGGGTCAAGGAAAAACCACCTGGCGGGTCGCTCGATAGATTGCTCCACGAGACTGTGCTAAAAAGACTGCCACGGCGCAGCAGCCCCTGAATTCCAAGGCTTGTGACGCTCATCCTGGGCAGTATCAGGCCGTACACACCGAAAACCGATTCGCTGTGGCGATGGTAGAGCAGATATGGAACAGCATTCCAACGCCTTGAGAGTGATGGTGATCGACGATTCGAAAACGATCCGCCGCACCGCCGAAACCCTGTTGAAGAACGTGGGCTGCGATGTCATCACGGCCATCGATGGTTTCGATGCCCTGGCCCGGATTGTGGATCATCACCCGCACATTATCTTTGTCGACATCATGATGCCGCGCCTGGATGGCTATCAGACGTGCGCCCTGGTGAAGAACAACCCGGCGTTCAAGTCGATCCCGGTGATCATGCTGTCTTCCAAGGACGGCCTGTTCGACAAGGCCAAGGGGCGTATCGTCGGTGTCGATCAGTTTTTGACCAAGCCTTTCAGCAAGGAAGAACTGCTGGGCGCGATCAAGGCCTACGTGCCGGGTTTCGCCGCAGTAGAACAAGCACACTGACGCAACCTCACAAGGGCGTGCGTCTTCCAATGTAGTGGGGAAAACCATGGCACGTGTTCTGATCGTCGACGATTCGCCGACCGAAATGTACAAACTGACCGGCATGCTGGAAAAGCACGGTCATCAGGTCTTGAAAGCGGAAAACGGTGCCGACGGCGTGGCCCTGGCCCGCCAGGAAAAGCCCGACGCGGTCTTGATGGACATCGTGATGCCGGGCCTCAATGGCTTCCAGGCCACCCGCCAGCTGTCCAAGGAGCGGGAAACCAATGGCATCCCGATCATCATCATCACCACCAAGGACCAGGAAACCGACAAAATCTGGGGCGCGCGCCAGGGCGCCAAGGATTACCTGACCAAGCCGGTGGACGAAGCCACGCTGATCGCCACCCTGAACAAGGTCTTGGCCCGCTGACGGCACGCCATCATGACCGAGTCGCTAACCGCCTTCGAGCTGCTGCTGGACATCGACCGCCGCTGTCGCCTGCTGGCCGCTGACCTGCCGTCCCAGGAAACCCGCCTGCAAGGCTGGAGCGGGATCGGCTTTCGCGTGGGCGAACAGTGGTTTGTCGCGCCCATGCGCGAAGTCGCCGAAGTGCTGCATGAGCCGCGCTGCACTTTAATGCCCGGGGTCAAGACCTGGATCAGAGGAGTCGCTAACCTGCGTGGGCGCCTGCTGCCGGTGATGGATCTCGGTGGGTTCCTCGGCCATGCGCTGTCCAAGGCAGACAAGCAGCGGCGGGTATTGGTCGTGGAATACCAGGACATATTTATCGGGCTGCTGGTGGACGAGGTGGTGGGTATGCAGCATTTCGCACAAGACGCCTTGTTGCCCAGCGCCACCCCCGGCGTGCCCTTTATCAGTGGCCGGTTCGACGCTGATCAGCAGTGGCAGGTCTTCAGCCCCTTCGCTCTGGCCCAGGCCCCTGGCTTCATGGATGTTGCCGCATGACCACCGCTACCACGCCCAAACCCCAGGCAGGCTCACGCAGCCGCTCGCAGATCATCGTGCTGTTTATTGCGCTGATCGTGTTCATCATGTTGCTGTTCGCCAACTTCGCGTACCTCAACACCCAGTCCACCTACGACAAGCAGTACATCGGCCACGCCGGTGAGTTGCGGGTGCTGTCCCAGCGTATCGCCAAGAACGCCACCGAAGCCGCCGCCGGCAAGGCCGCGGCGTTCAAGTTGCTGGCGGAAGCGCGCAATGACTTTGCCCGGCGCTGGGGTTACCTGAAAAAGGGCGACCCGGACACCGGCCTGCCCGCCGCGCCCAGTGCGGTACGTGCAGAGATGCGGGCGGTGCAGACCGATTGGGAAGCGCTGCTGAAAAACACCGACGCGATCCTCGCCAGCGAACAGACCGTGCTGTCGTTGCATCAAGTTGCCGCGACCCTGGCCGAAACCGTGCCGCAACTGCAGATGGAATCGGAAAAGGTCGTGGATATCCTGCTGCAACGCGGCGCCCCGGCCAGCCAGGTGGCCTTGGCCCAGCGCCAGTCGCTGCTGGCCGAGCGGATCCTGGGGGCGGTCAACACCGTGCTGGCCGGTGACGAAACTGCCGCGCAGGCCGCCGATGCCTTTGGCCGCGATGCCAACCGCTTCGGCCAGGTGCTCACCGGCATGCTCCAGGGCAACCCCGGGCTGCGCATCACCCAGGTCGAGGACCACGACGCACGGGCGCGCCTGGCGGAAATCGCCGAACTGTTCGAGTTTGTCTCCGGCTCCGTGGACGAGATCCTCGAAACCTCACCGCAACTGTTCCAGGTCCGGGCCTCGGCGAGCAATATTTTCAACCTCTCGCAAACCCTGCTCGATGAAGCCTCGCACCTGGCCACCGGCTTTGAAAACCTCGCCGGCGGGCGCAGCTTCGACACGATCGGCGGCTATGTGCTGGGCTTGCTGGCGCTGGCCTCGATCATCCTGATCGGCCTGGTGATGGTCCGCGCCACCAACCAGCAACTGCGGGAAACCGCCGAGAAGAACGAGCGCAACCAGAACGCGATCATGCGCCTGCTGGATGAAATCGAAGACCTGGCCGACGGCGACCTCACCGTGACGGCCTCGGTGACCGAAGACTTCACCGGCACCATCGCCGACTCCATCAACTATTCCGTGGACCAACTGCGCGACCTTGTCGCTACCATCAACCTCACCGCCGGCCAGGTCGCCGGCGCGGTGCAGGACACCCAGGCCACCGCCATGCACCTGGCGCAGGCCTCGGAGCATCAGGCCCAGCAGATCGCCGAGGCCTCCACCGCGATCAAGCAGATGGCCCAGTCGATCGATCAGGTGTCGGCGAACGCGGCTGAATCCTCGGCGGTGGCCGAGCGCTCGGTGGAAATCGCCAACAAGGGCAATGAAGTGGTGCACAACACCATCCACGGCATGGACAACATTCGCGAGCAGATCCAGGACACCGCCAAGCGCATCAAGCGCCTGGGCGAGTCGTCCCAGGAGATCGGCGACATTGTCAGCCTGATCGATGACATCGCCGACCAGACCAACATCCTTGCGCTCAACGCCGCGATCCAGGCAAGCATGGCCGGGGATGCCGGGCGCGGCTTCGCGGTGGTTGCCGATGAAGTGCAACGCCTGGCCGAGCGCTCCTCGGCGGCCACGCGGCAGATCGAAACCCTGGTGCGGGCGATCCAGGCCGACACCAACGAAGCCGTCATCTCGATGGAACAGACCACCACTGAAGTGGTGCGCGGCGCACGGCTGGCCCAGGACGCCGGGGTGGCGCTGGAAGAGATCGAAGGTGTGTCGAAAACCCTGGCGGCGCTGATCCAGAGTATTTCCAACGCGGCGCAGCAACAGACGTCGTCGGCGGGGCAGATCTCGCTGACCATGAACGTCATCCAGCAGATCACCAGCCAGACCTCATCGGGCTCGACCGCCACCGCCGAGAGCATCGGCAACCTGGCGAAAATGGCCAGCCAGCTGCGCCGCTCAGTATCGGGCTTCACCCTCCCGGCTGCTAAGCAGGCTGATGATTGAAATGCAATCCAAATGTGGGAGGGAGCTTGCTCCCGATGGCAGTGGGTCAGTCAATGAATCAGGTGACTGATACACCGTCATCGGGAGCAAGCCCCCTCCACATGTGATCTCGCTCTTTGTTTCAAGAACACCAGCAACTCATGAATTCTAAGCGGAGCAGTTATGGTTGATCGGCACGACTACGTGGCCCTCGAATGGGTCAAGGGCGACATTGCCGAAACCCTGAAACAGGCCCGTTCGGCGCTGGACGCGTTTGTCGAAACCACCGACAACGACACCCTCGGCGACTGCCTGGCGTGCATCCATCAAGTGCATGGCGCTTTGCAAATGGTCGAGTTCTACGGCGCGGCGCTGCTCGCCGAAGAAATCGAAGCCCTGGCTCTGGCCCTGCAGGCCGGGCGCGTCAGCCAGCGCGATGAAAGCATCCGCCTGCTACAACAAGCCCTCGGCCAATTGCCGCTGTACCTGGACCGCATCCACAGCGCGCGCCGCGACTTGCCGCTGGTGGTGTTGCCGCTGCTCAACGACCTGCGCAGTGCGCGCGGCGAAAGCCTGTTGTCCGAAACCAGCCTGTTCAGCCCGCAACTGCTGTCGATTGCGCCGTTGTCCGAAGAAACGCTGGCGCAACGTGCGCCGCCCGACCTGAACGAGCAGGTGCGCCAGTGGCACTTGCTGCTGCAACAAGCCCTGGCCGGGTTGCTGCGCGAAGATCACGGCCCGAGCAACCTGGAAGACATGGCGCGGGTCTTCGCCCGCCTCGAAGCGCTGTGCCAGGGCGCGCCGCTGTTGCCGCTGTGGCAAGTCACCTCGGCGCTGGTCGAGGGCATGTTGACCGGCGTGATCGCCAACAGCCCGGCGCTGCGCAGCCTGCTCAAGGCCAGCGACAAGCAACTCAAGCGCCTGCTCGTCCAGGGCATTGGCGGCATCAACCAGCCGGCGCCGGATGAACTGCTCAAGAGCCTGCTGTTCTACGTCGCCAAAGTCACCCGGCCAACGCCGCGCATGCAAAGCCTGAAAGAACGCTACGGCCTCGATGAAGCCTTGCCCGACAGCGCCGTGGTCGATGCCGAACGGGCGCGCCTGGCCGGGCCGGACCGCAATGCGATGGGCTCGGTGCTCGGCGCGTTGTGCGAGGAGCTGGTGCGGGTCAAGGAACGCCTCGACCTGTTCGTGCGCAGCGACCGTCAACACACCAGCGACCTCGATGCGCTGTTGGCGCCGCTGCGGCAAATCGCCGATACCCTTGCGGTGCTGGGCTTTGGCCAGCCGCGCAAAGTCATCATCGACCAGCTTGCAGTGGTGTTGAGCCTGGCCCAGGGCCAGCGCGAACCCAACGATGCGGTGCTGATGGATGTCGCCGGCGCGTTGCTCTACGTCGAAGCCACGCTGGCCGGGATGGCGGGCACGGTCGAGCCGGAAAACCGCGAAGAAAGCCGCCTGCCCACCACCGACCTGACGCAGATTCATCAGTTGGTGATCCGCGAGTCCTGCCAGTGCCTCAAGCAAGCCAAAGAGCTGGTGATCGACTGCATCGACGCCCAGTGGGAGCGCCAGCGCCTGGAGTCCCTGCCGGAGCTGTTGAGCCAGGTGCGCGGCGCCCTGGCGATGATTCCACTGCCACGCGCAGCGAGCCTGATGCGCGGTTGCACCGATTACGTCGATGAACAACTGATGATCAACGACGCAGTGCCGTCCGCAGAGCAGTTGGAGCATTTCGCCGACGTGATCAGCGGCCTGGAGTATTACCTGGAACGCATGCTCCAAGACCCCGACGCCGCTGGCGAACGGGTGCTGGAGCTGGCCACCCGGGGCCTGGCCGCGCTGGGTTACCTGCCTGCCGAAAAGCCCTGGCGCCAGGCGCTGGTGGCGCCGGATGGCGCGCTGTCGAGCGAGAGCACGCCGAGCCAGTCCCAGTTCGACGCGCTGGCCAATCCCGCTTCGCGCTTGAACCCGCCCGCCCTGCAACGCCCCGGCAGCCTGCTGCCACCGCCGGCCGGTGAAGAGCCGATCGACGACGAACTGCGTGAAGTGTTCCTCGAAGAGACCGCCGAAGTCCTCGAGGTGCTGCACCACCATCTACCGAGCGGCGTCGATAAAACCGCCCTCGGCGAAATGCGCCGAGCCTTCCACACCCTCAAAGGCAGCGGCCGCATGGTGCGGGCCCTGGTGCTGGCGGAACTGGCCTGGGCCGTCGAGAACCTGCTCAACCGCGTGCTGGAGCGCAGCGTGGCCGCCGGCCCCGAGGTGCAACAGGTGCTGGATGAAGCAGTGGCCCTGCTGCCGGAACTGATCGCCGACTTCGCCGCCGGTGCCCAGCGCCAGCGGGACGCGGTCGACGCCCTGGCCGCGCGCGCCCACGCGTTGGCCAGCGGCACTGCCGTGGCGGCTGCCGAACCCCATGACCCGATGCTGCTGGAGATCTTCCGCAACGAAGTCCAGAGCCACCTCGACAGCCTCAACCATTTCCTGCGCCAGGCCGCCGAGCATGTGCCGCTGCAAGTCAGCGATGAGCTGCAACGCGCCTTGCACACCCTCAAAGGCAGCGCTTACATGGCCGGCGTGCTGCCGATCGCCGAACTGGCGCGCCCGCTCGATCACCTGACCCGCGAGTACAAGGCCCACCGCCTGCCGTTGGACCTGGATGAAGTGGAACTGCTGCTGGAGGCCGAGGGCCTGTTCCAACGGGGCTTGCGCCAGTTGAACGGCGACCCGCTGATGCCGATCCAAGGGGCCGCCGACCTGATCGGTCGCACCCAAAGCCTGCTCGATCAGCAGCTTCAAGCCCAGCTCGAAGCGCCGAGCACCGGGCTGCGGATCAAGCGTGATCCGCAGTTGATCAACAACTTCCTGGCCCAGGGCATGGACATCCTGCTCGACGCCGAAAGCCTGCTGCGCCGCTGGCAACAACACCCCGGCGAACGCCAGGAACTGACCGCGCTGCTGGATGAATTGACCACCCTGGGGCAGGGCGCGCACCTCGCCGACCTGCACGCCATCGACGAACTGTGCGAAGCCCTGCTCGACCTTTACGGCGCCGTGGAAGAAAGCAGCCTGGCGGTCAGCGAGCGGTTTTTCCAGGAGGCCGAACAGGCCCACGAAGCGCTGATCAACATGCTCGACGAACTGGCCGCCGGCCAGGAAATCAGCCCGGCCCCGACGCGCATGCAAGCCTTGCGCGAGCTGCTGGATGGCGCCCTCGATCCGTCCGCCACCGGCCTGATCAAAAGCGACGGCAGCCGTGCGCTGAGCATCTCCGAACTGGGCGCCGCGACGGCCCGCCTGGATCGGCACGCGGTGGTAGATGATGAGATCGTCGAGATCTTCCTCGAAGAAGCCGTGGATATCCTCGACAGCGCCGGGCAATCCCTCAAGCGCTGGTTGCTGGAACCCGAGGGCGTAGCGCCGTTGACCTCGTTGCAGCGCGATATGCACACCCTCAAGGGCGGCGCGCGCATGGCCGAAATCGGGCCGGTCGGCGACCTTGCCTACGAGCTGGAAGGGCTTTACGAAGGCCTGGCGGACCGCCGCTACAGCTATTCCGGCGAGCTGTCCCAGGTACTGATGTCCAGTCATGAGCACTTGGCGTTGCAGTTGGACCAGTTGCAAGAGCATCAGGCGCTGAGCGATTCCAGTGAGTTGATCGCCAAAGTCCGGGCGTTGCGCCACAGCGGTTCGCCCACGGCGCCTGTCGCGACCGCGCATACCTTGGGCATCGACCCTGAATTGCTGGATATCTTCCTCGAAGAAGCTGCCGACATTCTCGACAGCTCGGGCGCGGCGTTGCTGCGCTGGCAGGCTGAGCCTCACAACCGCCAGGAAGTCGAAACCCTGCTGCGCGACCTGCACACCCTCAAGGGCGGTGCGCGCATGGTCGAGATCGGCCCGATCGGCGACTTGGCCCATGAGCTGGAGTTTCTCTACGAAGGCTTGTCCTCCGGTTTGCTCGTGGCGTCCTCTGAGTTGTTCGCCTTGCTGCAAGGTTGTCACGACCGCCTGGCGCAGATGATTGATGCGGTGGCGGCGGGCTTGCCGGTGGGCTCGGTGGACAAACTCATTGAGCGCATCAAGAGCCTGGTCCACCCCAGCGATGAGCCAGTTGCGGCGGTGGCGTTGGTGACGGGCAAGGCCGAAGCGGCTGTCGAACCGACGGCCGACATGGTGAAAATCTCCGCCGACCTGCTGGACGACCTAGTCAACCTGGCCGGTGAAACCTCGATCTTCCGTGGCCGAATCGAACAGCAGGTCAACGACGCGCAGGTTGCCCTCAACGAGGTGGAAACCACCCTCGAGCGCATGCGCGACCAACTGCGTCGGCTCGACAGCGAAACCCAGGGCCGCCTCTTCAGCCGTCAGCAGGCCGAAGCCGAGCGCTTGGACTATGACGAGTTCGACCCGCTGGAAATGGACCGTCATTCACAGTTGCAGCAACTGTCCCGGGCGTTGTTCGAGTCTGCCTCCGACTTGCTCGACCTCAAGGAAACCCTCGAACGCCGCAACCAGGATGCCCACGACCTGTTGCAGCAACAGGCGCGCATCAACACCGAATTGCAAGAAGGCCTGATGCGAACGCGCATGGTGCCCTTTGAACGCATGCTGCCGCGCCTCAAGCGCATCGTGCGCCAGGTCGCGCAGGAGTTGGGCAAGGACGTGGAATTCGTGGTCGGCAATGCCGAGGGCGAGATGGACCGCAACGTGCTGGAACGCATGGTCGCGCCGCTGGAACATATGCTGCGCAACGCCGTCGATCACGGCCTGGAGTCCCGCGAGGCGCGGCTGCTGGCCGGCAAGCCCGAGAAGGGCCGCGTCACCCTGGACCTGACCCACGAAGGCGGCGATATCGTCTTTGACCTGCGCGACGACGGTGCCGGCGTGTCTCTGGATGCGGTACGGCGCAAGGCGATCAAGCGCGGCCTGCTCGCCGCTGATCAAGAGATCAGCGACCATGACGTGTTGCAGTTCATCCTGCAGCCGGGGTTCTCCACCGCGGAAAAGATCACCCAGATTTCCGGGCGTGGCGTGGGCATGGACGTGGTGCATGAAGAAGTGCGACAGCTTGGCGGCTCGATGTTTATCGATTCGATACCGGGGGCGGGCGTGCATTTTCGTATTCGCCTGCCGTTCACCGTGTCGGTCAACCGTGCGCTGATGGTGCAGTGCGCGGACGATCAATACGCGATGCCGCTCAACACCATCGAAGGCCTGGTGCGTGTGCTGCCCCATGAGCTGGAAGGGCACTATCAACTGGACCCGCCGCGTTATGAATACGCCGGCCAGCGCTATGAGCTGTTTTACCTCGGCGACCTGCTGCACACGGTCGCCCGCCCGAAACTGCTGGGCCAGTACCAACCGCTTCCCGTGCTGTTGGTGCAGTACAACGAACGGCACGTGGCGGTGCAGGTGGACAGCATGGCGGGGAGCCGGGAAATCGTGGTCAAGGGCCTGGGGCCGCAGTTTGCCGGGGTGAAGGGGCTCTCCGGGGCGACCATTCTCGGCGATGGCCGCGTGGTCTTGATCATCGACCTGCTCGCCCACATCCGCGCCCGGCAACCGGCCTTGCCGGCGCAGGTGGTGGACGTCCCGCTGCTGCTCAACGCGCCGCTGAAAAAGCGCCCGCTGCTGGTGCTGGTGGTGGACGACTCGGTCACCGTGCGCAAAGTCACCAGCCGCCTGCTCGAGCGCAACGGCATGAACGTCCTCACCGCCAAGGACGGCATCGACGCCATGGCCGTGCTGGAAGAACACACCCCGGACCTGATGCTGCTGGACATCGAAATGCCGCGCATGGACGGTTTCGAAGTGGCCATCCAGGTGCGCAACGACCCACGGCTGATGCGCTTGCCGATCATCATGATCACCTCCCGCACCGGCCAGAAGCACCGCGACCGCGCCATGGCCATCGGCGTCAACGACTACCTCGGCAAGCCGTATCAGGAGTCGGTGCTGCTGGAAAGCATCGCCTATTGGAGCAAGTCCCATGCTTGACCACCGCACCAGCCAACTCACCGGCCTGCTCCTGCCCCTGGCCGACCGCCACCTGGTGCTGCCCAACGTCGCCATCGCTGAACTGATCGACTTCCAGCGCGGCGAACCGGCCAGCGACGCACCGCCCTGGTACTTGCGGCAAGTGACCTGGCGCGACCGGCAATTGCCGCTGATCAGCTTCGAAGCGGCCTGCGGTGAAGCCAGCGTGACCGGCGAGCGCTCGCGCATCGTCGTGCTGAACGCCCTGGGCGGGCGGCCGTCATTGAAGTTCATTGCGATGGTGATCCAGGGGATTCCCCGCTCCTACAAACTCGATAGCCAGTTGAGCTACGTGGATGTGCCGCTGTGCCCGCTGGAACTGGCGGCGGTGCAGGTGGGGGAGCATGTGGCGAAAGTGCCGGATTTGATGGGGTTAGAAGCCCTGCTGGTTGAATCCGGCCTGGCCTGAACATAAGCCTTGCGATGATCCCGATGTGGGAGGGGGCTTGCTCCCACACAGGTTAGCGTTGAGCGCACTGATGTCAGAATTGAATGTTGTTTATGTAGGCAAGTTCTTTGCCTGGATTGGACAGGTTTTCCGGCCTGAATGGGACTCCCTTTTGGGGACCGCTATTTAAAAGACACCGCCGAACAAATGTGGGAGGGGGCTTGCCCCCGATGGCGGTGTGTCAGTCTCAGTATCTGTAACTGAGCCACTGCCATCGGGGGCGAGCCCCCTCCCACACAGGTTAGCGCTCGTCTTCAGAGCTCAATCAATCCGCTGCTCCCAATGCTCGGCCTGCCACACGTCGTAGGCGCTCGCCCGCACCCTGACTGCCAACCACTGCCGTCATAGCCGATTGGCAGAAGATGTGACTGCCAACGCATCTGCCATCTTCGTGCTCGAATAGTTAAGTATTTGTTATCAATCAATAAAAAACACATTTCCGCTCTTGGCATGGCGCGTGCTAACTGCCTGGTCATGGCCCGTTGCGATAAACGACGGCGGCGTTATCTGCCAATGGCAGTGCTGTGTGACGCATGTGCTTGCGGGCGGGATAAAGTTCCAACATTGAGTGCTGACGATATGACTGAACTATTGAGTACCGTGCATAAGAACAACACCAGTACTTATCTCCAGTTAGGGGGAGAGGTGGGTATCCATAAACTGGTCGACCGCTTTTACGAATTGATGGAGGTGCTGTGCGAGGCGCGAAGAGTGCGCCAGATGCACCCGCCGAGTCTTGCCGGCAGCGCCGACAGTCTATTCAAGTTCCTGAGTGGCTGGCTTGGCGGCCCGCCACTGTTTCAACAGGAACGTGGCCACCCGCGTTTGCGCATGCGACATGCGCCCTTTGCAGTCAGTATTGTCGAGCGCGACGAATGGATGCTGTGCATGCGTCAGGCAATCAACGAGCAGGTGGATGACGCAGTCCTGAATGCGAAGCTGCAACGTATGTTTTCCGAAATGGCCGACCACATGATTAATACCGATGGCAGCCGCGCAGGTGTTGCGGCGCCGCTTTGAACGTCGGCTAACTCTCCCAACTGGAGGCTTCGTGCGCAAAAGCCGACGGTGGTTCCGCATTTACCTCGCTTCGAGTAGCGCCGTGGGTTGTTTTGGGGGGCATGTTGCTCCCCATTAGGCTTAACCCCGTGTCTGTCGCTGATTCATTACTCCAGCCGTAACGATCCGCCGCCCAGCTTGATTGATGCCCCTCTGAATCACTCCTAAGGTACAGCCCACGACAGCAAACCCGTGGAGCGACCATGACAACAATAATTACCCCCGACTCGCGCTGGACGCGGCGGCGCGACGAGAAGCAGCGGCGGCTCGGGCTGGTCAAGCAGTATGCGGATGGGGCCGTGCTGCCCAGCGACAAAATCGTCGAGGCCCTCGAAGCCCTGATCCTCCCCGGCGACCGCGTGGTGCTGGAGGGCAATAACCAGAAGCAGGCGGATTTCCTCTCGCGCTCCCTGGCCAAGGCTGACCCGGCCAAGCTCCACGATTTGCACATGATCATGCCCAGTGTCGGCCGGTCCGAGCACCTGGACCTGTTTGAAAAGGGCATCGCGCGCAAGCTCGACTTCTCTTTCGCCGGCACCCAATCCCTGCGCATCAGCCAGTTGCTGGAAGACGGCCTGCTGGAAATCGGCGCGATCCACACCTACATCGAACTCTACGCCCGGCTGGTGGTGGACCTGATCCCCAATGTGGTGCTCTCGGCCGGTTTCATGGCCGACCGCGCCGGTAATATCTACACCGGCGCGAGTACCGAAGACACCCCGGCGCTGATCGAGCCGGCAGCGTTCAGCGATGGCATTGTCATCGTGCAGGTCAATCAGTTGGTGGATGACGTCACCGACTTGCCCCGCGTCGACATCCCGGCCAGTTGGGTCGACTTCGTGGTGGTGGCCGACAAGCCGTTCTACATCGAACCGCTGTTCACCCGTGACCCGCGCCACATCAAGCCGGTGCATGTGCTGATGGCGATGATGGCAATCCGCGGCATCTACGAAAAACACAACGTGCAGTCGCTCAACCACGGTATCGGCTTCAATACCGCCGCCATCGAATTGATCCTGCCCACCTACGGCGAATCCCTGGGTCTTAAGGGCAAGATCTGCCGCAACTGGACCCTCAACCCGCACCCCACGCTGATCCCCGCCATTGAAAGCGGCTGGGTCGAAAGCGTGCATTGCTTTGGCACTGAACTGGGCATGGAACACTACATCGCCGCCCGCCCGGATGTGTTTTTCACCGGCCGCGACGGTTCCATGCGCTCCAACCGCATGTTCTGCCAACTCGCCGGCCAATACGCGGTGGACCTGTTTATCGGCGCCACCCTGCAAGTCGACGGCGACGGGCATTCCTCCACGGTCACCCGCGGGCGCCTCGCCGGTTTCGGCGGCGCACCGAACATGGGCCACGACCCGCGTGGCCGCCGCCATGGCACCCCGGCCTGGCTCGACATGCGTCACGAGGATGCTCCCGAAGCACTCTTGGAGCGCGGCAAAAAGCTCGTGGTGCAAATGGTCGAGACGTTCCAGGAAGGCGGCAAACCGACCTTCGTCAACACCCTCGACGCGGTGGAGGTGGCGCGCAAAAGCGGCATGCCCCTGGCACCGATCATGATCTACGGTGACGACGTCACCCACTTGCTCACCGAAGAAGGCATCGCCTACCTGTACAAGGCGCGCTCCCTGGAAGAGCGCCAGGCGATGATCGCCGCCGTCGCCGGGGTGACCGCCATCGGCATGCGCCATAACCCCAAGGACACCGCGCGCATGCGCCGTGAGGGCCTGATCGCCTGGCCCGAAGACCTCGGCATCCGCCGCACCGACGCCACCCGTGAGTTGTTGGCCGCCAAGAGCGTGGCCGACTTGGTGGAGTGGTCCGGCGGTTTGTACAACCCTCCCGCCAAGTTCAGGAGCTGGTAAATGCGCGCCCTCAAACTGCACCCACTCAGCGTTGCCGAACGCCTGGCGGACCTGGCCGTCGACGCCCTGATCGACGAAGCCGACCTGTCGCCCAAACCGGCCCTGGTGGACCGTCGTGGCAACGGCGCCCACCGCGATTTGCACCTGGGCCTGATGCATGCCTCGGCGCTGTCGCTGTGGCCGATGTTCCTGGCAATGGCCGAAGCCGCCCGCGACATCGGTGAAGTCGGCTTGCCCCTGCGCGAAGCCCTCGGCCGCATCGGTCGTGAGGGTGAACAGGCGATGCTCGTCACCACCCTCGGCGTGAACACCCATCGCGGTGCGATCTGGGCCCTCGGCTTACTCACTGCGGCAGCGGCACTGGAACCCCAATCCCTTCACCCGAATGCCGTAACCCTGACAGCGGCAAAACTGGCCCTACTCGATGATCGCCATGCCCCGCAACCCATGAGCCACGGCGCGCAGGTGGCGCAACGCTACGGCGCACGCGGTGCCCGTGAGGAAGCCCAACTGGGTTTCCCCTCGGTGCTGCAACGCGGCCTGCCGCAACTGCACAAAAGCCGCCAGCAACAGGCCGGTGAACAGAACGCGCGCCTGGATGCGTTGCTCGCGATCATGACCGCCCTGGCCGACACCTGCGTGCTCTACCGCGCCGGCACTGCGGGCCTGCACGCCATGCAACACGGCGCCCAAGCGGTGCTCGACGCAGGCGGCAGCGCGACCCTGGCCGGTCGCCGCCATTTGCACGAACTCGACCAACAGCTGTTGGCCCTGAATGCCTCCCCCGGCGGCGCCGCCGACCTGTTGGCCGCCTGCCTGTTTATCGACCGCCTCGATGGAGCGTTTTGATGGAAACCTTATCCTTTGAATTTCCCGCCGGGCAGCCGCCCAAAGGTCGCGCGCTGGTGGGGTGTGTCGGTTCGGGCGACCTCGAAGTGCTGCTGGAACCGGGCACGCCCGGCATCCTGAGCATTCAGGTACAGACCTCGGTGAATGGCGCCGAACAGCGCTGGCAGCACCTGTTCGAGCGGATCTTCCAGGAGCACACGCCGCCCGCGTTGAACATTGATATCCACGACTTCGGTGCCACGCCCGGCGTGGTGCGCCTGCGCCTGGAACAAGGCTTCGAGGAGATCGGCCATGACTGACTTGCTCAGCAAACACAGCTTCGTCGAACTGGGCGCACGGCAACGGGCCAGGGCCTTGTTGGACGCAGGTTCTTACCGTGAACTGATCGACCCGTTCGAGCGGGTCATGTCGCCCTGGCTCAGCCGTCAGGGCGTGGTGCCCCAGGCCGACGACGGTGTGGTGATCGCCAAAGGCAACATCGCTGGCAAGCCGGTGGTGATCGCCGCGATCGAAGGCAACTTCCAGGGCGGCAGCCTCGGTGAGGTCGGCGGCGCAAAAATCGCCGGCGCCCTTGAACTGGCGGCCGAAGACAACCGCAACGGCATCCCGACCCGCGCCGTGCTGCTGCTGGAAACCGGTGGCGTGCGCCTGCAGGAAGCCAACCTGGGCCTGGCGGCGATTGCCGATATCCACGCCGCGATTGTCGATCTGCGCCAGTATCAGCCGGTGATCGGCGTGGTGGCGGGCAGCGTCGGTTGCTTTGGCGGGATGTCCATCGCCGCCGGGCTGTGCAGCTATCTGCTGGTGACCCGCGAAGCGCGCCTGGGCTTGAACGGTCCGCAGGTGATCGAGCAGGAAGCCGGCCTGGATGAATACGATTCCCGCGACCGGCCCTTTATCTGGAGCCTGACCGGTGGCGAACAACGCTTCAACAGCGGCTTGGCCGACCGTTACGTGGCGGACGATGTCGCGCAGATTCAGCAGACCGTCAGCGCGCTATTGCAGCTCGGCTTGCCCGCTCAACAACGCAGTCGCCGCGCCGACTTCTATCTGGCGCGCCTGGCTGAACTGGACGCCGAACCGCAAATCGACCCGGCGACGGTTCGCGATCTGTATCAGGGAGAACGCTCATGAGAGGCTTGCAGTGGTTCAACGCGTTGAGTGCCGGCGCCCAACCCGTGGAAGGGTTGCCGGACTCGCTGAAAGTCGCCGATGGCGTATTGGGTGAACACAAGGTGCGCTTTATCGCCGTGGTCCCTGACGCGCAAAACCGCTTCCCTCGCGCACGCAATGGCGAAGTCGGCCTGCTCGAAGGCTTTGGGTTGGCCAAAGCCGTGGATGAAGCCATTGCGACCGGCGACCAGCGCCCATTGATCGCCATCGTCGATGTGCCGAGCCAGGCCTATGGCCGTCGCGAAGAAGCCCTCGGCATCCATCAAGCCCTGGCCGCCGCGGTCGACAGCTACGCTCGCGCCCGTCTGGCCGGGCACCCGGTGATCGGGTTGTTGGTGGGCAAGGCCATGTCCGGCGCGTTCCTCGCCCACGGCTACCAGGCCAACCGCCTGATCGCCCTGCGCGACCCCGGCGTGATGGTTCACGCCATGGGCAAGGCCTCGGCGGCGCGGGTGACCCTGCGCAGCGTCGAAGAGCTCGAAGCCCTGGCCGCCAGCGTGCCGCCGATGGCCTATGACATCGACAGCTATGCCAGCCTCGGTTTGCTCTGGGAGACCTTGTCGGTCAGCCAGATTGAACAGCCGACGAAGGACGATGTGGCGCGGGTCAGCGATTGCCTGGTCAGTGCGATCAAGGATGTCGATGGCCGTGATTTGAGCGGTCGCCTGGGTGCGCCCCATCGCGCCGCCTCCAGCCATGTGCGCCAACTGCTGCGGGCGCAATGGTGAACGCCCACGACCTGCTCTGGGGCATGACCCCGGCGCATGTGCTTGCCGATGCGCCGGCCTGGGTGCTGGAGGCGCTCGGTGCCGGGCAGCCGGTGGTGGTCCGCCGCGCCATTGCGCAACCGGGCCTGGTGGCGGTCGGCGTGCGCGGGCGTTTGCGCGAGCAGCGTTTCGCCGCCCAGATGCCGCTGGCGCTGGTGCGGCGGCGCGTGACGCCGCAAGCCCTGCGCGAGGTGACATCGCCACGGGATTTGCCGGCATTGCGGGCGCTGGCTCAACTGCGGCCGCTGCTGGCGCAGAAGGATTGGGGCGTCAGCGGCAGTGCGGGTTTTGAATTGGCCACGGGCATCGAAGCGCTGCATGACGCCAGCGATCTGGATTTGATCCTGCGCACCCCCGAGCCGCTGGGGCGACGCGACGCCGGGGACTTGCTGGCGATCCTGGACACGGCGGTCTGCGCCGTGGACCTGCAACTGCAAACCCCGTTTGGCGCCGTCGCCTTGCGCGAATGGGCCGGCTCGTCACGTCGCGTATTACTCAAAACCGCCAGCGGCGCGCACCTGGTCATCGATCCCTGGCAGGCGCTGATATGAGCAGCCTGCTGGTGTTTCCGGGGCAGGGTGCGCAACGCCCTGGCATGCTTCGGCATTTGCCTGCGTCGGTGCTGGACGAAGCCAGCGAGGCCTTGGCTGAAGACGTTCGCCCACTCGACTCTGCGCGGGCCTTGGCCAGTACCCGCGCTGTGCAGTTGTGCCTGTTGATTGCGGGTGTGGCCCATGCGCGCCTGTTGGCGCGCACGCCGGACTATGTGGCGGGTTTGTCCATCGGCGCTTACCCAGCGGCGGTGATTGCCGGTGCCCTCGACTTTGCCGACGCCGTCCGGCTGGTCAGCCTGCGTGGCGAACTGATGCAGCAGGCTTATCCACAGGGCTACGGCATGACCGCCCTGATCGGCCCGGATTTATCCACTGTCGAAACCCTGCTGGCCGCCATCCATAGTCCCGAAACCCCGGTGTACCTGGCCAATATCAACGCCGACAACCAGACGGTGATCGCCGGCAGCGATGAAGCGATGCAGCGTGTCGCCCAGCGCGTCAAAGGCAACGGCATCGCCAAGCGCCTGGCCGTCAGCGTGCCGTCCCATTGCGCGCTGCTGGAGCGCCCGGCCCAGGTGCTGGCTGAAGCGTTCGTCACGCTCAAGGCTCCGCGCATCAGCTACTTGAGCAGCACCCGGGCGCGGCCGATCCGCGACCCTGCGCAACTGCGCGACGACCTGGCCTTCAACATGTGTCGCGTCGTCGACTGGCGCGGCACCGTGCAAAGCGCCTATGAGCGCGGCGTGCGCCTGCAGATCGAACTGCCCCCCGGCGCCGTTCTCACCGGCTTGTCACGCCGCGTGTTCGAACACGGCACGGTGATCGCCTGCGAAGGTGCGCGCCTGGACACCTTGCAGGCCCTGCTGGAAGAGGAGGAGCGCCGCCACCGATAAAGCACCACCCAAGGCTTTCGAAGCACAACAACAAAAAATCGATCGAGCACTTTGAGGACAACAACAATGATTATTTACGGTGTGGCATTGCTGGCGATCTGCACGCTCGCGGGCGTGATCATGGGCGACATGCTTGGCGTGTTGCTCGGCGTCAAATCCAACGTGGGCGGGGTGGGCATCGCGATGATCCTGCTGATCTGCGCACGGCTGTGGATGCACAAACGCGGCGGCATGACCAAGGATTGCGAAATGGGCGTCGGCTTCTGGGGCGCGATGTACATCCCCGTGGTGGTGGCGATGGCCGCGCAACAAAATGTGGTCACCGCTCTGCACGGCGGCCCGGTCGCGGTGCTCGCGGCGATTGGTTCGGTGGTGGTGTGTGGTTGCACCATCGCGTTGATCAGCCGCACGCACAAGGGCGAACCGCTGCCCGATGAAGAACCGCTGATCACACCGACACCTGTCGTGGGAGGCCGCTGATATGTGGGCTCTCATTGAAAAGGGTTTGGAGCATAACGGCCTGGTCACCGCCTTTGCGTTCGTGGGCGTGGTGATGTGGATTTCTGTGGTGCTGTCCAAGCGTCTGACGTTCGGGCGCGTTCACGGCTCGGCGATTGCTATCGTGATCGGCCTGGTGCTGGCCTGGGTCGGCGGCACCATGACTGGCGGGCAAAAAGGCCTGGCGGATATATCGCTGTTCTCCGGCATCGGCCTGATGGGCGGCGCGATGCTGCGCGACTTCGCCATCGTCGCCACGGCGTTTGAAGTGCAAGCCACCGAAGCGCGCAAGGCCGGGATGATTGGTGTGATTGCGCTGCTGCTGGGCACGATCCTGCCGTTTATCGTCGGTGCAAGCATGGCCTGGGTGTTCGGTTATCGCGATGCGATCAGCATGACCACCATCGGCGCTGGCGCCGTGACCTACATCGTCGGCCCGGTGACCGGTGCGGCGATCGGCGCGACCTCGGATGTGATGGCGCTGTCGATTGCCACTGGCTTGATCAAGGCGATTCTGGTGATGGTCGGCACGCCGGTTGCGGCGCGTTGGATGGGCCTGGATAACCCGCGTTCGGCGATGGTGTTCGGTGGGCTGGCCGGTACGGTGAGTGGCGTGACGGCGGGGCTGGCGGCAACAGATCGGCGCCTGGTGCCGTATGGCGCGCTGACCGCGACGTTCCACACCGGGCTTGGCTGTTTGCTCGGGCCTTCGTTGCTGTACTTCATTGTGCGAGGGTTGGTGGGCTGACTTTGGGGTTTTGCGGTGATTGGGCTGGCGCTATCGGGGGCAAGCCCCCTCCCACATTTGGAGTGCGTTTCAATGTGGGAGGGGGCTTGCCCCCGATAACGGTCTGTCAGGCTGTCACCTGCCGATTGGCATACATCCGACATTCGGCCAACAACGCCAGCAAATTCGGATCACGCTCCTTGGCCTTCAAGAACACCACCCCGATATGTTGCTGCAACCGATACCGGGGTTGCAGCGGTATCAGCTTCACGCGGTTCTCATACACCGCCGCAATCCGCCCCGGCAGCAGCGCATAACCGACCCCCGAACTGACCATGCTCAGCAGGGTGAAGATGTCATTGACCTGCATCGCCACCTTCGGTTCGAACCCCGCTTGCTTGAACACACGGTTGCCGTCCTGGTGGGTGGCGAAGCCTTGGGTGAGGGTGATGAACGTGGCGTCGCGCACGTCGGCCAGGTCGATCTGCTGGTCGCGGTCGAAGGGCGAGTCGGCGGGCGTGGCGAGGAAGATGTCGTCGGAGAACAACGCGATCTGTTCGCAATCGGGGTCGTTGGCGCGTTCGTCGAGGGAGATCAGGATCGCGTCGACTTCCATGTTCTTGAGCTTATACAGCAGGTCGAAGTTGGAGCCGAGGATCAGGTCGATGTTGAGTTCGCTGCGGCGCAGTTTCAGGCCCATGATCAGCTGCGGCACGGTTTTCACCGTCAGCGAATACAGCGAGCCGAGCTTGAAGCGTTCGGCGGAGAAGCCGGCGGCTTCGCGGGTCAGGCGGATGCTGTCGACTGCGTCCTGCACCAGCTTTTGTGCGCGCTCTTCGAGCACGTAGGCGCTTTCCAGCGGGGTGAGGTTGCGGCCTTCATGCTTGAACAGCGGGCAGCGCAGGGCGTTTTCCAGGGAGTGGATGGCGCGGTGTACGCTGACGTTGCTGGTTTGCAGCTCGGCAGCGGCGCGGGCCAGGTTGCCGGTACGCATGAAGGCCAGGAAGATTTCCAGCTTTTTGAGGGTGAACTCTTCGTCGATCAACATGGCCGTGGCTCTTGTTCGAATGCTGCCGATTGTGCCCGCAAAACCGTGCGGCGTCGCCGGAACGTCATAAGGCCCTTGCACTCTGATGCGCAAGGCGGGACGCTTGTCAGCCAGCGGTCAACGGTTACGGGAGGTCAGTGACAGATGTACCACGGGGAACGATTCAACGCCTGGAGCCATTTGCTCGGTGCAGTCGCGGCGTGTGTGGGCGCGGTGTGGATGTTGGTGGTGGCGAGCCTGGACGGCAGCCCCTGGAAGATTGTCAGCGTGGCGATTTATGGGTTTACGTTGATGGTGCTGTACAGCGCGTCGACGGTGTATCACAGCGTGCAGGGGCGGCGAAAAGCGATCATGCAGAAGGTCGATCACTTTTCGATCTACCTGTTGATCGCCGGCAGTTACACGCCGTTTTGCCTGGTCAGTTTAAGAGGGCCGTGGGGCTGGACGTTGTTCGGGATCGTGTGGGGGCTGGCGGTGATCGGCATTCTGCAGGAGATCAAACCGCGTTCTGAAGCACGGGTTCTGTCGATCGTGATCTATGCGGTGATGGGCTGGATCGTGCTGGTGGCGGTCAAGCCGCTGATCGCCGCGCTGGGCACGGCGGGGTTTATCTGGCTGGCGGCGGGCGGGGTGTTGTACACCGTCGGCATCATCTTTTTTGCCCTGGAGGATCGCCTGCGGCATTCCCATGGGATCTGGCATCTGTTTGTGATCGGAGGCAGTTTGCTGCATTTCGTGGCGATCATGCATTACGTGCTCTAACGCACGACGCGGTCTAAAAAATGTGGGAGGGGGCTTGCCCCCGATGGCGGTGTGTCAGTTGGCAAATATGCTGGCTGAACCACCGCCATCGGGGGCAAGCCCCCTCCCACATTGGTTCTTCAGTGGGGTTGAGGGCGCTGACTACAGGCGTTCGAGCAGCTCCCGGGCACGTTCACCGAAGATCTGCAGCAGGTTGGCCAACATGTGCGGCGGCGGTTCGTCGGCGCGGGTCAGGGCGTACAGGGTGATCGGCAGCGGCGGTGTGAGCGTGCGGATGCAGGTGGTCGCCGTCGACGCGCCGAGGGCGGTGAAGGGGTCGATGACGGTCAGGCCGGCGCCGGATTCGACCATCGCGCGGGCCAGGGAGTAGGTCTGCACCGAGAGGCTCACCCGTGGTGGCGGGTCGACTTTCTCCAGGTAACTGTCGAGCTTTGCCGCCAACGGGTCGGCGCTGGACAGGCCAATCAACGGCGCTCCCGCCAGCTCCGCCAACGGCAGCGGCTGGCGGGTTTGCGCGTCGCTCCAATAGCCCTTGGACGCCAGCGCGACCAAGGCTCCGTTGGCCAGCACTTGGGTGGTGAGCCCCGGGTGGCCGGCGAAGTTGAGGGTCAGCGCCAGGTCGATCTCGCGCATCAACAGCTTCTGCACCAACTCGCGGCTATGGTCGCTGGACAGTTCGCAGGCGATGTCCGGGTAAGCGCGTTTCCATTGCAGAATCGCCGGTGGCAGCAACGACAGCGCCAGCGCCGGGATCGCACCGATCCGCACACTCTGCGCCGGCGACCGGCGCAGACTCTTGGCCAGGCGCCTTACGCCTTGCAGGCTTTCGCTGACTTTCTCGACTTCGCGTTCCAGTGCCAGGGCTTCCGGCGTGGGCTGCAATTTGCCGCGCACGCGCAGAAACAGCGGGAAGCCCAGTTGCAACTCGGCGTGCTGCAACACTTTGCTCACCGCCGGTTGCGAGACGTGCAGCAATTGCGCGGCGGCGCTGATGGAGCCGGTCTGGCGGATGGCCTGGAAGATTTCGATATGACGCAAGCGCATGGCGAGTCCATAACCTTTGCTTATAGGTGACCCATCTTTATTCATTGTCGCGGGCCTGTCACCTGCCCCTACGCTTGAGCCGTCTTATTCAACGGCGAGGAGCGGGGATGGCCAGGCAGGTTTGTATCATCGGGGGTGGGGTCATCGGCCTGGCAAGCGCCTACGCGCTGGTGCGCGCCGGGCATGACGTGACGCTGATCGACGCGCGCGACACCCTGGGCAGCGAAACCAGTTTCGCCAACGGTGGGCAGTTGTCGTATCGCTACGTTGCGCCGCTGGCCGATGCCGGCGTGCCGCTGCAAGCGCTTGGCTGGCTGCTGCGCGGTGATTCGCCATTGAAGCTGCGCCCGCGCCTCGACCCGCAGCAATGGCGCTGGATGGCGGCGTTCCTCGGCGCCTGCCGTGGCTCGGTGAACCGGCGCAATGCCGCCCACCTGCTGCGCCTGGCGAGCCTGAGCCAGGCCACCTTGCAGCAATGGCGCGAGGATGATCGCCTGGATGGCTTCGACTGGCGGCGCAACGGCAAGCTGGTGACGTTTCGCAACGCCGACACCTTCGAGCATGCGCGCCGCAAGGTCACGGATATCCTGCAACAGCAGGTGCTGTCGGCGGCCGATTGCACCCGCCTGGAGCCGGCGCTGGCGAGCGGTGGTTTTGTCGGTGGGATCTACACGCCGAACGAGGAAGTGGCCGATTGTCACGCCTTCTGCCAACGCCTGGCGGCGCGCCTGCAAGCGTCGGGGCATTGCCGCTTCTTGCTGGGGCGCAAGGTCACCGGGATCCGTCACAGCGCCGGTGCGGTGCAGGCCATTGAGTTGGGTGAGGAGGTAATGCCGGTCGAGCAACTGGTCCTCGCCGCCGGGCATCGCAGCGCTGAGTTGGGGTTGCCGGGGCTGGCGCTGCCGCTGTATCCGCTCAAGGGCTACAGCCTGAGCGTGCCGATTGGCGCGCAGCATCGGGCGCCGAATGTGAGCATCACCGACTACGACCGCAAGATCGTGTACGCCCGGATCGGCGAGCAATTGCGGGTGGCGGCGATGGTCGATATCGTCGGTTTCGACGCCGGCCTCGAGCCCAAGCGGCTCGCGTTGATCAGGCGCCAGGCGGTCGAGACATTCCCCTTGGCCGGCGACTACGCCCAGGCGGTCGAATGGGCCGGCATGCGTCCCGCCACGCCGACCGGGGTGCCGCTGATCGGCGCCAGTGCCTATCGCAACCTGTGGCTGAACCTGGGCCATGGCGCGCTCGGTTTTACCCTGGCCTGCGGCAGCGGCCAACTGCTGGCCGAACTGATCGGCCAGCACATGCCGTCGATTGATATGCAGGGCCTGGCGCCCCGCGCCGCTTGAATCGTCACACACCAACGGAGAATAACAATGAGAAAAATCCTGTTGATCGGTTGCACCCTGGGGCTTTTGTTCGGCGCGCCGGTTCAGGCGAATGAACCGCCGACAGAGGGCACGTTGAGTAAGATCGCCAGCACCAAGTCCATCACCTTGGGTTATCGCGATGCGTCGGTGCCGTTTTCCTACGTGGGCGACCAGAGCGGCAAGCCCATGGGCTATTCGGTGGACCTGGCCAACAAGATTGTCGAGCGCATCCAGCAGAAAACCGGGGTGGCCGACCTTAGCGTGAAGTACAACCTGGTGACTTCCCAGACCCGTATCCCGCTGGTGCAGAACGGCACCGTCGACCTGGAGTGCGGTTCTACCGGGGTGACCGCCGAGCGGCAGAAGCAGGTGGCGTTTTCCTACGGCTTCATCTACGTGAAGGGGCAACTGCTGACGGCGAAAGACAGCGGCATCCAAGGCTTCGCCGACCTCAAGGGCAAGAACGTGGTGACGACCGCCGGCACCACCAACGAACGCTTCCTCAAAAGTTACAACGCCGAGCACAACGGCAACCTGTCGGTGATCAGCGCCAAGGACCACGGCGAAGCCTTCAAGATGCTCGAGACCGGCCGCGCAGCCGCGTTCTATATGGACGATGCGTTGCTCTACGGCGAGCGCGCCAAGGCCAGGGACCCGCATCGCTGGGTGGTGGTGGGCGAGGAGCAGTCGCGGGAAATCTACAGCTGCATGGTGCGCAAGGACGATCCGCAGTTTCTCGCGGTGGTCAACGACACCTTGGGCGATCTGTACCGCACCGGTGAGATCAACGGGATTTACCGGCGCTGGTTTGAACAGCCGATCCCACCGAAGGGCCTGAACCTGGAGTTTCCGATGACCGCCGAGTTGAAGGCGATCTTCGCCACCCCGGTCAGCGACCCGGTGGAATAAACCCGCTCCTCGGGCCGGTCAGAAGTCGCCCCACAGTTGTTGGGCGACGGCCAGCGCGACGACCGGCGCGGTTTCGGTGCGCAACACGCGCGGGCCGAGGCGGGCGGCGTGGAAGCCGGCGTCTTGGGCGGTGTCGACTTCAGGGTCGGTCAAGCCGCCTTCGGGCCCGATCAGGAACGCCAGGCTCAATGGCTTGGCATGGCTGACCATCGGCTCGGCCACCGGGTGCAGCACCAGCTTCAGGTCCGCCTCGGTCTGCTTCAGCCAATCGGCCAGTAGCAGCGGTGGATGAATCACCGGCACCGTCGAGCGCCCGCATTGCTCGCAGGCGCTGATCGCCACCTGGCGCCAGTGCAGCAGGCGTTTGTCGGCGCGTTCGTCCTTGAGGCGCACTTCGCAGCGTTCGCTGAAAATCGGCGTGATGGCGTTGACGCCCAGTTCGGTGGCTTTCTGAATCGCCCAATCCATCCGCTCGCCGCGGGACAGGCCCTGGCCGAGGTGAATGTGCAGCGGCGATTCGGCCTGCCCGGCGAATTGCTCGGTCAGTTGCACGCTGACGTGTTTTTTACCGACCTCCAGCAACGTGCCGCGAAACTCCTGGCCGGAACCGTCGAACAGTTGCACGGCATCGCCTTCGCCCATGCGCAGCACGCGGCTGATGTAGTGCGCCTGGGCTTCAGGCAGTTCGTGATCGCCGAGGCTCAGCGGGGTGTCGGTGAAAAAGCGGGACAGTCTCATGTCTGTTCTCTGGAAAAAATACAAAGCTTGAAGGGCAAATCAACCTGGATCGCGAAAGCCTGGGTGGAAGTCTTTGGGCACGGCAACGCTCACCTTGCTGTTGGTGGCGATATCGATCCCTTCGCTGGCCACTTCCGCCAAAAAGTCGATCTGCTCCGGCGTAATCACATACGGCGGCAGGAAGTACACCACGCTGCCCAACGGCCGTAGCAGCGCGCCGCGCGTCAGGGCGTGCTCGAACACCTTCAGGCCACGGCGTTCCTGCCAGGGGTAGGCGGTCTTGGTGGCTTTGTCCTGGACCATCTCGATGGCCAGCACCATGCCGGTCTGGCGCACTTCCGACACATGGGGGTGGTCCGCCAGGTGCGCGGTGGCCGTGGCCATGCGCTGGGCCAGGGCCTTGTTGTTTTCGATGACGTTGTCTTCTTCGAAAATATCCAGGGTCGCCAGGGCCGCCGCGCACGCCAGCGGGTTGCCGGTGTAGCTGTGGGAATGCAGGAAGGCGCGCAGGGTCGGGTAGTCGTCGTAGAAGGCGCTGTAGACATCTTCGGTGGTGACCACCGCCGCCAGCGGCAGGTAGCCGCCGGTGAGGGCCTTGGACAGGCACAGGAAGTCCGGGCGGATGCCGGCCTGTTCGCAGGCGAACATGCTGCCGGTGCGGCCGAAGCCCACGGCGATTTCGTCGTGGATCAGGTGTACGCCGTAGCGGTCGCAGGCTTCGCGCAGCAGCTTGAGGTATACCGGGTGGTACATACGCATGCCGCCGGCGCCCTGGATCAGCGGTTCGACGATTACGGCGGCGACTGTGTCGTGGTTGTCCGCCAGGGTCTGTTCCATGGCCAGGAACATGTTGCGCGAGTGTTCTTCCCAGCTCATGCCCTCGGGGCGCAGGTAGCAGTCCGGGCTTGGCACCTTGATGGTGTCGAGCAGCAGCGCTTTGTAGGTTTCGGTGAACAGCGGCACGTCGCCCACCGACATCGCGGCAATGGTTTCGCCGTGGTAGCTGTTGGTCAGGGTGACGAAGCGTTTTTTGTTCGGCAGGCCGCGGTTGAGCCAGTAGTGAAAGCTCATCTTCAACGCGACTTCGATGCACGACGAACCGTTATCGGCATAGAAGCACCGGGTCAGGCCTGCGGGCGTCATCGCCACCAGGCGCTCGGACAGTTCGATCACCGGCTGGTGGCTGAAACCGGCGAGGATCACGTGTTCCAGCTGGTCGACCTGGTCTTTGATGCGTTGGTTGATGCGCGGGTTGGCGTGGCCGAACACGTTGACCCACCAGGAGCTGACGGCGTCGAGGTAGCGCTTGCCTTCGAAGTCTTCCAGCCACACGCCTTCACCGCGCTTGATCGGGATCAGCGGCAGTTGCTGGTGGTCTTTCATCTGGGTGCAGGGATGCCACAGCACCGCAAGGTCGCGTTGCATCCACTGGTTGTTCAAGCCCATCGTCTATCTCCTCGAAGCGGTCCTGCGCCCGGCGCAGGCGAAACAATCGCGCAAGCCTATGCAATGGAGGCCCGTGTCACAAGCCATTGTGGGGCAATTCGCAGTAAACACAGGACGGTCTGTCACGTTTCTTAGGAATAGTCTTAATCCCTCGTTAACGTATTGTGCCTAGGCTTATGATCATATTTCTCGATATTTCAAAGCAAAAAATTGCGCTTTAATTCGATAGGTAAATCGTTAGTCTTGAGCACAGTTCTTACGGGATTAAGTACATGCAGCTACGTAACTCACCAGCCCGCTACGGCTGGGTCAGCATGGTATTGCACTGGGGCGTGGCCCTGGTGGTGTTTGGTCTGTTCGCCCTGGGCTTGTGGATGGTCGGTCTCGACTACTACAGCGCATGGCGCAAAGACGCGCCGGATCTGCACAAAAGCATAGGCATCACGCTGTTCGCCATCATGCTGGTGCGTATCGTCTGGCGCCTGATCAGCCCGCCGCCACCGGCGCTGGCCAGCTACAGCCGGCTGACGCGGATCGGTGCTGCATTTGGCCATGGGTTCCTTTATGTCGGCTTGTTTGCCGTGATGATCGCCGGTTACCTGATTTCCACCGCGGACGGTGTGGGTATCCCGGTGTTTGGCCTGTTTGAGATTCCTGCCTTGGTTTCCGGCTTGCCGGACCAGGCAGACACCGCAGGCGTGGTGCATCTGTACCTCGCCTGGGTGCTGGTGGTTTTCGCCGGCCTGCACGGCGTGGCCGCGTTGAAACACCACTTTATCGATCGTGATGCGACCCTCACGCGAATGCTGGGGCGCAAAGCCTGATGTTCAACCTCGACTCACAAGGAATAGAAAGCATGTTGAAAAAGACACTCGCTGCTCTGGCAATCGGTTCTGCTCTGCTGTCCGCAGGCCAGGTGATGGCCGCTGACTATGTTGTCGACAAAGAAGGCCAGCACGCCTTCGTCGACTTCAAGATCAGCCACTTGGGCTACAGCTTCATCACCGGTACCTTCAAGGACCTGGACGGCAAGTTCAGCTTCGATGCCGCCAAGCCTGAAGACAGCAAGATTGAGTTCAACGTCCGCACCGCCAGCGTGTTCACCAACCACGCTGAACGTGACAAGCACATCTCCAGCAAAGACTTCCTGGACGTTGGCAAGTTTGCCGATGCCAAGTTCGTCTCCACCAGTGTTAAAACCACCGGTAAGAATGCTGCGGGCCAAGTCACTGCCGACGTGACCGGCGACCTGACCCTGCACGGCGTGACCAAGCCGATCGTCGTCAAGGCCACCTTCCTGGGTGAAGGCAAGGATCCATGGGGCGGCTACCGTGCCGGTTTTGAAGGTACCACCAGCTTCAATCGCCAAGACTTCGGCAAGCAGATGGACCTGGGCCCAGCGTCCAACAATGTTGAGCTGTACGTGACGTTTGAAGGTGTGAAAGCGAAGTAACGCTTCACTTGTTGGAGCGAGCTTGCTCGCGAAAAACGTAGAGACACCGCGTTTTTTCAGGCTGCCAGCGTTATCGTTGACGACCTTCGCGAGCAAGCTCGCTCCTACAGGCAAAAAAACCCGTATCTCGCGATACGGGTTTTTTTTATGCTTCGCGGTTGCGGGTCAGCAGCGCTGGTTTTTCACCACGAGGACGGCCTGGCAACTGATCCAGTTGCTCCGGTGTCGGGAAGCGGTCGGCTTTCGACTCCTTGTGGATGATCTTCGGCGCAGGGCCGCCGCGTGGGTTCTGCACCGCTGGCTCGGACAAGCGTGGCTGGTCGTCACGGGCCGGGCGGCGGTTGTTGCTGCGCGAGTCTTCGCGACGCGCCTGGCCATCACGCGGTGCGCCGTTACGCGGGCCGCTGCGCTTGGCCGGTGGCGTACCGGTGGTGCCGCCGCTGCTGTTGCGCGGGCCGTTCTGACGCGCGCCCTGTGGCTGGCCGCCACGCGGTGCGCCAGTGCCAGCGCCCGGAGCCGGAGCGCCTGGACGACGGCCACGGCCCTGGGCCGGTTTGGCCTGGGGCACGTAGTCGACGCGGTTACCGAAGTTATCCACATCGTCGTCGAGGAACTCGTCCGGCGCGCGGTCGGCGCTGGCGCGTGGCGGCTGGCTTGGCTGGCTCGGCTGACGCTGTTCGCGGGCCGGGGTGCCTTCGCGGGGCTTCTGCTCGCGGGCCGGGCGTTCGCCGCGGCCGTTGGTCGGCGCTTTTTCCTTGCCGCCCTTGTCCTTGCCCTTGTCGCGACGACCGCCGCCGCCACCGCCGCCGTTCGGGCCATCGCCCTTCGGACCGCGTGGGTTGCGTGGGTTACGCACGTCCGGACGCTCGCGCACCTCAGGCTTCTCGGCCTCAACGGTGCTGGCATCGAAGCCCATCAGGTCGCCGTCGGCGATTTTCTGCTTGGTCATGCGCTCGATGCTTTTCAGCAGTTTTTCTTCGTCCGGCGCAACCAGGGAGATGGCTTCGCCCGAACGACCGGCACGGCCGGTACGGCCGATACGGTGTACGTAGTCTTCGTCGACGTTAGGCAGCTCGAAGTTGACCACGTGCGGCAGTTGGTCGATATCCAGGCCGCGTGCGGCGATATCGGTGGCCACCAGGATGCGTACTTCACCGGCCTTGAAGTCGGCCAGCGCTTTGGTGCGCGCGTTCTGGCTCTTGTTGCCGTGGATGGCGACGGCGGTGAGGCCGTGCTTGTCCAGGTACTCGGCCAGGCGGTTGGCGCCGTGCTTGGTGCGGGTGAACACCAGCACCTGTTCCCACGCGCCGTGGGTGATCAGGTGCGCCAGCAACGAACGCTTGTGGCTGGCGGCCAGGCGGAACACGCGTTGTTCGATACGCTCGACCGTGGTGTTCGGCGGCGTGACCTCGATGCGCTCCGGGTTGTGCAGCAACTTGCCGGCCAGGGCGGTGATGTCGTTGGAGAACGTTGCCGAGAACAGCAGGTTCTGACGTTTGGCCGGCAGGCGGGCGAGGACCTTTTTCACGTCATGGACAAAGCCCATGTCGAGCATGCGGTCGGCTTCGTCGAGCACGAGGATTTCCACGTGGGACAAATCGACGCTGCCTTGGCCGCACAGGTCGAGCAGGCGACCCGGGCAGGCGACGAGGACGTCAACGCCACGGGACATGGCCTGAACCTGTGGGTTCATGCCGACGCCGCCGAAGATGCAGGCGCTGACGAACTTCAGGTCGCGGGCATACAGCTTGAAGCTGTCGTGCACTTGGGCGGCGAGTTCGCGGGTAGGGGTCAGGACCAGTACGCGCGGTTGGCGCGGGCCATGACGCTGGGACTTGTCCGGGTGACCATTGGGGAACAACCGCTCCAGAATCGGGAGGGCGAAGCCGCCGGTTTTACCAGTACCTGTCTGAGCCGCAACCATCAGGTCGCGACCTTGCAACACGGCGGGAATAGCCCGCTGTTGCACCGGAGTAGGCTCGGTATAGCCCGCTGCCTCGATGGCGCGGACTAAAGCCTCGGAGAGACCGAGGGAAGCAAAGGACATGAGTAATCCTGTTTTAGTTAGGGCTTGGCCCAAAGGGATAATCTTGCCGGGCGTGAATGGCGCTTAGGGGAGCGCAACCCCGTCCGGTCCTGCTGCGTCTGGCGGACACTCCAATGGCTCGCGCGGGTCGCAAAGCTGCGCAGTAGCTGGGTTGGGTGTCTTTTTCAAGACCTCAGCGGCCGGGCGTAAGCCTGGCGGGAAGGCCCGAGTATAACAGAGCAATCACCGCGCGCTGCTTTCCTGCTGCTCAACGGTGTGTTCGTGCAGTGTAATCGGCGCCGCTGCGCTTTGAATACCACCATATTTGGCACTCAAGGCGGCGTAGGCCGGCTCTTGTTTGAAGCGCTTGAGTTCGGCGGCAAAGCGCTGCACCAGCAGGTCCATGCCCGCGCCACGGCGCACGGCGAGGAACTGCTGCTGGCGGCGGATCACGGCGGGCGCCTGGCTGACCTGGCCTTCCAGGCCCAAGGCCGCGATCACATGCTGGCCGACCCGGCGGTCAGTCACCAGCAGATCGATGCGGCCAAGCAGCAATTTGCCGAAGTTTGCTTCATGACTCGGCGCCGGCTCGCGTTGGAACACGCTGGACTCACTGAATTCGGCGCCGTACAGGTAACCCGGCGAGGTGCCCACGGTCAGCCCGCGCAACTCGTCGAGGGTCTGGACCGGGTGGGGCCGCTCATTGGCGTAGAACAGCACGAACTCCACTTCCGACAGCGGTTCGCTGGGGTACAGCAGCAGGGCATCGCGTTCATGGCTGTGGAAAATGTCCAGCGCGCCGTCGGCGTGGCCTTGTTCGAGCATCGCCAGGCAGCGTTTCCACGGCAGGAATTGCCACTGCACATCGACGCCCAGGCGCTGGAACACGATCACCGTGGTTTCATAGTCCAGCCCGCGCATCGTGCCGTTGTCGTCATACACGTAAGGCGCCCACGGTTCGGTGACGATGCGCAATTTCTCGCCGTGAGCGGCCAGGCTCAGGCAAGTAAAAAGAGTCGCAGTCAACAGCTTCAGAAGGGCGGACATGGCCTGAGGTTACGATGCTCCTGAATGAAAGAGAAGCTCTGGCACGCGCATCTGCAAGGATCGTTATTTGGCGGGCGAGGTTATCAAGTGTTCGTAGATCGCGCTGCGCCGCTCGCCCAGAATCAGCCTGACCACCGGGTTGGCGAACCAGTGCTCCAGTTGGTGGGCGTCGAGCGGACGTTGCTGGCGCTCTTCCTGATTCTGCCGCGCCTTGTCCCACCACACCGGGCCGCACGCCTGGTCGAACTCGTTCTCGTGCTCGTAGCAACCGTAGAGAACTTCGCGGATGAACTGCTGCTGGTGCTTGGGCAAGAGCAGGGTGATCAGTTTGTACATCAGGCGCTGCAAGCGCGGCGGGCGCGGCAGGTGCGAGGAAACCTGACGCGTGTCGGCCAGGGCCTGCGCGCTGGTGGGGGCGGCCGCATGCTTGGCGATCCACGCTTTGACCTTGGCGCGGAACAGCTGCTTGCGGCTCCAGTAATGGTGGATCAGGTCCGGGCACTCGCGCACATTCACGGTGCGGTAGACGGCGATCGACAGGCAGAACTCTTCCAGGGTGTAGGCGCCCTGGGCGTGGGGGAACAGTTCGTCCATCAACTCGATGGAGCGATCGAGGATGTGCGCGTCCTGTTGCGTCAGGCCGATGACGCCGGAGTTGAGGGTCATCATGTCATCGTCGGCCACGCCCATGTCCAGCAGGCGCTGGTGCAGGGCGCTATAGAGGATGCTTTCGTGATTGTCGCCGTACTTGGTGTAGAAGGCGTTGCACAGCAGAGTGCCGGGTTGCACGCGCTCGAACAGGGCTGTGGGCGAATGGTGGAAGAAGGTGTCGGTGTCGATCAGCAGGGCTGTCGACGACTCTTCCAGCACCTGGCGCAGCACCACGTGTTTGGTGCGGAAGTGATAGCCATGGGGCTCGCTCCAGCGTTTGCGGGTGGCGTCGTCCAGCGGGCGCACGCGTACCGGCAGCAGGCGATAGGGTTCGGGGTTGTCGCTGAATACCTGGATGTCCACGACGGCGTCCGGGGTGTCCTGCAGAAAAGCCAAGGCGCTGGCGATACTGAAGACGGCTTCCTGATGGTAGGTCTGGGCACCGAAAACCAGATACACCAGTTGCGGGCGGGAAGTCGTGGGGACTGTATTCATGGACTGCTGGGTTCCGTGGGCATGTAAAACGACAAAGGCCCTCGTAGAAACGAGGGCCTTGGCACAGCCGGGCAAACTTCAGCGTGGCAGCTTGAGGTTGTTCCAGATGGCAAGGCTAGGTTCAGCCTGGTTCAGGGTATAGAAATGCAGCCCTGGCGCACCACCTTGCAACAATTGTTCACACATCTCACTGATTACCTGTTCGCCGAATGCCTGGATGCTTTTGACGTCGTCGCCATAGGCTTCCAGTTGCTTACGCACCCAGCGTGGGATCTCAGCACCGCAGGCGTCGGAGAAGCGCGCCAGCTTGCTGTAGTTGGTGATCGGCATGATGCCTGGCACGATCGGGATGTTCACACCCATGGCCCGTACACGCTCGACGAAGTAGAAGTAGCTGTCGGCGTTGAAGAAGTACTGGGTGATCGCACTGTCGGCGCCGGCGTTGGCCTTGCGCACGAAATTCTGCAGATCGTCTTCGAAGTTGCGCGCCTGTGGATGCATCTCCGGGTAAGCGGCCACTTCGATGTGGAAGTGATCGCCGCTTTCTTCGCGGATGAAGCTCACCAGGTCGTTGGCGTAGCGCAGCTCACCGCTGGCCATGCCCATGCCGGATGGCAGGTCACCGCGCAGGGCGACGATGCGCTTGATGCCGGCGCCTTTGTATTGGGTCAGCAGGGCGCGCAGGTCGGCCTTGCTGTCGCCCACGCACGACAAGTGCGGCGCGGCGGGAATTTTGACTTCGCTTTCCAGCTGCAACACGGTGTTGATCGTGCGGTCACGGGTCGAGCCGCCAGCGCCGTAGGTGCAGGAGAAGAAGTCGGGGTGGTAGCTGGCCAACTGCTTGGCAGTCGCCATCAGTTTTTCATGCCCAGCATCGGTCTTGGTCGGAAAGAACTCGAAGCTGTAGCGACGGTCTTGGGACATGGTAATACCCTTGGAAACTCAGAAGCCGACTGTGCAACCCACCTGCACTGTAGGAGCGAGCTTGCTCGCGAAGAACGTCAACGATAACGCGTCAAACAGGCTGTACGCGGTGCCCTTGGGTTTTTCGCGAGCAAGCTCGCTCCTACAGGTTAGAGCAGGTGGAGCTGGTTACTTAGTAGCGGTAAGCGTGCGGCTTGAACGGACCTTCGACGGTCACGCCGATGTAGTCGGCCTGGGTCTTGGTCAGTTGAGTCACCACGCCGCCGAAGCCGCGGACCATTTCCAGGGCCACTTCTTCGTCGAGTTTCTTCGGCAGCACTTCCACGGTCAGACGCTCGGCTTTCTGGGCCGGCGACAGGTCGGCGTACTTCTGGCCGAACAGGAAGATCTGCGCCAGTACCTGGTTGGCGAACGAGCCGTCCATGATGCGGCTTGGGTGGCCAGTGGCGTTACCCAGGTTTACCAGGCGGCCTTCGGCCAGCAGGATCAGGTAGTCGTCGTTCTGCGGGTCGAAATCGCCCGAGCCGGTACGGTGAACCTTGTGTACCTGTGGCTTCACTTCTTCCCATGCCCAGTTCTTGCGCATGAAAGCGGTGTCGATTTCATTGTCGAAGTGACCGATGTTGCACACCACGGCGCGCTTCTTCAGGGCCTTGAGCATGTTGGCATCGCAGACATTCACGTTACCGGTGGTGGTGACGATCAGGTCGATCTTGCCCAGCAGGGCCTTGTCGATGCTCGCTTCGCTGCCATCGTTGATGCCATCGATGAACGGCGAAACCACTTCGAAACCGTCCATGCAGGCTTGCATGGCGCAGATCGGGTCGACTTCGGAGACCTTGACGATCATGCCTTCCTGGCGCAGGGACTGGGACGAACCCTTGCCCACGTCTCCGTAGCCGATCACCAGGGCTTGCTTGCCCGACAGCAGGTGGTCGGTGCCGCGCTTGATCGCATCGTTCAGGCTGTGACGGCAGCCGTACTTGTTGTCGTTCTTGCTCTTGGTCACCGAGTCGTTGACGTTGATGGCCGGGATTTTCAGCTCGCCCTTGGCCAGCATGTCCAGCAGGCGGTGTACGCCGGTGGTGGTTTCTTCGGTCACGCCGTGGACGCGGTCGAGGATCTGCGGGTACTTCTTGTGCAGCAGCTCGGTCAGGTCGCCGCCGTCGTCGAGGACCATGTTGGCATCCCAAGGCGCGCCATCTTTCAGGATGGTTTGCTCCAGGCACCATTCGTACTCTGCTTCGGTCTCGCCTTTCCAGGCGAATACCGGGATACCGGCAGCAGCGATGGCGGCGGCGGCCTGGTCTTGTGTCGAGAAGATGTTGCAGGACGACCAACGCACTTCGGCACCCAGGGCAACCAGGGTTTCGATCAGCACGGCAGTCTGGATGGTCATGTGGATGCAGCCGAGAATCTTCGCGCCCTTGAGCGGTTGCTCAGCGGCGTACTTGCGACGCAGGCCCATCAGGGCAGGCATTTCGGATTCGGCGATAAAGGTTTCGCGACGGCCCCAGGCAGCGAGGGACATGTCGGCGACTTTGTAGTCGTTGAAATCTGCAGGCGTAATTACAGCGCTCATGAAGAGCCTCCATTCGTAGTGTGCGAATGGGCGCCGTTGTGCGTTTAGTATCAGGCCAGGACAACCAGGCCGGACAACGCCCCATCCGAGCCTGACAGGTCTAACCTGCTGCAGCGCCCCTCGGACAGGTGGCGGGAGAACGGTATCAACTGAAGATGACCGTTTTGAAGCGGGTGCGATTATAGCTGTGTACGCGGCACTTCCCAAGCCTTTCTGTCGGCGATATGAAGATCCCGCATGGGGGCGATAGGCAATGGCGCATAGAGCTTGCGCCCAGGCTCTGCCATGATATTGCCCATCATTCGGCAAGACGCTTTGGAGTGACCATGAACTTCCACACCCGCAAATGGGTAAAACCTGAAGACCTCAACCCCAACGGCACCCTGTTCGGTGGCAGCCTGCTGCGTTGGATCGACGAGGAAGCAGCCATCTACGCGATTGTCCAATTGGGCAACCAGCGCGTGGTGACCAAGTACATCTCCGAAATCAACTTCGTCAGCGCCTCGCGCCAGGGCGACATCATCGAGCTGGGCATCACCGCCACCGATTTCGGCCGCACCTCCATCACCCTGACCTGTGAAGTGCGCAACAAGATCACCCGCAAAAGCATCCTCACCGTGGAAAAAATGGTCTTCGTCAACCTCGGCGAAGACGGTTTGCCCGCGCCTCACGGCCGGACCGAGATCAAATACGTGAAAGACCAGTTCAAGGAAGACAGCCCTCCTGCGTAACCGCACAGCGGTTTGATTGCTTTACCAAATCATTCCGCGTGGATCTTTCCCAGGCTTTCTCACGACTCAGGACTACGTTCTGTATCGAGAGCCTATGTATGAAAGTGTCGTCCAATCTGGCTGCGCAGATGCAGCCGCTTTCGCTCCAGTCATCGCAAGCCCCCCTCAGCCAAGACGTGAAAACCACGTTGGTTGAGGCCGCGGGACCGCGCAAACTGAGTCTTTCCCGCAATATTGACGGCCAGGTGGAGGTGGTGTTGTCGCTGCCACCGCCCAGCCATCTGGTGCTCAGCGGCGGAGGTGCCAAAGGCATTGCCTATCCGGGAATGGTGCAGGCGCTGGAGGACAGTGGGAAGCTGCAAGGTATCCAGGTTATTTCCGGCTCATCCGCCGGCGCGATTTCTGCCTCGTTGCTCGCCAGCGGCATGAACGCCGAGGTCTTCGGCAAGCTATCGAACCGCATCGACCTGCCGAGCCTGTTGAACAGCGACGACCCGTTGACAGCCTGGCTGCAAGAGGCCAGTGCTCGCCTGGGCAAACTCACCCGGCGCTTGCCAGGCCCGGCGGGCAATATCTCTCAATTGTTGCTGACCATGATGCCGCGCCTGCAAACCGAGGCGCGTCCCTTGGAGCAATTGCTGCGCAATGAGTCGCGCCAATCGGTCCTTGCCCATATCGCCGCTACGCCAAGGGCCACCCGGCCTGGTGAAGTCATGAAAATCGCCGACCGGCTCAGCGCCGGCGAGGCTCCGACGTTTCGCGATCTTGAGGTGTTGAACCGACATATCCCGGCGATCAAACCGCTCAATATCACCGGCACTGGGATGTTCGACGGCCGCCCGCAACTGGTGACGTTCAACGCCAGCCTGACCCCGGACATGGACATCGCCCGCGCCGCGCACATTTCGGCGTCGTTGCCGGTGCTTTTCAAGCGCCCTGCCGAGCAGGGGCATGCCTTCCAGGAAACCGCCGAAGCCACTGCATTCCAGGACGGTGGCCTGCTGCTCAACACGCCGGCCCCCGGGGTGATCGAGCCCTCGTTTGCAGAAAGCCCGTTGAGCCAGCACGAGTCTCTGATCGTCAAGTTTGAAGCCGAAGACGCAGCGACGCCGAAAAAAAGCGGCGGTTTCTTCAGCAGCCTCGTCGACAAGCTGACCGGAACGCCCCATGCGTCCGCCGAAGCCTATCAAAATGAGCGGCTCAAGGCGTTTGCCGAGCAGACCGTGGTCCTGCCGCTGAAGACGGATAAGGGGGACTTTCGCGGCACGCTCAACGGCACCGTGAATTTCACCATGAGTGCGCAAGACAAGCAGCATCTGCAGGCACAGGCGCGCAAAACCGTGGCGGCGCACTTGGAACAACGCGACACGGTGCGCGAGCATCACACGTTCGCCTCGTTGGATGACGCGGTGCTGGCAATGGACGATGCGATGCTGGCCAGTGCGCAAGCAACCTTGCAGAAAGACCCGGCCGCCGCCGCGGTGTTGATGTTCAGACAGAACGCACAACAAGCGCTGCAAACCCTGGACAGTGCCATTGCCAAGGTGAACCAGGCCCACGACACCCTGATCTTCACACCTGAGCTGTCTGCCGCGCTGCGTAACCTGGATGCGCTCGCCAGCCGGCCTGAGCACGTCGAGTGGCTGGGGCGTCGATTGAATGCTGCGGGGCAGCGCAATTTTCAGCAGTTGTTGCAGGTGGCGGCCAAGCAGGCTTCGGGCGCCTCGCCGATGTCCAGCGTCATGGCCAGTGCGGTCGCCGAAATGAAACGGCGCGACATCGCGGTAAAGGCCGAAAACTTCACCCGCGAGGTCATCTACCCATCGCTGTACCGGCCAGGCCAGACCGACGCCAATGTCGACCTGTTGCAACGCGCTGCGGCGGATTTGGCCAAGGCGACCACCCCCGCGGCGTTCAACCGGGTGCTCGACGAGATCATTCGGCACTACGGCGCGCGCAACAAGCCCTGGTCAAAACCGTTCAGTTCGACCACGGTGGAGATGGCCAAGGCCTGGCGCATACCGGTTTAGTTGCCAGGCCACTGAACAGCCATCGCTCCAGCCTGTCGTAGCTACAGGTACCCCTTGGACTCTGGAGCATCATGGCCACGCACGACGACGGCAAGACCCCCAACCTGTCGAAGGAAGAGCAGCACGACGTCGACAAGAACCAGCCACCCCGCGCGGCGGTGCTGCATGAAATCATCCGCACCCAGGGCGACCAGGAACTGGAGCGCACGGTGGCGGCATTGTGGTGGTCGGCGCTGGCGGCCGGCCTGACCATGGGCCTGTCACTGATGGGCATGGGCCTGCTCAACTCGCGCCTGCCGGACGGTGAAGGGTTCAAAGTCATTGCCAGTTTCGGTTACTGCGCGGGCTTTTTGGCGGTGATTCTCGCGCGTCAGCAGTTGTTCACCGAAAACACCCTGACCGCAGTGCTGCCGGTGATGAGCAAACCGACCCTGGCCAATGCCGGGCGCTTGCTGCGGCTGTGGACGGTGGTGCTGGTGGGTAACCTGTGCGGCACCTTGCTGGTGGCTTATGTGATGCTGCACCTGCCGATCTTCGATACCAGGACCGACCAGGCCTTCCTTGAGATCGGACGCAAAGTCATGGAAAACGCCCCCGGCCAGATGTTTGCCAAGGGCATCGTTTCCGGCTGGATGATCGCCACCATGGTGTGGATGATTCCGTCGATGGAAAGCGCCAAGCTCTGGATCATCATCCTGATCACCTACTTGATGGCGCTGGGGGATTTCACCCACATCGTGGTCGGCTCGGCGGAAGTGTCTTACCTGGTATTTGCCGGTGAACTGCCGTGGAAGGATTTCTGGCTGATATTCGCCGGGCCGACCCTGGCCGGCAATATCATTGGCGGCAGCTGTATCTTTGCGCTGATCAGTCATGCGCAGATCCGCAGCGAAAGCAGCTTGCCGGGTAAGGTTGCAGCGGACCCGAGGCATCCGCAGCGGATCAATAAGGATCAGTGAGCGGCAGAATCAACGCGCTGCCGACACGGAACCCATGGCGGTTGGGGGTGTGCGTTTTGATGAGCTACGCTTGGGTGCTTTGGGCCATGCGGTTGGACGCAGAGCCTGTGGCTGGATGCGGGTCGGCATGTTCGTGATAAAGCGTTGATCGCCTTGATAAAACCAAAAAAGGAATGAGTGATGACTGTCGCTTTCTGGTGTGTATTGATCGCAATCTTTCTGCCGTACCTGTGTACCGGTGTGGCCAAATTCAGTGGCGGCAAGTTCGGGCCACGGCAGAACCATGACCCGCGTGCCTTCCTCGATACCCTGGAAGGCTTCGCCAAACGCGCCCATAACGCGCAACTCAACAGCTTTGAAGTGACCCCGGCGTTTGCTGCCGCAGTGATCATCGCGCACCTGGCCGGCACCGCCGAACTGGTCACGATCAATGTCCTCGCGGTGCTGTTTATCACCAGCCGCCTGCTGTACATCATCTGCTACCTGGCGGACTGGGCCATCCTGCGCTCGCTGGTGTGGGCGGTGGGCATGGCGCTGATTGCGAGTTTCTTCTTCGTCTCGATCTAACGCTTGTCGCAGTGTGGGGGCTGGCTCGCCCCACACTGTCGATCAGCGTCTGTCAGGTGCCGGCGGGGGCATCTGGTACCTGGGGTAATGCGGCGCCCTTTGGCCACAACATCCAGATCTGCCCCTGCTGCTTCATATTCCCTGCCAGTTCGCCTGCGGCCGCCCCTGTGCCCCAGAACAAGTCTGCGCGCACTTCGCCGGTGATTGCGCCGCCGGTATCCTGCGCGGCGACGGGGCGCACGATCGGCGCACCGTCCGGGCGTGTGGTCGACAGCCACAGCAGGCTGCCCAGCGGAATCACCTTGCGATCCACCGCCACGCTGTAGCCGGCGGTCAGCGGCACGTTCAGCGAGCCGCGAGGGCCTTCGTTGCTGTCGGGGCGGGCGCTGAAGAACACGTAGCTGGGGTTGCTCGCCAGCAGTTCCGGAATGCGCTGCGGATGCGCCTTGGCCCAGGCGCCGATGGCCCCCATGGTCACGTCTTCTTTCTTCAGCTCGCCTTGCTCCACCAGCCAGCGGCCGATAGGACGGTAGGGGTAGCCGTTCTGGTCGCCATAGCCGATGCGCAATTGGCGCCCGCCTGCCAGTTGAATCCGCCCCGAACCCTGGATCTGCAGGAACTGCAGGTCCATCGGGTCGGTCAGCCAGGCGATCGGCTTGGCGGTGGAGCCTTGGCCGTTGATCGTGCTGGCGTCGTCATACGGCTTGAGCACACGACCTTCAAGGCGGCCGCGCAGGCGCTTGCCCTTGAGTTCCGGGTAGATGCTTTCGAGGTTGACGATGATCAGGTCGTCCGGCACGCCGTACACCGGCACATGGGCGGTGGGGGTTTCGGTCAGGCTGCCGGGGTAGACGGGTTCGTAGTAGCCGGTGATCAGGCCGTTCGGTGTGTTGTCGGCCGAGCGCAGGCCGAATACGTCCAGGCGTTCCTTGAGAAAACCGCGAACCGCCGCGGCATCGCCTGGCACCGCCGTTGCCGCCGCGCAGGTCGCGCCCCACACCGGGTCAGCCTTGAGGCGTTGGCAGGCGCTGCGCCAGGACTCAAACCCGGCCAGCAGTTCGCTGTCGGACACCGCCGGCAGGGCTTCCCACGGTGCGTTCACATAGGTGGCCACCGCATGGGGTTTGATTGTTTCATCTTTGTGCGTGTCCTTGCCCGCATCGCAGCCGGCCAGCACCGCGATCATCGGTAGAGCCCACGCCAGACGGCGGCTCCAGGGTTTCAAAGCGATATTCATACAAGCAATTCCTGAAGCGATTGCCCGTGCGTCGACGCGTTTGGGCAACCCTTATCGTTAATAGGGCTATTGGTCTTTGCGGGTGGGGCGAGGATACTGGCCGCCGTTTCCCGTGACCTCGAAGCCACCATGACTTTTAAAAAACTGACTGTTGTACTGCTGGCCTGCCTGGCGCTGTCCGCCTGTGGCGGCGTTGATCCGAATTCGCCCCTGGGCCAGCGCAAAGCGATCTTCAAGCAAATGCTCAAGACCGGCGAAGACCTGGGCGGCATGTTGCGTGGGCGCATCCCGTTCGACGGCGCGAAGTTCGCCGAAGGCGCGGTCAAGCTCGATGCGTTGTCCCATGAGCCATGGAAGCATTTTCCGAGCGTGCGTGAGGAAGACCACACCAGCGCCAAGGACGACGTCTGGCAAAAACAGGCGCAATTCCAGCAAATGGCCCGCGACCTCGAAGCGGCCACCGGTGAATTGGTGATTGCAAGCCAGGTGCAGCCTTACAAGGCCAGTAACCTTTCGCCTGCAGTGCAGAAAGTCGAAGATGCCTGCAGCGCTTGTCATAAGCAGTTCCGGGACCACTGACCGGTTTACTGGTCGAGTTCTTCCACCGCATCCTGCAGTGCTTTGCGCGACTCGGCCAGTTTGTCCTTGCGTTTGTTGATCTTGTCCGCGTCGCCTTTTTTCATCGCCTTGTCGAGGTCGGCCTGACGGCGGCTGACGTCATGCTTGGCGTCGAGCACCTTGTTTTCGCGTTCCTTTTTCAACGCCGCGTCGTTGCAGTTGGCCGTGACTTCACTCAGGGCTTTCTCCAGGCCGGCTTGTTGTGCGCTGTCGCCATGGGCCTTGGCCTGTTCGATCTGGGTGCTGATGGCCTGGCGCTTGGCGGCGCAGCCGGTCAGCGGGGTTGCTTCTTCGGCTGCCAGCAGCGGCGTCGCCATGAAGCATGCGACGGTCAGCAGGGCAAAAGGGGCTAAAAATTTCATATGGAGCTCCAAAGTCGCAATCTGATGGCCGGGTCGGGTTCAAAACCCGTCTATTCCGGCCACGCGTAGTGTCTCAGCCAAAGCCTGTATCTGCGGGTCGCGAAAAAAAGCGCTGAGTTGCGCCGCGCGGCCCGGGCCGATGCCATCCAGGGCCAGCCAGGCTTGGGTGTCCTTGGCAACCAGCGCCCGCCAGCCGCCTTCCAGGTTATTGCGTGCCGCAGGCGGTACACCCAGGGCTTTGAGCCATTGAGCGAAAGGCCGTTGCCGCGCGCTTTGGATACTGTCGAGCACCCGCGCACGGCTGCGATCGCCGAAGCCCTCAATGTTAGCAAGCTCTGCCGCATCGAGGGTCAACCAATCGAGGAAGCCTGCGATTAGACCGGCCTGGATCAATACGTTCCACGTCTCCCGGCCCATATGCGGCAGGCCCAGGCCCTGGTTGCCGCTCAACCAGGTCAGGCGCGACAGCAACTGTTCTTCGCAGCCAGGGTCCAGTTGCCAGCAACTCAGGGCATGAAAGTCCCGGGCGTTGGGGACTTGGATGTCCACTCGGGTCTCGTTGCGCAGGACCACCTCGTCCAGTCGCGGGATGACCTGGCCGGCGAGGCTGATGGCGACCTGATCGCCGGGGCGGATATCCAGGGTTTTCCAGCGTTGCAGGGAGCCGGTGCTGACGCGGCTGATCTGCCGGTCGTCCAGGCGCACCGGTTCGAGTTCCAGGATAGGGGTGATGCGCCCGGTGCGGCCGATGTTGAACTGCACCTTGCGTACCAGTGCGAGAGCCTTGGCGGCGGGGTATTTCCAGGCGACTGCCCAGTAAGGCGCACTGACCTGCCAGCGCTTGGCGGGTGCGCGCGTGGCCTGGTGCAGCACGACGCCATCACTGGCAAATGGCAGTGGATGGTTGTACCAGTAGGTGCGCCAGCGGGCGGCGCCGGCGATGTCCTGGATGGGCCGGCTGTAGCGTTGGCTGTCGATGAAGCCCCAGCCTGCCAGGGTGGCCAGGCGCTCGGTGAAGTCCGCCGGGCCATCGGGCCAGGCCCAGACAAACAGACCGATCCCGGCGGCCTCGGCGTCGCTCAACTGTCGACGGTTCATCAAACCGGCCACCCTGCTGCGCGCATTGAGCCCGCCCAGGCTTGATTGCACATGGTCGTCGAGACGCCAATAGAGCTCACCTTGCAGCACCAGGTCGATGGGCTCCGGCAGTTGCTGGACGATGCCGGGGATTTTTTTCGCGCAGGCCGACCAGTCCTGGCCGAGCAAGCCGTCGCCCCGGCTGATCACTTGGTGCAGGCGCCCCTGGCGGTACACCAGGCTCACGGCGACACCGTCGACCTTGGGCTGGACCCACACATCTTGGCGAACCTGGAGCCATTCGCCGACGGCGTGTTCGTCGAGCAATTTGTCCAGGCCCGTATGGGCCACCGGGTGCGGCGAGGTGCCCCGTGAGCTGGCCAGAGGCTTGTCGGCCACCGCCGCCGGTTGCGGGAAACACCGCTGCCAGTGAGCCAGGCGCTGGCGGGCCTGGTCGTAGAGTTCGTCGCTGATGGGCGAATGGCCGAGCCGGTGGTAACTGTCGTCCCAGAGGCTGATTTGCCGAGCCAGCGGGCCGATTTGTGCCCGTGCGTCATCGGGGCACTCTTCAGCCCTGGCCAACCCGGTTAGAACACTGAGTAAAAGAACGATCAGCAAGCGCATCGGGAGCATCCTTGCTCGGTAAGGGGCGTTCAGCCTAAGGGATCTTCGCGCCCACAAAAAAGCCCCGACAGAGCGGGGCTTTTTACCGGGTGTTTCTGCTTACTTGAACAGACCACCCAGGGCTTTCACGGCATCGTTGTTTTCTGCCTTGGCCTGCTGCTTTTGCTGCTTGGCATCGACGTTGGCCTGGGACTCGGCGAGTTTGTTACAGCCTTTGTTGACCTGCTCCAGCGCGGCTTCGAAGGCCTTCACTTTCAACGCGTCGTTCTTGGCATTGGCCGCGTCGATCTTGGTTTGCAGGTCTTTGGCATGCTGCTGGCAGTCGCCGGAGTTGCCGCCACCGAGCTGGGAGCTCAGTGCGCCACTCAGTGCGCTCAGGTCGGCGGCGTTCACCGGCAGGGCAAACAGGCTGAGCAGCAGGGCGGCAGGGGCGAGCTTGGAAATATGCATGAAAACCTCAATGTCCGATTGCCTGCGCGCTGATGAGTCCCGGGCCGGCGCAGTGCAATATCCAGAATAAGGTGGAGGGCCCGAGAGGGCGCGGATTCTAGTGGGCCATTATTTAGCCTGCAAGGTTTGGATCCAAAAAATGTGAACACCGACGCGAATCGCCCGACAATAAAAAGCCCCGCCGGGCGAACCCGGCAGGGCTTTGGGTAGCGCAAGCGATTACAGGCCGGCAGCGATACGCAGGTCGTTGGCGCGGTCGGTTTTTTCCCAGGTGAAGGTGGTGAAGGTGTCGTCGCCGACCGTCTTCTGCGCCGGGGTACGGCCGAAGTGGCCGTAGGCCGCGGTTTCCTGGTACATCGGGTGCAGCAGGTCGAGCATGGTGGTGATCGCGTAAGGGCGCAGGTCGAAGATCTCGCGCACCAGTTTGACGATCTTGTCATCGCTGATCTTGCCGGTGCCGAAGGTGTTCAGCGAGATCGACGTAGGCTGGGCCACGCCGATGGCGTAGGACACCTGAATCTCGCAACGCTCGGCCAGGCCAGCGGCGACGATGTTCTTGGCCACGTAGCGACCGGCGTAGGCCGCCGAACGGTCAACCTTGGATGGGTCTTTGCCGGAGAACGCGCCACCGCCGTGACGGGCCATGCCGCCATAGCTGTCGACGATGATCTTGCGCCCGGTCAGGCCGCAGTCGCCCACCGGGCCACCGATGATGAACTTGCCGGTCGGGTTGATGTGGAACTGGGTGTCCTTGTTCAGCAGTTCAGCCGGCAGCACGTGCTTGACGATCAGCTCCATCACGCCTTCGCGCAAGTCGGCGTAGGAAACGTCCGGGTTGTGCTGGGTCGACAGCACGACAGCATCGATACCGACCACTTTGCCGCCTTCATAACGGCACGTCACCTGGGACTTGGCGTCCGGACGCAGCCACGGCAGCAGGCCGGATTTGCGGGCTTCGGCCTGGCGCTGCACCAGTTGGTGCGAGAAGGTGATCGGCGCTGGCATCAGCACGTCGGTTTCGTTGCTGGCGTAGCCGAACATCAGGCCCTGGTCGCCGGCGCCCTGGTCTTCTGGCTTGGCGCGGTCGACACCCTGGTTGATGTCCGGGGACTGCTTGCCGATGATGTTCATCACGCCGCAGGTCGCGCCGTCGAAGCCGACGTTGGAGCTGTTATAGCCGATGTTGGTGATCACCTCGCGGACGATATGCTCCAGGTCGACCCAGGCCGTGGTGGTGACTTCGCCGGCGATGATCGCCACGCCCGTTTTCACCAGAGTCTCGCACGCCACACGGGCGAACTTGTCTTCAGCAATGATGGCGTCCAGCACCGCATCAGAAATCTGGTCGGCGATTTTGTCCGGATGCCCTTCAGACACGGACTCGGAGGTGAAAAGGGAGTATTCGCTCATCTCGATGTTTTCCTGATATTTACCGATGGTGAGTGTCGCCAGCCGGTCGCTGAAAATGGCGGACCTGGATCTGGAAACCATTACGTAAACCTACATAGAGGCTTTCCCCGGGAACGAGTCCCGCAGCGGTGGCCCAACGGGCCAGATCGTCCTGTTCAAAACCCAACCAGAGATCACCGCAGGCCTCCCTGGCCCAATTCTGGTTGTGGCTGCATAAATCTGTAACCAGCAAGCTACCGCCGGGTTGCAGCAAATTCGCCATCTGCTTGAGGGCGTCGGCGGGGGCGGCGAAATGGTGCAGGACCATGTTCAGCACCACGCAATCGGCCCGCAGGCTGGTGTCATTCAGGGCATCGGCCAACTGCAGGCTGACGTTGCCCAAGGCCTCGCGCTCGCACAACTGGCGTGCCAGTTCGAGCATCGCCGGGCTGTTGTCCAGCGCCGTGACCTGTTGAAAGCGGCGCGCCAGTTCCGGCAAAAAGCCGCCATCGCCAGGCCCGACTTCCAGGGCCGTCGCTTTATGACTGAAGCTCAGCTTGTCCAACAACGCCAGTACACTTTCGCGATATTGCGGCAAGCCGGCGATCAGGTCTTGCTGGGCGCGAAACTTCTCGGCGACCCGTGAGAAAAAGTCCTGGCTGGCCGCCGCGCGCTGCCCGTGAACCTGGCCGATGCGTGATTGCACGTCGCTGGGCAGGCTCAAGTTGTCCACTTCTTCCAGCAGCGCGCTGTGCAGCTTGCCGCCGAGCAACTCGGTGTGGGGCAGGGCGCGGCGGTAAAAAATCGCATTGCCTTCGCGGCGGGTGGCCACCAGGTCGGCCTGGGCCAGGACCTTCAAGTGATGGCTCATGCCCGATTGGCCGATGGCGAAAATCTGCGCCAGTTCCAGCACGCCGAAGGAATCGTTGGCCAGCACCCGCAAGACGTTCAGGCGCAACGGATCGCCAGCGGCCTTGCATAAGGCAGCCAGTTCATCGCCATCGTCGGGACGCAGGGAGGGCACGGGTAAGTTCATAAGGCCAGCAGTCTAGTGACGGGTGGAAATCATCGCAAGGCCAATATCAAAAAGTTTTGATATTGGTCGATAAGTGGCGGTTATAAGCGAGCGCTATTCCCGTTAGACGAAGCGGCGGCAGGGTTCTGCAGGCGATTGCCGCGCAAACCACAGGAAAAACGCCCTCAAGTGACTATCTGTCATTGCCCGCAGGCGGTGGCTGAGGGAAAATGCCGGTCCTTTTTTCCGTTTCTTTTATTCAACCCTCAGGAGAACAGCGATGCCCAGCCGTCGTGAGCGTGCCAACGCCATTCGTGCCCTCAGCATGGATGCCGTGCAAAAAGCCAACAGCGGCCATCCCGGTGCCCCGATGGGCATGGCGGATATCGCCGAGGTACTCTGGCGTGACTACCTGAAACACAACCCGACCAACCCGTCTTTCGCCGACCGTGACCGCTTCGTGCTGTCCAACGGCCACGGCTCGATGCTGATCTACTCGCTGCTGCACCTGACCGGCTACGATCTGACCATCGACGATCTGAAAAACTTCCGCCAGTTGCACAGCCGTACCCCGGGTCACCCGGAATTCGGCTACACCCCAGGCGTCGAGACCACCACCGGTCCCCTGGGCCAAGGCCTGGCCAACGCCGTCGGTTTCGCCCTGGCTGAAAAAGTCCTGGGCGCGCAGTTCAACCGCCCCGGCCACCACATCGTCGACCACCACACCTACGTATTCCTGGGTGATGGCTGCATGATGGAAGGCATTTCCCACGAAGTCGCTTCCCTGGCTGGTACCTTGGGCCTGGGCAAGCTGATTGCCTTCTACGACGACAACGGCATCTCCATCGACGGCGAAGTCGAAGGCTGGTTCACCGACGACACCCCTAAGCGTTTCGAGGCCTATAACTGGCAGGTGATCCGCAACGTCGACGGCCACGACCCGGAAGAAATCAAGACCGCTATCGACACCGCCCGCAAGAGCGAGCAGCCGACCCTGATCTGCTGCAAGACCACCATCGGTTTCGGCTCGCCGAACAAGCAAGGCAAAGAAGACTGCCACGGCGCCCCGCTGGGTGACGCGGAAATCGCCCTGACCCGTGAAGCGCTGAAGTGGAACTACGGCCCGTTCGAAATCCCGGCCGACATCTACGCCGAATGGGACGCCAAGGAACAAGGCCTGGCCACCGAAGCCGAGTGGGACCAGCGTTTCGCCGCCTACTCCGCCGAATTCCCGGAGCTTGCCAATGAGCTGGTACGCCGCCTCGCCGGTGACCTGCCTGCCGACTTCGCGGAAAAAGCCTCGGCCTACATCGCCGAAGTCGCGGCCAAGGGCGAGACCATCGCCAGCCGTAAAGCCAGCCAGAACACCTTGAACGCCTTTGGCCCGCTGCTGCCTGAGTTCCTCGGCGGTTCGGCCGACCTGGCCGGTTCCAACCTGACCCTGTGGAAAGGTTGCAAAGGTGTCTCCGCCGAAGACGCCAGCGGTAACTACATGTACTACGGCGTGCGCGAATTCGGCATGAGCGCGATCATGAACGGCGTGTCCCTGCACGGCGGTCTGGTGCCTTACGGCGCGACCTTCCTGATGTTCATGGAATACGCGCGCAACGCAGTGCGTATGGCCGCGCTGATGAAGAAACGCGTGATCCACGTGTACACCCACGACTCCATCGGCCTGGGCGAAGACGGCCCGACCCACCAGCCGGTCGAGCAATTGACCAGCCTGCGCACCACGCCGAACCTGGATTGCTGGCGCCCAGCCGACGCGGTCGAATCCGCCGTGGCCTGGAAACACGCGATCGAGCGCAAGGACGGCCCTTCGGCGCTGATCTTCTCCCGTCAGAACCTGCAACATCAGGTTCGCACTGACGCGCAGATCGCTGACATCAGCCGTGGTGGCTACGTGCTCAAGGACTGCATCGGCGAGCCGGAGCTGATCCTGATCTCTACCGGTTCCGAAGTCGGCCTGACCGTTCAGGCCTACGACAAGCTGACTGCCCAGGGCCGCAACGTGCGCGTGGTGTCCATGCCTTGCACCAGCGTGTTCGAAGCCCAGGACGCCGACTACAAGCAATCGGTATTGCCGCTGCAGGTCAGCGCGCGTATCGCCATCGAAGCGGCTCACGCCGACTACTGGTACAAGTACGTGGGCCTGGAAGGCCGCGTGATCGGCATGACCACCTACGGTGAGTCGGCGCCGGCGCCAGCCTTGTTCGAAGAGTTCGGTTTCACCCTGGAAAACATCCTGGGTCAGGCTGAAGAGCTGCTGGAAGACTAAAAGCGCGAACGCGGTGGCCAACTGGCTGCTGCACACAGATGTGCGGTGGCGACTGCCCATCGCACCCACTGTAGGAGCGAGCTTGCTCGCGAAGAACGAGAGAGCGCCGCGTCAAACCAGAGACGCTGCGTTATCGTTGACGATCTTCGCGAGCAAGCTCGCTCCTACATTGGTTAGATGGTTTGTGTCGCCCACACTGCGAGAACCCCATGCCCCAACCGCGTCCTTACAAAGTTGCACTCAACGGCTACGGCCGTATTGGTCGTTGCGTCTTGCGTGCTCTGTTCGAGCGAGGGGCGGCGGCCGGGTTTGAGATTGTCGCGATCAACGATTTGGCCGACATGGCCAGCATCGAATACCTGACACGCTTTGACTCCACCCACGGCCGGTTCCCCGGCGAAGTGCGGGTGGAAGGCGATTGTCTGCATATCAAGGGCGACTGCGTGAAAGTGCTGCGCAGTGCCACCCCCGAGGGCATCGACTGGGCGGCGCTGGGCGTCGACCTGGTGTTGGAATGCTCCGGTGCCTATAACACCCGTGCCGACGGCCAGCGTTTTCTCGATGCCGGCGCGCCGCGTGTGCTGTTTTCCCAGCCGATGGCCAGCGAGGCGGATGTCGACGCCACCATCGTCTACGGCATCAACCAGGATTGCCTGACCGGCGCTGAACGGCTGGTGTCCAACGCTTCCTGCACCACCAACTGCAGCGTGCCGTTGTTGCGCCTGCTGGACCAGGCGATCGGCGTGGACTACGTGTCGATCACCACCATCCACTCGGCGATGAACGACCAGCCGGTGATCGACGCGTATCACCATGAAGACCTGCGCCGCACGCGTTCGGCGTTTCAGTCGGTGATTCCGGTGTCCACCGGTCTGGCGCGTGGCATCGAACGGCTGTTGCCGGAACTTGCCGGGCGAATTCAGGCCAAAGCCGTGCGGGTGCCGACGGTGAACGTTTCATGCCTGGACATCACCATGCAAACCGTCAGCGACACCGATGCGGTGGAGGTCAACCGGATTCTGCGCGACGCCGCCACCAGCGGCCCGCTCAAAGGTTTGCTGGCCTACACTGAGTTGCCCCACGCCAGTTGTGATTTCAACCATGACCCGCATTCGGCGATTGTCGATGCCAGCCAGACCCGCGTTTCCGGCCCGAGGCTGGTGAATATCCTGGCCTGGTTCGACAACGAATGGGGGTTTGCCAACCGAATGCTGGACGTCGCAGAACACTATCTGCAAACAGCCTCTCCAAAACTTTAGCCTCAGGAATTGCCACCCATGACCGTGTTGAAGATGACCGACCTCGATCTGCAAGGTAAACGCGTACTGATTCGCGAAGACCTCAACGTCCCAGTCAAGGACGGTGTTGTCACCAGCGATGCGCGAATCCTGGCCTCGCTGCCGACCATCAAGCTGGCCCTGGAAAAAGGTGCGGCCGTGATGGTCTGCTCCCACCTGGGTCGTCCGACCGAAGGTGAGTTCTCGGCCGAAAACAGCCTCAAGCCTGTGGCCGATTACCTGAGCAAGGCCCTGGGCCGCGACGTGCCGCTGGTGGCTGACTACCTCGGCGGCGTCGACGTGAAAGCCGGCGACGTCGTGCTGTTCGAAAACGTGCGCTTCAACAAGGGCGAGAAAAAGAACAGTGACGAACTGGCCCAGCAATACGCCGCCCTGTGCGACGTGTTCGTGATGGACGCCTTCGGCACCGCCCACCGTGCCGAAGGTTCGACCCACGGCGTGGCCAAGTTCGCCAAGGTCGCTGCCGCCGGCCCGTTGCTGGCTGCCGAGCTGGACGCACTGGGCAAGGCCCTGAAGGCGCCGGCCCAACCAATGGCGGCCATCGTGGCCGGTTCCAAAGTCTCCACCAAGCTGGACGTACTCAACAGCCTGAGCCAGGTCTGCAACCAGCTGATCGTCGGCGGCGGCATTGCCAACACCTTCCTGGCCGCAGCCGGTCACCCGGTGGGCAAGTCGCTGTACGAGCCGGACCTGCTGGACACCGCTCGCGCCATCGCGGCCAAGGTCAGCGTGCCGCTGCCGGTGGACGTGGTCGTGGCCAAGGAATTTGCCGAAAGCGCTGAAGCCACCGTCAAACTCATCGATGACGTGGCCGCTGACGACATGATCCTGGACATCGGCCCGCAAACCGCAGCCAACTTCGCGCAATTGCTGAAAGCCTCCCGGACCATCCTGTGGAACGGCCCGGTCGGTGTGTTCGAGTTCGACCAGTTCGGCAACGGCACCAAAGTGCTGGCCAAGGCCATTGCCGAAAGCTCGGCATTCTCCATCGCCGGCGGCGGCGACACCCTGGCGGCCATCGATAAATATGGCGTTGCCGACCAGATCTCCTACATTTCCACCGGTGGCGGCGCGTTCCTCGAATTCGTCGAAGGCAAAGTCCTGCCGGCGGTTGAAGTCCTGGAAAGCCGAGCCAAAGGCTGAGGCAGATCAGGAAAAGGAGCATTCCCATGATCAAGTCGTTGGCACTGGTGATCGCAGCGGGCCTGTTGGCCGGCTGCGGCAGCACGCCGAGCGCGGCGCCGGCACCTGGAAAGGCGCTGCCGGCGCAGAAAAAAAGCTGCTACCAAGCCGATTGGCAAGCCGAGACCATGCCGGTGATCAACAAGCGCATGGGCAACGAACGGCTGGAGAAATACGACTCTGCGCCCAACGGTCAGGAACAGGGTTGCCCTTGAAGGGTCTGATCAACTAACCGACTGCAACGCAAGCCCAAGGCCTGCGTGCGAGGATTGGCAATGAAAGGCGTTTTCGCCCTGGTAGCACTGGCGTTATTGGCCGGTTGCAGCAGCATGAACATGTTCAACAAGGCAGAGCCTGCCGACAAATGGACGACCTGGACCTGCGACAGCAAGGCCGAGGTCAACTGGCGCTTTGCCAACCCGGCCCGCACCGAAGTGGATGTCCGCCTCGGCGGCTCGACCCAGGTTTACCGCCTCAAGCAGGACGTGGCGGCATCGGGTGTGCTCTACAGCAACGATCAGTTGGCGTTTCACACAAAAGGTGAGGAAGGCCTGGTTTACTGGGTGGCCACCGACGATTTGATTGGACGTGGCTGCAAGGCCCAGTAAACAGAACACGGTCTCAACATTAATGAGACCCCAATGTGGGAGGGGCGGTGCGACGATTCGACTTGCCTCCGATAGCGTTGGGTCAGCCACCCGCGATGTCGACAGGTAAATCGCCGTCGCGGGCAAGCCCCCTCCCACATTGATCCGGTTCCAAAGTGATACAGGCGGTGAACCGGATAGTGAAAAAACGATTCAGCAGGCCAGGTATGCAAAGCCTGACCGGCAATAACTTGAATAGCAGCCGCCGCTACGGCAGGCTTGCACGATTAACGACCCTCGACCGGGAGAGACAACACAATGGCACTTATCAGCATGCGTCAAATGCTGGACCACGCAGCCGAGTTCGGCTACGGCGTCCCAGCCTTTAACGTCAACAACCTTGAGCAGATGCGCGCCATCATGGAAGCCGCTGACAAGACTGACTCCCCAGTGATCGTCCAGGCTTCGGCCGGTGCGCGTAAATACGCCGGTGCCCCGTTTCTGCGTCACCTGATCCTCGCCGCGATCGAAGAATTCCCGCACATCCCGGTGTGCATGCACCAGGACCACGGCACCAGCCCGGACGTGTGCCAGCGTTCCATCCAACTGGGCTTCAGCTCGGTAATGATGGACGGCTCCCTCGGCGAAGACGGCAAGACCCCGACCGACTACGAGTACAACGTGCGCGTCACCCAACAAACCGTGGCCATGGCTCACGCCTGCGGCGTCTCGGTTGAAGGCGAGCTGGGCTGCCTGGGTTCCCTGGAAACCGGCATGGCTGGCGAAGAAGACGGCATCGGCGCCGAAGGCGTGCTGGATCACAGCCAGATGCTGACCGACCCGGAAGAAGCCGCCGACTTCGTCAAGAAGACCCAGGTCGACGCCCTGGCCATCGCCATCGGCACCAGCCACGGCGCCTACAAGTTCACCAAGCCGCCTACCGGCGACGTGCTGGCCATCGACCGCATCAAGGAAATCCACAAGCGCATCCCCAACACCCACCTGGTGATGCACGGTTCTTCCTCGGTGCCGCAAGAGTGGCTGGCGATCATCAACCAGTACGGCGGCGACATCAAAGAAACCTACGGCGTACCGGTTGAAGAAATCGTCGAAGGCATCAAGTACGGCGTGCGCAAGGTCAACATCGACACCGACCTGCGCCTGGCATCCACCGGCGCGATGCGTCGCCTGATGGCCACCAACCCGAGCGAATTCGACCCACGTAAATTCTTCGGCGCCACCGTGACCGCGATGCGCGATGTGTGTATCGCACGTTATGAAGCGTTTGGTACTGCGGGCAATGCTTCGAAGATCAAGCCGATCTCCCTGGAAGCGATGTACCAGCGTTACCTGAAAGGTGAGTTGAACGCTAAGGTGAACTGAGCCTCAAGCGTTTAAAAAGAAGCCCGCAGCGATGCGGGCTTTTTTTGCGGCTGGAATTTGATCAGCTTGCAGGCGCGTAGGACCAGCACCGAGTCCTAAGGCTACACAGGGGAACGGTGTTTACCAGTGCTCGTAATGAGGCCAATCCGTTCACTCGTGATCAATATCCAACTTCGCAAACGTCACCTTCGCCCCTTCCTTGCTATCCCCGCTGTTGTCCTGCACATACGCCCCCGCCTTGAAATACAGCGGCTTGCTGCCCCAGGCCGCGCCAATGCGCTCGTTCCACTGCCCGTCGGCGGCTTCCACACTCAGCAACCCGGCTTTGTTGAGGTTGATCACGTAGGTAAAACTCTTCTCCAGCGGCACATTGGAGGCGACGATGATCACCCGGCTTTCATCGTCGTCCGGGCGCATGCGGACCTTGGCGACGATGTTGCCGGTCTGGGTTTTTTCCTTGAACTGGTATTCCACCTTGATCAAGGGTTTCTGGCTGTCGTAGGCGTGGATCTGGCCGATGACGATTTTCCCGGAGGAGGGCACCTGGTTGACGGCCAGCGTGGCGCGCAGATAATTGTCGGCTTCGGGGTAGGTCCAGTTGCGCAGGCGCCCGTCGGCGTAGGTTTCGCGCAGTTCGCTGCGGGGGTAAATGGCGTTCTCGGTACGTGTGCCGGTGACGGGTGTCCAGAATTGCACGTTGCTGCCTTCGGCCTGGAAATATTGGTCATTGAAGCCGCTCATCAGCTTCGGGGTGTCGATGGTCGCGGGAGGCGAGCCGACCGGAATGCTCAGGTTCCAGGTGGAAAGATCAATCATGGCGTAGGCCTTTTTACAGATAGGTATAGGCTTTGGCCCTTGGGCCAGACAGCATCTTTATAGGCGGTAGTCCGCCGCTTGTTAATGAATGCCTGGCAAGTTATTGGCGCCAAGGGAATGTCAAAAAGCCATGTTCCCCATGAACCGCGGGCTGCAGGGGTTGACCGTTAGTCGGCTTAGCAGTCTTTGGTGCGATGATGGCACCCGCTTCACTTCTGATTTTTGGGAACCAAGGCTAGAGTGAGACCTCAGTGCTTGCCCGGGTTTTCTGTCAGAACTGACCGGTGCGGCACCTTAAGGAAGAGACGTAGCATGGAATGCGCTCCACACCAAGGCGATGGCGGTTCGGTTCTTCTGGTGGTCGATGACTACCCGGAAAATCTGATTAGCATGCGCGCCCTTTTGCAACGTGATGACTGGCAGGTGGTGACCGCCGGTTCCGGCCTGGAGGCTCTGGAACTGTTGCTCCAGCACGAGGTAGACCTGGTGCTGCTCGACGTGATGATGCCCGGCATGGACGGTTTTGAAGTCGCCCGCCTGATGCGCGGCAGCCAGCGCACGCGCATGACGCCGATCATCTTTCTCAGCGCGAATGCGCAATCGCCGGCCGCCGTGCTGGAAGGTTATGCCAGCGGCGCCATCGATTACCTGTTTAAACCCTTCGACCCGCATATCCTCAAACCCAAGGTCCAGGCGTTGCTGGAGCAGCAGCGCACCCGTCGGGCGTTGCAGCGCCTGAGCCATGACCTGGAGTCCGCCCGCGCCTTCAATGCCTCGGTGCTGGACAACGCCGCCGAAGGCATCCTCGTGGTGAGTGATGCGGGCGTGATCGAGTACGCCAACCCGGCGATTTCGCGCCTGCTCAATGCCACGCACGATGAGCTCAAGGGCAAGGATTTTTTGAGTTTCCTGCAAAAACCCCATGTGCCTGCCTGGCTGGAATCGCAGATGTACGCCGGTTTCCGTCAAGGCCAAACCTGGCGTTTGCATGATGCGATCTTGCGTACCGGCCGCGGTCAGCAGGTGCCGGTGGCGCTCTCTTGTGCGCCGTTGCCCGCCGAGCAGAAGGCCATGGTGGTGACCGTGCTGGACATGTCCGAGGTCTGCCACCTGCATCAGCAACTGGAGTTCCAGGCGGTGACCGACCCGCTGACCGGGTTGTTGAACCGCCGTGGCTTTTACCAGGCCGTGGAAAACTCCCTGCTGCGCAGCGATCGCACCGAGCAGTCGCTGGTCTTGTTGTACCTGGACCTCGACGGCTTCAAACGGGTCAACGACTCGCTGGGGCATGACGCGGGTGATCGGGTGCTGCGCTGGGTTTCGGAACAGTTGCAGAGCTGCCTGCGTTCCTACGACATTCTCGGACGCATGGGCGGGGATGAATTCACGGCGTTGTTGGAGCTGGAGTTCCCCGAACAGGCGGCGAAGATTGCGGAAAAACTGATCGAGCGGGTGTCTGTTTGCCAACAGGTGGATGGCTTGGAGGTGATGCTCGGGGTCAGCATCGGCATCGCGACTTTTCCGGATTGCGGCTCGGACTTGGGCGGCCTGTTGCGTGCGGCTGACATCGCCATGTATGAGGCCAAGCGTGCGGGGCGTCAGCAATATCGCTATTACGATCAGGAAATGAACGGTCGCGCCCGCTCGCGGCTGATGCTCGAGGACAGCGTGCGCAACGCCATCCAGAACAAGGATTTCACCCTGGTGTACCAGCCCCAGGTGTCTCTGGAGGACGGCCATCTGCGCGGCGTCGAGGCGTTGTTGCGCTGGCAGCACCCGAGTGTCGGCGATGTACCGCCGGGGCTGTTTTTGCCGCTGCTGGAAGAGGCGCGGCTGATCAGCCAGTTGAGTGCCTGGATCTACCACCAGGTCGCCGCCCAGCGTCAGGTGTGGCAAGCCATGTTCGAGGATGAACTGGTGTTGAGCGTGAGCCTGAGCAGCAGCCAGTTCAACATGCCCAACCTGGCGAGCCAACTGCAGCAGGTACTCGACCGACATGGGTTGCAGGGGCGCCAGTTGGAGGTGGAAATCGGCGAGGACAGCCTGATGCATAACCTCGACGCGTCCGCCAAGCAGTTCAAGTTACTGCGCGCGGTGGGGGTACGCATCGCCCTGGATGACTTCGGTTCCGGCCACTGTTCCCTGGCCCATCTGCGCGACCTGCCATTCGACACGCTCAAGCTGGACCGCCAATTGGTCGCGGGCCTGCCGGGCTCGACGCGGGATGCGGCGATGGCCCGCAGCATTATCGAGTTGTGCGGGCATTTCGGCGTGCTGGTAGTCGCCGAGGGTGTAGAGACGCTGGAGCAAGCCCAGTGGCTCAAGGCCAATGGTTGCCCGTTTGTCCAGGGGCCATGGGCGGCCCCACCGTTGATGGCCGGGGCGGTGGTCGACTGGTTGCGCGCCCGTTCCTGCTGAATTCGCTACACTGGCGCCCATTCGAACCCTGTTGCAGACCTCAATGACCGCGCTGAAATACCTCCAGGCCTATCCCGCTGCCCTTCAGGAGCAAGTGCGCCAACTGATCGCCAAGGACCAGTTGGGCGCCTACCTGGAGCAGCGTTACCCCGAACGTCACGCCGTGCAGAGCGACAAGGCCCTGTATGCCTACGCGCTGGCCTTGAAGCAGGAGCACCTGCGCAACGCGCCGGCTATCGACAAAGTGCTGTTCGATAACCGCCTCGACCTGACCCACCGTGCCCTCGGCCTGCACACCACGATTTCGCGGGTGCAGGGCGGCAATCTGAAGTCCAAGAAAGAAATCCGGATCGCCGCGCTGTTCAAGGAAGCCGCCCCGGAATTTCTGCGCATGATCGTGGTACACGAACTGGCGCACTTCAAGGAATCGGACCACAACAAAGCGTTCTACAAACTCTGTGAGTACATGATGCCGGGCTACCATCAGGTGGAATTCGACCTGCGCGTGTACCTCACGTATCGCGACCTGCAGGGCAAACCCTGACTTTCCAAGGCGGTTGACCATGGATGTGAGCAAGACCAAGAGCAGCTTCTACCGCCGCCTGTACGTGGCGTATCTGATCGACAGCCAGCAGGCCAGCAGCGTGCCGGCGCTGACCGAGGTGACGGGCATGCCCCGGCGCACCGCGCAGGACACGATTGCGGCATTGGCGGATCTGGATATCGTCTGCGAGTTCGAGCAGGAAGACGGCGCGCGCAATCATGCGGGGTGCTATCGGATTCGCGACTGGGGCGCGATCGATCGGCGGTGGATCGAGGCGAATCTGGCGTCGATCAAACAGGTCTTGGGTTATCCCTGAGGCTTGGCGGTCGCTGGGCTGACGCGATGGGGCCATCAGGCGCGCCGCATGCCGATGTGCGGAATGTCGTCCTCAAGGTATTCCTCACCCGCCACCAAAAAACCATACCGCGCGTAATACCCCTGCAAATGCGCCTGGGCTGAGAGAAAGATCGGCGTCTCTGGCCAGATATCGTCAATCTGCTTGAGCGTTTCTTCCATCAGCAGATGCCCCAGCCCGGTGCCGCGTGCCATCGGTGCCACGATCACCCGGCCGATCACCACATCCCCGGCCTGGGTCTCCGGGTCCAGCAGGCGCAGGTAGGCCACCAGGTCATCGCCTTTCCAGGCCATCAGATGGTGGGTATCGCCTTGCAGGTCCTGCCCGTCGATGTCCTGGTAGACGCACTTTTGCTCGACAACGAAGACCTCGCTGCGCAGGCGCAGAATGGCGTACAGCTGCTCCTTGCCCAGGTCGTTGTGATGTTTGCAGACCCATTCGACTGTCATGGTGTGATTCTCTTGGAAGTGTCTGTCCCGGATAGTAAGCGCGGCGGGCACTTCTGTCTAAATCGGTTGTTTGGAACAGTGACGTCAATCTGCCATCATTGTATGCATTCAGCGGCGGGTTCTTTGTGTAATCTGAGCTACTGTTACATCCTCAGGTACCGCCTGAGCCAGGGCCACCGCCTGCCTGCCAAGGACTTTAAGCATGCCGCGATTTTCTCGTGCCGTTGCTTTGATTGGAATGTTGTTGCTGGCCCAGCCGGCATTCGCACAGCGTCTGCGCCTGGTGGCGGATGCCTGGCCACCCTTTACCGATGCCACCTTGATCAATGGCGGGCTGGCTACCGATATTGTCAGCACCGCCTTGGCCCGCGCCGGTTATGCCAGTGATTTCGAGCAGGTGCCCTGGGCTCGCGCGTTGATGGGCGTCGGCGATGGGCGCTACGACGTGGTGGTCAACGCCTGGTATGACGAGGCCCGCACGCGCCTGGGGCAGTTTTCTGCTGAATACCTGATCAACCGCCTGGTTTTTATCAAGCGTCGCGACGACCCGATCGAGTTCCAGAACCTTGAGCAACTGCACGACTATCCCATCGCCGTGGTGCGGGGGTATGCGTATTCCGCGGCGTTCGACCAGGACACGCAGTTACAGAAAGTCCCGGTACACAACTTCGCCATGGCGGTGCGGATGCTCGTTGCGCGCCGGGTACGCCTGACGGTGGAGGACGAATTCGTTGCCCGTTATTACCTGGCGCAGGAGTCGGCGCGGGTGCGCAATGCGGTGGAGTTTTTGCCGCAGCCGTTGAGTGAAAACAGCCTGCATATTCTGGTCAGCCTGAAGAACCCCGAGCATGAGCAGATCGTTGCCGGTTTTGACCGCGAGATTGCCAAGATGAAGGCCGACGGCAGTTATGCGCGGTTGATGAAGCAGCACGGCATGTAGTGGCCTACGCCGCGCTGATGTCTTTGATCAGGTGGGCCGCCAGGGTGCGCAACGGCCCCAACTGCCGGCAAATCAACGCCAGTTGCGTCTGCACCAGACGTTGCCCCTCATCGATCTCGTCCGGCATCTGTTCCAGCTCCGCAGCCAAGGCTTCCTCGGCATCGCTCTGAATCGAGATCGGCTGTTTATTGGCCAGCCCCGTGGCGATTTCGTCGATGCTCGCCGCCAGGGTTTTCCCCGCGCCGTCGATCAAGTGCTCGCGCACGTCGGCCGGCAGTTGGGTTTCGCGGTGCGCGCCGAGCCCCGACAGGTAGCTGAGCAAGGTGTGGGACAGCACCAGGAAGCGGAAGCCCACGTCGGCCTCCTTACGGAACTGCCCCGGCTCCATCAGCATATTCGCCAGGGTGGTGGACAGCGCCGCGTCGGCGTTGTGCGCGTTGCGTCGGGCCAGGCGGTAAGCCAGGTCGTCGCTTTTGCCGGCGGCGTATTGCTGCATGATTTGGCGCAGGTAGATGCTGTTGCAGGTCAGGGTATTGGCCAGCACTTTGTTCAGGCGCCGGCCTTGCCAGTCCGGCAGGAACAGGAACACGGTCAGGCCGGCAATCACGCTGCCGATCAAGGTGTCGAACAGGCGTGGCAGGAACAGCCCGTAGCCATCGCCCACCTGGTTGAAGCAGAACAGCACCATCAGGGTGATCGCCGCGGTGGCCAGGGTGTAGCGGGTGGTGCGGTTGATAAAGAACACCAGGCCCGCCGCGATGGCGAACATCGACTGCACCAGGGCGCTGGGGAACAGGTCGAACAGCGCCCAGGCCACGGTGAGCCCGATGGCCGTGCCGATGATCCGCTGGCCGAGCTTGCGCCGGGTGGCGCCGTAGTTGGGCTGGCAGACGAACAGGGTGGTGAGGATGATCCAGTAGCCCTGGGAAGCGTGGATCGCATGCAGGGTGCCATAGCCGATGGTCAACGCCAGGGCCAGGCGCAAGGCGTGGCGGAACAGCAGCGAAGTCGGCGTGAGCTGGGTGCGCAGGCGCGTCCACATTTCCTTGAGGTTGCGTGGGGCGCGGTCAAGCAGGTTGCTGTCGCTGGCGTCGGCCAGGGCGTCCGGGTTGCTCGCGTCGCCCAGCAGGCGGTCGAGGGTCGACAGGTTGGCCGCCAGCGCACGCAAGGAACGCAGCAGGCCGCGCCAGGCCGGGTTGCTCTGGATGCGCAGGTGTTCCATGGAGGCGTTCAGGTCGCCCAAGGCTTCGGCGAAGCTGGCGTCATAGATGAACGGCTGGCGCAGTTGGATCGATTCGGCCAGGGCCTCGCAGGCCTTGCCTTGCTGGCGCAGCAGGCGCTGGCAGCGGAACAGCACATCGCTGTGGAAGAAGGCCTCGGCCAGGGCGTTGTAGGGATAGTGCGACGAGCTGGCGCGTTCGTGGATGTCCTGGGCCAGGAAATACAGCTTGAGGTAACGACTGACCTTGGAGCCCGGCCGGCCATTGCCGACGCGGTGCAGGATGATTTCCTTCGCCGCATTCAGCGCGGCCACCACCCGGCCGTTTTGCTGAGCCAGCTCCAAGCGGCGCGCTTCCACGTCCAACTGGCGGATCGGCTCGAACAGCGACGATTTGAGCTTGAGGTAATGCCCCAACTCGCGAAACAACCGCGCCAGGCTCTGCTGCACCGGCTGGTTGGAAAACAGCACCTGCCACAGCACCGACAGCGCACCGTACCAGGCGGCGCCGGCCACCAGCAGCAGCGGTTCGTGCCAGAAATCCGTGACGGCACCGCCGCGCTGGTCCACGCCGATCATGGTGTAGACCGACAGGATCAAGGTGGCCGACGCAATCGCGCCATAACGCTCACCGAGGGCGCCGAGCATGGTCAGGCCGAAACTCGCCAGGGCCAGGGCGACCGCGAAGGCCCAGGGGTAGGGGAACAACAGCTCCACCGACAGCGCGGCAATGCTGAAACACACCAGCGTCACCGCCAGGGCGTTGAGGCGGCCTTGCCAACTGTCGTCGGTCTCGGCCAGGGCACTGGCGATAATCCCCAGGAACAGCGGGATCAGCAGTGTCATTTCATCCTGATACCAGCACAGCGTCATGCTGCCGGTGAGGGCGATGAATACCCGAACGCTGTAACTGAATTTATCCAGTGCCCATAGGCGCCGCATGGACTGCTTGAACGAGGTCGATGACATGAAGGCTGGAGTCTTCCGGGACGATGCCGCTAAATTGAGCTATCAAGGACGCTGCGGCAAGGGTGGTGATCACATCACTGCACAAAATTTCTCCCGGGCACACTGAAAATCAAAATGTGGGAGGGGGCTTGCCCCACCTCCCACATTTTTACCGCGTTGTGTCAGACGTATTGCGCGGCGGCGTAGCCCGACGCCCAGGCCCACTGAAAGTTGAAGCCGCCGAGGTGGCCGGTCACATCCAGCACTTCACCGATGAAGTACAAGCCCGGGCTTTTCAGCGATTCCATGGTCTTGGACGACACTTCCCGGGTATCCACGCCGCCCAGCGTCACTTCGGCGGTGCGATAACCTTCGGTGCCTGCCGGTACCAATTGCCAGCTCGCCAGTTTTTGCGCGATGTCGGCCAGTTCGGCGTGGGTGTACTGCTTCATCGGCTTGGACACGAACCAGGTTTCTGCCAGCAGGTTGGCCATCTTCTTGGTGAAGATTTCACCCAGCAGGGTTTTCAGCTCGCTGTTGGGGCGCTCGGCTTGTTGCTGTTGCAGCCAGGCGTGGGCGTCGTGGTCGGGCAGCAGGTTGATCTCGACCGTGTCGCCGGACTCCCAATAGGAGGAAATCTGCAGAATCGCCGGCCCGCTCAGGCCGCGATGGGTAAACAGGAGGTTCTCGCGAAAGCTCTGGCCGTTGCAGCTGACCAGGCAATCGACCGACGTGCCGGATAACTCGCCGCACAGCTCCTTGAGCTGGTCGGTGATGGTGAACGGCACCAGCCCGGCGCGGGTCGGCAGCAGTTCGTGGCCGAATTGCCTGGCCACCTGGTAACCGAAGCCGGTCGCGCCGAGGGTCGGGATCGACAGGCCGCCGGTGGCGATCACCAGGGATTCGCAGCGCAGCTCGCCCAGGGTGGTCTGCAACTGGTAGCCGCTGTCGAGCTTGGCGATGGTTTCGATCGAGGTGTCCAGGTGCAGGCTCACGCCGGTCTGGATGCACTCGTCGAGCAGCATGCCGAGGATGTCGCTGGATTTGTTATCGCAGAACAACTGGCCGAGCTTCTTCTCGTGGTACGGCACGCCGTGCTTGGCCACCAGGCCGATGAAGTCCCATTGGGTGTAGCGGGCCAGGGCGGACTTGCAGAAGTGCGCGTTGTGCGAGAGGAAGTTCGCCGGTTCGGTGTACATATTGGTGAAGTTGCAGCGACCGCCGCCGGACATCAGGATCTTCTTGCCGGCCTTGTTCGCGTGGTCGATCAGCATCACCTTGCGCCCACGTCCGGCGGCGGTCAGAGCACACATCAAGCCTGCGGCGCCGGCGCCAATGATCACAACTTCGGTCGAGCGCACAACGGTGTCCTCATCTATGAATCAGTACGATCCCTGTAGGAGCGAGCTTGCTCGCGAAAACCCCATAGACGACACGGGCTACCTGATAGCGCTGCGTGATCGTTGAGGTTTTTCGCGAGCAAGCTCGCTCCTACAAGGGTGGTGGGTTTTTTACAGGATCCGCACGCGCAGCGAGCGGCCTTTGATCTTGCCGTCGTTCAGGCGCTGCAGCGCCTGCTTGGCGACGCTGCGTTCCACGGCCACAAACGCCTGGAAATCGAAGATCGCGATCTTGCCGACCTGGGCCCCCGGAATGCCGGCTTCACCGGTCAGTGCGCCGAGGATATCGCCCGGACGGACCTTGTCTTTACGGCCGGCGGCGATGCACAGGGTGCTCATCTGCGGCAGCAGCGGGCCACCGCTCTGTGGCTTGAGGTTGTCCAGTTGGTCCCAGTTCAGCGGCGACTTCTGCAGTTGCTCGATGGCCTGGGCGCGGTGCGCTTCGGACGGCGCCACCAGGCTGATGGCGATCCCGGTCTCACCGGCACGGCCGGTGCGGCCGACGCGGTGGATGTGGATTTCCGAGTCGCGGGCCAGTTCGACGTTGATCACCATGTCCAGCGAATCGATGTCCAGGCCGCGGGCAGCGACGTCGGTGGCGACCAGTACCGAGGTGCTGCGGTTGGCGAACATCGCCAGCACCTGGTCGCGGTCACGCTGTTCCAGGTCGCCATGCAGGCCGACGGCGGAGATGCCTTTGGAGGTCAGGTGGTCGACGGTTTCCTGCACTTGCTGCTTGGTGAAGCAGAACGCCACGCACGAGGCCGGGCGGAAATGCGCGAGGACTTTGGTGACGGCCTCCATGCGTTCTTCCGGCGAGATCTCGTAGAAACGCTGCTCGATCTGCTCATCGGAGTGGAACGCTTCGGCCTTCACTTGCTGCGGCGCGCGCATGAATTTCGAGGCCAGCTGCTTGATGCTCACCGGGTAGGTGGCCGAGAACAGCAGGGTCTGGCGGCGGGCCGGGGTCTTGCTGATGATGTCTTCGATGGCGTCGTAGAAACCCATGTCGAGCATGCGGTCGGCTTCGTCGAGGATCAGCGTGTTCAAGCCGTCGAGCACCAGCGAACCTTTGCGCAGGTGTTGCTGGATGCGGCCCGGGGTGCCGACGATGACGTGGGCGCCATGTTCCAGGGAGGCGATCTGCGGGCCGAGGGACACGCCGCCGCACAGGGTCAGCACCTTGATGTTGTCTTCGGCGCGGGCCAGGCGACGGATTTCCTTGGCCACCTGGTCGGCCAGCTCGCGGGTCGGGCACATCACCAGGGCCTGGCAGCCGAAGTAGCGCGGGTTGATCGGGTTCAGCAGGCCGATGCCGAACGCAGCCGTCTTGCCGCTGCCGGTCTTGGCCTGGGCAATCAGGTCCAGCCCCTTGAGGATCACCGGCAAGCTCTGCGCCTGGATCTGCGTCATCTCGGCATAACCCAGCGAGTCGAGGTTAGCCAGCATGGCGGCGGAGAGCGGCAACGTATTAAAAGCGGTGGCGATGGTGGTCACGGGACTGGCTCTGCAAAAACAAAATGTCGCGCAGTGTAGCAGTCCCGTGGGATTTTCCCTGCAAGTTCTCGACGAGACGCCTGCTAGTGTTCGATGTCGTGTTCGCGGCTGCCGATGCGTTTGCCGTCTTTTGGCGACAGTTGCAGGAAGATCGCCGCCGCCAGCATTGCCATGATGCCCACGGTGAGGAAGGTCAGTTGGAAGGCGCCGAGTACCGTGCTCACGCCGTCATTGCCCGATTCGGCGGTGAACCCGCCGAGCAGCGCACCGGCGCAGGCTACGCCGAGGCTCAGGGACAGTTGTGCCACCACCGACAGCAAGCTGTTGCCGCTGCTGGCCTGGGCATCGTCGAGGTCGATCAGGGTAACGGTGTTCATCGCGGTGAACTGCAAGGAGTTGATCGCCCCGAGTATCGCCAGCATGCCCAGCAGCAGCGGGTAGGGCGTCTGTTCGCTGACCAGGCCCATGCTCGCCAGCATCAGGCCCAAGGCCAGGGTGTTACCGGTCAGCACCACGCGGTAGCCCAGGCGTTCGATCAACGGCCGTGCAACCGACTTGGCCAGCATCGCCGCCGCCGCCAGGGGCAGCATGCTCATCCCGGCCTGGGACGGTGAATAGCCCAAGGCCACCTGCAACAGCAACGGCACCAGAAACGGCAAGGCGCCGCTGCCCAGGCGTGCGAACAGGTTGCCCAGGATGCCCACCGCAAAGGTACGGGTCTTGAACAGCGCCGGCGCAAACAGCGGGTTATCGATATGCCCGGCGCGCAGCCAATAGGCCGCCAGGCAGGCCAGCCCGCCGAACAGCAGCAACATCACCCGCAGGTGCGGCAGGTGCAATTCGCCCAGGCCTTCCATGGCGATGGTGATCAACACCATCGCCGCGCCGAACAGCAGGAAGCCGATGCCGTCGAACCGCGTGCGCTCGCTGCCGCGCAGGTCGGGGATCAGTTTCCACACGGCGTAGCAGCCGATCATGCCCACCGGCAGGTTGATCAGGAAGATCCAGTGCCAGGTCAGGTATTGCACCATCCAGCCGCCCATGGTCGGGCCGAGCAACGGACCGAGCAGGCCGGGGATGGTGATGAAGCCCATGATCCGCACCAGCTCGGAGCGCGGATAAGCGCGCAGCACCACCAGCCGGCCGACCGGCAGCATCAGCGCACCGCCCAGGCCCTGGACCACCCGCGCGCCGACGAGCATGGTCAAGCTGCTGGACAGCGCGCACAGCAGCGAGCCGATGCTGAACAGCATGATCGCGCCAAAGAAGATCTTCTTGGTGCCGAAGCGGTCGGCGATCCAGCCCGACGCCGGGATCAGCAAGGCGACGGTGAGCATGTAGGCGATCACCACCCCTTGCATGCGCAGCGGGTTTTCCGCGAGGTCCCGGGCCATCGCCGGCAGTGCCGTGTTGAGAATCGTCCCATCCAGCGATTGCATGAAGAAGGCAATCGCGACCACCCAGGGGAGCCAGCGGGCGGTCTTGGCATCGAGAGGGGCGCGATTTGGCATGGGATCCCTTTTGTTAGGAGGCTATGTGTCGGCGATTATGCGCCATTCGTCGCTCCTTTTCCCACTGAAGGTTCGTCCACATCCGACAACATCGCGTGCTCACCCACCAGAAAATCCAGCAGCGCGCGATGTACCGCCCGCGCCGCTTCGCGGGACTCCAGGTCGAGCAGATGCCCGGTATGTTCGGCGACGGCAAAGCTGCTGCGGCCTACGTAGTGCTGGAACAGTCGGGCCTCGGCGGCCGGGGTGTATTCGTCCAGCGTGCCGTTGAGGAAATGCACCGGCGTTTCGATCCGGCTGAGCTGTGGCAGGTAGTTGCCATCGCCCAGCGCCAGCACCTGATGGATATGAAAGCGCGCCTGGCGGTATTCGGTGGTGGCCATGTTCGACAGGTGCCGATGGTTATTGCGCTTGAGTCGCGGCGACAGGTATTTGCCCACGGTGTCGTTGAGCAAGTGGCCGACGGCGGATTTGTCGTCGGCTTCGATCAGCACGCGCACCCGCTCCACATAGTCGAGCATCGCCTGGTTGAGGTTCGGCGCCAGCGCCATCACCACCGAGCTTTCGATGGAGGGCGGGTTGTGTGCCAGGGTCAGCAGCGTGGAGATGCCGCCCCACGAGGCCGACACCAGGTGGTTGACCTGGAAGCGCTCCACCAGCGCCCGCAGGATTTGCACTTCGTCGTCCTTGGTCACCAGGTCCAGGTCGGTGTTGTGCTCGCGTGAATAGCCGGAGAACGGTAAATCGAACAGCAGCACATTGAAATGCTCGGCCAGGCATTTACTGGTGCGGGCGAAGGAGCGCGTGGTGGATAGCGCGCCATTGACCATCAGCACGGTTTTCTTTTGCGGATGGTGACCTAGTTGCTCAACATGAACGTTGTAGTGCTTGAACAGCTTTTCTATGACAAAACTTCCATGGTTCATGTCAGTGCTCCAGCTTGCCTTTTCCCGGGCGAGGTCATGCATCACGTGCGGGCACGTGGGTTAGGTGGCGGGGTGCCACTAACCGTTATAACGGGGTTTTTTACAGGCGACAACCGGCCTTGGGCGGGCGGTGAGAGAGGTCGGATTTAGCTGTAGGACATGTCGAAACAAGACGTCTGAAATCAACACAAAACAATGTGGGAGGGGGCCCCTCCCACAAGCAGACTACTGTCGGTCAGAGGGTCAGGGTCAGGCGCTTGACCAATGCCCCCGGCAACAGATTGGACGCGGTGTTGCGCTGGCTGTAGGTACTGGCCGACAGCAACAGTTCGCGCTCTGCGGTCAGCGCTTCGAGTTGTGAGCCGAGCAGGCTGTAGACGCTGTCATCGAAGCGCATGGTGCTGACCGGCGCCTTGATCTCGCCGTCTTCCACCCAGAACGTGGCGAACCGCGTCATGCCGGTCAGGCGCGCTGCCGGCAGGTCGGAGTAGTTCAGGTACCACAGGTTGCTGATATACAGCCCGGTGCCCAATTGCTTGAGGATATCGGCCTGGGCCAGGCTGCCCGCCGCCATCTGCAACGCGCTGGGGGACTCGTCGCTGCTGGCGCCGTTGGTGCTGAGGCCGTATTCGGCGGCGCTGCGCGAATTGACCAGTTGGCCGGCGCCCTGGCCGGCGTTGATCAGCGTGACGTCACTGCACGGGTAGCCTTCGCTGGAGAACGCCGGGCTCAGGGAACCGCTGATGTGCTCATCCACCGTCACCAGCGTGCTCAACGCCTGCTCGCCGGCATACAGCCGCTGTAGCGAGCTGCTTTTGCTGGCGATGGCCTGGGCGGAAAAACCGCCCCAGGTGATGATGCTGATGATTTCTTCCAGGGCTGCCGGCGCCAGGTAGGCGCGGTACTCGCCGGGCACCAGCTTGTGCAGTGGCCGTCCGAGGAATTCCAGCTGTTCGCGAGCCTGCTGGAAGCGGCGGGCGAACTCGGCGCTGTTCCATTCATTGCCGGCGTAACTGGCTTTGACCGCTTCGCCGTTGGCGTGGAACAGGCTGAAGTCGAAGTTGAAACTATTGGCCTGATGCCAGCCGAACGCGCCGTCCGAACTGGCGAAGCCACGGCTGATCGGGCCAGCGGCGTAGAAACCGACCAGATCGACGCCGTGTGCCGCCTGGCTGATGTCTCCCAGCACCTGGCCCAGCTCGGGCAGCGGCCGGGCCTGTTCGTTTTGGCTCTGCCAGGCGTTGTGGTTCAGCAACAGGTACGGATCGTGCGGCAGCAACGGCAAGGTTTCGCGCAGCTGTTGCAGGCCAGCGGCGAGGCGCTGGCGGTCCAGCGCCGGCTCGCCGCCGAGGGTGATGCCGAGGTCGGCGTGGCGGCCATCGTTGATCAGTTTGAGGGTCAGGCTGGCCTGTTGCACCTGCCCGGCCTGACGCACTTTGGCGTGGTTGAAACGCACGAACTCGGACGATTCCGCGGCGTAGCCCAGGTGAAATTGTTCTTTGTCGGTGAGGGCCTGCTTGAGCCACTCCACCAATGCCTTGAAGTTGTTCATCAGGCGTCTCCCCCAAATACGTCGACATGGCTGAATACACAGGCGGGCGAGGCATGGCCGACGCGGATCACCTGGTTGGGCTCGCCTTTGCCGCAGTTCGGCGTGCCCAACACCTGGAAGGTGCTGGCGTCGCCCACGGCGCTGAGGTTGCGCCAGAACTGCGCGGAAATGGCGCGGTAGTTGGGGTTTTTCACCACGCCTTTGAGTTCGCCGTTTTCGATCAACTGGCCCCATTCGCAACCGAATTGGAATTTATTGCGCGCGTCGTCAATGGACCACGAACGGTTGGTCGACATCAGGATGCCGTGTTCGATGCCGCCGATCAGTTGCGCCAGGTTCTGGTCGCCGGCCTCGATGTTCAGGTTGGCCATGCGGTCGATCGGCGGGCGGTTCCAGCTGCTGGCGCGGCTGTTGGCGACGCCGCTCATGCCCGCGCGAAATTGCGACAACGCCCCGCCCAGCGGTTTGAGCAGCAGCCCCTCGCGGATCAGGAATTGTTTGCTGGCCGGGGTGCCGTCGTCGTCGTGGCCGTAGCTGGCCAGTTGTTCGGGGATGTCCGGGTCGAAGGTCACGTTGAGCAGCTTGGAGCCGTATTGCAGGTGGCCGAAGTCGCTGGCCTTCACAAAACTGGTGCCGGCGTAATTGCGCTCGTCACCGAGGATGCGGTCGAGTTCCAGCGGATGGCCGATTGATTCGTGGATCTGCAGGATCATCTGGTCGGGCATCAACAGCAGGTCACGCGGGCCCTGCGGCGTGTTCGGCGCCAGCAGCAGTTGCAGGGCTTCGTCGGCGATGCGCGGCGCGGCGCCGACCAGGCCGAAGCGCTCGATCACATCAAACCCGCCTTGCTGGCCGAAGTTACTGCCGCCGAGGGTGCGCGACTGGCTGTCGTTGCCGTCGTAGGCCGTGACGTTGACGCCAGGGAACACAAAACGCTGGGCCTGGCGCAGTTCCGCGCCGGCGCTGTTGAGGTAGATCTGTTCGACGTGGCTCAGGCCGAGGCTGACTTCCCAGTTCACCAGGCGCTCGTCCCGGGGCACGGCTGCGGATTCAGCGCCGAGCAATTGGTAGCAGTCGCTCAAGGAGGGGAAGGCTTGCTCAAGGTGGGGCGACAGGTAATCGGCGACGTCGCTGGACACGTGTTGCTCGCGCAGGTCGAGCAGGGCGTGGGGTTTTATCAGGCGTGCTTGCTGTTCGGCACGCTCGAGCGCAGCTTGCAGGCCGGGCAGGGAAATATCGTGGGTCGCGGCGTAGGTTTCGACACCGTTGACGCGCACGGTGAGCATGGCGCCTTCGTCGTGGTTCAGGTGCGGTGGTGCGGCGACGTTCTTGCGCACCGACAGGTAGTGGCCGGATTCGCGCACGTAACGCAGGGAGAAAAACTCGGCGGTGGTGTGCAGGGCACTGAAATGCTTTTTGAGTGTGGCGTGGTGTTCGAACATGGGGCCTTCCTTGTGGGCGGCTCAGCGCGGGCAGACGAACAGAGTAGGCCTGGGCTGGGGAGCGGATCAAGGAGAGTGTAGGCGTAAGGTTTGCGGTGTTGGGTCGGGCCCTATCGGGGGCAAGCCCCCTCCCACATTTTGAATGTATTCACAAATCGAAGTGTGGGAGGGGGCTTGCCCCCGATAGGGCGACACGGTCTTCCAGTTACTGCGCAGTCGGCCCCACTTCACGCATCGGCTTGCCCCGCACTGGCGCATCGCCTGCCACGTAGTAGTCAGCGGTGCTGCGCGGCAGTGGCTTGCGGCCACGGATCTTGTCGGCGATTTTCTCGGCGATCATGATCGTCGGCGCGTTCAGGTTGCCGGTGGTGATGATCGGCATGATCGACGCATCGACCACCCGCAGGCCCTGCATGCCATGCACGCGGCCTTCGCCATCCACCACGGCCATCTCGTCGCTGCCCATCTTGCACGAGCAGGACGGATGGAACGCGGTCTCGGCGTGTTCGCGGATGAACTGGTCGAGTTGCTCGTCGGTTTGCACCTCGATGCCCGGGCTGATTTCGCGGCCACGGAACGGGTCGAGCGCCGGCTGCTGCATGATTTCGCGGGTCAGGCGGATGCCATCGCGAAATTCCTGCCAGTCCTGCTCGGTGGCCATGTAGTTGAAGAGAATGCTCGGGTAGTCCCGTGGGTTCTTCGACTTCAATTGCACGCGGCCACGGCTCGGCGAACGCATGGAGCCCATGTGCGCCTGGAAACCATGCTCTTTCACGCCGTTGCTGCCGTTGTAGTTAATCGCCACCGGCAGGAAGTGATACTGGATGTTCGGCCAATCGAAGTCTTCCCGGGTACGGATAAAACCGCCCGCTTCGAACTGGTTGCTGGCGCCGATGCCGGTGCCGTTGAACAGCCACTCGGCACCGATGGCCGGTTGGTTGTACCAGAGCAGCGACGGGTACAACGACACCGGTTGGGTGCAGGCATATTGCAGGTACAGCTCAAGGTGGTCCTGCAGGTTTTCGCCGACGCCGGGCAGGTCGTGGACCACCGGGATGTCGAGGCTTTCGAGCAGTTTGGCCGGGCCGACGCCGGAGCGTTGCAGCAGTTGCGGCGAGGCGATGGCGCCGCTGCACACCAGCACTTCTTTACGCGCACGGGCTTCGACGCGTTCTTCGGCGGCGCCGATCAGGTAACGCACGCCGACCGCACGCTTGCCTTCGAACAGCACTTTGTCGGTCAAGGCGTGGGTGACGATGGTCAGGGTGGAACGCTTTTTAGCCGTGTCCAGGTAACCGCGTGCGGTACTGGCGCGCCGGCCGTTTGGCGTGACGGTACGGTCCATCGGGCCGAAGCCTTCCTGCTGGTAGCCGTTCAAGTCTTCGGTACGCGGGTAACCGGCCTGTACGCCGGCTTCGACCATGGCGTGGAACAGCGGGTTGTTGCCGGCCTTGGGCGTGGTCACGCTGACCGGGCCGTCGCCGCCGTGGTAGTCGTTGGGGCCGATGTCGCGGGTTTCGGCTTTACGGAAATACGGCAGGCAGTCGAGGTAGGTCCAGTCTTCCAGGCCGGGCAGTTTCGACCAGTTGTCGTAGTCCATGGCGTTGCCACGGATGTAGCACATGCCGTTGATCAGCGAGGAACCGCCCAGGCCCTTGCCGCGCCCGCATTCCATGCGACGGCCGTCCATGTGCGGCTCTGGATCGGTCTCGTAGGCCCAGTTGTAGCGACGGCCCTGCAGCGGGAACGCCAGGGCGGCGGGCATCTGGGTGCGGAAGTCGAGACGGTAATCCGGGCCGCCGGCTTCCAGCAGCAGGACGGTGACGCCTTCGTCTTCGGTCAGACGGGTCGCCAGGGTGTTACCGGCGGAGCCGGCACCCACAATGATGTAGTCGTATTCTTGGGACATTGAATGCACCCTCTTTGAAGTGTGGTCAGGTCGGGCCTCATCGGGGGCAAGCCCCCTCCCACCTTTGAAGGTATTCACAATTCAAATGTGGGAGGGGGCTTGCCCCCGATAGCGGCCTCACAGGCAACGCAAGGCTCAGGCTTTAGAACACCGAGGCGTAATCGCCCAACTCGACCTGTACCGATTTGATGCGGGTAAAGTTGTTCAGCGAGCTGATCCCGTTCTCACGGCCCACGCCCGACTGCTTGTAGCCACCGACCGGCATTTTCGCGTCGGACTCGCCCCAGGCATTGATCCAGCAGATGCCCGCTTCCAGTTGATGAATCACGCGGTGGGCGCGGTTCAGGTCCTTGGTCACCAGGCCGGCGGCGAGGCCGAAGTCGGTGTCGTTGGCGCGGCGGATCACTTCTTCTTCAGTCTCGTAGGTGAGGATGCTCATCACCGGGCCGAAGATTTCTTCACGGACGATGGTCATTTCGTCGGTGCAGTCGGTGAACACGGTCGGGGCAACAAAGGCGCCTTTGGCGAAGTCGCCGTCGGTCAGGCGGTCGCCGCCGCACAGCACGCGAGCGCCTTCGGCCTTGCCCTTGGCGATGTAGCCGAGCACGCTTTCCATGTGGGCGAAGCTGACCAGCGGGCCGAAGTTGGTGTTGTCGTCCTGCGGGTCGCCGATGCGGATGCGCGCAACACGTTCGGCGATCTTGGCTTCGAACGCGGCTTGCAGGTGCTTGGGCACGAACACGCGAGTACCGTTGGTGCAGACCTGACCGGAGCTGTAGAAGTTGGCCATCATCGCGATGTCGGCGGCGCGGTCCAGGTCGGCGTCTTCGAACACGATCAGCGGCGATTTGCCGCCCAGTTCCATGGTCACTTCCTTGAGCGAAGAGCTGGAGGCGCTGGCCATGACTTTCTTGCCGGTGTCGGTGCCGCCGGTGAACGAGACTTTCTCGATGCGCGGGTGCTCGGTCAGCCAGGTGCCGACTTCGCGGCCGCTGCCGGTCAACACGTTGAACACACCGGCCGGAACGCCGGCTTCGGTGTAGATCTCCGCCAGTTTCAGGGTGGTCAGCGAGGTGACTTCGCTGGGTTTGAAGATCATCGCGTTACCGGCGGCCAGGGCCGGTGCGGATTTCCACAGGGCGATCTGGATCGGGTAGTTCCACGCGCCGATACCGGCGACCACGCCCAGCGGCTCGCGGCGGGTGTAGACGAACGAGGTGTCGCGCAGCGGGATCTGCTCGCCTTCGATGGCTGGCACCAGGCCCGCGTAATATTCCAGCACGTCGGCGCCGGTGACGATGTCGACGTACTTGGTTTCGGAGAAGGATTTACCGGTGTCCAGGGTTTCCAGGGCGGCCAGTTCGTCATTGCGCTCGCGCAGGATGTCGACGGCACGACGCAGGATGCGCGAACGCTCCATGGCGGTCATGGCGGCCCAGATTTTCTGGCCTTTTTCAGCGCTGACCACGGCACGTTCAACGTCATCGAACGTTGCGCGTTGCACTTGGGCGAGAACTTCACCGTTAGCCGGGTTGATGGCTTCGAAGGTGGCATCGCTGCCAGCGTCGCTGTAGCCGCCGTCAATGTAGAGTTTTTGCAGGTCGAAACGGGCCATAAAGTCCTCGCAAGTGCATAAGTGGTTGGCGTTAACCACTGAGGGGTGGCCAATAAGAGTCAGGCAACACCGATCAGTGGAGGTTCAGGGGTTGAGCGGTTATGTGTGCTCTAACTCACCTGCTTGGCCAATTGGAAATCCATGTATTCGTAAGCGATCCGTTGCGCCTGCGCCGTGTCGAACTCATCTCCCGACAGGGCGCCGCGCAACCACAAACCGTCGATCAAGGCCGCCAGGCCTCGGGCTGCGCTGCGTGCATCCGGCAGCGGCAACACGCGGCGGAACTGGCAGCACAGGTTGGAATACAGGCGGTGATCGTTGATCCGCTGCAACCTGTGCAAAGACGGGTGGTGCATGCTGGTCGCCCAGAAGGCCAACCAGGTTTTCATTGCCGGGCCGTTGACCTGGCTGGCGTCGAAGTTGCCGCCGATGATCACTTGGAGGTGCGCCCGTGGCGTGTCCTCCGTCAACGCTTGTCGCCGTTCGTGGACGTTCTCGATCAGCACATTCATCAAGTACCGCATCGTGGCCGCGATCAGGCCGTTCTTGTCCTTGAAGTAGTGACTGATGATGCCGTTCGAAACGCCGGCCAAGCGGGCGATCAGCGCAATGCTGGCATCTCCCATTCCGACTTGATCGATGGCCGTCAGCGTGGCTTCGATCAGTTGTTGGCGGCGTATGGGTTGCATACCGACCTTGGGCATGGAGTACCTCTCCTCAGGCCTGCCGGCGGGCGATGACGTCCGTCGACTCGATGGCCAGTCTATTTTGTTTTGATTGAACGTTCAATCAACAAAGAATAAGCTCTGCGACAAATGGTCGCTGCCTGCCGGTATTTCCTACGGGTAGGTGGCGACATCTGACACCTGTGAAAACCCTTGAAACAGGCCATTTCAGAGCCTGAACACCGCTTCGGCGGGCTCAAGAATTTTCGGGGTGTCTTTATAACACCCGTCCGTCGACTGCCGAAAAATCGATGAGCACGGGATCACCGCTGCCTTGTGTTTCTCTCTCGCACTGCCTGGAGCATCTGCGCCATGAGTTCTGCCTCTCTAATAAAAACCCCACCGGAAAAGGTGCGGGTCAACGGTTGGGTGTTCTACACCTCCACCGCACTGATTCTGTTGCTGACCGCCATTTTGATCATCGCCCCGCAAGAGGCCGGCCGGATGCTCGGCGTGGCGCAGGCGTGGTTATCGAAAAGCTTCGGCTGGTACTACATGCTGGTGATCGCCGCCTACCTGGTGTTCGTGGTCGGCCTGGCGTTTTCGTCCTACGGCAAGCTGAAGCTGGGCAGCAAGGACGACACCCCGGACTTCAGCTACGGCGCCTGGGCCGGCATGCTGTTTTCGTCGGGTATCGGCATCTCGTTGCTGTATTTCGGCGCATCGGAGCCGTTGGACCATTACTTCAACCCGCCCGAAGGCGCGGCCGCCAGCAACGGCGCGGCGCGCCAGGCGCTGCAATTGACCTTCCTGCACTGGGGCCTGCACGGCTGGGCGATCTATGCGCTGGTCGGCCTGGCCGTGGCGTACTTCGCGTACCGCCATAACCAGCCACTGGCCCTGCGCTCGGCGTTGTACCCGCTGGTGGGCGAGCGTTGGGTCAAAGGCGCGGCTGGCCATGCGGTGGACGGGTTCGGCATGTTCGTGACCCTGCTGGGCCTGGTGACCAACCTCGGTATCGGCGCGATGCAGGTGTCGTCCGGCCTGGAAAACCTGTTTGGCATGCAGCACAGCAACACCAACCTGCTGATCGTGATCATCGTGATGAGCACTGTGGCGACCATTGCCGCCGTGTCGGGGGTGGAGAACGGCATTCGTCGCCTGTCCAACCTCAACATCGTGTTGTTCAGCGGTTTGCTGATCTTCGTGCTGTTGTTCGGCCCGACCCTGCACCTGCTCAACGGCCTGGTGCAGAACACCGGTGACTACCTCAACGGCATCCTCCTGAAAACCTTCGACCTGTATGTGTACGAAGGCGACGCCGACAAGACCGAACGCTGGATGGGCCTGTGGACCCTGTTCTACTGGGCCTGGTGGATTTCCTGGGCGCCGTTCGTGGGCATGTTCATCGCACGGATTTCCCGAGGCCGCACGGTGCGTGAACTGGTGGCCGGCGTGCTGCTGATCCCGCTGGGCTTCACCCTGGCGTGGTTGTCGATCTTCGGTAACTCGGCGCTGGACCTGGTGTTGAACCAGGGCGCGGTGGCGTTGGGCAAGACGGCGCTGGAACAACCGTCGATGGCCATCTACCAATTGCTGGAGCATTACCCGGCGTCGAAAATCGTCATCGGCGTGTCGATCTTTGTCGGCTTCGTGCTGTTCCTGACCCCGGCGGACTCCGGCGCGGTGATGATGGCCAACCTTTCCTGCAAAGGCGGCAACGTGGACGAAGACGCGCCGCACTGGCTGCGGATCTTCTGGTCGGCGGTGATCACCCTGGTGACCATCGGCTTGCTGTTTGCGGGTAACTTCGAAGCCATGCAAACCATGGTGGTGCTGGCGGGGCTGCCGTTCTCGGTGGTGCTGATTGTCTTTATGTTCGGTTTGCACAAGGCGATGCGCCAGGACATGGCGACGGAACTGGAGCAGGCGCAATTGGCCGAGCGTGGCCGTCGTGGTTTCAGCGAGCGCTTGACCGCCCTGGACCTGCAACCGAGCCAGGCCACGGTGCAGCGCTTTATGGACAAGCACGTCACGCCGGCACTGGAAGACGCGACGAAGGCGTTGCGCGACCAGGGGTTGGACGTGCAGACCCTGTTGGGCAAATCCAAGCGTTGCATTGGTGTGCGTATCGAGATGGAAGAGGGCAACCCGTTTGTCTACGAAGTGAGCCTGGACGGCTACGCGGTGGCGTCGGACGAACTGCCCGAGGCGGAGCGCGCCCGTTACTACCGGGCCGAGGTGTACCTGCACAACGGGCCTCAGGAGTACGACCTGATGGGCTTCGCCCAGGAACAGATCACCCGGGACGTGCTCGATCAGTTTGAAAGCCATCGGCAGCTCCTTGGCCGTGTCTATAGCTGATGGTTGAAGCCTGGTGGTGTCCCCACTGACACCACTGGGGCAAAAAATGTGGGAGGGGGCTTGCCCCCGATTGCAGTGTGTCAGTCAGCTCATCTGTTACTGATACACCGCTATCGGGGGCAAGCCCCCTCCCACATTTTGACCCTGTTTCTCCAATTGGTTTTGCGGTGTTTGTTAGCCCAGGTTCTTGCCCAGCAGGGCATGGTAGAGCTCGCTGTCCCCCAGGATCCCCACCACCTGGTTGTTGTCGTGCAACACCAACTTGTTGCCCGTCTGGTAGCGGATCTGCAGCGCATCGCGCATGCCGATATTCGAGTCCACCAGTGTCGGCAGGCGGCCCAGGCCTTCCACGGGTTGCCCCGGTGCCCAGTTCTGCAGGTTCATCACCGCGCCATTCTGGCGTGCGCCCCGGATGGTGTTGCCTTCGGCCAGGTCGAGCCACGAGTCGCCGCCCGGATCGAGGCACACCGAGCCGTTGATGCGTTTGCAGTTGTCCAGCGTCCGCATCAGGCTGCGCCCGCACAGCACGTTCAGCGGGTTGGTATGTGCGACGAAGGTACGCACATAATCGTCCGCCGGGTTCAGCACGATTTCTTCCGGCACGCTGTACTGGATGATCTTGCCGTCTTTCATGATCGCGATGCGGCTGCCGAGCTTGAGGGCTTCGTCGAGGTCGTGGCTGACGAACACGATGGTCTTGCTCAGCTTGCTTTGCAGCTCCAGCAACTCGTCCTGCAGGCCTTGGCGGATCAGCGGGTCGAGGGCGGAGAAGGGTTCGTCCATCAGCAGGATGTCGGCGTCCATCGCCAACGCCCGCGCCAGGCCGACGCGCTGCTGCATGCCGCCGGAGAGTTCGTCCGGCTTCTTGTTACGCCATTGGCTCAGGCCCACCAGTTCGAGCTTTTCGTCCACCAGCTTGCGCCGGTCTTTCTCCGGGCGGCCCTGCATTTCGAGGCCGAAGCTGATGTTCTCGCGCACGGTCAGCCAGGGCATCAGGGCGAACTTCTGGAACACCATGGCGATGCGTTTGGTACGCATCATTTTCAGCTCGGCCGGGGTGCAGGAGGCGATGTCGATCTGGCGCCCTTCGTGCTCGACGAACAACTGGCCACGGCTGACGGTGTTGAGGCCGTTGATGCAGCGCAGCAGGCTCGACTTGCCGGAGCCCGACAGGCCCATCAGCACACAGATCTCGCCTTTTTCCACATCCAGGCTGGCTTTTTCAACGCCGACGATCTGGCCGGTCTTTTTCAGGATCTCGTTACGGCTCATGCCCTGGTCCAGCAGCTTGAGCGCTTCGCGTGGGTCTTTGGAGAAGATCACGTCGACATTGTCGAATCGGATAATGCTCATGCATCACCCCCTACTTTGGCGTCGGGTTGTTTGCAGATGCGGTCGAGCATGATGGCCAGCAGCACGATCGCCAGGCCGGCTTCAAAGCCCAGGGCGATGTCGGCGGTGTTCAGTGCGTTGACCACCGGCTTGCCGAGGCCGTCGGCACCCACCAGGGCGGCGATCACCACCATCGACAGCGACAGCATGATGCATTGGGTAATGCCGGCAGCAATGCTCGGCATGGCGTGGGGCAGTTCAATGCGCGAGAGCAATTGACGGCGCGAGCAGCCGAAGGCCTTGCCGGCGTCCATCAACTCTTGCGGTACATCACGGATACCCAGGTAGGTCAGGCGGATCGGCGCGGCAATCGCGAACACCACCGTGGAAATCAACCCGGGCACCACACCCAGCCCGAAGAGGGTCAGGGTAGGGATGAGGTAGACGAAGGTCGGTACGGTCTGCATCAGATCGAGCACCGGCCGCATCAGGGTGTAGAACATCGGTTTGTGCGCGGCAACAATGCCCAGCGGCACGCCGATGACCACGCAGACCAGGGTGGCGAACAGCACCTGCGCGAGGGTCTCCATGGTTTCCTGCCAGTACCCCAGGTTGAGGATCAGCAGGAAGGAGGCGATGACAAAAACAGTCAGGCCCCATTTACGTTGAATGAAGTGAGCCAGCAGCGCAATCAGACCGATCAATGCCAGCGGATTGAACCAGGTCAGCGCGAACGTCACGCCGTGGATCATCGTTTCCAGGGTCGATGCGATTGCGTCGAAGTAGTTGGCACCGTGTTGGGTCAACCATTCGACGAAGGCAGCGATGTACTGGCCTAGTGGGATTTTCTGTTCAGTCAGCATGGTAGTGAATGTCCACATGCGAAGGGGAAAACATCCCGGACCAGCGCACCAGCCCGGGGTCAGCAGGGATTACTTGGCGAGGTAAGCTTTGACGGCCTCCAGACCTGGTTTGCCATCGACGGTGGTGACACCGGCAAGCCAGGTATCGAGCACTTGCGGGTTCTTCTTCAGCCAGGCCTTGGCCGCGGCGTCGGGTTTCATCTTGTCGTCCAGGACGTTACCCATCAGGGTGCTTTCCATGTTCAGGGTGAACGACAGGTTTTTCAGCAACTGACCGACGTTGCTGCATTCCTGGGTGTAGCCCTTGCGCACGTTGGTGTAGATGGTGGCCTGGCCGTAGTTGGGGCCGAACGAGTCGTCACCCCCGGTCAGGTACTTCATCTTGAAGCGGGTGTTCATCGGGTGCGGTTCCCAGCCGAGGAACACGATGGCCTTGCCGCGCTTGGTGGCGCGTTCGACCTGCGACAGCATCCCGGCTTCGCTGGACTCGACGACTTTGAAACCGGCCGACTTCAAGCCGAACGCGTCCTTGTCGATCAGGGTTTGAATGGTGCGGTTGCCGTCGTTGCCGGGTTCGATGCCGTAGATTTTGCCTTCCAGCTCATCCTTGAATTTGGCGATATCGGCGAAGTCTTTCAGGCCTTTGTCATACAGCGCCTCGGGAACGGCCAGGGTGTACTTGGCGTTTTCCAGGTTGGCGCGCACGGTTTCCACGGTGCCGGCATCACGGTATGGCTTGATGTCGTTTTCCATGGTCGGCATCCAGTTGCCGAGGAAGATGTCCATGTTCTTGCCGTCGGCCAGGGACTTGTAGGTCACCGGCACCGAAATCATCGTGGTGCGCGGCTTGTAGCCGAGGCCCTTGAGGATTTCGCTGGTGGTCGCGGTCGTGACGGTGATGTCGGTCCAGCCGACATCGGAGAAGTTGACGGTCTGACATTGTGCCGGTTCTGCAGCGTGCGCCAGGACTGGCAGACTCAGCATGGCGGCCAACAACAACGAGGGTGAACCTTTCATGGGGCTAGACTCCTGTGTGCTTTCTGGCGGCATTCGCCGCGCTTTATAAGTGTTGCGGTTGGAACGTGCTTTGAGGCGGCGGCACGGTGCCTTGCCAACGAGTCGAGACTGATCATGTACCAGTGAAAATCTGACGCCTACAGGGGGCGTCGTATCCAGTACAGGCAGGGTCGCATCCAGTGTCGGTGACGTCGTTTACAGATTTTTCCTAAGGAAAAACCGCTGTTTTTACCCATCTGCACCGCTAAAAACGCCCAAAACAAGCCCTTGCTCGTGAGCGACGCTGATGAGCATGGTTGCGTCGGTGTGAGACGCCGTGATGGCAGATAAAAGCCTGATGATGCCGCCATCTGGGCGATCTGAGCGTAGCACCTCGTTCAAGCCTGGCCTGTGCTTATCGAGGAGTTCCACGGCAATGGCTATCAGTGTTTTCGACCTGTTCAAGATCGGCATCGGGCCTTCGAGTTCTCACACCGTCGGCCCCATGCGCGCCGCAGCGTTGTTCGTTCAACGGTTGCGTGAACGTGAATGGTTGGAACAGGTGCGGCGCGTCGAAGTTCAGCTCTACGGCTCATTGTCGGCCACCGGCATCGGCCACGGCAGCGACACCGCAACCATCATGGGCCTGATGGGCGAGTGGCCGGACGCAATCGATCCGGCGCAGATCGGCCTGCGTATCCACACCCTGCGCGAGACCGACACGCTGCTGCTGGACGGGCGTTTACCGGTGCCTTTCGTGTGGGCGCGGGACATGCGCCTGCTCGACGAAAACCTACCGTTCCACCCCAATGCCATGACCCTGGTGGTGTTCGGTGCTGACGGCGAGTTGCACCGCGACACCTACTACTCCGTCGGCGGCGGCTTTGTGGTGGATGAAGCCCAGGCGCAAAGCGGCGTGGCGGATATGGACCGCAGCGCATTGCCCTATGAATTCTCCAGCGCGGTGGAGCTGCTGCAGCTGTGCAAGAGCCACAACCTGCGCGTCGCCGAGCTGATGCTGGCCAACGAAAAAGTCTGGCGCTCCGAAGATGAAATCCGCAGCGGCCTGATGACGCTCTGGCGCGCCATGCAGGCGTGCGTCGAGCAGGGCCTCAAGCACGAAGGCATCCTGCCCGGCGGCCTGAATGTGCGCCGTCGCGCCGCCAAGTTGCACCGCAGTTTGCTGGAGTTGAGCAAGCCCAACGTGATCGGCTCGACCTTGAGCGCGATGGAGTGGGTCAACCTGTTCGCCCTCGCGGTCAACGAAGAAAACGCCGCCGGCGGGCGCATGGTCACCGCGCCGACCAATGGCGCGGCGGGGATCATCCCGGCGGTGCTGCACTACTTTATGAAGTTCAGCGACGACGTCACCGAAGCCAACGTGGTCGACTACCTGCTCAGCGCGGCGGCGGTGGGCATTCTGTGCAAGAAGAACGCCTCGATCTCCGGCGCCGAAGTCGGCTGCCAGGGCGAGGTCGGCTCAGCCTGCGCCATGGCGGCGGCGGGGTTGGCGGAGATCCTCGGCGCCACCCCGGAGCAACTGTGCAACGCTGCCGAAATCGGCCTGGAACACAACCTCGGCCTGACCTGCGACCCGGTGGGCGGCCTGGTACAAGTGCCGTGTATCGAGCGCAACGCGATTGCCGCGGTGAAGGCGATCAACGCCGCGCAGATGGCCCTGCGCGGCGACGGCCAGCACTTTATCTCCCTCGACCGGGTGATCCGCACCATGCGCGATACCGGGGCGGATATGCATGACAAGTACAAAGAGACGTCGCGGGGTGGGTTGGCGGTCAGTGCGGTTGAGTGTTGAGACCGCGTCGCCGCTATCGGGGGCAAGCCCCCTCCCACAGGGGAACGCATTTCAGATGTGGGAGGGGCGGTGCGACGATTCGACTTGCCCCCGATAGCGCCAGTCCAAACAACCCTGCTCATAAAGTGAACACCAGAACCAAAAGCGCCACCTTTTAGCGCGTCGCAAACAGATAAGTAGCCCCCAAACGATTTCCCCTCAGACCACCCGTCACCCGTGCCTGCGGTGACAGACGCTTGCTTCGCCCTCAAAGCGCCTACCCACAAGTGCTACCGATCTGCTCACAGCCCTTGAACGGGGCCGCTTGCGCCGCCGATTCGGGGCATATTCCGCACTTCGTACAGGGGCTTGTCTAGACACATCAAGAGGTCGTTTTCAGGAGTTATTGAATGGCCATTCAAATTTAGGCATGGCAATTGCTCTATCAACTCAACGCCTCTCTCTGCATCAGAGACGAGCGCAATAACAAGAGCCTCGCCTGAGGCCATCACCCGCTTTGTGTGAGGAGATACCGCGATGACGTCGTTCAACTCCGGGGCCCAACCCCAGAACCGTGCGCCTCAATCCATCGGCTTTCTGCTGCTGGACAATTTCACGCTGATTTCCCTGGCTTCGGCAGTGGAACCGCTGCGCATGGCCAACCAGTTGTCCGGGCGCGAGTTGTATCGCTGGACAACCCTGAGTGTCGACGGCAACCAGGTGTGGGCCAGCGACGGTCTGCAAATCACCCCCGATGCCGCCATGCACAAAGCCCCGGCCCTGGACACCGTCATCGTGTGCGGCGGCGTGGGTATCCAGCGCACCGTCACCCGTGAACATGTGTCGTGGCTGCAAAGCCAGGCGCGCCAGTCCCGTCGCCTCGGCGCGGTGTGTACCGGCAGTTGGGCCCTGGCCTGCGCCGGGCTGCTCGATGGGTTCGATTGCAGCGTGCACTGGGAATGCCTGGCGTCGATGCAGGAAGCCTTCCCGCGCGTGTCGATGAGCACCCGGCTGTTCACCCTCGACCGCAACCGCTTCACCAGCTCCGGCGGCACCGCGCCGCTGGACATGATGCTGCACCTGATCAGCCGCGACCACGGCCGTGAACTGTCGGCGGCGATCTCTGAGATGTTCGTGTACGAGCGCATCCGCAACGAACAGGATCACCAGCGTGTGCCGCTCAAGCACATGCTCGGCACCAACCAGCCGAAGTTGCAGGAAATCGTCGCGCTGATGGAAGCCAACCTCGAAGAACCGATCGACCTGGATGAGCTGGCGGTGTACGTCGCCGTGTCGCGGCGCCAGCTGGAGCGGCTGTTCCAGAAATACCTGCACTGCTCGCCGTCGCGCTACTACCTCAAGCTGCGCCTGATTCGCGCACGGCAGTTGCTCAAGCAAACGCCGATGTCGATCATCGAAGTGGCGTCGGTGTGCGGGTTCGTGTCCACGCCGCACTTCTCCAAGTGCTACCGCGAATACTTCGGTATTCCGCCACGGGATGAGCGCGTCGGTTCCAACACCACCCAGCAGGTGGCGATGATGCCGATTCCGCCGGCGTTGGTGTTGTCCCCGTTGTCGGGGCCGATGTCGGCGTTGAGCCAGGCGCGCAATGAGTCGACGTTTGCCAGTGTGAGGCTCTAGACCGAGTCGCCTGCATCGGGGGCAAGCCCCCTCCCACACTCGAATTGTGAATACAGTCAAATGTGGGAGGGGGCTTGCCCCCGATAGCGGTCTGTCAGACGCCGGAGTTCTGTTTGAACTGCATCAGCGCCGGCAATAACTGCTTATCGATCGCCTGCCGCACCGCCGGCAGAATCGTCGCACTGCCGCTGTACATCTGCTCGACCATGCCCTTGAGCGCCTTGGCCCGCGCTTCGCTCAAACCGCGTACCGCACATTCACAGGCCTGCTCGGCGCTGGCGCCGCTGGATACCTCGAAACCGAGCGAGCGCAGTTTGCTCAGCAGGTCATCCTGGTCAATCAAATCCGCATGCATCATGACGTTTATCCTGGTGAAGGGAGCGGGGGGATCGATTTGGATTCTGGTAGCCGACCAGGCGGTCGGCAAGGGCAGAATGCACGAATGGCTCGGATGGCTATGAACAGGTCGTTTTCGGGCCATTTGGCGCGGGCAGGCCAATGACGCGGCCGAGGAGGGCGGGAGTGGGCAGGTCGACTTGCGTGGCGCGGATGGCCGCGAGGCGTTCCAGTGTCGCCTCGGTGAACGGCGTCGAGCGCGGCCCGGCGAGGTCGACGTGCAGCAGCATCTGTTCGTTGCCCGCCAGTTCCTTGTCGTCGCTCACCAGGTGCAGGCTGTGATAGAGGTGCAGGCGCTTGGCATCGTGGGCGATCAGTTGGGTACGCACCTCCACGTCGGCGCCGAGTTTCACTTCGTGCAGGTAGTTCAGGTGCAGCTCCAGGGTGAACAGCGAATGGCCGCTGGCGGCGCGGTTTTCGCTGTCCAGGCCGAGGGTGTCCATCAACGCGTCGGTGGCGTAGCTGAAGATCAGCAGGTAGAACGCGTCGCGCAGGTGGCCGTTGTAATCCACCCAGTCGGGGTGGACCTGGGTGGTGTAGGTGGTCAGTGCCGGCATGCTGGGGGTTTCCTTATTCGGCGAAGGTCATGCCGTGCTTGGCTTTAGTGGTCTTCACCGCTTCCAGCACCGCCAACAGACAATCATCACGATAGCGCTCCAGCGCCGAAATGCTGTGGTTACCCAACTGCTCGCGGGTGCCGTCGACCACATCGTCGATCAACTTGTCGGTCAGCTCCGGCGCCGGCAGGTGGGTCCACGGCAACTGCAACGCCGGGCCGAACTGTGCCATGAAGTGCCGCATCCCGGCATCGCCGCCGGCCAGGGTGTAGGTCAGGAACGTGCCCATGAACGACCAGCGCAAGCCGGCGCCAAAACGGATTGCGTCGTCGATCTCGCCGGTAGTGGCAACGCCATCGTTGACCAGGTGCAGCGCCTCACGCCACAGGGCTTCGAGCAGGCGATCGGCGATAAAACCGGGGACTTCCTTGCGCACATGCAACGGGCGCATGCCGAGGGATTCATACACCTGGATCGCCGCCTGGATCGCCTCGGGCGCGGTGTGTTTGCCGCCCACCACTTCCACCAGCGGCAGCAGGTACACCGGGTTGAACGGGTGACCGACGACGCAGCGTTCAGGGTGGGTCGAGCCTTCATAGAATTCGCTGGGCAACAGGCCCGAGGTACTGGAGCCGATCAACGCATTCGGCTTGGCGGCCGCGCTGATCTTGCTGTGCAGCTCCAGTTTCAGCTCCAGGCGTTCCGGGGCGCTTTCCTGGATGAAGTCGGCGTCTTTCACGCACGCCTCGATCGTGGCGACAAAACGCAGGCGGTCCTGCGATGCGCCGGGGGCCAGGCCTTGTTTCTCCAGGGCGCCCCAGGCATTGGCGACGCGTTGGCGCAGCGCGGCTTCGGCACCGGGCGCCGGGTCCCAGGCCACCACATTGAGGCCGTTGGCCAGGGCGCGGGACACCCAACCGCTGCCGATCACACCGCTGCCGAGGGCGGCGAAGGTTTTGATATCTGTAATAAAACGCATGGCGACATTCCTGAATAAGGTGATGTTCCCCTGTGGGAGGGGGCAAGCCCCCTCCCACAGGTTTTGATCCGGTTTGGGCAGGGGGGTTAGCTGCGTTTTTTGAGGCCCATTTTCAGGCGCCCTTCGGCCGGGGTCATGACCCGCGCGCCCAGGCGGCTGAGGATTTCACTGGCGCGTTCCACCAGTTGACCGTTGGTGGCCAGCACGCCTTTGTCCAGCCACAGGTTGTCTTCCAGCCCGACCCGCACGTTGCCGCCGAGCAGCACCGCCTGCGCCGCCATCGGCATTTGCATGCGGCCGATGCCGAAGCCGGCCCACACCGCGTCGGCAGGCAGGTTGTCGACCATGGCTTTCATGGTGGTGGTGTCGGCCGGCGCGCCCCACGGGATGCCCAGGCACAGTTGGAACAGCGGGTCGTCGAGCAGGCCTTCCTTGATCATCTGCTTGGCGAACCACAGGTGGCCGGTGTCGAAGATTTCCAGCTCGGCTTTTACGCCAAGTGCCTGGATACGTTTGGCGCCGGCCCGCAGTTGCGCCGGGGTGGACACGTAAATGGTGTCGCCATCGCCGAAGTTCAGCGTGCCGCAGTCGAGCGTGCAGATTTCCGGCAACAGCGCTTCCACATGGGCCAGGCGCGTCAGCGGGCCGACCAGGTCGGTGTTGGGGCCGAATGCCATGGGCGTCTCGCCGCCGCCGATCTCCAGGTCGCCGCCCATGCCGGCGGTGAGGTTGACGATGATGTCGATGTCGGCCTCACGGATACGCTCCATCACTTCGCGGTACAAGGCGACGTCGCGGCTGAACTTGCCGGTCTCGGGGTTGCGCACATGGCAGTGAACGACAGTGGCGCCGGCCTTGGCGGCTTCCACGGCGGCGGCAGCGATTTGTTTGGGGGTGACCGGTACATGGGGGCTTCTGGCGCTCGTGTCGCCAGCACCGGTGAGTGCGCAGGTGATGATGACGTCGTGGTTCATGGGGCAGGTTCCTTACAGGCGTGATTTCAAGGCGTAGCGAGGCCGTTCGCGGTCAGGCACGACCGCGAAACGGTGCGTCGAATACCGTTATTTGCTGGTCAGTTGCAGGTTGGCGGCGGCGGGTTTTCCGTCGAAGGTGGTCACGCCTTCGAGCCAGCGCGCCTGGTCTTGCGGGTGATCCTTGAGCCACTGCTTGGCGGACTCGAAGGCGTCCTTGTGTTCCAGCAACGGCTGCATCATTCGGCTCTCGTCGGCGGCGGTGAAGGTCAGGTTGGTCAGCAGCTTGTGGACGTTGGGGCACTGCTCGGCGTAGGTCGGCGAGGTGACGCTCCACACGGTGGCCATGCCTTCGTTCGGGCCCAGGGCGTCTTCGCTGCCGGTGAGGTAGGTCATCGCGATGTTGACGTTCATCGGGTGCGGCGCCCAGCCGAAGAACACCACGGCTTCCTTGCGACGCACCGCGCGGTCGACGGCGGCGAGCATGCCCGCTTCGCTGGACTCCACCAGCTGGAATTTGCCCAGGCCGAACTGGTTCTTGGCGATCATCGCCTTGATCTGGGTGTTGGCGCCCGAGCCCGGCTCGATGCCGTAGAGCTTGCCGCCCAGTTCTTTCTCGAACCTGGCGATGTCGGCGAAGGTTTTCAGGCCTTTGTCGGCCAGATAAGTCGGCACCGCCAGGGTCGCGCGCGCGTCTTCCAGGCTCGGTTTATCGAGGACCTTGACCTGCTTGGCGTCGACGAACGGGGCGATGGTCTGGGTCATCAGCGGGTTCCAGTAGCCGAGGAACAAGTCCAGGCGCTGGTCGCGGATGCCGGCGAAGATGATTTGCTGGGACGCGCTGGTCTGTTTGGTCTTGTAGCCGAGGCCATCGAGCAACACTTGGGTCATGGCGCTGGTGGCGATCACGTCGGTCCAGTTCACCACGCCCATACGCACGTTCTGGCAGGATGGCGCGTCGGCCGCGAAGACGCTGGTACTCAAGATGGCGCTGGCGCTGAAGGCGAGCACGCAGCGGCTGATCAGTCGGTTCATGGTGGTTCCCTCGGCAGGTCGTTATTGTGGGGGCCGGCGTCTTTGTGCGCCGTGGGGTCACGTTACGCAGCTTGAGGGGCGACAAAACGCACGGCGGCGACCCGCTCTTGCACTGCAGCGACCTGTGCTCTTGAATGGGCCGTTGAACTGGCGTATCACAGTGACCACGCTGCCGGTCCTACGAGAGCGCACCATGTCCCAGGATTTCTACTTTCTGCTGATGCCGGGGTTCTCGGCCATCGGCTTTATCTCCGCGCTCGAACCGCTGCGCGTGGCCAACCGCTTTCGTGGCGAGTTGTACCGCTGGCATGTGTTGAGCGCGGACGGCGGCGCGGTGCTGGCGAGCAATGGCATGTCGGTCAACGCCGACGCGGCGCTGGAGCCGCTGAAAAAAGGCGCGACGCTGATGGTGGTCGCCGGTTTCGAACCGCTTGAATTCGCCACCCCGGCCCTCGAACATTGGCTGCGCCGCCTCGACCATGACGGTGTGACCCTCGGCGCCATCGACACCGGCGCCTGCATCCTGGCCGAGGCCGGGCTGCTCGACGGCCACCGCCTGACCCTGCACTGGGAAGCCATCGACGCCTTCAAGGAAGCCTATCCGCACCTGAGCGTGACCCAGGAACTGTTCGAGATCGACCGCCGCCGCATTACCTGCGCCGGCGGCACCGCTTCCATCGACCTGATGCTCGACCTGATCGCCCAGGCCCACGGCCCCGACCTGGCGATCCAGGTCTCCGAGCAATTCGTGCTCGGGCGCATCCGCCCGCGCAAAGACCACCAGCGCATGCAGATCGCCACGCGCTACGGCATCAACAACAAGAAGTTGGTGCAGGTGATCGGCGAGATGGAACAACACACCGAACCGCCGCTGAGCACCCTGGCCCTGGCCGAGGCGATCAAAGTCACGCGGCGCCAGCTGGAGCGGCTGTTTCGCCTGCATCTGAACGACACGCCGAGCAACTTCTACCTCGGCCTGCGCCTGGAAAAAGCGCGGCAGTTGTTGCGCCAGAGCGACATGAGCGTGCTGGAGGTGAGCCTTGCCTGCGGCTTTGAGTCGCCGTCGTATTTCACCCGCAGCTATCGGGCGCGATTTGCCAAGTGTCCGCGGGAGGATCGGCGACGGGAGGTGGTTTGACCGGCGATTATAGTCAATTATACTCACGACTATAATTTATAGTTAGTTCAATAATTGAGTATAAAAGCATGTCCAAGCCCAGCGGTTTTGTGTTCCGCCGCCCCACCCTGGCAAGCAGTATTGCCGATGGCCTGGTGGGCGTGGGTATCCAGGATTTCACCTCTGGCCTGTTTCTCGCGGCGCCGCGTCGTACCGGCAAAAGTACTTTTCTGCGCGAAGACCTTCTCCCCGAGTGCCAGGCTCGGGGTTGGCTGACGGTGTATGTGGACCTGTGGGCCGACAAGGAGAAAGATCCCGCCGAGCTGATTTCCAGCGCCATTGCCGGTGCGTTGGTGCCTTTCGAAAAGGGCATCCGCAAACTGGCGAAGAACATCGGCATCGAAAAACTCAGCTTCCTGCGCACCTTGTCCTGGGACTTCACCAAGCCTCAACTGCCCGTGGGCGCGACCCTTACGCAAGCACTGGAATTACTTCACCGCGCCGCCGAGAAAACCGTGGTGCTGGTGATTGATGAAGCCCAGCACGCGCTCACCACCGAAGCGGGCATCAACGCCATGTTCGCCCTCAAGGCCGCACGCGACCAGCTCAACCAGGGCCGCGAAGGCGAGGGCAGTGGCTTACACCTGGTGTTCACCGGCTCCAACCGCGACAAGCTCGCTCATTTGGTGCTGGGCAAAAGCCAGCCGTTTTTCGGCTCCAGCATCACGCCGTTTCCGTTGCTGGGTAAGGCGTTCACTCAGGCTTACACCGCGCATCTCAACGCGCACCTGGCCAAGACCAACCAATTCAACGCGGCGGATATCGACGAAGCATTTGAGTTGGTAGGCCGGCGCCCCGAGATGCTGCGCACCATCATCGGTGAAGTGGCCCTGGAGTTGGGCGAGGCGAGCAACCTGGGCCAGTTGCTGCACAGCCGCGCGGAAGTGCTGCGCGCTGGCGTCTGGAACGAATTCGAAAGCGCCTGGAACGCCCTCACCCTTGCGCAACGTGCCGTGCTGCAAGTGATGGTGGAGCGTTCGCAACACAATCAACCCTTCGCCCCGTTCACCGACAGCACCCTCACTGCGGTCAGCAAGGTGCTGGAGGAGATGGGCAGCGACGTGGTGCCCGGCACTCAGACCATCCAGGCGTGTATCGATGCCCTGCGTGACAAGGAACTGGTATGGAAGTCCAGCCGCGGCGGTTATGCCCTGGAAGACAAGTCCTTCGGCGACTGGCTGCTGCACAAGCACCGTACACCCGGCTAAACACACCACAAAGCCAATGTGGGAGGGGGCTTGCCCCCGATGACGGTGGATCAGCGGCACCTGAGTGGCTGACACACCGCCATCGGGGGCAAGCCCCCTCCCACAGTGAATTGTCGGTGTGCTTATTGCTTTATCAGGGCCGAACACGCTGCCTTGAAGGCTTCATGCTGGTACTACACCCCTTCACCTGTAAGCGACCAAGATCAAATGTGGGAGGGGGCTTGCCCCCGATGACGGTGGATCAGCGGTACCTGAGTGGCTGACACACCGCCATCGGGGGCAAGCCCCCTCCCACAGTGAATTGCCGGTGTGCTTATTGCTTTATCAGGGCCGAACACGCCGCCTTGAAGGCTTCATGCTGGTACTTGTTCAGCGTCGCCGGCAGATCGAAATTGTGCTTCTTGTTCTGCGCATTGATGGTCTGCGGCGACAGCAGCGTCACTTCAACCCCCTCCAGCAGTTGAAACACCCCTTCAATCTTGAACGTGGTCGGGCCGCCGGCGAATTCGCCTTTTTTGCTGCGCTTTTTGATGGCGATGCGTTCGATGGCGTTGTCCCGCACGAACGCCTTCACCTGGGCGGCGAAGGCTTTGACGTTGGCCGCTTCATCGTCGTCTTCGAGGGCGATTTTCTTGGTGGCCAGGGCGACGTGGGTCAGCGTCTGATTGTTCAGGGAGGCAACGGCGATGATGGCTTCGCTGCCTTTGATTTCGATGCCGCAGAGAGTCATTGGGTCGCCTTGGGGCAAAAAAGAGAGGCCGCAATAGTATCAGGGTCGAGGGCTGAGACGGCCGCCGTCCACCCGTCGGGAACGTGCTCGACCTGTTATTTTTGACAGTAGACCGCTGCGTGCCCGGTCTCATAGATTCCCTGAAGGAGCCTGCCGAGGGTTCCGGCCTGTTCCATGGCTATTCCGACAAGGGAGTTATGCAATGAATATTCGCAAGGAAATTCGCGCACTGACCGCAACGGAACAACTGGAGTTTATCAACACGTTATTGGCGATGAAGCGTTCCGGTGTCTACGACAAGTATGTTCATTGGCATCACGCCGTCATGAAGGCCACGGTCTACCCGAACGAACCCCAAGATCCCAACTACCGTAACGGTGCTCACCGGGGGCCGGCATTTCTGCCGTGGCACCGTGAAATGTTGATGCAGTTCGAGGCGGATCTACAAGCGATCAACGTCGGCGTGACGTTGCCTTATTGGGACTGGACGCAGGATGCGGCCGCCCCTGAACAATCGCCGGTCTGGCGCCAGGGTTTCCTGGGAGGTGATGGCGACCAAGCCGATCAGTTTCGCGTGCAGGATGGGGTCTTTGCCCACAAATACGGGAACTGGCCCGTGCCGCCCTATGACGAGGAGGGTTTGCCCGGGCCAGGCCTCAAACGCCAGTTCGGGCAAGTGATCAGCTCACTGCCAACCGAGGACGACCTGCGAGTGGCGATGAACGAAAGCCTGTATGACGAACCCAATTACAACTCGAGCCCTTTCATCCGCGGTTTCAGAAACCGCCTGGAAGGCTGGATCACCCAGCGCGGCGATCCTGCTGTCAAAACCTCCGGTTCGCAGCTGCATAACCGTGTGCATTTGTGGATTGGCGGCAATATGTTGCCCATGACCTCACCGGATGACCCGGTGTTCTTCCTGCATCACTGTTTCATCGACAAGATCTGGGCGGACTGGCAGGCGCAGAAGCGCCTGGATGAGCCGGACCTGGCCCCGCACTATTGCCCCATGCAGGACGGTCCGCCGGGCCACAACTATGATGATGTGATTAATCCCTGGACCCGCCGGATCAGTGAAGTGATGGATATCGCCGCGCTGGGCTACAGCTATGCGCCCAGCCGCCCATTGACGAAAAGCCCGTTCAAGTCGCCCTTCGTGGCCTGACGCCTGTGAAGCGTTCCCGCGTTCAATGCGCGGGAATGCTTCACTCCTGGCCGATCGACTCCAAAAACTCCGACCGCTCATCACTCATCCGCGCCAGGCAATCGTTCAGCGCGATCGCATAGGGCTTGGTGCCGGTCGCCGCCGGGAAGGTGTCCACCGCGCAATCGGCGTCGCGTAATTTTTCCCACTTCTGCTGGGCATCCTTCAGACGAGCGGTAATGTCTGCCTGCTGTGACTTGTTGCTGCCATAGGTCGAACCCATGCGCTCCAGCAACCCTTGATAGTTATCCTTGAGCAATTGCTCGGCGGTGGTTTTGTTGTAGGTGGCGCATTCCAGGGTTTGCTTGTCGTTTTCGATGCCGTCGCACGGCGTGCTGTCGGTGTCTTCGGCCGCGTGGACGCCGGTTGCGATGAGTGCCAAAGCCAGGAAAATCGATTTCATTGCGCCGTCTCATATCGGTTGATGCGGGAATTCTGGCCCAAGCGTAAGACAAAGAACAGCCGCCAGACAGACCTGTCTTAGCGACCTTCGTCGCGGATTGACGCTTTCGGCAATTCCCCTGTCGTTTTTGCACCCGGTCCGCTCGGCCCCTCGGCATATGCTGGCCCCAAAGCGCCGGCAGACGATTCGGCGCACGAATCGCCAATAAGGGGACGCCTGATGAGCCCAGCGCAATTACACGCCGACAGCATCGTTATCGACGGGCTGATCATTGCCAAGTGGAACCGCGAGCTGTTCGAGGACATGCGCAAAGGTGGCCTGACCGCCGCCAACTGCACCGTGTCGGTGTGGGAAGGGTTCCAGGCGACGATCAATAACATCGTCGCCAGCCAGACCCTGATCCGCGAGAACAGCGACCTGGTGATCCCGGTGAAAACCACCGCCGACATCCGCAAGGCCAAGGAACAGGGCAAGACCGGCATCATCTTCGGCTTCCAGAACGCCCACGCGTTTGAAGACCAGCTCGGCTACGTCGAGATCTTCAAGCAGCTCGGCGTCGGTGTGGTGCAGATGTGCTACAACACCCAGAACCTGGTCGGCACCGGTTGCTACGAACGCGACGGCGGGCTGTCGGGCTTCGGTCGCGAGATCGTCGGCGAGATGAACCGCGTCGGCATCATGTGCGACCTGTCCCACGTCGGCTCCAAGACCAGCGAAGAAGTCATCCTCGAATCGAAAAAACCGGTGTGCTACTCCCACTGCCTGCCCTCCGGGCTCAAGGAACACCCGCGCAACAAGTCCGATGAAGAGCTGAAGTTCATCGCCGACCACGGCGGCTTTGTCGGCGTGACCATGTTCGCGCCGTTCCTGGCCAAGGGTATCGATTCGACCATCGACGACTACGCCGAAGCCATCGAGTACACCATGAACATCGTCGGCGAAGACGCCATCGGCATCGGCACCGACTTCACCCAGGGTCATGGCCAGGATTTCTTCGAAATGCTGACCCATGACAAGGGCTACGCCCGCCGCCTGACCAGCTTCGGCAAGATCATCAACCCGCTGGGCATCCGCACCGTGGGCGAGTTCCCCAACCTCACCGAGACCCTGCTCAAGCGCGGCCACAGCGAACGCGTGGTGCGCAAGATCATGGGCGAGAACTGGGTCAACGTCTTGAAGGACGTGTGGGGCGAATAAGCCAAACACCCACGGGCAACACCACTACGAATTTTCTGGAGTTAAGTTTCCATGGCCAAGATCGCCCCGCAATTGCCTATCGAAGTCGACAGCGAAACCGGTGTCTGGACCTCCGACGCCCTGCCGATGCTGTACGTACCGCGTCATTTCTTCGTCAACAACCACATGGGTATCGAAGAGGTGCTCGGTGCCGAGGCCTACGCCGCGATCCTCTACAAGGCCGGCTACAAATCCGCCTGGCACTGGTGTGAAAAAGAAGCCGAATGCCATGGCCTTGAAGGCGTGGCGGTGTTCGAGCACTACATGAAGCGCCTGTCGCAACGCGGCTGGGGCCTGTTCAAGATCCAGGACATCGACCTCGACAAAGGCACCGCCAGCGTCAAGCTCGAACACTCGGCGTTCGTCTACGTGTACGGCAAGGTCGGGCGCAAGGTCGACTACATGTTCACCGGCTGGTTTGCCGGGGCCATGGACCAGATCCTGCAAGCGCGCGGCAGCACTATTCGCACCGTGGCCGAACAAGTCTACGGCGGCTCCGAAGAGGGCCATGACGACGGCCTGTTCACCGTCAAGCCGTTGTAAGTCGAGGAACCCTGCCATGGCTTTCGAAGCAATGTTCGCGCCGATCCAGATCGGCAAACTGACCATCCGCAACCGCGTGCTCAGTACCGCCCACGCCGAGGTGTATGCCACCGACGGCGGCATGACCACCGACCGCTATGTGAAGTACTACGAAGAGAAAGCCAAGGGCGGGATCGGCCTGGCCATCTGCGGCGGGTCTTCCAGCGTGGCGATCGACAGCCCGCAAGGCTGGTGGAAATCGGTGAACCTGGCCGACGACCGGATCATCCCGCACTTCCAGAACCTGGCCGATGCCATGCACAAGCATGGCGCCAAGATCATGATCCAGATTACCCACATGGGCCGCCGCTCGCGCTGGGACGGCGAGCATTGGCCGACTCTGCTGTCGCCCTCGGGCATCCGCGAGCCGGTACACCGTGCGACCTGCAAGACCATCGAGCCGGAAGAGATCTGGCGCGTGATCGGCAACTACGCCAGCGCGGCAGCCCGGGCGAAAGCCGGTGGCCTGGATGGCGTGGAGCTGTCGGCGGTGCATCAGCACATGATCGACCAGTTCTGGAGCCCGCGGGTCAACAAGCGCACCGACGAATGGGGCGGCAGCTTTGAAAACCGCATGCGTTTCGGCCTGGAAGTGCTCAAGGCGGTGCGGGCTGAAGTCGGCCCGGATTTCTGCGTCGGCATCCGCCTGTGCGGCGATGAGTTCCACCCGGACGGCTTGTCCCACGAGGACATGAAGCAGATCGCCAAGTATTACGACGACACCGGCATGCTCGATTTTATCGGTGTGGTCGGCTCGGGTTGCGATACCCACAACACCCTGGCCAACGTCATCCCGAACATGAGTTATCCACCGGAGCCGTTCCTGCATCTGGCGGCCGGGATCAAGGAAGTGGTCAAGGCCCCGGTGCTGCATGCGCAGAACATCAAGGACCCGAACCAGGCCACGCGCATCCTCGAAGGCGGCTATGTGGACATGGTCGGCATGACCCGCGCCCACATCGCCGACCCGCACCTGATCGCCAAGATCAAGATGGGCCAGATCGACCAGATCAAACAGTGCGTCGGCGCCAACTATTGCATCGACCGTCAGTACCAGGGCCTGGATGTGCTGTGCATCCAGAACGCCGCGACCTCCCGTGAATACATGGGCGTGCCGCACATCATCGACAAATCCACCGGGCCCAAGCGCAAGGTGGTGGTGGTCGGCGCCGGGCCAGCGGGGATGGAGGCTGCGCGCGTCGCCGCCGAGCGTGGCCACGACGTGACCCTGTTCGAGAAAAAAGCCTTTATCGGCGGGCAAATCACTACCGCCTCCAAAGCCCCGCAGCGCGACCAGATCGCCGGGATCACCCGTTGGTTCCAGCTGGAACTGGCGCGGTTGAACGTCGACCTGCGCCTGGGCGTGGCGGCGGACGCGGCGGCCATCCTCGACCTGCGCCCGGATGTGGTGGTGCTGGCGGTGGGCGGGCATCCGTTCCTGGAGCAGAACGAACACTGGGGCGCGGCCGAAGGCCTGGTGGTCAGCAGTTGGGACGTGCTCGACGGCAAAGTCGCGCCGGGCAAGAACGTGCTGGTCTACGACACCATCTGCGAATTCACCGGCATGTCGGTGGCCGATTTCCTCGCGGACAAGGGCAGCCAGGTCGAGATCGTCACCGACGACATCAAGCCCGGCGTGGCCATCGGCGGTACGTCGTTCCCGACCTACTACCGCAGCATGTACCCCAAGGAAGTGATCATGACCGGCGACATGATGCTGGAAAAGGTCTACCGCGAAGGCGACAAGCTGGTGGCGGTGTTGGAGAACGAATACACCGGCGCCAAAGAGGAGCGGGTGGTCGATCAAGTGGTGGTGGAAAACGGCGTGCGTCCCGATGAGGAGATCTACTACGCCCTCAAGCCCGGCTCGCGCAACAAGGGGCAGATGGACATCGAAGCGCTGTTCGCGATCAAGCCGCAACCGTGCCTGAGCGAAGCGGGCGAGGGCTACTTGCTGTTCCGTATCGGTGACTGTGTGGCGCAGCGCAATACCCACGCCGCGATCTATGACGCCCTGCGCTTGTGCAAGGATTTCTGACCCGACACCGAACCAATGTGTACTCGGTCTGAAAATGTGGGAGGGGGGCTTGCCCCCGATGGCGGTGGGTCAGCTGCAGCTGTATCAACTGACAGTCCGCCATCGGGAGCAAGCTCCCTCCCACATTCAGACCCGGTTTCACAGTAGATCCGTGTGGTCTGTGGGAGCTTCACCATGTTGAATACTCTTCTTCCGATTCTGCTGTTCGCGGCGCTGGGCCTTGCTGTTCTGGGCGCACTGCGGCGGGCAGCCATGTGGCGCCGTGGGCGGGCGTCGAAGGTCGACCTGATCAAAGGCCTGCTGGCCATGCCCAAGCGCTACATGGTCGACCTGCACCACGTGGTCGCCCGCGACAAATACATCGCCAACACCCACGTCGCTACGGCGCTGGGTTTTGTGCTGTCGGCGCTGCTGGCGGTCCTGGTGCATGGTTTCGGCCTGCATAACCGCATCCTCGGCGTTGCCTTGCTGCTGGCGTCGGTACTGATGTTTGTCGGCGCCACGTTTGTCTATCTGCGCCGGCGCAATCCGCCGTCGCGCCTGTCGAAAGGCCCGTGGATGCGCCTGCCGAAAAGCCTGATGGCGTTTTCTGTGAGCTTCTTCCTGGTGACGCTGCCGGTGGCCGGGGTGCTGCCCGCTGACTTCGGCGGCTGGTTGCTGGCCGCGTTGTTGAGCGTGGGTGTGCTGTGGGGCGTGTCGGAAATGTTCTTCGGCATGACCTGGGGCGGGCCGATGAAGCACGCCTTCGCCGGTGCCTTGCACCTGGCCTGGCACCGCCGCGCCGAGCGCTTCGGCGGGGGCCGTTCCACCGGTTTGAAACCGTTGGACCTGAACGATAAAAGCGCGCCCCTGGGGGTGGAAAAACCCAAGGACTTCACCTGGAACCAACTGCTCGGCTTCGACGCCTGCGTGCAGTGCGGCAAGTGCGAAGCGGCGTGCCCGGCGTTCGCCGCCGGCCAGCCGCTGAACCCGAAAAAGCTGATTCAGGACATGGTGGTCGGCCTGGCCGGCGGCACCGATGCCAAGTTCGCCGGCAGCGCTTATCCTGGAAAACCGATCGGTGAACACCGCGGCAACCCGCACCAACCGATCGTCAACGGCCTGGTGGACGCCGACACGTTGTGGTCCTGCACCACCTGCCGCGCCTGTGTGGAAGAGTGCCCGATGATGATCGAGCACGTGGACGCCATCGTCGACATGCGCCGCCACCTCACCCTGGAAAAAGGCGCCACGCCGAACAAGGGCGCCGAAGTCCTCGAAAACCTGATCGCCACCGACAACCCCGGCGGCTTCGCACCGGGCGGTCGGCTGAACTGGGCGGCGGATCTGAACCTGCCGTTGCTCAGCGAAAAAGGTCGCTGCGAGGTGCTGTTCTGGGTCGGCGACGGTGCCTTCGACATGCGCAACCAGCGCACCCTGCGCGCCTTCGTCAAAGTGCTGAAAGCGGCCAAGGTCGACTTTGCCGTGCTCGGCCTGGAAGAGCGCGACAGCGGCGACGTCGCCCGTCGTTTGGGCGATGAAGCGACCTTCCAACTGCTGGCCACGCGCAATATCCAGACCTTGGCCAAGTACAACTTCACGCGCATCGTCACCTGCGACCCGCACAGTTTCCATGTGCTGAAAAACGAATACGGCGCCTTCAACGGTGACTATGTCGTACAGCACCACAGCACCTTCATGGCCGAGCTGATCGGCGACGGCGCGCTGAACCTGGGCCAGCACAAAGGCAGCAGCGTGACCTATCACGACCCGTGCTACCTGGGCCGCTACAACGGCGAATACGAGGCGCCGCGCCAGGTGCTGCGCGCGTTGGGGATCGAGGTCAAGGAGATGCAACGCTCGGGCTACCGCTCACGCTGCTGCGGTGGCGGTGGCGGCGCACCGATCACCGACATTCCGGGCAAGCAACGCATCCCCGATATGCGGATGGACGACATCCGCACAACCGGCGCCGAGCTGGTGGCCGTGGGCTGCCCGCAATGCACCGCGATGCTCGAAGGCGTGGTCGAACCGCGCCCACTGATCAAGGACATCGCCGAGTTGGTGGCCGATGCCTTGCTCGACGAGCCGGCGCCGGCCAAAGCCCCGATCACGCGTGAACCCGCGGAGGTACACTGATGAGCGACATTATCCGCCGCGACCCACGCGCCGAATGGATCGCCCGTAACCGCCTGCACCCGCTGCATGCGGCGATGCAGCCGGTGCAACACAGTTGGATGGGGCCCAACGGCGTCATCCGCAAGAACGTCCATGGTGTCGGTTTTATCGGCCCCAACGGCATCAAGCGCATCGACCGCAGCGGTGCCCAGCAGGGCGGGGCGGCCAAGCGCACGGCGGCGGTGGCGGTGCAGTTGCCGCTGCATCAGGTGGCGGCGCCCGCGTTCTACATCAACGTGGTGCCGGACATGGTCGGCGGCCGCCTGAGCAGCCACGACCGTGACCTGCTCGGCCTGGCCCGGCAACTCGCCGGCAGCGACGGTGCGGTGCTGGCCGTGGTGTTTGGCGAACACAAGGAAAACGCATTTGCCACGGCCGGCGTCGACCGCCTGCTGGTGCTCGAAGGTCATGCCTTCGACGGTTATTCACCGGAGCAACGCGTGCAGGGCCTGCGGGCTGTGGATAACCAGTTCAGCCCGCGCCATTGGTTGCTGCCGGACAGCCGCAGCGGTGGCGGCGAACTCGGTCGGCGTTTTGCCGCCAGCCTCAACGAGCGCCCGGCCACGCGGGTCTGGCAGATCCAGGGCGAGCAGTGCATCGGCCGTGCAGGTGCGGGTCAGCAAGACGTGGCCCGGCCGTTGCCGCGCCTGATCCTGGCGGCTGCCGAATGCGCCGATCCGGTCAGCGACACTCGGCATGAAGTGCTGCCCGTGGAGTTATCCACAGCCCTGGCGCGCAGCCTGCCGCGTATCGAAGACCTCGGCGCGGTGGCGGTGGACCCGGCGGCGATTCCGATGGCTGAAGCCGAGTTTATTTTCTCCGGCGGCAACGGCGTGAAGGACTGGGCGCTGTTCCACCAGACCGCCGCCGCCCTGGGCGCTACCGAAGGCGCCTCGCGCGTCGCGGTGGACGATGGCTTCATGGCCCGCGATCGCCAGGTCGGCGCCAGCGGCACCTGGGTCACGGCGCGGGTGTATGTGGCCGTCGGTATCTCCGGGGCGATCCAGCACCTGCAAGGCATCGGCGCCTGCGACAAGGTGGTGGCGATCAACCTCGACCCCGGCTGCGACATGATCAAGCGTGCCGACCTCTCGGTGATCGGCGACAGCGCCGCGATTCTGCAAGCCTTGATCGCCGCGGTCGAGGCCTACCGCCACGGCGCCAAGCGCGATGCGGCTTAAGCAAAGGATAAGGGCATGAACACGCAGGTAATCAGTCTGGTCTCCATCGGCGCCCACCCCACCTCCGGGCGCCCGCGCCGCGCCGAGCAGGATGCGCGCGCGGTCGAGTTGGGCCTGCAAATGGCTGGGGATAAGTTGCAGGTGCTGCATGCCGGCGACATCGCCGAACCCACGCTACGCAGCTACCTGGGCATGGGGCTGGCGCAGTTGCATGTGCTCGAACAACCGCCTGGCGCCGATGCCTTGCCGGTGCTCAGTGAGTATCTGCGCGACGCCGGTGCCCAGGTGGTGCTCACCGGTAGCCAGGCCGAAACCGGCGAAGGTTCGGGGATGTTGCCGTTCCTGCTCGCCGAACACCTCGGCTGGCCGCTGATTGTCGGGCTGGCGCAGGTGGAGTCCATCGAGAGCGGCGTGGCCCTGGTGCTGCAAGCCTTGCCCCGTGGGCAGCGGCGGCGCTTGAAGGTGCGCCTGCCGTTTCTGGCCACGGTGGATAACGCTGCGCCCAAGCCTCGGCAGAGCGCCTATGGCCCGGCGCAACGCGGCGAACTGGCGGCCCACGAGGTCGAGGTTGAAGCGGACGAGTTATTCACAGGCGCCGTGTTGCAACCGGCCAAGCCACGACCCAAGCGGCTCAAGGTGATCAAGGCCAAGAGCGGCGCGGACCGGATGAAGGCGGCCACGGCCAAGGCCAGTGGTGGCGGCGGGCAGGTACTCAAGGGCCTCAGCCCTGAAGCGGGTGCTGAAGCGATTCTCAAGTTGTTGCTTGAGGAAGGCGTGGTTCGCTGAGCCGCAACGGGGAGAATGGCTTACCCACAATCCCTGTTGACCCGTCTGTGGATAACCTGTTCGCGGTTGTCCACACCCCCTGTAAATCAAGCCCTGCAGCCCTCCGTACAAAAAACGACCAGGCTAACCCTCGGTTTTTCCTTGGGTTTCTGTGTGATCACAGCGATTACCCCGCGCAGAGTTTCCCCCAAAGTCTGTTGGCGCTTCTGTGGATAAGATGTTCGCTTACCGCTGCAGTCCTTATAAATAAAGGCTTACGCTAGGCTGATCGAAATTTGATCAATTGCGCGCATTTGCCCGCTGAAACGCGTGGATAGCCCGGTTTATGAAGGTTTGAAGGGGTTTTCCACACCCGCGTCAAAGTTGCCCCCAAAGTCTGTTGGTGCTTCTGTGGATAAGGTGTTCGCGTACCGCTACAGGGCACGGTTCATATGGCTTACACGGAGTTGTTCAAAAATTGATCAGTGGCGCCTTAAAACGGCCAAGTCGAATAAGTCACGGATTTTCTTGATTTAATTTCGGCGGGCAGGCGCACTTGCGCACAATTGCTGTGGGTGGCTCTGTGGATAAGTTGTTGGGCAAAGGCTGGAGGGCAGGCGGCGAGAGGGCTTCAGTGTGCTTGAACAAATTTTGATCAGTGCGCAACCCAATGTGGGAGCGAGCAAGCCCGCTCCCACAGGGATGGTTACTGGGCGGCCACGCCTTTGAGGTAGGGCGCCGGCGCCGCGCCGAGGTTGCTCAACATGCGCTCGCTGTACCAGTCGATGAAGTTCACCACGCCGAACTCATAGGTCTTGGAGTAGGGGCCCGGCTGGTAGGCGGTGGAGTTGATCCCGCGCTGGTTTTCTTCGGCCAGGCGACGGTCCTGGTCGTTGGTGGCGTCCCATACCTGGCGCATGCGCTCCACGTCGTAGTCCACGCCTTCGACCGCGTCCTTGTGGACCAGCCACTTGGTGGTGACCATGGTTTCCTGGGCGCTGATCGGCCACACGGTGAACACGATCACGTGGTCGCCCATGCAGTGGTTCCACGAGTGTGGCAGGTGCAGGATACGCATCGAGCCCAGGTCCGGGTTCTTGATGCGGCCCATCAACTTCTTGCAGCCCTGTTTGCCGTCCAGGGTCATCGACACGGTGCCCTTGAGCAGCGGCATACGCACGATGCGGTTGCGCAGGCCGAAGCTGGCGTGGGCGTAAGGGATTTTTTCGGCTTCCCAGGCCGCGGCGCTGGCGGCCACGTGGTCCTTGAAGGCCTGGTCGGCGCGCGGGTCGGTGACGTCGTCCCACTCGAGCAGGGTTTTCAACAGCTCGGGGTGCGAGGCGTTGCAGTGGTAGCACTCGCGGTTGTTTTCCAGCACCAGTTTCCAGTTGGCCTTTTCCATCAAGGTGGTTTGCACCGCCACCTTGGTGTTTTCCATGTCGTAGGGTTCCATGTAGTGGTTCAGGGTCGACAGGAAGTCATCGATGGCCGGCGGGTTCTGCGCCAGGCTGATGAAGATGTAGCCGCCGGCGGTCTTCACGTTGATCGGCTTGAGGCCGTACTGCTTCATGTCGAAGTCGGCGCCCATCTCGGTGCCGGCGAACAGCAGGCGGCCGTCCAGTTCGTAGGTCCACTGGTGGTACGGGCAGACCAGCTTGGCGACCTTGCCTTTGTCGCTGGTACACAAGCGCGAACCGCGGTGGCGGCAGACGTTGTGGAACGCATGCACCACGCCATCGGCGCCACGGATCACGATGATCGGGTTCTTGCCCACTTGCAGGGTCAGGAAGTTGCCCTTGGTGGGGATCTCGCAGGTCATGCCGGCGATCAACCATTCTTTCTGGAAGATCTCCTGCATATCGATATCAAACAACCGCTCATCAGAGTAGAACGGCTGTGGCAGCGAGAACGTGCGTTCGCGCTCTTGCAGCATCTGCGCGGTGGCCTTGCGTGCGGGTTCCAGCGGATCGCCCAAGCTTAAGGTTGCGGTGACGTCCATCGTGTGTGTCCTCATGGCCATTCTGTGTGGCCGGCGAAAGTGGCTACGGTTAGTGCAGTGCAAGGCGTAAAGAAAGTGTCGTTGTTGGCAGCGAGTGTGCGGCCGCCGTTGCGGTGAACCTTATCCATGGGCGACATGGCCCAATCTGTTCCCGACGCGCAACCCCCTGTCGTTGGGGGCTGGTCGCGATAAGTATGTGAATGTCGCAGATAGGTAAATGGGTGGTTCTCGCGTTACGCAGAATCGCCACCATAAGGCCGAGCCTCGGCGGTGGAGAACAGCATGTCCAGTAACTTCCTGAATCCGGTAACCACCCAGACCTGGGCCAATGGTCGGCACATTGTCCGTTGCGTCAAAGTCATCCAGGAAACCTGGGACGTTCGCACCTTCTGCTTCATGGCCGACCAGCCGATCCTGTTCTTTTTCAAGCCGGGGCAGTTCGTCACCCTGGAGCTGGAAATCGACGGCCAGCCGATCATGCGTTCCTACACCATCTCCAGCTCGCCGTCGGTGCCTTACAGCTTCTCGGTGACGATCAAGCGCGTGCCGGGCGGCAAGGTCTCCAACTGGCTGCACGACACCCTGCACGAGGGCCAGGAGCTGGCGGTCCACGGGCCGGTCGGGCTGTTCAATGCCATCGACTTCCCAAGCCCCAAGGTGCTGTACCTCAGCGGCGGCGTCGGGATTACCCCGGTGATGTCCATGGCGCGCTGGTTCTACGACACCAACGCCAATGTCGACATGACGTTTATCCACAGCGCGCGCTCGCCCAAAGACATCATCTACCACCGCGAGCTGGAGCACATGGCCTCGCGGATCGACAACTTCAGCCTGCACCTGATCTGCGAGAAGCACGGCCTGGGCGAGCCCTGGGCCGGGTATCGCGGCTACCTGAACCACAAGATGCTCGAATTGATGGTGCCGGACTTCCTGGAGCGCGAAGTGTTCTGCTGCGGCCCCACGCCGTACATGACCGCAGTGAAGCGCCTGCTGGAAGCCGCGGGTTTCGACATGACGCGTTATCACGAAGAGTCCTTCGGCGCGACGCCAGCGGAAGCCCGCGCCGATGCGGTGGAACAGGCCGAACAAGCCGCCGATGCGCCGGAAATCGACCTGGCGGACCTGCATCAGGTCGAGTTCATCACCTCGGGCAAGAGCATCCGCGTGGCGCCGGGCGAAACCGTCCACGCCGCTGCGGCCAAGCTCGGCCTGCTGATTCCCAAGGCCTGCGGCATGGGGATTTGCGGCACATGCAAGGTGCTCAAGCTGGGCGGCGAGGTCGAGATGGACCACAACGGCGGGATTACCGAGGAAGACGAAGCCGAGGGCTACATCCTGTCGTGCTGCAGCGTGCCGAAGGGCGACGTGCGGATTGAGTTCTAGGCACGCCCATGCGCCCTGCGCGGGCGCCAGGCGTTTCAGTACAGCCCTGGGCGGCGGTCCAGATGAACGTGGTTATGCTCGCTAATGTGTTTGTTCCGCGCCTGTAGCAGCGGCAGGTCGGCGACCAGGCGCTGTTCTTGTTGATGGGAAACCCCGCCGGCCAGCGGATAGCCGTCCGCATCGACAATGACTGAGCCGCCCACCCAATTCACACCGCGCTCCTCACCGTATCGATCACACGCGGCGATAAACATCCGATTGACCGCCGCGTTGGCCTGCACGCGGACGATTTCGCCTGGGCGCTCGGCGGCGGGCCGTGGGCTGTCCGGCCAATTCACTGGCGCGCACAGCAGGTCGGTACCGGCCAGGGCCGCCAGGCGGACCCACTCGGGCAGCTCGAGGTCGTAGCAGATCACCACGCCAATGCGCCCGACAGCCGTTTCCACCAGCGGCGGCGGGGCAGTGCCGGCGGTGAAGATCAGCTTTTCGCGGTCCCACAGATGCGCCTTGCGGTATACCGTCAGCCTACCGTCGGGCTCAATCAACGCGGCGCTGTTGGCAACTCGGCCGGCACTCAGACGCTCGCAGAAGCCGGCGACGACGATCAAGCCCAACTCGATAGCCAGGGCTTTCCACAGACACAGCGTCGGGCCGTCGAGCGGTTCCGACACCGCTCTGGCTTCTGCCAGGTCATTGAACGCGTAGCCGCTTTGCATGAGTTCGGGCAGCACCACCACATGGGCGCCCAGGGCGGCGGCGCTGCGGATCGCCGTTTCACTCAGACGACGGTTGTAGTCGGTGTCGCCCAGGTGCGGTTCCAATTGATGACAGACAACGCGTATCGGTGTCATGACTCATCGCCTTCAAACAGGCGTTCGCTGGCTTCAATTGCGCGTTGCTCAGCGGTCAGGTCACGCGTACACGACAGCAGGCAGTAGGCAATCGCAGAAACTGCCAGGCCTACTACGAATGCAATATCAGCCCCGTCCAAGGCCTTCGCGATGGGCCCTTGGTAAAACCCCAGGGAGATGAACGGTGTCATCGCCCCCAGGCCGAGGAAATAGGAAACAAGCCCGGCACCCGACCAGCGGCCGTAGATCCCGTCCGGGTTGAAGATGTCGCTGATTGCGTATTGCCCCTTGCGGACAACATAGAAGTCCGCGAGGTTGACGGCGGTCCACGGCACCAGGAAATACAGCATCAGCAAGACGAAGGTATTGAAACTCTCCAGGTAGCTCTGCGGGATACTCAAGGCGATGGCGAAAATCACCCCGCCCACCAGGCTGATCCCCACGATGCGCCCTTTGATGCCCGGTTTGATCGACACGAAGCCGTCAATCGCGCTGATACCGGTCAGCATGGCGCCGTAACAGTTGACCGCCATGATGCCAACCAGCGCGGGTACTGCGATCAACACGGTAAAGGTGCCAAACCCTGGAAGCAGTTGGTTGCCCACCGCCTGCACGCTGCCGATGGCGTCGGGTGAGGGCAGCGCCGAGGCGAGAAACGCCCCCAGCGACATCAGCCACAGTGCCGAACTGGCAGCCCCCAGGTACGTCCAGGTGATGACCCTGCGCGACGGCGTGTCATGGGGCAGGTAGCGCGAGTAGTCCGAGACATAGACGGCGTAGCTGATCTGGTAACCGGCAGCGGCTGAAAGCTGGATCAGAAAGGCCGACCAGGAAAAATGCGCGTCGACCACCGCCGCGTCGGCCTGCAGGTTCATCACGGCAGCGACCGTGAGGACCGCGAACACACTGATCATCACGTAGGTCAGCCAGCGTTGCACGGTGTGCAGGAGGTTGTGGCCGATCACGGCAATCACCACGGCCAGGATGATCATCAAGGCGTACCACGGGGCGCGGTTGCCGGGCAGCACGGTATTGATGGCGTCGGTCGCCAGAATCACGTTGAACACGTTAAAGCCGATGTACACGAACACCACCGCGATAAAGGGCACGATTGCCCCGCGCAGGCCGAACTGTGCCCGCGACTGGATCATCTGCGGCAAACCCATGCGCGGCCCCTGGTTGGCGTGGAATGCCATGGCGAACGTGCCCAGGCACACGCCGATGACAATCGCCAGGATCGCGTACACCAGGCTCAGCCCCAACGCTGCGCCGGTAAACCCGGTGACCAGGGTGGTCAGTACGAAGTTACCGGTGAACCAGAACGGTGCCTGATGCCAGACCTTGCCGTGGCGCTCATTACGCGGCACGTAGTCAATGGAGCGGGTTTCGATTTTCAGTGTGGTGGATGGCGGAGCAGCCGAACGGTTGGGGGGCGTGTTCATAGGCATCACGGTCTGTTTTTATTAAGTGAGACTATGAAGAGTCTTGTAACTAAAAAGATTATTGAATCGGCATTTGCAAATAATCACTTCACGAATTTCTGAACTGATTGCCTGAAGCCTTCTGAAGCAAGGCTTGTATTACGCATTGGCTTTTTATTTCCAAGTGATATAGAGCCATTTCCTACAATTATCTACGCTGAGCAGCACATACGTCGTATTCGCCCTTCGCATTGAAGCAGTAGGTGGACGTCCTGATTACATACCAAGGACGATTGCCATGTCTGCTATCCCCTCCCGCAGTAAAGGCGCAGCGCGCTTGCTTGCCAAGAATGTCACTGCACTTGTTCCGGACTTTCCTTTTCATTACGCCCGGTTTCTTGAAACGGCTGACAGTTTAGGCACGCCGTTGGCGCAGGTATCCCGCCAGGCCTATGGCAAGCAGGTCTTGATCGTCGGCGCCGGCGTCGCTGGAATGGTCGCGGCCTATGAAGCCATGCGCATGGGGTTGCACCCGGTGGTAGTAGAGGCCAGTGGCCGCATCGGTGGGCGCCTGTATTCCTATGTGGCGGGTGATCCGCAAGATCCGGATAACAGTGTTATCTGCGAAATGGGTGCCATGCGCTTTCCTGTTTCAGGCAAGGCGTTGATGCACTATTTCGACAAAGTTGGCATGCGGGCCAACTCGACGGATTTTCCCAATCCGGGGTCGCCTTTTACCCCCAGCACGGTCGTCGACTACCAGCAAAAACAGGTTTATTACGAAGGCGATAATCTGCCGGTTGATTACGCCGAGATCGAGCGCAAGCTATTCGAAGTATTTCTTGAGCAGGACCCGATCAAGTTCACTGAGATGGAAGCGGCAATGTCCGAGGGCAGCCTTGATCAGGCCCGGATCAAAGCCTTGTGGAACGCGATCCTTGATGCGGGTTGGGACAACCTCAGTTTTTTTGCCGCGATGGTCGAGCAGGCGGGTTGGAGTCGCGAAGATATCGATCTGTTCGGCCAGATCGGCTTCGGCACTGGCGGCTGGAATACCGATTACCCGAACTGCTTCCTGGAGGTGTTACGGGTGCTGTATACCGGGTTGGATACCAACCACAAGCTGATGTATGACGGCTCCAGCGAGCTGCCAAACCGGCTGTGGACGCGTGCCCCGGATACCTTCGGCGACGCCATGGTCCATTGGCCTGCGGGCACCACCGTCCAAGGCCTGACTACCCAGGTCATCGCTCAGCCTTTGAAACAGGAAGTGCGGCAGATCCTACGTCGGCCGGATGGCCAGTTCGACGTGTGGGTGTTTGATCACAATCTGGGAAGCGACCGCCAATACACCTTTCCTGCCGTGGTCTATACCCCGCACAAACGGGTCCTCGACAAATTCCGTTATATGGATGGCGCTGCCCGCTTCAACGCGATGAATGACCTGTTATCCGGCAAGGAATGGGAAGCGGTGATGTACACCCATTACATGCAGTCGGCAAAAATCTTCGCGCAAACCAAACGACCGTTCTGGACCGATATGGAGGCTGATTCGCAGTACAGGATGAGTGTGACGTTGTCGGATCGAATCACCCGCGGCACCTACCTGCTGGACTATAGCGAGAGCCAGGGGCCTCACAACGGCAGTGGCCTGTTTTTGTCTTACACCTGGAATGATGACGCCCTCAAATTCCTGGGTGATCGCAGTGCGCCGCTGCCGTCCCACGTGCAGTTATGCACAACCCTGCTGGACAGCGTGTATGCCCCTCATCAGTTGAATCTGGCCGCTGAGTTCGGCATGACCAACCCGTTTGTTGAAATCAACTGGGAAGAGCAGCCGTTTTTCCTGTGCGCGTTCAAAATGAACCTGCCGGGACAGTACGAGTACCAGCGCTTGTTGTTTTCTCAGTTCATGAACGGTGTGTCGAGCGCGAACCCCGACGGCTTCATTCTTGCGGGTGACGATGTTTCGTGGACGGGAGGCTGGGCGGAAGGGGCGGTGACGACGGCCTTGAACGCGGTAAATAAACTGGCGGTGAAATTCAACGGCGGGACCCTTCTCACCAACCGTGGCCCTATTGATGAATGGCAAGCGCTTCAGCCGAAGGCCTTGTGAGCATACGTGTGTGAGCGAGATGCGCGAGCGGTAGGCGCTGGGCGTTAAATCATGAGCCTGCAAGTTGCTGCAGGCCCGCGTCGCAGGTCATGAGCCTGCGACGCGGGCCGTCGTTTCACGCGCCCATCACTTCGCGAATATCCGCCGCCAGTTCGCGCACGCGTTCTTCCTCGGTGTCCCACGCACACATGAAGCGCGCGCCGCCTTTGCCGATGAAGGTGTAGAAGCGCCAGCCCTTGGCCGTCAGCGCGGCGATCGCCGGTTCCGAGAGTTGCAGGAACACGCCGTTGGCCTGCACCGGGAACATCAATTCCACGCCGGGAATATCCGCCACCAGGCTGCTCAGCATCTGCGCGCAGTGGTTGGCGTGGCGCGCGTGTTTGAGCCAGGCGTCGTTTTCCAGCAGGCCCACCCACGGCGCAGAGAGGAAGCGCATCTTCGACGCGAGCTGGCCGGCCTGTTTGCAGCGGTAGTCGAAGTCTTCGGCCAGTGCGCGGTTGAAGAACAGAATCGCTTCGCCCACGGCCATGCCGTTTTTCGTGCCGCCGAAGCACAACACATCCACCCCGGCTTTCCAGGTCAGGTCGGCCGGCGAACAGCCGAGGAACGCGCAGGCGTTGGCGAAGCGCGCGCCGTCCATGTGCAGGTTCAGGCCGAGCTCTTTGCAGGTGGCGCTGATGGCGCGGATTTCGTCCGGGGTGTACACGCTGCCGACTTCAGTGGCCTGGGTCAGCGTCACCACGCGGGGTTTGGGGTAATGGATGTCCTGGCGCTTGAGGGCGATCTCGCGGATCGATTCCGGGGTCAGCTTGCCGTTTTCGGTGCGCGCGGTGAGCAGCTTGGAACCGTTGGAGAAAAACTCCGGGGCGCCGCATTCGTCGGTCTCGACGTGGGCGGTTTCCGAGCAGATCACGCTATGGTAGCTCTGGCACAGCGACGACAGCGCCAGGGAGTTGGCGGCGGTGCCGTTGAAGGCGAAGAACACTTCGCAGTCGGTCTCGAACAGGTTACGGAAACCGTCGGCGGCGCGGTGGGTCCATTCGTCATCGCCATAGGCGCGCTGATGGCCGTGGTTGGCTTGTTCCATGGCAGCCCAGGCTTCCGGGCAGATGCCGGAATAGTTATCGCTGGCGAATTGTTGGCTCTTGTCGGTCATGGCCCATTCCTGTGGTCGATGTTGGTGCACACTTTAACCAAGATTGTCCGGGGTGCACACGCACTGTAAATGCAAAGTCACTGGGGAATTATGCACGCTACTGAAACGATTCCTGTCGGACGTGTCCGCGATGGCGCCTTGGATTTGCTCAAGTGGCTGGCGCTGCTGAGCATGGTGCTGGACCACTTGCGTTATGTCGGGTTGAGCCTGGATGGCCTGTATGTGCCGGGGCGCCTGGCGTTCCCGTGGTTTTGCCTGGCGATTGCGGCGAATGTGCATCGGGTGCGAGACGCGCCGGTGAGCGGCCGCTGGCGTTACCTGGGCTGGTTGCTGTTGTTCAGCCTGATCAGTGAAGTGCCGTACCGGCTGTTCATCGAAGATGCCGATACGTTGAATGTGTTGCCCACCTTGGCGTTGGGCCTGCTGGTTGCCCGAGGATGGCAGCAGAAGGCGCTGGTTGATCGAGGATTGGCGCTGATTGCCCTGGCGATAGGCGCTGTGTTTTCCACGCAGTTGATGTTCGGTTTCTTCGGTGTATTGCTGCCGTGGGCGATGGTGTTGGTGTTTCGTCGGCGATGGTATTTCAGCGTATTTCCGGGGCTGCTGTGTGTGGCAGCCAATCAATGGCAAATCCTGCTTGATAGCGGCACGCCGGTGGCGTGGATGGGGTTGGCGGCATGCCTGATCGCGCCATTGGCCGGCCTGGTCCTGTTGCGACATGTCAAAAACGCCACGCCGCCGGCAATGCGGCGCTGGGCCTATGCCCTCTATCCTGTGCATTTCCTGCTGCTGCTACTCGTCCGTCAAATCATCGCCTAATCAGTGTGCGAGGGGGCTTGCCCCCGATAGCGGTGTGTCAGCCACGGCATGTGCAAGCTGATCCACCGCTATCGGGGGCAAGTCGAACCGTCGCACCGCCCCTCCCACATTTGTTCTGCGTTGTTCCAGCAATGTCGTAAACGCACCTTTGCGTGGCGTCCGTAGGCATTTGACCTGCCGGCGCCAGCCCTACCATCGCATCAAAGGGCCCTGCACGGGCCTTAACAATACGAAAGGCTGGGAGAGACGCGATGTTCAGCAAACAAGACCAGATCCAGGGTTATGACGATGCACTGCTCGCGGCGATGAATGCCGAGGAGCAGCGGCAGGAAGATCATATCGAGCTGATCGCGTCGGAGAACTACACCAGCAAGCGCGTGATGCAAGCCCAGGGCAGCGGCCTGACCAACAAGTACGCCGAAGGCTACCCGGGCAAGCGCTACTACGGTGGTTGCGAGCATGTGGACAAGGTCGAAGCCCTGGCCATCGAGCGCGCCAAGCAGTTGTTCGGCGCCGACTACGCCAACGTGCAGCCGCATTCCGGCTCATCCGCCAACAGCGCGGTGTACCTGGCGCTGTTGAACGCCGGTGACACCATCCTCGGCATGAGCCTGGCCCACGGCGGCCACCTGACCCACGGCGCCAAAGTGTCGTCCTCGGGCAAGCTGTACAACGCGGTGCAATACGGCATCAACACCGACACCGGGCTGATCGACTACGACGAAGTCGAACGCCTGGCCGTGGAGCACCAGCCGAAGATGGTGGTGGCCGGTTTCTCCGCCTACTCCAAGACCCTGGATTTCCCACGCTTTCGTCAGATCGCCGACAAGGTCGGTGCGCTGCTGTTCGTCGACATGGCCCACGTCGCCGGCCTGGTGGCCGCCGGTCTGTACCCGAACCCGCTGCCTTACGCCGACGTGGTCACCACCACCACCCACAAGACCCTGCGCGGTCCGCGTGGCGGCCTGATTCTGGCGCGTGCCAACGAAACGATCGAAAAGAAACTCAACGCCGCTGTATTCCCTGGCGCCCAGGGCGGCCCGCTGATGCACGTCATCGCCGGCAAGGCGGTGTGCTTCAAGGAAGCCCAGGAGCCTGGCTTCAAGGCCTATCAGCAGCAAGTGATCGACAACGCCCAGGCCATGGCCGGCGTGTTTATCAAACGCGGCTACGATGTAGTGTCCGGCGGCACCGATAACCATCTGTTCCTGGTCAGCCTGATTCGCCAGGGCCTCACCGGTAAAGACGCGGACGCCGCTCTCGGTCGCGCCCACATCACCGTCAACAAGAACGCCGTGCCGAATGACCCGCAGTCGCCGTTCGTGACGTCGGGCCTGCGTATCGGCACGCCGGCGGTGACCACGCGCGGTTTCAAGGTGCCGCAATGCATCGAGCTGGCCGGCTGGATCTGCGACATCCTCGACAACCTCGGCGACGCCGATGTCGAGGCCGACGTGGCCAAGCGCGTGTCGGCCCTGTGCGCTGATTTCCCGGTTTATCGCTGAGCGCGGTTTTGGAGTAATGACTATGCAACGCTACTCGGGCTTCGGCCTCTTCAAGCACTCACTCAGCCACCACGAAAACTGGCAGAAGATGTGGCGCACGCCGACCCCTAAAAAGGTGTACGACGTGGTCATCGTCGGCGGTGGCGGGCATGGTCTGGCGACCGCCTACTACCTGGCCAAGGAGCACGGCATCACCAATGTCGCCGTGGTCGAAAAGGGCTGGCTGGGCGGCGGTAACACCGCGCGCAACACCACCATCGTGCGTTCCAACTACCTGTGGGACGAGTCGGCGCACCTGTACGAACACGCGATGAAACTGTGGGAAGGCCTGTCCCAGGACCTGAACTACAACGTGATGTTCTCCCAGCGCGGCGTCTACAACCTGTGCCACACCCTGCAGGACATCCGCGATTCCGAACGTCGCGTCAGCGCCAACCGCCTCAACGGCGTGGACGGCGAACTGCTCAACGCCAAACAGGTCGCGGACGAGATTCCGTACCTGGATTGCTCGAAGAACACCCGCTACCCGGTGATGGGCGCCACCGTGCAACGGCGCGGCGGCGTGGCCCGTCACGATGCCGTGGCCTGGGGCTTTGCCCGCGCCGCCGACGCCCTCGGAGTGGATTTGATCCAGCAGACCGAAGTGATCGGCTTTCGCAAGGAAAACGGCGTGTGCATCGGCGTCGAAACCAACAAAGGCTTTATCGGCGCCAAGCGCGTCGGTGTAGTCACGGCCGGTAACTCCGGGCACATGGCTTCGCTCGCCGGTTTCCGCCTGCCGATCGAATCGCACCCGCTGCAAGCACTGGTGTCGGAGCCGATCAAGCCGATTATCGACAGCGTGATCATGTCCAACGCCGTACACGGTTACATCAGCCAGTCCGACAAGGGCGACCTGGTGATCGGCGCCGGTATCGACGGCTACAACGGCTACGGCCAGCGCGGTTCGTACCCGGTGATCGAACACACCATCCAGGCCATCGTCGAGATGTTCCCGGTGCTCTCGCGCGTGCGTATGAACCGCCAGTGGGGCGGCATCGTCGACACCACGCCGGACGCCTGCCCGATCATCTCCAAGACCCCGGTGCCGAACATGTTCTTCAACTGCGGTTGGGGCACGGGCGGTTTCAAGGCCACTCCCGGTTCAGGCAACGTGTTTGCCGCGAGCCTGGCCAAGGGTGAAATGCACCCGCTGGCCGCACCTTTCTCCATCGACCGTTTCCACAACGGTGCGTTGATCGACGAACACGGCGCTGCGGCCGTCGCCCACTAACAGGAGAAACTCCCTATGTTGCATATCTTCTGTCCTCACTGTGGCGAACTGCGCTCCGAAGAGGAATTCCATGCCTCCGGCCAAGCGCACATCCCACGCCCGCTGGACCCCAACGCCTGCACCGATGAAGAGTGGGGCGACTACATGTTCTTCCGCGACAACCCCCGGGGCCTGCACCACGAGCTGTGGATTCACGCCGCCGGTTGCCGTCAGTACTTCAACGCGACCCGCGACACGCTGACCTACGAAATTCTTGAAACCTACAAAATCGGCACCAAGCCGCAATTCACCGCCAAGGCTGCTGGAGCGAAGGTATGAGCCAGATCAATCGCCTGTCCAACGGTGGCCGGATCGACCGTAACAAAGTCCTGACCTTCAGCTTCAACGGCCAGACCTACAAAGGCTTCGAAGGCGACACCCTGGCCGCCGCGCTGCTGGCCAACGGTGTCGACATCATCGGCCGCAGCTTCAAGTACTCGCGCCCACGCGGCATCTTTGCTGCCGGTGCCGAAGAGCCGAACGCGGTGCTGCAGATCGGCGCCACCGAAGCCACCCAGATTCCCAACGTGCGCGCCACGCAACAGGCGTTGTACCAGGGCCTCGTCGCCACCAGCACCAACGGCTGGCCGAGCGTGAACAACGACGTGATGGGTATTCTCGGCAAAGTCGGCGGCAAGCTGATGCCACCGGGTTTCTACTACAAAACCTTCATGTACCCGCAGTCGTTCTGGATGACCTACGAGAAGTACATCCGCAAGGCTGCAGGTTTAGGCCGCTCGCCGACCGAGAACGACCCGGACACCTACGACAACTTCAACCGGCATTGCGACGTGCTCGTGGTCGGTGCCGGCCCGGCCGGTCTGGCCGCTGCACTGGCCGCTGCGCGCAGCGGCGCCCGCGTGATCATCGCCGATGAGCAGGAAGAGTTCGGCGGCTCGTTGCTCGATTCGCGCGAAAGCCTCGACGGCAAGCCGGCCACCGAGTGGGTCGCCAGCGTCATCGCCGAACTCAAAGCCCTGCCGGATGTGGTGCTGCTGCCCCGCGCCACCGTCAACGGGTACCACGACCATAACTTCCTGACCATTCACGAGCGTCTCACCGATCACCTCGGCGACCGTGCGCCGATCGGCCAGGTGCGCCAGCGTATCCACCGTGTGCGTGCCAAGCGCGTGGTGCTGGCGACCGGTGCGTGCGAGCGTCCGCTGGTGTACGGCAACAACGACGTGCCGGGCAATATGCTCGCCGGTGCAGTCTCGACTTACGTGCGCCGTTACGGCGTGGCGCCGGGCAAGAAACTGGTGCTGTCGACCAACAACGACCACGCCTACCGCGTCGCTCTGGACTGGTTGGAAGCCGGCCTGAAAGTGGTGGCCGTGGCCGATGCCCGCCATAACCCACGCGGCGCGCTGGTGGAAGAAGCCCGCGCCAAAGGCATTCGTATCCTCACCGGCAGCGCCGTGATCGAAGCCCGTGGCAGCAAGCATGTGAGCGGCGCCCGTGTTGCCGCCATCGATGTCAAAGCGCATACCGTCACCAGCCCCGGCGAGTGGCTGGACTGCGACCTGGTGGCCAGCTCCGGCGGCTACAGCCCGGTGGTCCACCTGGCCTCGCACCTGGGCGGCAAGCCGACCTGGCGCGAAGACATCCTCGGTTTTGTACCGGGCGAAGCACCGCAAAAACGCGTGTGCGTTGGCGGTATCAACGGCGTCTACGGCCTGGGCGATTCCCTGGCGGACGGTTTTGAAGGGGGCGTGCGCGCCGCCAGCGAAGCCGGTTTTAGCCCGGTGGAAGGCACGCTGCCCAAAGCCTTGAACCGCTTGGAAGAGCCGACGCTGGCGCTGTTCCAGGTGCCTCACGAGAAAGCCACTGCACGGGCGCCCAAGCAATTCGTCGACCTGCAGAACGACGTCACCGCGGCCGCCATCGAACTGGCGACCCGCGAAGGTTTCGAGTCGGTGGAACACGTCAAGCGCTATACCGCGCTGGGCTTCGGCACCGACCAGGGCAAGCTGGGTAACGTCAACGGCCTGGCCATTGCGGCGCGTTCGCTGAACGTGACCATCCCGCAGATGGGCACCACCATGTTCCGCCCCAACTACACGCCGGTGACCTTCGGCGCGGTTGCGGGGCGGCACTGTGGGCACATCTTCGAGCCCGTTCGCTACACCGCGCTGCACGCCTGGCATGTGAAGAATGGCGCCGAGTTTGAAGACGTCGGCCAGTGGAAACGCCCGTGGTACTTCCCGCGCAACGGTGAAGACCTGCACGCGGCGGTCAAGCGCGAATGCCTGGCGGTGCGCGACAGCGTCGGCCTGCTGGATGCGTCGACCCTCGGCAAGATCGACATCCAGGGCCCGGATGCCCGCGAGTTCCTCAACCGCATCTACAGCAACGCCTGGACCAAGCTCGACGTGGGCAAGGCGCGTTACGGCCTGATGTGCAAAGAAGACGGCATGGTCTTCGACGACGGCGTGACCGCTTGCCTGGCCGACAACCACTTCCTGATGACCACCACCACCGGCGGCGCGGCCCGTGTGCTGCAATGGTTGGAAATCTACCAACAGACCGAATGGCCGGACCTCAAGGTCTACTTCACCTCGGTCACCGACCACTGGGCGACCATGACCCTGTCGGGCCCCAACAGCCGCAAGCTGCTGGCCGAAGTCACCGACATCGACCTGGACAAGGACGGCTTCCCGTTCATGACCTGGAAAGAAGGCCTGGTCGGCGGCGTACCGGCGCGGGTGTTCCGCATCTCGTTCACCGGCGAGCTGTCGTATGAAGTCAACGTGCAGGCCGACTACGCCATGGGCGTGCTGGAGCAAATCGTCGAGGCCGGCAAAAAGTACAACCTGACCCCGTATGGCACCGAAACCATGCACGTCCTGCGGGCCGAGAAGGGCTTCATCATCGTCGGCCAGGACACCGACGGCTCGATGACCCCGGACGACCTGAACATGGGCTGGTGCGTCGGCCGTACCAAGCCGTTCTCGTGGATCGGCTGGCGCGGGATGAACCGCGAAGACTGCGTGCGCGAAGATCGCAAGCAATTGGTCGGCCTCAAGCCGATCGATCCAGCGGTGTGGCTGCCGGAAGGCGCGCAACTGGTGTTCGACGCCAAGCAGACGATCCCGATGAAGATGGTCGGCCACGTCACCTCCAGCTACGCGCATAACTCCCTCGGTTATTCGTTTGCGCTGGCGGTGGTCAAGGGCGGCTTGAAGCGCATCGGCGAGCGGGTGTTTTCGCCGCAAGCGGATGGCAGCGTGATCGAGGCGGAGATTGTGTCCTCGGTGTTCTTTGATCCGAAAGGCGACCGCCAGAACATCTGATGGACCGAGGCGCGCCATCGGGAGACAGGGGAATACATTCCAAATGTGGGAGGGGGCTTGCCCCCGATGACGCCAGTAGCCACACAACAGAATTCAGCAAAGGTGCTCTATGACAGCAGCCAACGTATACCAACAACGCCCCACCACCGGGGCCAAGGCCGAGTCGTCGCTGCACCATGCCGACCTCGCCAGCCTGGTCGGCAAGGGCCGCAAGAATGCCGGCGTGACCGTGCGTGAAAAGAAACTGCTCGGCCACCTGACTATTCGCGGCGACGGCCATGACGCCGCCTTCGCCGCTGGCGTCCACAAGGCCCTGGGCATCGAACTGCCCGGCGCGCTGACGGTGATCGTCAACGGCGACACCAGCCTGCAATGGCTCGGCCCGGACGAGTGGCTGCTGGTGGTGCCGAGCGGTGAAGAATTCGCCGCCGAACAAAACCTGCGCGCCGCCCTGGGCGATCTGCATATCCAGATCGTCAATGTCAGCGGCGGCCAACAGATCCTCGAACTGCGCGGCCCGAACGTGCGCGACGTGCTGATGAAGTCCACCAGCTACGACGTACACCCCAACAACTTCCCGGTGGGCAAGGCGGTGGGCACGGTGTTCGCCAAGTCGCAACTGGTGATCCGCCATACCGCCGAAGACACTTGGGAGCTGGTGATTCGTCGCAGCTTCTCGGATTACTGGTGGTTGTGGTTGCAGGATGCCTCGGCCGAATTCGGCCTGAGCGTTCAAGCCTGATATGACCCCCACCCCCCTCACCCGCCACCCTGTAGGAGCGAGCTTGCTCGCGAAAACCTCAAGGGCACTGCGGTCATCCAGGATGCCCGCGTTATCGTTGACGATTTTCGCGAGCAAGCTCGCTCCTACAGGGATAGGGGTGGGTGAGGCGGGGCTTTGCTTGAGGAGTGACCTGTCATGAGCCGCGCACCCGATACATGGATTTTGACCGCCGACTGCCCCAGCGTGCTCGGCACGGTGGACGCGGTCACCCGCTACCTGTTCGAGCAGGGTTGCTACGTCACCGAGCACCACTCGTTCGATGACCGGCTGTCAGGGCGCTTTTTTATCCGCGTGGAGTTTCGTCAGCCGGAGGGTTTCGATGAGCAAGCGTTCCGCGATGGCCTGGCCGCGCGCGGGGAAGCCTTTGGCATGGTCTTCGAACTGACGGCGCCGAACTATCGGCCCAAAGTGGTGATCATGGTGTCCAAGGCCGATCACTGCCTGAACGACTTGCTGTACCGCCAGCGTATCGGCCAACTGTCGATGGACGTGGTCGCGGTGGTGTCCAACCACCCCGATCTGAAACCGTTGGCCGACTGGCACCAGATTCCCTACTACCACTTCGCCCTCGACCCCAACGACAAACCGTCCCAGGAGCGTCAGGTGTGGCAAGTGATTGAAGACACCGGCGCGGAACTGGTGATCCTTGCGCGCTACATGCAAGTGCTGTCGCCGGAGCTGTGCCGCAAGCTGGATGGCAAGGCGATCAATATCCACCACTCGTTGTTGCCGGGGTTCAAGGGCGCCAAGCCGTATCACCAGGCGTACAACAAGGGTGTGAAGCTGGTCGGCGCGACGGCGCATTACATCAACAACGACCTGGATGAAGGCCCGATCATCGCCCAGGGTGTGGAGGTGGTGGATCACAGCCACTACCCCGAGGATCTGATTGCCAAGGGGCGCGATATCGAAGGGCTGACCCTGGCCCGGGCGGTGGGGTATCACATTGAACGGCGGGTGTTTTTGAATGCCAATAGAACGGTGGTGCTCTGACTGACGCCATCGGGGGCAAGCCCCCTCCCACAGTTGAATGTGTTCACAAATCAAAATGTGGGAGGGGGCTTGCCCCCGATGAGGCCCTAACAAACAACACAAGAAACAGCATCTGTAACCCGAGCACTCAACGCGCTGCCCACCCACGGGCAACGCGCTTTCATAAAAACAACAGCGAGGTGAAAGCATGTCTGGTAATCGTGGTGTCGTGTATCTCGGCAACGGCAAGGTCGAAGTACAGAAAATCGACTATCCCAAAATGCAGGACCCCCGTGGCAGGAAGATTGAGCACGGCGTCATCCTGCGCGTGGTCTCCACCAACATCTGCGGCTCCGACCAACACATGGTGCGTGGCCGCACCACTGCCCAGACCGGCCTGGTGCTCGGTCACGAGATCACCGGTGAAGTGATCGAGAAGGGCAGCGACGTCGAGAACCTGAAAATCGGCGACCTGGTGTCAGTGCCCTTCAACGTCGCCTGCGGCCGCTGCCGCTCCTGCAAAGAGCAACACACCGGCGTGTGCCTCACCGTCAACCCGGCCCGTGCCGGTGGCGCCTACGGCTATGTCGACATGGGCGACTGGACCGGCGGCCAGGCCGAATACGTGCTGGTGCCTTACGCCGACTTCAACCTGCTGAAACTGCCGGACCGCGACAAGGCCATGGAGAAAATCCGCGACCTGACCTGCCTCTCCGACATCCTGCCCACCGGCTACCACGGCGCCGTCACCGCCGGCGTTGGCCCTGGCAGCACCGTCTACATCGCCGGTGCCGGCCCGGTCGGCCTGGCCGCTGCCGCTTCCGCACGCCTGCTGGGCGCGGCGGTGGTGATCATCGGCGACGTCAACTCCATCCGCCTGGCTCACGCCAAGGCGCAAGGGTTTGAAGTGGTCGACCTGTCCACCGACACGCCGCTGCACGAACAGATTGCGGCCTTGCTCGGTGAGCCGGAAGTGGACTGCGCCGTCGACTGCGTGGGCTTCGAAGCACGCGGCCACGGGCATGACGGCGTCAAGCACGAAGCCCCGGCCACGGTGCTCAACTCACTGATGGGCGTGGTGCGCGTGGCGGGCAAGATCGGTATCCCCGGCCTGTACGTCACCGAAGACCCTGGCGCCGTCGACGCCGCCGCGAAGATGGGCAGCCTGAGCATCCGTTTTGGTCTGGGCTGGGCCAAATCCCACAGCTTCCACACCGGGCAAACGCCGGTGATGAAGTACAACCGCCAGTTGATGCAGGCGATCATGTGGGACCGCATTCACATTGCCGACATCGTCGGGGTCGAAGTCATCAGCCTGGATGACGCGCCGCGTGGGTATGGCGAGTTTGATGCGGGCGTGCCGAAGAAGTTTGTGATTGATCCGCATAAGTTGTTCAGCGCGGCGTAAACGCTAGAGCAAAAAACAAGGGCGCCTCGACGGGCGCCCTTATCAATTAGAGTGGAGCCGAGAGTCGAAGGTTAGCGGTCGATTTTATAGTTTCTGTCTTGCCCTCTTCATTTTCCGTCTGTACTTCAAGTGTTTTTCCACCATAGTTGCAGAATAGCTTTCCGTTAGCCTCCTGAACCCTGACCACGTTTTGCCATTGCCATTGCCATTGCCATTGCCATTGCCATTGGCGGTGTACGAACGGGGTTGATTGGATGCCGGAGCAGCAGGGCACTGCGAAATCCGCGGTGCCCGTGGCTTAGCGAATCGCCAGCGCGCCTTGATACACCGTCGGCCCGGTCGGCTGCTTGCTCACCGATCCACCCTTGGTTTCCGAGCTCACCATCAAGCCCACCGGTTTGCTGATGGATTCCTGCTGGCGTGGATTCAAGCCGATGATGCCTTTGCCATCTTCCGGCAACAGGCCGAGGGATACCGGCGTGCCGTCCTCGGGGATGGCCCACAGCTCCAGGCTCTGATCTGGGGCAGGGGCCGTGGAGGCAATCGGCTGCACTTCCAGGTAGTCCTTGTGGGCCATGATCTGCGCTGCCGGCTGCTGGGTGGTGGTCACCAGGGTGGCGGCGGATTTGACGCTGTCCTGGGTGTAGAGCGCGCCGCCGATGCCGGCGGCCACTACAGCGCAGGCGCCGATGAACAGGCGCGGGCGGCTCCAGAATGAAGGCTTGTGATCAATCACTTGGGGGTGGATCGTCGTCATAAGTCTCTTCCTGACAAATTTTGTAGTCAGTTCATGGACCGGCTTATCGCAGTTGGGTTCCGGAGCGGGTTTGGAACAAGTGACGAAAAGGCCAGTCAAACGCCTGCTTTCACCCCTACATCCAGAGGTTGTTTCGATGAAGATTTCACGCGGTTTCGCCCTTTCCTGCCTGATGACCCTGGCAGCCGGCCCGGTATTCGCCGCCGGGTTCAGCCTTGGCGATGCGGCCAATGCGATTTCCGGTATGCAGGGCGGCAACAACAAAGCCGCTGCCGTTGCGCCGTCGTCCGAAACGGCCGGTTTGCTGAGTGCCCTGACCTCACAATTGAATGTCACCCCCGAGCAAGCCGTCGGCGGCACCGGCGCCATGCTGGGCCTGGCCAGGAACCAACTGAGCAGCAGCGACTATTCGCAACTGGGGAAAAGCGTGCCGGGTCTCGATCAACTGTCGGGCAGCAATGCGTTGGGCAGCCTCGGCGCCTTGAGCGGGATGCTCGGCCAGAGCGGTGGCAGCAAGACCAGCGGCCTCGACGGCCTGCTGGGTAACGTGAAGAACACCAGCGACCTGAACACCGCGTTCAGCGCGCTGGGCATGGACAGCGGCATGATCGGCCAATTCGCCCCGGTGATCCTGCAATACCTGGGCGGCCAGGGTGCCAACAGTTCGCTGCTGGGCAAACTGGGCCAGGCTTGGGGCACCGGCAGCTAAGGCCGTGGTCCTTCAAAGCGGGTTCGCCCCCGCTTTGAAGTGGCCGGCAGGTTGCGAGGAACAGCGTTACGGTTGGTACTCAAAAGTACATTGGGAGGCGTCGATCGATACAGCGCCGCCTTGATTCCCGCAGCTGGTTTTGTTCCATGCTGTACCGGTCGCGGCCTTCGGGTTGTTAAACCGCAGGCCCAATTGAACATAGGGTTTGGAAACGTTGTTTACCGGCTCTGCGTTTTCTCTTTGCGTTGTACCGCCATAACTGCAGAGTATTTTCCCGTGGATCATTTCGGCACTGACTAACATCAGGTTGTATTTAGGTTCGAGGTAGGTCTCGCTTGTGGCCGTGGACTGGCCCTCCCACATCTGGCCACCGGGCCCGGGGGCTTCGTATTTGAAGCCTTGGTTGAAGTCCGGAGGAAGGTCCGGGTCGGTATACGGCGTAGCTTTTATTGAACTGACTGCGGGGCACGTGGCCATTTCTGCATGGGCAATGTTCGCTACTGTCAGTAACGCCATGCCGGCGAAGAGGACTTTGATGGTCATGATCAGGGCACTCGACTGAGATGGAGTCCTTAGCCTAATCAGCCGCCCAAGGCGGGCGGAACTGTTAACTCTGACAGTTTTTTATGCGTTTTCAGACGATGCCCTATCGCGGGTTCGCAGCAGGGCAAGCGGGTCCAGGCGTGGGGCGCGGGTAGCCAAGGATTGAGTCAGCCCCTCGTTTGGCAATGCTGCGCAACAACTCCCGAGGAACTGTGTGGGATGTTTCACCACCTACGGGGACTGCTCCAGGAAAACCAACCCTCCTGGGGTGGATTCTTCAATCCGGTCAGGTAGGAGTCTTCCATGAACATCGTCAACACCTACAACGCTCTCGCTAGCGCTTCGTATCACGCCGCGACCCACAAGCCCGCTGCCGCAGAGCAAGGAAAAGCGCCCCACGACGCCAGCCAGGAGCAGGCTGATACCGTGAGCAGTCACGACACCATCGAGATAGCGCACGGGTGGCGTACCGGTGACGATTCGGCCACGTGGCCTAAGCGTCCGTAACGGTTACTTTGCCCATAAGGCCCCAGCGGTTTCGCCTCGCAGTTCCTGAATCCGCTGATCTTTCTCCATCCAGAGCCGGTTCACCCAGTTCTGTACGACCTGGCGAAACGCCGGGTCGTTTTCGTAGTCGCCCTGCCACAGCGCCGGGTCCAGCTCACGGGTGCGGATATCGATGATCACCTTCGGTACCGCCCCGCTGATCAGATCCCAGAACCCCGGCGTCTTCGCTTGCGGATAGACCACGGTCACGTCGAGCACGGCATCCAGTTGTTCGCCCAGTGCCGCCAACACAAACGCCACGCCGCCGGCCTTGGGCCTGAGCAGGTGGGCAAACGGTGAGCCTTGCTGGGCACGCTTGGCCTCGCTGAACCGGGTGCCTTCCAGGTAGTTGACCACCGTCACCGGCTGGCGCTTGAACAGCTCGCAGGCCTGGCGGGTGATCTTCAAGTCCTGGCCCGCCAGTTCCGGGTGCTTGGCTAGGAACGCCTTGGTGTAGCGCTTCATGAACGGATAATCCAGCGCCCACCAGGCCAGGCCCAGGAAGGGCACCCAGACCAGTTCTTTCTTCAGGAAGAACTTGAAGAACGGCGTGCGGCGGTTGAGGGCCTGGATCAGCGCGGGGATATCGACCCAGGATTGGTGGTTACTGATCACCAGGTACGAGGTGTCGCCGCGCAGGTCGTCTGCGCCGCGGATGTCCCATTGGGTCGGGATGCACAGCGCGAAGATCAGTTTGTCGATTTCGGCCCAGGTCTCGGCGATCCACATCACGGCCCATGACGCGTAATCGCGATAGCGACCGGGGGCCACCAGCTTGAGCAGGGCAAACACCGTCAGCGGCCCGATCAGGACCAGGGTGTTGAGCAGGAGCAGCAGCGAGACGAAACAGCCGGTGAGCAGGCGGCGCATAAGTAACTCTTGGAATCCTGTGGGCGGGACATAATAAGAGAGCGGCGTCTAGAGGCCAAATCGCAAATCGCCCGACGAATGTTTCACAATATGCCGGGTATGGTTGCAGAACTAACTAAGTGCTGCCTTTGCGGTCTAGAATTCGCCTACTTCTTTCCGAGGAAATCACTTCGTGAAACTGCTCCTTGCCTCGCTCGCCCTGGCGGCCTTGCCCGTTATGGCCGCCGAACCGACCGTTTACGGTCGCTACGAATACATCCAACTGCCGGAGATCGGCGAAACCTTCAAGGCCAAGATGGACACCGGCGCGCTGACCGCCTCGCTGTCGGCCCGTGACATCGAGACCTTCACCCGTGACGGCGACGATTGGGTGCGCTTCCGCGTCGGCGGCAAGGACGCCGGCAACAAAGTCTACGAACACAAGGTGGCGCGCATCAGCAAGATCAAGAGCCGCGCCGACGAAGACGAGGACAAGGAAGAAGCCACCGTGGCCACGCGCCCGGTGATCGACCTGGAAATGTGCCTGGGCAACGTCAAGCGCACCGTCGAGGTCAACCTCACCGACCGCAGCAGCTTCAACTACCCGCTGCTGATCGGCGCCAAGGCCCTGCGTGAGTTCGGCGCCGCGGTGAACCCGGCGCGTCGCTACACCGCCGACAAGCCGGACTGCTGACGGACCGCCATGCCGCATATCCTGATTGTCGAAGACGAAGCGGCGATAGCCGACACACTGGTTTTCGCCCTGCAAGGCGAGGGCTTTACCACCACCTGGCTGAGCCTCGGCCAGGAAGCGCTGGCCCACCAGCGCCAGACCCCGGCCGACCTGATCATCCTCGACATCGGCCTGCCCGACATCAGCGGCTTTGAAACCTGCAAGCAACTGCGGCGCTTCAGCGAAGTGCCGGTGATGTTTCTCAGTGCCCGCGATAGCGAGATCGACCGCGTGGTCGGGCTGGAGATCGGCGCCGACGATTATGTGGTCAAGCCGTTCAGCCCACGGGAAGTGGCGGCGCGGGTCAGGGCGATCCTCAAGCGCGTCGGCCCTGGCGTCGCTCCGGCGTTGTTCCAGGTCGACCTGGAGCGCATGCAGATCACCTACCGTGGCCTGGCACTGAGCCTGACTCGCCATGAGTTCCGCTTGCTGCAAAGCCTGCTGGAACAACCCGAGCGTGTGTTCAGCCGCGAACAACTGCTGGACGCGGTCGGCGTGCCGGCCGATGCCGGCTATGAGCGCAATATCGACAGCCATATCAAAAGCCTGCGCAGCAAATTACGCAGCGTGGCGGCGCAGGCCGAACCGATCCAGACCCATCGCGGCCTCGGCTACAGCTACAGCCCGAGCCACAGCTGATGCGCCTGGGGCTGCGGTTTTTCCTGGTCTACGCGCTGTTTATCGGCTTCACCGGTTACTTCGTGCTAAACACCGTGATGAAGGAAATCCGCCCCGGCGTGCGCCAGTCCACCGAAGAAACCCTGGTGGACACCGCCAACCTGCTGGCGGAAATCCTGCGCAACGACGTCAAGAACGGCACCCTCGCCCAAAGCCACTGGCCGGAGCTGCTCAAGGCCTACGGCACCCGTCAGCCGGGCGCGACCATCTGGGGCCTGCCGAAAAACCAGGTCAACCACCGCATCTACGTGACCGACGCCAACGGCATGGTGTTGCTCGACTCCAGCGGCGAAGCCGTGGGCCAGGACTACTCCAAATGGAACGACGTGTACCTGACCCTGCGCGGCGAGTACGGCGCGCGTTCCACCCGCAGCGCGCCGGATGATCCGGCCTCGTCGGTGATGCACGTGGGCGCGCCGATTCGCGACAACGGGCAGATCATCGGCGTGGTCACGGTGGCCAAGCCGAACAGTTCGCTGCAGCCTTATGTCGATCGCACCGAGCACCGGTTGCTGTGGTACGGCGCCGGCTTGGTGATCCTCGGCCTGCTGCTCGGTGCGCTGTTGTCGTGGTGGTTGAGCGTGGCACTGCGCCGGCTTACCGCGTATGCCGAGGCGGTCAGCGAGGGGCGGCGCGCCGAATTGCCGCATTACCGTGGCGGCGAGCTGAAGCAGTTGTCCACCGCCGTGGAGCACATGCGGACACAGCTGGAGGGCAAGGCTTATGTGGAGCATTACGTCCATACCCTGACCCACGAATTGAAGAGCCCGCTGGCGGCGATTCGCGGCGCGGCCGAGCTGTTGCAGGGCGACATGAGCCGCGAGCAGCAACAGCGCTTTGTCGGCAATATCGACAGCGAAAGTACCCGCCTGCAGCAGTTGATCGAGCGCTTGCTGAACCTGGCCCAGGTCGAGCAACGCCAGGGCCTGGAGGCGCAAGCCAGCCTGCCGCTGGCCGCGCTGGTGGACGATGTGCTCAAGGCCCAATGCGCGCGCATCGAAGGTGCCGGCTTGCGCATCGAACAAACGATCGGCGCTGAGGTGAAGGTCTTCGGCGAACCGTTCCTGCTGCGCCAGGCCCTGGGCAACCTGCTCGACAACGCCCTGGACTTCACGCCGGCGGGCGGGGTGTTGCGGTTCAGCGCACAGACCCGGCACAACGCTGTGCAGGTCAGCCTGTTCAACCAGGCCGCGCCGATTCCCGACTACGCCTTGCCGCGCCTGAGCGAGCGTTTCTACTCGCTGCCGCGTCCGGCCAGCGGGCGCAAAAGCACCGGCCTGGGCCTCAACTTTGTCGAGGAAGTGATGAAGCTGCATGGCGGCACGTTGCAGATCGGCAACGTACACGGTGGCGTGCAAGTGGTGCTGCATCTCCACACAGTCTCCACACTGCCCACATAAATTTCCCACATGCGCGGCTCACGCTTTCCCCATCAAAACAGGGAGAGCCCCATGAACCGCAGCCTGCTTTTCAAACTTGGCGCGATTGCGCTATTGATCCTGCTATTGCTGATTCCATTGCTGATGATCAACGGCCTCATCGCCGACCGCCAATACACTCGCGACAGTGTCCTGATGGATATCGCCCGTAGCTCCAGCTACAGCCAGCGCCTCACCGGCCCGGTGATGGTGGTGCCGTACCGCAAGACTGTCCGCGAGTGGAAGCTCAATGAAAAACTCAACAAGCGCTACGAGGAAACCCGTGAAGTGCGCGGTCGTCTGTATTTCCTGCCGGAGCGTTTTGAGCTCGACGGGCGGGTGCAGACCGAACTGCGCGCGCGTGGCATCTACCAGGCCCGGCTGTTCCACGCCGACAACCGCATCAGCGGACGCTTCGTCTTGCCGGAGCAATGGGGCATCAAGGAAAATTTCGCCGATTACCGCTTTGAGCCGGCGTTTCTGGCGGTGGGTATCAGCGATATTCGCGGTATCGAAAACGCACTGAAGCTGGAGCTGGGCAGCCAGCGCCTGGAGTTTGCGCCAGGCACCCACGTCGAGTGGCTGGGCGAGGGGGTGCATGTGGCGCTGCCGGAGCAGGACAGCAAAACCCCGGCAGCGCTGGACTTCGCCTTCGACCTGCGCCTGCAAGGCACCGAGCAACTGCAAGTGGTACCGGTGGGCAAGACCAGCCAGGTCACACTGGCCTCCAACTGGCCGCACCCGAGCTTCATCGGCAACTTCCTGCCGGCGCAACGGGAAGTCACCGACAAGGGCTTCAGCGCCAACTGGCAGACCTCATTCTTCTCCACCAACCTCGAAGAAGCCCTGCGCGGCTGCCTGGACGAACGCGGCTGTGACGACTTCAACAACCGCAGCTTCGGGGTGAACTTCATCGACCCGGTGGACCAGTACCTCAAGAGCGACCGCGCGATTAAATATGCGCTGCTGTTCATCGCCCTGACCTTTGCCGGTTTCTTCCTGTTCGAAGTGCTCAAGGGCTTGGCGGTGCATCCGATCCAGTACGCCCTGGTGGGGTTCGCCCTGGCGTTTTTCTACCTGTTGTTGCTGTCGTTGTCCGAGCACCTGGGCTTTGCCTTGGCGTACCTGATCTCGGCCAGTGCCTGTGTGTTGTTGATTGGTTTCTACGTGTGCCATGTGCTGCGCAGCGTCGCCCACGGCCTGGGGTTTTCGGCCGGGCTGGCGGCGTTGTATGGCTTGTTGTACGGGTTATTGAGTGCCGAGGACTACGCGCTGCTGATGGGCTCGCTGTTGCTGTTCGGCCTGCTGGGGACGGTGATGGTGCTGACACGCAAACTGGATTGGTACGGCGTGGGCAAACGCAAGGCGGCCGAGCCTTTGGCATTTGATCTGGAGGCCGTGCAATGATCGGGTTGCGTGAGGACCAGCGGGAGCGAGCGCAGTTGGTGGCGAGGATTGTGGCGTTGTTTCCTGCGCCACCTATGCGCAGGGTCAAACCGGCGGCTGTGTCTCAAGCATCGAAGGGCGCTGGCTGACTTCGGCGTACCAGGCGGCAAGCTGGGGGTTGGCGTCGCGCCAGTGCAGGTCCGGGTGGCGGAAATCCAGGTAACCCAAGGCGCAGGCCACGCTGATCGCGGCGATATCGAAGTGGCAGGCCAGTTCGGCAATCGCATCCGCTTCCAGCTCCGCCAGGGTGCGCCGGATCTTGTGGCGCTGTTCGTCGAGCCACGGCGCCCAGTGTTTTTCCGGCGGGCGCAGGGCGCTCTCGTAACGCACCAGCACGGCGGCATCCATGATGGCGTCGGCCATCGAGGCCAGGGTCAGGCGACGCCAGCGGGCCGAGCCGTCACGCGGGATCAGCGGGTTGCCGACGTGCTGGTGGTCGAGGTAATCGAGGATCACCCGGCTGTCGTGCAACACCGTGCCATCGGCCAGGCGCAAGGCCGGGATCTTGCCCACCGGGTTTTCGTTGACCAGTTGCACGTCCGGGTTAACCGGTGTCGGCATGCAGAGCTGCAGGGCCACACGGTTCTGCTGGCCGGTTTCGGCCAGCAGCACGCGGACTTTGCGCACGAACGGCGAAGCGGGGTTGTGGAACAAGGTCATGCTGGGAGCGGACATAGGCATTCCTCTGGATGGGATGGGCAGTCGCTAGCCTAGTGGGTTGCGCCGTGGCTGGCGAGGGGGATTCCTGTGGTTCTTGAGGGCCTCATCGGGGGCAAGCCCCCTCCCACAGGGGAATGCATTCCAAATGTGGGAGGGGGCTTGCCCCCGATGGCGTCCTCAGCCACGCCGCCTGAACAACGCCCAAGTCCCAATGACCGCAGGAATACCCAACCCGACCCAACTCAGCGCATCCCACAGCCCATCCCTCTGGATGGGATGGGCAGTCGCTAGCCTAGTGGGTTGCGCGGTGGCTGGCGAGGGGGGCTGTGGTTCTTGAGGGCCTCATCGGGGGCAAGCCCCCTCCCACAGGGGAATGCATTCCAAATGTGCGAGGGGGCTTGCCCCCGATAGCGTCCTCAGCCACGCCGCCTGAACAACGCCCAAGTCCCAATGACCGCAGGAATACCCAACCCGACCCAACTCAGCGCATCCCACAGCCAATCCCTCTGGATGGGATGGGCAGTCGCTAGCCTAGTGGGTTGCGCGGTGGCTGGCGAGGGGGATTCTTGTGGTTCTTGAGGGCCTCATCGGGGGCAAGCCCCCTCCCACAGGGGAATGCATTCCAAATGTGGGAGGGGGCTTGCCCCCGATGGCGTCCTCAGCCACGCCGCCTGAACAACGCCCAAGTCCCAATGACCGCAGGAATACCCAACCCGACCCAACTCAGCGCATCCCACAGCCCATCCCTCTGGATGGGATGGGCAGTCGCTAGCCTAGTGGGTTGCGCGGTGGCTGGCGAGGGGGGCTGTGGTTCTTGAGGGCCTCATCGGGGGCAAGCCCCCTCCCACAGGGGAGTGCATTCCAATGTGGGAGGGGGCTTGCCCCCGATAGCGTCCTCAGCCACGCCGCCTGAACAACGCCCAAGTCCCAATGACCGCAGGAATACCCAACCCGACCCAACTCAGCGCATCCCACAGCCCATCCCCCAGCAACGCGGCAAACAAACCGACGGCGCTGAGCAGGCCGATCCCCAGCGGAATGCCGAACACTTTCCAGAAACTCGATTGACGCGGCCTCATGCCTTGCCCGCCTTGCGCCGCACCCACCACAGGTACACACCGCTGCCGAGCACGACGATGGTCAGCCCATCCAGTAGCGCCCAGAGGATTTTCATCGGCATGCCGCCGTAGTCGCCGAAGTGCAGCGGCTGCGACGTGCCCATGGCGTCCATGTACCACGGCCGCTCGGCGATCGCGGTGACGGCCAGGCTGCTGGCGTCGATCAGCACCGGCGTGAGCAGGTGCGAGGTCAGGTGGGTGCTGCCCTTCATGAACACCGCGTAATGGTGTTCACTGGAAAAGCGCGTGCCGGGGAAGGCGATGAAGTCCGGCTGCATGCCGGGCGCGGCCGCGGCGGCGATCTTGAGCAGATCGTTGGCCGGTGCGCGCAGGGTCAGCGGCGGGGCGTGCTGGTACGGTTCGATCATTGCGCTGAGGCTGTCGTTGCGCCAGGCGGCGATGATCAGGTCGGCGCAGGCGCTGATCACGCCGGTCACGCCGACCACCAGCGCCCAGGTCAGGGTGACCACGCCGATCAGGTTGTGCAGGTCGAGCCAACGCAGGCGGGTGGATTTGTCCTGGCGCACGGTGGCGAACGTCAAGCGGCGCATGAACGGCAGGTAAAGCAGCGTGCCCGAGACAATCGCCAGCCCAAACAGCAGGCCCATGAACGCCAGCAGCCACTTGCCCGGCAGGCCGGCGAACATATCCACATGCAGGCGCAGCAGGAACAGCGTCAAGCCGCCGTTGGCCGACGGCATCTCCACGGTTGCGCCGGTGCGCGCGTCGAGCATGAACGTGTGCGACGCATTGGGTTCGGTGCCAGCGGTGGCGGCCATGATCGCGATCACGCCGTGCGGGTCGTCTTCGTCCCACGCCAGGTACTGCATGACTTCGCCAGGGCGATGCGCCTGGGCTTTGGCCACCAGTTGCTCGAGGTTCAGCTGTGGTGTGTCGGCGGGCATCTGCTGCAGCTCAGGTTCGTTGCCCAGCAGGTGATCGAGCTCGTGGTGGAAAATCAACGGCAGGCCGGTAAGGGCGAGCAACAGCAGGAACAAGGTGCAGATCAGGCTGGTCCAGGTGTGGATAAAGGACCAGCGGCGGATGGTTCGGCTTTTCATTTGTTGGCCTTCAGACACACCCAAGCCGCCCCTGGAGGCGGCCGGGAGGTCAACTCAGTCGTTTACCACTGGTAGGTGGCGCTGGCGACCACACTGCGCTGGTCGCCAAAGTAGCAGTAGGAACCGTCACAGGTGGAGAGGTAGTCCTTGTCGAACAGGTTGGTCGCGTTCAGTTTCAGCGAGGCGCCTTTGAGGCTGTTGTCCAGGCGGCCGAGGTCGTAATGCACGGCGGCGTCGAACACCGTGTAGGCGTTGGCCTTGCCCGTCCAGGTATTGCCCTGGTCGCCATAGGTATTGCCGGTGTAGCGGGCCCCGGCGCCAATGCCGAAACCGTCGAGCATGCCGCTGTGCCAGGTGTAGTCCGTCCACAGGGAGGCTTGCTGGTTCGGCATCAGCTGCAGGCGGTTGCCCTTGTATTGGCCTTTTTGCACTTCGGACTTGGCCAGGGTGTAGGCGGCTATCAGCTTGAGGTTTTCACTCACGTCAGACACGGCTTCGAGTTCCAGGCCCTTGACCTTCACTTCGCCGGTCTGGTCGGTCACCGATTCGCCCCCGGCACCGAAGCTGGTGACCAGCACGTTTTTCTGGGTCAGGTCGTAAACCGCTGCGCTGAGCAATGTGTTGGAGCCGGGAGGCTGATACTTGACCCCCAGTTCCCATTGCTTGCCCTGCGTGGGCTTGTACGATTTGACCGGGTCGACGCTGGCATTGCTCGCCGGCTGGAAGGACTCGGCGTAGGACAGGTACGGCACGAAGCCCGAATCGAAGACATAGCTCAGCGCCGCGTTGCCACTGAAGTTCCGGCTGCGGTCGGTGTTGGTCGCGTCGTCCTTGTTGAAGTACGTGGTGCCCTGATGCACCCAGTCTTCACGCCCGCCGAGGGTCAGGCGCCATTTGTCGAAGGCCATCTGGTCTTGCACGTAGAGGCCGGTCTGTATGGTTTTCTGGTTGTAGTCGTAGTACGCGTCGGAGCGCGGCGGGCGGACGATCGTCTGGCCGTAGGTCGGGTTGAAGATATTGGTCGTCCCGGCGCTGCCGAAAATCGACAGATACGAAGTGTCGGTGCGTTGATGATCGAGCCCCAGCAACAGCGTGTGCGTGATGTCAGCCGTGTTGAAGTCAGCCTGGAAATGGTTGTCGACCGCGAATTGGCCGATGTTTTCGTCAACGTTGGTCGACGAACGACCGATGTTGCCCGCAGCGTCGGCAGGGCCGTAGATCAGTGAGCCCACGGTCAGTTGCTGGAACGCCAGCTCCGACTTGGTGTAGCGCAGGTTCTGGCGGAACTGCCATGTATCGTTGAAGCGATGCTCGAACGCATAGCCCAGCGCGTAGTAGGTGCGGTCGTAAAATTCATAGTCCGGATCGCCCAGGTTCTTGTGGTGGGAGACCTCGCCCAGCGGCGATTTGATCTTGGTGCCCTGGATCGGCAGGAACTGGCTGGTGGTGCCGGTATCGTCGCGGGTGAACTGCGAGAGCAGGGTCAGCTTGGTGTCGGTGTCGATGTTCCAAGTCAGGCTGGGGGCGATGTTGTAGCGCTTGTTGTCGATATGGTCGACCTGGGTGCCAGCATCCCGGACCACGCCGCTGACGCCATAGAGGAACTGGCCTTCATCATCGATCTTGCCGGTGCTGGCGAAATTGATCTGGCGATAGTTGTCACTGCCGTATTGCACTTGAATGGCATGGCTCGACTCCGCGTTGGGGCGCCGGCTGACCATGTCCAGCAGGCCGCCCGGCGGGGTCTGGCCATAGACCGAGGAGGCTGGGCCACGCAGCAGGGCGAGGCGATCCAGGTTCCAGGTTTCGGCCTTGGGGTTGGCGTACACACCGCGTGGCAACGGCAGGCCGTCGAGGAATTGGGTCGGTTCGAAGCCGCGAACGCGCATCCAGTCGTAGCGGGTGTCGCTGCCGTAGCTGGCGGACACAATGCCGGGCATGTATTTGACGGCGTCATCCAGGTTCTGCACGTTGCGGTCCTGCATCTGCTCGCGGGTGGCGACGGAGATCGAGCGCGGTGCTTCGACCAGCGCGGTATCGGTCTTGGTGCCGGCGGCGGTGCGCGTCGCCAGGTAGCCCTGCACCGGGCCCCAGGCGCTTTCAGTGTTGCCCTGGGCAACGATGCTGGTTTGCGGCAACGCCACGACCCCGTCCGCAATCGCCACCAGCGTGTAAGTCCCCGCGCTGCTCTGCTCCACCTGCAAGCCGCTGCCGCGCAGTGCCTCGCGCAGTGCGCCCGGGGCGTCGAACTGGCCCTGGACCGGCGCCGAGGTTTTGCCCGCGGCCAGTGCCGGGCTGAGGGTCAGTGCGAGGCCGGCCTGGCTGGCGATCTGGTTCAGGGTGGCGGCCAATGGCGCGGCGGGCAGGTTGTAGGCGCGCACGCTGGACGCTTGCTCGGCGGCGATCAGCACGCTGCTGGTCAGCGGGGTGCTGAGGGCAATGGCCACGGCTAACAGGCTGGGGCGCAACAAGGTGTCTAGCGTGCGGGACATAGGGCGGCTCCTGAATGGAAGTAATTCGCAATTACCCATGTGCCGAGCGAGATTCGAAAAGTGATAGGGCTTGGGGAAAATAATTGTTGCCTGGGGCTATTCGGTGTTCTTGAGGGCCTCATCGCGGGCAAGCCCGCTCCCACATTCGACCGCGTTCAGCCAGATGTAACGCGATCAAAGGTGGGAGCGGGCTTGCTCGCGATAGCAATATCCCCGACACCGCCGGACCTAGGGCCTACCCTTCACCGTCACCCACCACGGCGTGCGCTGTTCGATCCGCACCGGCAGCGTCGGCAGCAGCGCGTTGAGCGCCAGGGTGGTGTCGTGCAGCGGGAAGCTGCCGGTGATGCGCAGGTCGGCCACGGCGTTATCCACACCCAGGTAGCCGCGGCGATAACGGCTCAGTTCCTCGACCACATCGCCCAGGCGGGCGTTGTCCACCACCAGCATGCCGCGGGTCCAGGCGTCGGTGGCGGGGGTGACGGCGAGCAGCGGGCCGAGGCTGTCGCTGCGCATCAGCACTTGCTGGCCGGCCTTGAAGATCTGTTCCTGATGCAGCGCCTCGGGTTGCGCGGCCACCGCCGATTGCAGCACGCTCAGGCGCGTGGCGGCGTCCTCGCGCTTGACGATAAACCGCGTGCCCAGCGCGCGCAGGCTGCCGTCGCGGGTCTGCACATAGAACGGGCGTGCATCGTTGTGGCCGGTTTCGACGAGGATTTCGCCTTCCTGCAACACGATCAGCCGGCGTTTTTCATCGAAGCGCACATCGATGGCGCTGTGGGTGTTGAGGTTGATCTGCGTGCCGTCCGCCAGTGTCAGCGTGCGTTGTTCGCCGGTGGCGGTGCGTTGATCGGCCAGCCAATAGTGGAGCGGTACATAACGCTCCCCGGCAAACAAGGCCAGGCCGCAGACCAGTGCGATACTCGCCAGGCCGCTGCCGAGTTTGCGCACGCGCTGGCGAATGCCCTCGCGTGACTGCAACAACGCCGCCCGCGCCGGGCCCGAGGCCACGCTGAAGCGCTGGTCGAGCAGGCCCAGTTGGCGCCAGGCGCGGGCATGTTCTGCATCGCTGGCCAGCCATTTGGCGAACTCCTCCTGTTCCACGGCGCTGCCGTCCCCTGAGTCGAGGGACAGCTGCCAGGCAATCGCCGCATCCAGCACCCGGGCCGACACCGGTTTGCAACTGATTGCACTCACAGCGGCTCGCCATACAACGCGATGTAGCACTGACGGATGCCCTGGGCCAGGTACTGGCGCACGCGCGGCACCGACACGCCGAGGCGCCGGGCGATGTCGGCGTGGCCCAGGCCGTCGATGCGGTTGTAGAGGAACGCGGCGCGGGCCTTGCTCGACAGCGTGCCGAGCAGGCGGTCGATGGCCTTGAGGTCTTCGAGGATCAGTTGCTGGTCTTCCGGCGACGGCTGTTCGCTTTGCGGGATCAGCATCAATTCGCTGAGGTAGGCCTGTTCCAGGGCGGCGCGGCGGAAGTAGTCGAACAGCAAGCCTTTGGCGATCGCCACCAGGAAGGCGCGGGGCTCGCGGGGTTCGCGCAACCCGTCGCGGCCGAGCAGGCGCATGAAGGTGTCCTGGCTCAGGTCTTCGGCGCGGCTCGGGCAGGCCACATTGCGCCGCAGCCAGGCCAGCAGCCAGCCGCGATGGTCGCGATACAACGCACCGACAAGCTCACTGTGTGGGGTCTGGACCGACGACAAGGCATCACCGAATAAACAAGTTTAAACTAACGAGAATTATTCGCGATTGTGTCAGAGGCGTGCAGCGGGCGCAATTGGCGTCTGTCCGGCGGTGCTATTAAAACGATGGCGCCTGCTTGCGCCGTTTCCATTGGCTCAAACGTGCTTGCAGGGCGCGCGGTGTGTCGATGTGCTGCTGGCGCGCGCGGCTGAGCAGGATCAGCATCAGCTCCGCAGTGGCCAGGGCGTCGGCGCTGGCGTGATGGCGTTCGCCCACCTGCAGGTGGAAGTGGTCGATCCAGTCGTCCAGCCCGGCTTCGCGCAGCAGCGCCTCGGGGTACAGCAGCGGGGCGATGTCGGCCACGTCGAGGAAGGTATGGGCCAGGCGATAACCCAGGCTGTCCTTGAGCGCCCGGGCCAGCATGTGTTGATCGAACGGCGCATGGAAGGCCAACAACGGGCTGTCGCCGACGAACTCCATGAAATCCAGCAACGCGTCCACCGGGTCACTGCCGGCGGCGATCGCGCTGGGGCCGAGACCGTGGATCAGCACGCTGGGGCTGAGTTTTGTTTCGGCGCGTTGCAGGGTGCGCTCGAACATCTGGGAAAAATCCACCGCGCCGTCCTCGATCACCACCGCACCGATGGACAACACCTGATCGCGGTTGAGGTTCAGGCCGCTGGTTTCCAGGTCCAGCACCACCCAGCGCTGGCTGCGCAATGCCGCGTCGCCCAGCGCGACCGGCTGGGGTAACTGCGCCAGGCGCTGCTGTTGTGTTGCGTCGAGATGGGGTTTGGCCGTGCGCAACCAACCAAATAAGTTCACAGCTGATACCGCACGGTCAGGCTGCTTTGCAGGCGCTGGGCCTGGCGCAGGGATTCGCGCAGGATGCGCCGGTCCAGGTGGTTGAGGCTGTCGGGGTCGACGCGGTTGGAATACGGCTGGTTTTCCCGCATCTGCAATTGGTGCTGCTGCATGCGGGTTTGCTGGATAAAGTGGTACGCCTCTTCATAGGCGGCGCCATCCAGCGGCTCGATCACTTCCTTGACCACCAACTGGCGCAGGCGCTCCAGGGTGTTGATGGCGTGGACGTCGTTGGCCAGGGCCAGCAGGCGCGCGCCGTCGACAAAGGGCGTCAGGCCTTGCACCTTGAGGTCGAGGGTGGCTTTTTCGCCGCCTTTGCGCGTCAGCACGAAATCGCGGAAGCGCCCCACCGGCGGGCGCTGGCGCAAGGCGTTCTCCGCCAGCATGCGCTGGAACAGGCGGTTATCCGCGACCTGGTCGAGAATGCCCTGGCGCAGTTGTTCACAGCCCTGTTCATCGCCCCACACCACCCGCAGGTCGAAATAGATGGTCGACCCCAGCAGGTTCTCCGGCGTGGCTTCGCGGATGAACGCCGCAAACCGTCGCGCCCATTCGGCCCGCGACAGGCACAGCTCGGGGTTGCCGGCCATGATGTTGCCTTTGCACAAGGTGAAGCCGCACTGCGCCAGGCTCTGGTTGATCTGCTGCGCGAGGGGCAGCAGGCGCGCGCGGATCTCAGCCGCTTCGGCGGCGTCCTTGGCGTCGAACAGGATGCCGTTGTCCTGGTCGGTGTAGAGCGTCTGCTCGCGCCGGCCTTCGCTGCCGAAACACAGCCAGGTGAACGGCACGCCGGGGTCGCCTTTGTCGGCGAGGGTCAGCTCGATGACTCGGCACACGGTGTGATCGTTGAGCAGGGTAATAATGTGGGTGATCTGGGTCGACGACGCGCCATGGGCCAGCATGCGCTCCACCAACTGGCCGATCTCGCCGCGTATCGCCACCAGGTTTTCCACCTTGGGCGCGTTGCGGATGGTACGGGCCAGGTGGACCAGGTCCACGCGTTGCAGGGAAAACAGGTCGCGCTCGGACACCACGCCGCACAGACGCTGGTCTTTGACCAGGCACACGTGGGCGATATGCCGCTCGGTCATCGCGATGGCGGCGTCGAAGGCGCTGTGGTCCGGGGTGAGGAAGAACGGCGCATGGGTCATGTGCGCGTCGATCGACAGGGTGAAATCGCTGGTGCCGTCGGCCACCACCTGGCGCAGATCGCGCAGGGTGAAGATCCCCAGGGGCGCCTTGTGCTCATCCACGATCACAATGCTGCCGACCTGTTGCTCGTGCATCAGCGTCACCGCTTCGCGCAACGGAGTAGCCGGGCTGCACGTCACCGGGTGGCGCATGGCCAACTCGCCGAGGCGGGTGTTCAAGGAGTATTGGGTGCCGAGGGTTTCCACGGCTTTTTGCTGCACTTGCTGGTTGACCTGATCAAGCAGGCTGCTGACGCCGCGCAAGGCGAAATCGCGGAACTCGCTGGACAGCGCGAACAGCTTGATAAACGCCGGCTTGTTCAGTTGCAGGCAGAAGGTGTCTTCGGCGGCCTTGTGCTCGGTGCGCGTCGCACGTTCGCCCAGCAGTGCCGCAAGGGGGAAGCACTCGCCGGTGGCAATCTCAAAGGTGGGTTCGGCCGAATCCGGCCGTTCGCCGATGACCCGGCCCTGCTTGACGATGTAAAAGTGCTCCACCGGCCCGGCCGACGGCTTGAGGATGCTTTCGCCGGGGCCATAAAAGCGCAATTGGCACTGCTCTACCAGGAACGCGAGGTGCGCGTTTTCCATTTGGTTGAACGGCGGGAAGCGTTGCAGGAACTGCAAGGTGCCGTGGATGTTCTGCAACACCGCAGTTTTTCCCGCCTGGGCGAATGCATCAGCTTTACTCATAACTATGACCGCGATGTTTTTGTCGTTATCGTCCTGCATGGTCGACTCCTGCACGGCGGGTGCCCATTGGACGTAAGTCTAGGTCGATGAAAACGGCGCATAACTAGGGAAAAACCTTACATGACGATCGTCCAAACCCCGTAGAACGCCCACTAGGCAAACTTTCCGACGAAGTGCACATTGTTCGCCCTTCCGCAGATGTCTGACGAGTGTGCTGGGAGATTGATGAGAGCTAGCTGAGAACCGTATGTCCGACCACGATATTTTGAGTGATGCCGAGCGCGAAGCGCTGAGCGCTGTGATGCTGAAGCCTGATTTACCGCCACAACGCGTGTTGATCGTCGACGACGACAAGGACGCGCGCGAACTGCTGGCGGAAATCCTGGGCCTGGACGGGATTCGCTGCATGACCGCCGAGAGTGGTGAGGCAGCCTTGAAACTCTTGAAGTCGAGCCGCTCCATTGGGTTGCTGATCACCGACCTGCGCATGGCGCCGAGCAACGGGCTCCAGTTGATTCGCGAAGTGCGCGAATCCGAGCGCGCGGCGTTGCCGATCATCGTTGTGTCCGGGGACGCCGGCGCACCGGATGTGATCGATGCGATGCATTTGAGCGTGGTGGACTTTTTGCTCAAGCCGATTGATAGCGTGAAGTTGGCGAAGATGGTCAAGCGCGAGTTGGGGATGAGGTCCTGATTTTTGCGGTGTATGTAAAGGCCTCATCGGGGGCAAGCCCCCTCCCACAGTTGACCGCGTACATCCTGTGGGAGGGGGCTTGCCCCCGATGAGGCCATTCCGGACACCACAAGCCTCAAAGAAAAAGCCCTGATCGCAAGACCAGGGCTTTTTCATTTACAGGCCGTTTTTAGCCTTGAACTCCCGACGCCTGCGATGCAACACCGGCTCGGTATAACCATTAGGCTGTTTGGTGCCTTCAATCACCAACTCCACCGCCGCCTGGAACGCGATATTGCTATCGAAGTCCGGCGCCAGCGGGCGGTACAACGCATCCCCGGCATTCTGACGGTCTACCACCGGCGCCATGCGCTTGAGGCTTTCCATCACCTGATCCTGAGTGACCACGCCGTGGCGCAGCCAGTTGGCGATGTGCTGGCTGGAAATGCGCAGGGTGGCGCGGTCTTCCATCAGGCCGATGTCGTTGATGTCCGGCACTTTCGAGCAGCCGACGCCCTGGTCGATCCAGCGCACCACATAACCGAGGATGCCCTGGGCGTTGTTGTCCAGCTCGTTGCGGATTTCTTCGTCCGACCAGTTAGGGTTGTTCGCCAGCGGGATGGTCAGGATATCGTCCAGCGACGCGCGCTCGCGCTTGGCCAGTTCGGCCTGGCGCGCGAACACGTCGACCTTGTGGTAGTGCAACGCGTGCAACGCAGCCGCCGTCGGCGACGGCACCCAGGCGGTGTTGGCGCCGGCCAGCGGGTGGGCGATTTTCTGTTCGAGCATCGCCGCCATCAGGTCGGGCATGGCCCACATGCCTTTACCGATCTGCGCACGGCCTTGCAGGCCGGTAGCCAGGCCGATATCGACGTTCCAGTTTTCGTAGGCGCCGATCCATTTTTCCGCCTTCATCGCGGCCTTGCGCACCATCGCGCCGGCTTCCATGGAGGTGTGGATTTCATCGCCGGTGCGGTCGAGGAAGCCGGTGTTGATAAACACCACGCGCTCGCTGGCGGCCTTGATGCAGGCCTTGAGGTTGACCGTGGTACGGCGCTCCTCGTCCATGATCCCAACCTTGAGGGTGTTGCGCGGCAGGTTCAGCACGTCTTCGATGCGGCCGAACAGCTCGTTGGTGAACGCCGCTTCTTCCGGGCCGTGCATCTTCGGTTTCACGATGTACACGGAACCGGTGCGGCTGTTCTTGCGGCTGCTGTTGCCGTTGAGGCTGTGGATCGCCGCCAGGCTGGTGAGCAGGCCGTCGAGAATGCCTTCCGGTACTTCGTTGCCGTTTTTGTCGAGGATCGCGTCGATGGTCATCAAGTGGCCAACGTTGCGCACGAACAGCAGCGAGCGACCGTGCAGCGTCACGTCCTGGCCATTCACGCCGGTGTAGACGCGGTCGGCGTTCATGGTGCGGGTGAAGGTCTTGCCGCCTTTGGCCACTTCTTCGGCCAGGTCGCCTTTCATCAGGCCGAGCCAGTTGCGGTAGATCACCACTTTGTCGTCGGCATCGACGGCGGCGACGGAGTCTTCGCAGTCCATGATGGTGGTCAGCGCGGCTTCCATCAGCACGTCTTTGACGCCGGCCGCGTCGGTCTGGCCGACCGGGGTGCTGGCATCGATCTGGATTTCGAAATGCAGGCCGTTGTGTTTGAGCAGGATCGCAATCGGCTGGGCGCTGTCGCCCTGGAAACCGATCAACTGGGCATCGTCGCGCAGGCCGCTGTTGCTGCCGCCTTTGAGGCTGACCACGAGTTTGCCGTCAACGATCTTGTAGCCAGTGGAATCGACGTGGCTGCCGGCGCTGAGCGGTGCGGCTTCGTCGAGGAAGGCGCGGGCGAAGGCGATGACCTTGTCGCCGCGCACCTTGTTGTAGCCCTGGCCCTTTTCGGCGCCGTCGGCTTCGCTGATGGCGTCGGTGCCATACAGCGCGTCATACAGCGAGCCCCAGCGCGCATTGGAGGCGTTGAGGGCGAAACGGGCGTTCATCACCGGCACAACCAGCTGGGGGCCGGCCATGCGGGCGATTTCGTCATCGACGTTTTGGGTCGAGGCCTGGAAGTCTGCGGCTTCTGGCAGCAGGTATCCGATATCTTGCAGGAAGGCTTTGTAGGCCACCGGGTCATGCGCCTGGCCGGCGTGAGTCTGGTGCCAGGTGTCGATCCGCGCTTGGAAATCGTCGCGTTTGGCGAGTAGGGCTTTGTTCTTCGGTGCCAGGTCGTGGATGACCTTGTCGGCACCGGCCCAGAACTGGTCGGCAGTGATGCCGGTACCGGGAATGGCTTCGTTGTTCACGAAGTCGAACAGGACTTTGGCGACCTGCAGGCCACCGACTTGAACGTGTTCAGTCATTGCTTGCCTCACTCTGCGGAGCTTATGCGCTTTTCAGCTTTTCAATTTACCAATGAAGCCTCTGGCCATTTAAACCGCGGGCACGCTGCGCCGGTACATGCCTGTGAAGGCGGCTGGGCAGGCTGTGTCGCGGAGCATGGTTGCCGTGGCAGACATCGACCCAACGTTATGTAGTGCGCGATTGCGCATACTACATGATGACTTGCGCTTGTGAAAATTAGACTAAATACGTCGTTTAGCGACCCACTTTGGTCGTATGGTCACAGTGGGGTCTTGGATGTTCTCAAGAAACAGATGGATTGTTCCAGATAAATATAAAAATGGTACACGATTTGTTTTCGGGGGCATCTGCGTCCACCTTGTAGATTGAATTCCAGAGGGCTTCGCCATGGACCATCTTGTACTCACTATCATTGCCGCCGACAAACCCGGCCTGGTTGAACGCATTGCGCAGAACATCGCGGCCCACGGCGGCAACTGGCTGGAGAGCCGCATGGCGCACATGGCCGGGCAGTTTGCCGGGATTCTGAGGGTCAGCGTTCCCGCCGAGAACCGTCAGGCCCTGGTGAATGCGCTGGAGGACTTATCCACACACGGCATTCGCGTGCTGGTGGGCGAGAGCGGCGCCGGGCAGGCGGCGGCGTCCAAACCGATCACCATGACGCTGGTGGGCAACGACCGGCCGGGGATCGTGCGTGAGATTACCGCGCTGTTGAGCAAGCAGGGGGTGAACCTCGAACGCTTGAGCACCGACGTGCGCCCGGCGCCGATGAGCGGCGACCCGCTGTTCCACGCCGATGCATCACTGGCGGTGCCGTCTGGCTTGGCGCTGGACACCCTGCAAGCGGCCCTGGAAACCCTGGCCGACGACTTGATGGTGGAGTTGGAACTGCGCCGCGAGGAATAACCACCCACAAGGTTATGCATGGAAATCTTGCATGGGCCTGTGGATAACCTGTAGAGACCCGGCGCCAGGCCACGCCGGCCGTGCTTCTCCGTCAGCTGAGCAAAAAACGAGCAGTTTCAAGGGCTTGTACACAAATGGCGGGGATCAGGTTGTGGATAACCTTGGGGTGGATCTCTGCAAGCCATGCGGGCCGTGGCTTGCAGAGGTTTGTACGTTATTTGATCAGCGTTTGCGCACGGTCAGCCAGGCGTCCAGGCTGTAGACCACCAGGCCGGCCCAGATAAAGGCGAAGGCGATCAGCGTGCTGGTTGCCAGTTGTTCACCAAACAGCAGCACCGCTTCGAGCAGCACCAGGGTCGGCGCCACGTACTGCAAAAAGCCCAGGGCGGTGTAGGGCAAATGCCGTGCGGCGGCGTTGAAGCACACCAGTGGGATCAGCGTCACCGGGCCGGCGGCCACCAGCCACCAGGCTTCGGACGTACTCCAGAATGCCAACTGCGCGCTGTGCGCCGACGGGTTGAACAGCAACCAGGCGACGGCGATCGGCACCAACATCCAGGTTTCCACCACCAGCCCCGGCAGTGCCTTGACCGGCGCCTGCTTGCGGATCAGGCCATAGAAACCGAAGGTCAGCGCCAGCGCCAGCGACACCCACGGCAAACTGCCCACCTGCCACACCTGTTGCGCCACCCCCGCGGCGGCGAGACCGACGGCGAGCCATTGCAGGCGGCGCAGGCGTTCGCCGAGGAGCAGCATGCCGAGCAACACGTTCACCAGCGGGTTGATGTAGTAACCCAGGCTGGCTTCGAGCATGCGTCCGCTGTTCACCGACCACACATAGGTCAGCCAGTTAGCCGCAATCAACGCCCCGCTGAGCGCCAGGATCGCCAGGCGCCGCGGGTTATCGCGCAGTTCGCGGAACCAGCCGGGGTGTTTCCAGACCATCAGCAACAGCGTGCCGAACAGCGCCGACCAGAGCACGCGGTGTACGATGATTTCGGCGGCGGGGACACTGGCGATGGCTTTGAAATAGAGCGGGAACAGACCCCAGATGACATAGGCGCTCAGGCCCAGGATGTAGCCCTTGCGGGGGTTGGCGGCGTGCATTGCAGAATCCTTGCTTAGGCAGCTAACAAAGCGCGATTGTAAGGATATTTGTCCGCTCGTGGGGCCTGCAGTGCTTTATGTGGGAGGGGGCTTGCTCCCTCCCACAGGAAGCAACGCCGTCAGAACAGTTTCAGCGGTTCTTCGTTGAGCGCCGACAACTGTTCGCGCAACGCCAACACCTGATCACCCCAATACCGCTCGCTGCCGAACCACGGAAAGCTGTGGGGGAACGCCGGATCATCCCAGCGCCGCGCGAGCCAGGCGCTGTAGTGCATCAGGCGCAAGGCCCGCAGCGGTTCGATCAGCGCCAGTTCGCGCGGGTCGAAATCGTGGAATTCCTGGTAGCCGTCCATCAACTCCGACAGCTGGCCCAGACATTCCTGACGGTCGCCGGCGAGCATCATCCACAGGTCCTGTACGGCCGGGCCCATGCGGCAGTCATCGAGGTCGACGATGTGGAACATCTCGTCGCGGCACATCATGTTGCCGGGGTGGCAATCGCCGTGCATGCGGATGTTCTTGTGCGGCGTGGCCTTGTACACCTCTTCCACACGCTTGAGCAGGTCGCGGGCCACGGACTCGTAGGCCGGCAGCAGGCTTTTGGGAATGAAGTTGCCTTCGAGCAGGGTGGTCAGGGAGTCGTGGCCGAAGTTCTTCACGCCCAGGGCTTCGCGGTGTTCGAACGGGCGGGTCGCGCCGACCGCGTGCAAGCGCCCGAGCAACTGGCCAAGGCGATAGAGCTGGTCCAGATTGCCCGGCTCCGGCGCCCGGCCGCCACGGCGCGGGAACAGAGCGAAGCGGAAACCGGCGTGTTCGAACAGGCTTGAGCCGTTATGGATCATCGGCGCGACCACCGGCACATCGCACTCGGCCAGTTCGAAGGTGAAGCTGTGTTCTTCGAGGATCGCTTCGTTGCTCCAGCGCTGCGGTCGGTAGAACTTGGCGATCAGCGGCTCGGCGTCTTCGATGCCCACTTGATACACACGGTTTTCGTAGCTGTTGAGCGCCAATACGCGCGCATCGCTGAGGAAGCCGATACTTTCGACAGCATCGAGCACCAGGTCGGGGGTGAGTGTTTCAAACGGATGGGCCATGCGAACTCCTGCGCGCAGCAGGGCGCCGCGTCCGGCCGGGTATGGTAACGCACCGGGCTTGAGATAGGGGGCGGCTGTGCCATTGCTATCGGGGGCAAGCCCCCTCCCACAGTTGAAGGTATTCACAAATCAAAATGTGGCAGGGGGCTTGCCCCCTCCCACAGTTGAAGGTATTCACAAATCAACATGTGGCAGGGGGCTTGCCCCCTCTCACAGTTGAAGGTATTCACAAATCAACATGTGGCAGGGGGCTTGCCCCCTCCCACAGTTGAAGGTATTCACAAATCAAAATGTGGCAGGAGGCTTGCCCCCTCTCACAGTTGAAGGTATTCACAAATCAAAATGTGGCAGGAGGCTTGCCCCCTCCCACAGTTGAAGGTATTCACAAATCAAAATGTGGCAGGGGGCTTGCCCCCTCTCACAGTTGAAGGTATTCACAAATCAACATGTGGGAGGGGGCTTGCCCCCGATAGCGGTCTGTCAGGCGCCCACGATCCCACCATCATCCCGCCGAATCGCCATCACCGACGAACGCGGCTTGCCATTGGGCAGATGCTCCGGCCAGGTCGAACCGCCGGTTTCGCCGGGATGCTGAATCCCCACGAACAAGGTCTTCTGATCCGGCGAGAAGCTGATCCCCGTCACCTCGCACGCCACCGGCCCGACCATGAAACGGCGGATTTCCCCGGTGTTGGGGTCGGCGCAGAGCATCTGGTTATTGCCCATGCCGGCGAAGTCGCCGCCGTTGCTGTAGTCACCGTCGGTCAGAATCCACAGGCGCCCGGCTTTGTCGAAACCCAGGCCATCGGGGCTGTTGAACATGTTCTGCGGGTTGATGTTCGACGAGCCGCCCTTCGGCGTACCGGCATGCACGCCGGGGTTGCCCGCGACCACAAACAGATCCCAGGTGAAATCGGCGGCGCCGTGGTTATCGGCGTTGGGCTTCCAGCGCAGGATCTGGCCGTAGACGTTTTTCTCGCGTGGGTTGGGCCCACCGACCGGCTGGCCGTCTTCGCCGCGCTTGGCGTTGTTGGTCAGGGTGCAATAGACCTGGCCGTCGGTGGGGCTGACCACGATCCATTCCGGGCGGTCCATGCGCGTGGCTTTCACCACACTGGCAGCCAGGCGTGCATGGATCAGCACTTCGGCCTGGCTGGCGAAACCGGTGCTGGCGTCGATGCCGTTCTTGCCATGGGTCAACTCGACCCACTGGCCGTTGCCCTTGGGGTGGTCGGCGTTGCCGTCGCCAGCGTCGAAGATCGCCACAAACAACGTGCCATGGTCGAGCAGGTCTTTGTTGGCCTTGGGGTTCTGGTGGTCGATCGGGTCGCGGCTGACGAACTTGTAGATGAATTCGCCGCGCTCGTCGTCGCCCATGTACACCACGGCGCGGCCGTCGCGGGTTTCCGCGAGGGCTGCGTTTTCATGCTTGAAGCGGCCAAGGGCGGTGCGTTTGACGGGGGTGGAATGCGGGTCGAACGGGTCGATTTCCACCACCCAGCCATGGCGATTGAGTTCGTTGGGATTCTTGGCCATATCGAAACGCGGGTCGTGCAGGTGCCAGTTGATCTCCTTGCTCGCCGCCACCACGCCGTAGCGCTTTTGCCCGGCGTCGAAGGTTTGTTGTGGGTTGCTGCTGCCGAAGCAGTCGGTGAAGTTCTCTTCGCACGTCAGATAAGTGCCCCACGGCGTCTTGCCGTTGGCGCAGTTCTGGAAGGTGCCGAGGGCTTTTTTGCCGGATTTGTCGGCGCTGGTTTTCAGCCAGTCATGGCCGGCCGCCGGGCCGCTCAGGCGGATCGGCGAGTTGCCGTGGATGCGCCGGTTGTAGCGCGAGTCCTGGACGAACTGCCAGGTGTCGCCCTGGCGGCGCACTTCGATCACCGACACACCTTCGCTGGCCTGGGCCTTGCGCACGTCTTCGGCCGATTGCGGCGCGCCGCCGTGGGCGAAGAGGTAGCGGTAGTTGGTGTATTCGTTATTGATCGCCATCAGCGCGCGGTTGTCGTCGCCGGGGAAGGCGAACAGGCTCATGCCATCGTTGTTGTCACCGAACTGCTGCTCCTGGGCCTTGGCCGTGCCGTTGCCGGAAGGGTCGAACGCCGGGGCATTCTTGTGCAGCGGCTGGCCCCAACTGATCAGCACCGAGGCGCTGTAGCCGGGCGGCAGGGTGATGCTGTCGCTGGTGGCGGCGGCGATGCTGGCGAACCCCAGCAGCGGGCTGGCGTTGGCGGCATTCACGGCCAGCGCGCTGCGGGTCAGCAGGTTGCCGCCGAGGAACATCGCGGCTCCGCACAGGGCACCGGCGCCGATGAAGCGGCGGCGGGTGAGGCCGACCATCTGTTCGAGGTCGGTGGCTTGGTTTTCTTCTAATAGGCTCATGTCAGGCTCCCTGCGGTTTTTGCAGACACCATAAGGAGCGGGCATGACGAAATTGTTGCAGTTTGACGGCGGGCGCAGCAGGCCCGGCGCTTAGACGGGCGTGCCGAGCAATACATTGCTCGGCGCGAATTGCACCTGGATCGGCTGGCCTTCGGCGGCGCCCAGGGCCTTGAGCGCGTGGGGCTGGGCCAGGGCGCAAAGTACCTGGCCATTGGGCAGGGCGATTCGCACTTCGCTGGGGCCGTCCTCGGCGTCGAGAATGGCGTCGACGGTGCCGATCAGGCAATTGTGTCCAGGTGTTTCTGGGTGCTGGCTGGCGCACACCTCCAGCCAGCCGGCCTTGATCAGGGCGACCACTTCGACACCGGCCTCCAGCTCCAGCCGTTGCGTGCTGTCGTGGGTGATCTGCGCGCTCAGGCTCAGGCCGCCGGCCAGTTGCAGGCGGATCAGATCATTGCGGCCGTGACGCTCGATGGCGATGACCTGGCCATGCAGTTGGTTGCGCGCACTGGTGCGCAGCATCAGGCGGCCCAGCAGGTTGAAGTCGCTGGCGGCTTCGTCCGAGCCGAGCACTTCGGCCTGTAACACTTGCAGGCGCTGATAGAGACGCAGCACGCGCTCGCCTTCGGCCGTCAGCCTGGCGCCGCCGCCGCCCTTGCCGCCGACGCTGCGTTCCACCAACGGGTTTTGCGCGAGGTTGTTCAGTTCGTCGATGGCGTCCCAGGCCGCTTTGTAGCTCAAGCCGGCGCTTTTCGCCGCGCGGGTGATCGAGCCCTGCTCGGCGATATGCGCCAGCAAAGCGATGCGCTGCGGGCGACGGATGATGTGTTGGCTGAGGGAGGTCGGCAGAGACATGGGGTTACGCTTCGATGAGATGAGCGGAACGTTGCGGGCAAGGCCGGCCGGAGTCAAGTCAGGCACCCGGTTTGGGCGTGCGCGCCAGGCAGTACACGTCGACCTGTCGCGCTCCGGCCTCCATCAACAGACGTGCCAGGCAGTGGGCGGTTGCGCCGGTGGTGAGCACGTCGTCGACCAGCGCAAAGTGGCGGTCGTGTACCGCCATGCCATGCGCCAGGGCGAAGGCGCCGCGCAGGTTGCGTTGGCGGCTCTTGGCGTCGAGCGCCTGTTGCGCGACGGTTTCACTGGGGCGTAACAACAGGTGTTCATTGTAGGCAATGTGCAGTTCGGCGCTGAGCCAGCGTGCCAGCATCAACGCCTGGTTATAACCGCGCTCGCGCAGGCGTTTGCGCGCCATGGGCACCGGCAGCAGGCAGTCGGGACGCGGTAGTTCGGCGTTGTCGAAGCGGTGTTGCAGATGGCGTCCCAGCAAGCGCCCCAGCAGATGCCCGAGGGGCCAGCGCGCCTGATGCTTGAAGCGGCTGATCAGGCTATCGACGGGGAAGCTGTAGCGCCAGGCGGCAATGACCTGTTTAAAGGCCGGCGGGTGTTTCTGGCATTGGCCGCAGATCAGACCGTCCAGCGGCAGGGGCAGGGCGCAGACCTCGCACTGCTCCATCAGCCAGGGCAGTTCGGTTTCGCAGGCGTTGCACACACAATCGGCCGACTCAGTGGCTTCATCGCAGATTAAACAGTGCTGTACGTTTTTTGACCATATGTAAACTTGGTGTTTGTATCCAGGTTGACAGTGCATGAATCTTCCTTAAATATGCCGAGCATCCGTGTCGTGCCTGTGGGTATTGCCCTTCCCACAGCGTTTGCCAAAGCATAATCAAGGAATCGCCCATGAGCGCCAGCACCACTGCCACCCTGCGTCACGATTGGTCCTTGGCCGAAGTCAAAGCACTGTTCGTGCAACCGTTCAATGACCTGTTGTTCCAGGCGCAGACCGTGCACCGCGCGCATTTCGATGCGAACCGTGTGCAGGTGTCGACCCTGCTGTCGATCAAGACCGGCGCCTGCCCGGAAGATTGCAAATATTGTCCGCAGTCGGGCCACTACAACACCGGCCTGGAAAAAGAAAAGCTGATGGAAGTGCAGAAGGTCCTCGAAGAGGCGGCCCGCGCCAAGGCCATCGGTTCGACCCGCTTCTGCATGGGCGCGGCGTGGAAACATCCGTCGGCCAAAGACATGCCCTACGTGCTGCAGATGGTCAAAGGCGTGAAGGCCATGGGCCTGGAAACCTGCATGACCCTCGGCCGTCTCGACCAGGACCAGACCGAAGCCCTGGCCCAGGCCGGCCTCGACTACTACAACCACAACCTCGACACGTCGCCGGAGTTCTACGGCTCGATCATCACCACCCGCACCTACGCCGAGCGCCTGCAAACCCTGGCCTATGTGCGCGATTCGGGGATGAAGATCTGCTCCGGCGGCATTCTCGGCATGGGCGAGTCCCTCGACGACCGCGCCAACCTGCTGATCCAGCTGGCCAACCTGCCGGAGCATCCGGAATCGGTGCCGATCAATATGCTGGTGAAGGTGGCCGGCACGCCGCTGGAAAACGCCGAGGAGATCGACCCGTTCGACTTTATCCGCATGCTGGCGGTGGCGCGCATCCTGATGCCGCAGTCCCATGTGCGCCTGTCGGCCGGCCGTGAGGCGATGAACGAGCAGATGCAGGCCCTGGCGTTCTTTGCTGGCGCCAACTCGATCTTCTACGGCGACAAACTGCTGACCACCGCCAACCCGCAGGCCGACAAGGACATGCAACTGTTCTCGCGCCTGGGCATCTTGCCGGAAGCGCGGGAAGAGCACGCCGACGAAGTCCACCAGGCGGCGATCGAGCAAGCGCTGGTGGAACAGAAAAGCAGCGAGCAGTTCTACAACGCCGCGGTTTAAAGCACCACGGCGATCCAAATGTGGGAGCTGGCTTGCCTGCGATAGCGGTCTTTCTGACACTTCGGTGGTGACAGTCCTGCCGCTATCGCAGGCAAGCCAGCTTCCACAGGGGATCGCGCCCTGTCTTACATTTCTCTGATCTGCCGAGGCCTGCATGTCTTTCGATCTCGCCGCGCGTCTCGCTGCCCGTCGTGCCGAACACCTTTACCGCCAACGCCCTCTGCTGGACAGCCCGCAAGGCCCGGAAGTGGTGGTGGACGGTCAACCGCTACTGGCGTTCTGCAGTAACGATTACCTGGGCCTGGCCAATCACCCGCAGGTGATCGAGGCCTGGCGTGCCGGTGCGTCCCGTTGGGGCGTGGGCGGTGGCGCTTCGCACCTGGTGGTCGGGCATGCCACGCCGCACCATGCGCTGGAAGAAGCCCTGGCCGACTTCACCGGACGCCCGCGTGCGTTGTTGTTTACCACCGGTTACATGGCCAACCTCGGCGCGGTCACGGCGCTGGTGGGGCAGGGCGATACGGTGCTGGAAGACCGCCTCAACCATGCTTCATTGCTGGATGCCGGCCTGCTGTCCGGGGCGCGCTTCAATCGCTACCTGCACAACGACGCCGCCAGCCTGGCCAAGCGCCTGGAGAAAGCCACCGGCAATACCCTGGTGGTCACCGATGGCGTGTTCAGCATGGACGGCAACCTCGCCGACTTGCCGGCGCTGGCCCGTGAAGCGCGGGCCAAAGGCGCCTGGTTGATGGTGGACGATGCCCACGGTTTCGGCCCGTTGGGCGCGAACGGCGGCGGTATCGTCGAGCATTTCGGCCTGAGCCAGGCGGATGTGCCGGTGCTGGTCGGCACCCTGGGCAAAGCGTTCGGCACTGCGGGCGCCTTTGTCGCGGGCAGTGACGATTTGATCGAAAGCCTGATCCAGTTCGCCCGGCCCTACATCTACACCACCAGCCAACCCCCGGCCCTGGCCTGCGCCACCCTCAAAAGCCTGGAGCTGCTGCGCACCGAGCATTGGCGGCGCGAGCACCTCAACGGCCTGATCCGCCAGTTCCGCCACGGTGCCGAGCAGATCGGCCTGACGCTGATGGACAGTTTCACGCCGATTCAGCCGATCCTGATCGGCGACAGTGCCAAGGCCATGGCGTTGTCGCGGATGTTGCGCGAGCGCGGCCTGATGGTCACCGCGATCCGCCCACCCACCGTGCCCGCCGGCAGCGCCCGTTTGCGCGTGACGCTGACCGCGGCCCACAGCGCGGCGCAGGTGCAGCTATTGTTAAACGCATTGGAAGCGTGTTTCCGCTTGTCCGGTACGACGGAGCCCGACCATGCGTGATCGCTTGATCCTGCTGCCCGGCTGGGGCCTCGGCGTGTCGCCGCTGGAGCCGTTGGCCGCCGCCCTGCACGGCCTGAACGAGCACCTGCGCGTACAGGTCGAGCCGTTGCCGGCGTTGGCCTCCAGCGACCTGGATGAATGGCTCGACGAACTCGACGCGAGCCTGCCGGACAACGCCTGGCTCGGTGGCTGGTCGTTGGGCGGCATGCTCGCTTCCGAGCTGGCCGCGCGGCGCGGTGAGCGTTGTTGTGGGTTGCTGACCCTGGCGAGCAACCCGTGTTTCGTCGCCCGTGATAGTTGGCCGAACGCGATGCCCGGCGCAACTTTCGAGGCGTTCCTCGCCGGTTGCCACGCCGACGTCCCGGTCACCCTCAAGCGCTTCGGCCTGTTGTGCGCCAAAGGCGCCGCGGACCCTCGCGGCTTGGCGCGTCTGCTGACCAGCGCGGCACCACAGACGCCGTGGGACGTGTTGATGAGCGGCCTCGAGCTGCTTGCCCAACTGGATACCCGCGACGCCTTGGTGGCCTTCCGCGGCCCGCAATTGCACCTGTTCGCGGGCCTGGATGAATTGGTGCCCGCCGAAGCCGCCAGCGACCTGCTGAGCCTGCTGCCCGATGTCGAAATCGGCCTGATTGAACAGGCCGGCCACGCTGTTCTCCTGGAGGACCCCCACGGTGTAGCGGGGGCCATCCAGGCTTTTTTGCACGAGTGCGTTGATGACTGATTTAGCCCATGCCTGCCTGCCAGGCGCGTTGCCGGACAAGCGCCAGGTGGCGGCCTCCTTTTCCCGTGCCGCCGCCAGTTACGACAGCGTGGCCGAGTTGCAGCGCGCGGTGGGGCATGAATTGCTGACCCGTCTGCCGCCGGCCTGCAGTGCGCAGCGCTGGTTGGACATGGGCTGCGGCACCGGTTATTTCAGCCGCGTGCTGGGCGAACGGCTGCCGGCCGGCCAAGGCGTGGCGCTGGATATTGCCCAAGGCATGCTCGACCATGCGCGGCCGTTGGGCGGCGCGCAGCATTTCATCGCCGGTGACGCCGAGCGCCTGCCGTTGCAGGCGGCCAGCTGCGGGTTGATCTTCTCCAGCCTGGCGGTGCAATGGTGCGCGGATTTCGCGGCGGTGCTCAGCGAAGCCTATCGCGTGCTGCAGCCGGGCGGCGTGCTGGCGTTCGCCAGCTTGTGCGTGGGCACATTGGACGAGTTGCGCGAAAGCTGGCGGGCGGTGGACGGGCGGGTCCACGTCAACCGCTTCCGCAGCTTCGAAGCCTATCAACAGCTGTGCGCGGCCAGTGGCTTCAAGGTGCGGAGCCTGGAGCGGCGTGCTCATGTGTTGCATTACCCGGATGTGCGCAGCCTGACCCACGAATTGAAAGCGCTTGGCGCGCACAATCTCAACCCGGGGCGGCCAGGAGGGTTGACGGGCCGCGCGCGGATTGTTGCACTGATCGACGCCTACGAGCAGTTCCGCCAGGCCCAGGGTCTGCCGGCCACCTACCAAGTGGTGTACGCCGTACTGGAGAAGCCTCTATGAACGCCGCTTATTTCATCACCGGCACCGATACCGATGTCGGCAAGACCACCATCGCCGCCGGCCTGCTGCATGCCGCGCGCCTGGCCGGCAAAAGCACCGCCGCCGGCAAGCCGGTGGCTTCCGGTTGCCAGGTCACCGCCAAAGGCTTGCGCAACGCCGATGCGCTGGCACTGCTGGCCGAGTGTTCGTTGCCGTTGAGTTATGCCGAGGTCAACCCGGTGGCGTTCGAGCCGGCCATCGCGCCGCACCTGGCCGCGCGCGAGGCGGGCGTTGCGCTGACGGTGCAATCGCTGCTCAAACCCATGCAACAGATCCTGGCGCGAAAAGCGGATTTCACCCTGATCGAAGGCGCGGGCGGCTGGCGCGTGCCGTTGGCCGACCAGGACAACCTGTCCGACCTGGCCATGGCGCTGCAATTGCCGGTGATCCTGGTGGTGGGCGTGCGCCTGGGGTGCATCAGCCATGCCCTGCTCACCGCCGAAGCGATCGCGCGCGATGGCCTGCCGCTGGCCGGTTGGGTGGCGAATATCATCGAGCCGAAGACCTCTCGTCTGGAAGAAAACCTCGCCACCCTGGCCGAACGCTTGCCCGCGCCGTGCCTGGGCCGGGTGCCCAAACTCAAGCACGCCAGCAGCGCCGCGGTGGCTGAGTACCTGCACTTGGACTTGCTTGACTGATTTTGGCTATCGATAAGGCATTATGCCATTAGTGTTTTTGACGGGCCTTTTGCCCGGATGTCTGTTTCAATTCAACTTCACGATTCTCTCAGCAGGTCCACGCCATGGAAATCTCTGGCAGCAGCGCGTTTTATTCAGGCCTGAGCACCATTCAGGCCGGGCAGAGCCGCGTCGACCAGGCCGCCGGCAGGATTGCCAGCGCCGCCACTACCCAGCCGTCGGACGCCCAGAGCGACCTGCTGCAGGCCAATGACCGCGCCCAGCCGACCAACTCGGCGAGCAATATGGTCGAAATGGCCCAAGGCAAGTTTCAGGTGGAGCTGGGCGCGAAAGTCGCCAAGGCTTCCGATGAAATGCTCGGCACGTTGATCGACACCTTCGCCTGACCCCCTGAAGCAACGCGGTGTGCCAGGCACACCGCTCGCGCTTGCACCTTCGCCTTTTTCCCGATAACCCTTGTGGCGCCTCGCCGCAGGCATCGTCGTGCGCGCTCTTGAGCGGTGTCATGACAAACGGCAGCGGGACGACGCTTGACATCCCCAGGTGGTAAACGTATGTTTCAAACACCTGTTTGACCGCCATAACAAATCCCACGCGGTTGTTCATCCCAGACACATCAGCAGAGGTTTATCGCTATGCCTGACTACAAGGCCCCCTTGCGTGATATTCGCTTCGTTCGTGACGAACTGCTCGGCTATGAAGCGCATTATCAAAGCCTGCCGGCTTGCCAGGACGCTACTCCGGACATGGTTGACGCCATTCTCGAAGAAGGCGCCAAGTTTTGTGAGCAAGTACTGGCACCGTTGAACCGCGTGGGTGACATCGAAGGGTGTACCTGGAGCGAGTCAGGCGTTAAGACCCCTACTGGTTTCAAAGAAGCCTACCAACAGTTTGTCGAAGGCGGCTGGCCGAGCCTGGCCCACGACGTGGAGCACGGTGGCCAAGGCCTGCCGGAATCCCTGGGCCTGGCGGTCAGCGAAATGGTCGGCGAAGCCAACTGGTCGTGGGGCATGTACCCAGGCCTGTCCCATGGCGCGATGAACACCATCTCCGAGCACGGCACCCCCGAGCAACAAGACGCCTACCTGACCAAGCTGGTGTCGGGCGAATGGACCGGCACCATGTGCCTGACCGAGCCTCACTGCGGCACCGACCTGGGCATGCTGCGCACCAAGGCCGAACCTCAGGCCGACGGCACCTACAAAGTCTCCGGCACCAAGATCTTCATCTCGGCCGGCGAACACGACATGGCCGACAACATCGTCCATATCGTCCTGGCCCGCCTGCCGGACGCACCGGCCGGTACCAAAGGCATCTCGCTGTTCATCGTGCCCAAATTCCTGCCGAACGCCGATGGCTCGATCGGTGCGCGCAACGCGGTGACCTGCGGTTCCCTGGAACACAAGATGGGCATCCACGGTAACGCCACCTGCGTGATGAACTTCGACGCAGCCACCGGTTTTCTGATCGGCCCGGCGAACAAAGGCCTGAACTGCATGTTCACCTTTATGAACACCGCTCGCCTGGGCACCGCGCTGCAAGGCCTGGCCCACGCCGAGATCGGCTTCCAGGGCGGCCTGAAATACGCTCGCGATCGCCTGCAAATGCGTTCCCTGACCGGCCCGAAAGCGCCGGACAAAGCAGCCGACCCGATCATCGTCCACCCTGACGTGCGCCGCATGCTGCTGACCATGAAAGCCTTCGCCGAAGGTAACCGTGCGATGGTGTACTTCACCGCCAAGCAAGTGGACATCGTCAAGTACGGCACCGACGACGAAGCCAAGAAACAGGCCGATGGCCTGCTGGCCTTCATGACCCCGATTGCCAAGGCGTTCATGACCGAAGTCGGCTTCGAGTCCGCCAACCACGGCGTGCAGATCTACGGCGGTCACGGCTTCATCGCCGAGTGGGGCATGGAGCAGAACGTGCGCGACAGCCGCATTTCGATGCTGTACGAAGGCACCACCGGCATCCAGGCGCTGGACCTGCTCGGCCGTAAAGTGCTGATGACCCAAGGCGAAGCGCTGAAGGGCTTCACCAAGATCGTCCACAAGTTCTGCCAGGCCAACGAAGGCAACGAAGCGGTCAAAGAGTTCGTGACACCGCTGGCCGCGCTGAACAAAGAGTGGGGCGAGTTGACCATGAAGGTCGGCATGGCGGCGATGAAAGACCGTGAAGAAGTCGGTGCCGCGTCGGTGGACTACCTGATGTACTCCGGTTACGCCTGCCTGGCTTACTTCTGGGCCGACATGGCACGCCTGGCGGCCGAGAAACTGGCCGCCGGCACCAGCGAAGCGGCGTTCTACACCGCCAAGCTGCAGACCGCGCGCTTCTACTTCCAGCGCATCCTGCCGCGTACCCGTACTCACGTGGCCACCATGCTGTCGGGCGCCAATAACCTGATGGACATGAAAGAAGAGGACTTCGGCCTGGCTTACTAAGCCTCACCGAGCCCACTTGAAAAACCGTCGCTCCTGTTGGGGGCGACGGTTTTTTTTTGCCGATAAAAAACGCAGCGGGGCGCTCAGGGATTGCGATTGGCTGCCGTTACAGTGATGGCAATGTGATACAGGCCGGGCAGGGTATGTTTAACTGTCTGGAGTAAGGCACAGTGCCATCATTCCTGGCGGGTCGGAGTTTTACCCTTGTCACGCGCGTCCGCTTTACGTTTCAGTCATTTCCTCCCTTCATTGCTGCTGTTACTGGCCGGGCTCTCGGCTGCGTATGTCAAGGACCTCAACGTCTTCTTCACCTCGCTGTTCAACGTGTTGCCGACCCTGGTGCTGTTGCTCGGCGGTTCGTATTGCGCGGTCTATCGTCGCCAGCGTGAACTGTTCCTGATGATCACGGTGTACATCGCCTACTTCCTGCTCGACACCCAGACCGACTACTACCGCGACAACGGCCGCGTGCGCGAAGACGCCGCGGTGGTGTTCCACTTGTGCTGCCTGTTGCTGCCGCTGCTGTTCGGCCTCTATGGGCTGTGGCAGGAAAAAACCCACTTGTTCCGTGATTTTGTCGCGCGCTGTGCGGTGCTGCTGGCGGTCGGCAGTGTCGCGTTGGCGCTGGAGCAAAGTTATCCCCAGGCGCTGCTGAACTGGCTGGCGGAAATTCGCTGGCCGGCGCTGCATGGCGCCTGGATGAGCCTGATCCAGCTGTCGTACCCGATGTTCCTGATCGGTTTCCTGACCCTGGTGGCGCAATACTGGTACCAGCCGCGCCCGCTGCACGCGGCGCAGATGGTGGGGCTGGTGGGATTGTTCTGGATGTTGCCGCAGACGTTTATCCTGCCGTTCACTCTGAACATCATGTGCAGCCAGGTGATGCTGATGATTGCGGCCGCGGTGGCCCACGAGGCCTATCAGATGGCGTTTCGTGACGAGTTGACCGGCCTGCCGGGGCGTCGCGCACTCAATGAGCGCATGCAGCGACTGGGGCGCAACTATGTGCTGGCGATGAGCGACGTCGATCACTTCAAGCGCTTCAACGACACCCATGGCCACGATGTCGGCGACCAAGTGCTGCGCCTGGTCGCCAGCAAGCTGTCGAAGGTCAATGGCGGCGGACGCGCCTACCGTTATGGCGGTGAAGAGTTCGCCGTGGTGTTTGCCGGCAAGACCCTGGATGAATGCATGCCGCACCTGGAAGAAATCCGCGAGATCATCGCCAACTACGACATCAAGCTGCGCAACCCGGACCGCCCGCAGGATGACCTGCAAGGTCGCCAGCGGCGCGCGGGCAGCGGTGCGTCGAGTGTCTCGGTGACCGTCAGCATCGGCGTGGCCGAGCGCCAGGCCGAGCATCGCACCTCCGAAGAGGTGCTCAAATCCGCCGACCAGGCGCTGTATGCCGCCAAGGGCGCGGGGCGTAACTGCGTGATTGCGGCCGGGCAAACCCGCCGTGGCGCGGTACGCACGCAGAGTGCTGCCGGTTGAGTGATGGTGCTGTATTCAGCGGCGCTACAGTGATTGTCCGGGGCGGTGGCCGGCAGTAGGTTGAAACCATCTGCTGCCGGAGACATTGCCATGCCTGAGTACAAAGCTCCCCTGCGCGACATGCGCTTTCTGATCGACAACGTGTTTGATTTCCACGCTCACTACGCCGCCCTTGGCGCGACGGACGCCAGCCCGGACATGGTCAGCGCGATCCTCGAAGAAGGTGCGAAATTCTGCGAGAACGTGCTCGCGCCGCTCAACCGCAGCGGCGATGAAGAAGGCTGCCATTTCGACAAAGGCGTGGTGACCACGCCCAAGGGCTTCAAGGAAGCCTTCGCTCAGTATGTGCAAGGCGGCTGGCACGGCGTGGCAGCCGACCCGGCCTACGGCGGTCAAGGCCTGCCGCAATCCCTGGGGTTGGTGCTCAGCGAAATGATCGGCTCCAGCAACACCTCCTGGGGCATGTACCCGGGGCTGACCCACGGCGCGATGTCGGCGATCCACGCCCACGGCAGCGCCGAACAGAAAGCCACCTACCTGAGCAAACTCACCGCTGGCGAATGGACCGGCACCATGTGCCTGACCGAAGCCCACTGCGGCACCGACCTGGGCCTGATCAAGACCCGCGCCGTGCCCCAGGCGGATGGCAGCTATGCGGTCAGCGGCAGCAAGATCTTCATCTCTGCCGGTGAGCACGACCTGAGCGCCAACATCATCCACCTGGTGCTGGCCAAGCTGCCGGACGCCCCGGCCGGCACCAGAGGCATCTCACTGTTTATCGTGCCCAAGTTCCATGCCGATTCGGGCGAGCGCAACGCGGTGCATTGCGGCTCCATCGAGCACAAGATGGGGATCAAGGCCTCGGCCACCTGCGTGCTGAACTTCGACGGGGCCAAGGGCTTTTTGATCGGCGAGGCGAACAAAGGCCTCAACTGCATGTTCACCATGATGAACCACGCGCGCCTCGGCACCGGGATGCAAGGGCTGTGCAACGGCGAAGCGAGCTTCCAGGGCGCGATCAGGTACGCCAACGACCGCCTGCAAATGCGCGCGCTGACCGGCGCCAAGGCCCCGGAAAAAGCCGCCGACCCGATCATCGTCCATCCCGACGTGCGGCGCATGCTGCTGACCATGAAGGCGTTCAACGAAGGCAACCGGGCGCTCACCTATTTCACCGCGCAACTGCTCGACACCGCGCACTTGAGCGCCGATGCCGGCCAGCGCCAGGAGGCCGAAGACCTGTTGGCATTCCTCACGCCGATCTGCAAAGCCTTCATGACCGACACCGGGCTGGAAGTGACCAACCACGGCATGCAGGTGTTCGGCGGCCATGGTTTTATTCGCGAGTGGGGCATGGAGCAGTTGGTGCGCGATTGCCGCATTGCGTCGATCTACGAAGGCACCAACGGCATCCAGGCGCTCGACTTGCTGGGGCGCAAGGTGTTGGGCAGCCAGGGCAAGCTGCTGCGCGGTTTTACCCGGATTGTGCATAAGTTCTGTGAGGCGAATGCCGAGCATGCGCAGCTCAAGGCGTATGTGGCGCAGCTCGATCAACTGAACCGGCAATGGGGCGAGCTGACGACCGAGGTCGGCATGGCCGCGATGAAAAACCCTGACGAAGTGGGCGCCGCCGCGGTGGACTACTTGATGTACAGCGGTTACATCGTCCTCGCCTATTTGTGGCTGCGCATGGCGATCGCGGCGCAGACCCACGACGATGCCGACTTCGCCAAGGCCAAGCTGGCCACCTGCGACTTTTACTTCAAGCGCCTGCTGCCGCGCACCGCCACCCATCGGGCTGCTGTGCAAGCGGGCAGCGAGTGCCTGATGAGTCTGCCTGCGGAGGCATTCGGCGGCTGATGACTTAAAAATACCAATCAGTCAAAAGTGGACCCTATGTGTCTGAAAAGTTGTTCGGGTACACTCGGCGCCTGTAAAACCGACCCTATCGAATTACTTTTCACGTTCTCACGAGGTTTGCCATGGCTGATTACAAAGCGCCGTTGCGTGATATGCGCTTCGTCCTCAACGAAGTTTTTGAGGTCGCCACACTTTGGGCCCAATTGCCGGCATTGGCAGACACTGTCGACGCCGAAACCGTTGAGGCAATCCTCGAAGAAGCCGGTAAAGTCACCGCCAAATCCATCGCCCCGCTCAGCCGCAGCGGCGATGAACAGGGCTGCCGCTGGGCCGACACCGTTGTCAGCACCCCGGACGGCTTTCCACAGGCCTACACCACCTACGCCGAAGGCGGCTGGGTGGGCGTAGGCGGCGATCCGGCGTTTGGCGGCATGGGCATGCCCAAGGCGGTGTCGGCGCAAGTCGAAGAGATGATCAACTCGTCGAGCCTGGCGTTTGGCCTGTACCCGATGCTGACTTCCGGCGCCTGCGTGTCGATCAACACCCACGCCAATGAAGCACTCAAGGCCACTTACCTGCCGAATATGTACTCCGGCAAGTGGGCCGGTTCCATGTGCCTGACCGAGGCCCATGCCGGCACCGATCTGGGCATTATCCGCACCAAGGCCGAACCTCAGGCGGACGGTTCCTACACCATCAGCGGCACCAAGATCTTCATCACCGGCGGCGAACACGACCTCACCGAGAACATCATCCACCTGGTCCTGGCCAAACTGCCGGATGCGCCTGCGGGGCCGAAGGGCATTTCGCTGTTCCTGGTACCGAAGTTCATGGTCAATGCCGACGGCAGCCTGGGCGCGCGTAACCCGGTGAGCTGCGGCTCCATCGAACACAAGATGGGGATTCAAGCGTCGGCGACCTGTGTGATGAACTTCGACCAAGCCGTGGGTTACCTGGTGGGCGAGGCTAACCGGGGCCTGGCGGCAATGTTCACCATGATGAACTACGAGCGTCTGGGCGTAGGCATCCAGGGCCTGGCGTCCGGTGAGCGGTCCTACCAGAACGCGATTGAATATGCGCGCGACCGCCTGCAGAGCCGTGCGCCGACCGGTGCCCAGGCCAAGGACAAAGTCGCCGACCCGATCATCGTCCACCCCGACGTGCGTCGCATGCTGTTGACCATGAAGGCGTCGAACGAAGGCGGCCGTGCATTCTCCACATATGTGGCGATGCAGCTGGATATCGCCAAGTTCAGCGAAGACGCCGCCGCCCGCGAGCGCGCGGATAACCTGGTGGCCTTGCTGACCCCGGTGGCCAAGGCATTCCTCAGCGATCTGGGCCTGGAAACCACGGTACTCGGCCAACAAATCTTTGGCGGCCACGGTTACATCCGCGAGTGGGGCCAGGAGCAATTGGTGCGTGATGTACGCATTACCCAGATCTACGAAGGCACCAACGGCATTCAGGCCCTGGACCTGATGGGACGCAAGATTGTCGGCAGCGGCGGCGCGTTCTACACCCTGTTCGCCGACGAGATCCGCCAGTTCACCGCCACCGCGGGCGCGGAGCTGGCTGAGTTCACCGCGCCGCTCAATGCCGCGGTGGATAGCCTGGATGAGTTGACGGCCTGGGTGCTGGACCGTGCCAAGAGCAACCCGAATGAAATCGGTGCGGCCTCGGTGGAGTATTTGCATGCATTCGGTTACATGGCCTACGCCTACATGTGGGCAAGGATGGCCAAGGCGGCGCTGGGCAAAGAAGCCGAGGAAGGTTTCTACGCCAGCAAGCTGGGCACCGCACGTTTCTACTTTGCCCGTCTGCTGCCGCGTATTCAGTCGTTGAGCGCGTCGGTAAAAGCCGGTAGCGAATCGCTGTTCTTGCTGGATGAGGCCCTGTTCTAAGGGTGTAGAGGCTTTGTAAGCATTCTCTTACATGACGTGCTGCTAATCGTCCTCTATCGCCAAATTGGATCCACGGATAATCTACTTCACATGGACGTCGCGCAGGAAGCGCAAAGCAACAACACGGACACGTAGGATTCTGCCAGGATGGCGGAGTGAAATGGATGTCAGGGAAACAGTCTGCAAAGCCCCGCTTCGGCGGGGTTTTCTTTTGCCCGCGAAAAAGTCAGCCCGGCACCTGCGGAGCGTTCATCACGTCCTCCAGCAAGGTGCGCAGCAGCGCCAACGTCGCTTGCTGGCGTTGCACATCGCGGCACACCAACCCGACTTTCAGCGGCACCCTCGGTTCACTCAAGGGTTTCCACAGCAGCGCCTGGCTGTTGTGTTGGTCCTGGGAACGTCCCGGCAGTACCGTGGCCAGTTTGGTATGCGGCAGGCTGTCGAGAATCCCCACCATGGTATTCAACTCCGCCTGCACCTGCGGGCGCCGCCCGAGGTTGGATAGCTGGCCCTGCCAGATCTGCCGGATCTGAAACTCCTCCCCGAGCAGCAACATCGGCAACTCGGCCGCTTGTGTCAGGGAGACTTTCTTGAATTCACGCAGGGGGTGATCCTCCGGGATGACCACCTTCAGCTCATCTTCATACAGCAGCACGCCGTGCAACCCCGGCTGGCGGGGCGGCAGGTAACTGATGCCGATGTCCAGCGAACCATTGAGCAGGCGCCGTTCAATCTCCAGCCCGGTCAGTTCGTAGATTTGCACCACCAGGTGCGGCTGGGCCTTGCGCACACGCTCCAGCATCTGCGGCACCAGGCTGGTGTGTACGGTTTGCAACACACCGATGGCCAAGGTGCGCAATGCCTGGCCCTTGAAGTTGCGCAACGCCTCCACGGCTTGCTGCATGCCATCGATCAACGGCAAGGCGTGGTTGTATAACGTATGGGCCGCGAGGGTCGGCAGCAGGCGCTTGCTGCTGCGTTCGAACAGGCTCACATCGAGGTTTTGTTCGAGCTGGCGGATCTGCTGTGACAGGGCCGGTTGGGAGATCGACAGGCGCTCAGCGGCACGGCCTACGTGGCCTTCCTCATACACCGCGACGAAATAACGCAGTTGCTTAAAATCCATAAGTAATTCTTATCGAAAAAGCTGGAAAATCGAAATGGCCGTTGGCCCCCAAGACGCCTAGTCTAGCGCCTATCCACAAGGCTTACAGGGCCAGATCGGGCGATGATTAGCGTTTATGTTGATGGTGTTTGCATAGGCAAGTCAAAAAACCTCCAGGTAGGTTTTGCGGGGTATACCGACCACGGCATGGTTGCCATGGGAGGAAAAGTGTGAACCTGTTCAATTTGCGCCGCTCGGCGGCCAGTCTGGATGACCTGATCCTGGATGCTTGTGGCGAAGATTTTCCCAGTGGATGCCTGATGCCTACCGTAGCGCGCCCCCCGCAGGTCTTTGTGCGCGGCCAGGGTTCCTGGTTGTGGGACAGCGATGATCGCGCCTATCTGGACTTCAGCCAGGGCTGCGCGGCCAACAGCCTCGGCCACAGCCCGCAGGTATTGATCCGGGCCCTGGCCGATCAGGCCCAGGCGCTGATCAATCCCGGTAACGGCTTGCATAACCGTCCCCAACTCAACCTCGTCGACCGCCTGTGCCACCGCACCGGCAGCGACCAGGCGTATTTGCTCAACAGCGGCGCGGAAGCCTGCGAAGCGGCGATCAAACTGGCGCGCAAGTGGGGCCAGCTGTATCGCGGCGGTGCTTATCGCATCATCAGCGCCAGCAACGGTTGCCATGGGCGCAGCTTCGCGGCGATGTCGGCCTCGGCGAGCAGCCGTGAAAACCGCTTTGAACCGCAATTGCCGGGCTTCAGTCACGTCCCGCTCAACGACCTGGCGGCGCTGCACGCGGCCGTTGACGCGCAAACCGTTGCCATCATGCTCGAGCCGATCCAGAGCGAAGCCGGCGTCATCCCGGCGACCGAGCATTACCTCAAGGGTGTCGAGCGGCTGTGCCGCGAGCTGGGCATTCTGCTGATCCTCGACGAAGTGCAAACCGGCATCGGCCGTTGCGGCACCTTGCTCGCCGAAGAGTACTACGGTGTACGCGCCGACATCATTGCGCTCGGCAAAGGCCTGGGCGGTGGCGTACCGCTGGCGGCACTGCTGGCGCGTGGCAAGGCTTGTTGCTTTGAAGTCGGTGAGCTGGAAGGCACCCATCATGGCAATGCGCTGATGGCCTGCGCCGGGGGGGCGGTGCTCGATGCTGTGCTGGGGCATGGCTTCTTCGAGCATGTGCGTGAGTCTGGTTGTTACCTCGGCGAAGGTCTGGCTCGCCTGGCTTATCGCTATGGCCACGGTCAACTGCGCGGCCAGGGCCTGATGTGGGGACTGACGTTATCGGATGATTCTGCGGATGCCGTAGTAAAAGCGGCTCTGGACGAAGGACTGATCCTCAACGCCCCGCAACCCAACTGCCTGCGCTTCACCCCGGCCCTGACGGTGAGCAAAAGCAACATCGACGAAATGCTCCTGCGCCTGGGGCACGCCTTTTCCCGGGTACGCACCGCACAACTGCAATGCCGCAAGGGCATCGCCGTCTGACCCCTTATTCCTGAACCGTCTCGCGGTATACGCGGCGCCCCCAGCTTGTTTTTTTTGGCTGGGGGCGTTTTTTTTTGTGCAGCGAACGACGGTCGCGGTGCCAGATCCTACTGAACCCTCACGAACGTCCAAGGTCGATTAGCTACACGGCTCACACGAGCCGATTTTCAGGAGCTGAACCCATGGACATCATTCGTATCATCATCGCCATTCTGTTGCCGCCACTGGGTGTGTTCCTGCAAGTGGGTTTCGCCGGCGCGTTCTGGCTGAATATTCTGCTGACCTTGTGCGGTTACTTCCCAGGCATCATTCACGCGGTGTACATCATCGCCAAGCGCTGAGGCCCTCAGCTTTTTGCGATGAGTCGTGAGTTGCGCTCGTTGCGAAAGGCCAGTTGCTCGATGGTCTGGGTGGCGTATTCGGCCTCTTCCCGTGCTTGAAGGATGATGCCGTGGTGCTCGGACTTGCTGCACACCGGGTCGGCATTGCTTGCATCCCCGGTCAGCATGAACGCCTGGCAGCGGCAGCCGCCGAAGTCCTTTTCCTTTTCATCGCATGAACGGCACGGCTCGGGCATCCAGTCGTAGCCGCGAAAGCGGTTGAAACCGAAAGAGTCGTACCAGATGTGCTGCATGCTGTGGTCGCGCACGTTGGGAAACTGCACCGGCATCTGTCGGGCGCCGTGGCAGGGCAGGGCGGTACCGTCCGGAGTTACGGTCAGAAAGATGCTGCCCCAGCCGTTCATGCAGGCTTTCGGGCGTTCTTCGTAGTAATCCGGGGTGACGAAAATCAGCTTGCACGGGTGCCCTTCGGCTTCGAGCTTGGCGCGGTATTCGTTGGTGATGCGTTCGGCGCGCACCAACTGTTCCTGGGTCGGCAACAACCCCACACGATTGAGCTGCGCCCAGCCATAGAACTGGCAGGTGGCGAGTTCGACAAAATCCGCTTCCAGCGCAATGCACAGCTCGATGATGCGGTCGATCTTGTCGATATTGTGCCGATGGGTGACGAAGTTCAGCACCATCGGATAGCCATGGGCCTTCACTGCGCGGGCCATTTCCAGCTTTTGCGCGAAGGCCTTTTTCGAGCCGGCCAGCAGGTTGTTCACCTGTTCGTCGCTGGCCTGGAAGCTGATCTGGATGTGGTCCAGGCCAGCCTTCTTGAAGTCGCTGATCTTCTGCTCGGTCAGGCCGATGCCGGAGGTGATCAGGTTGGTGTAGAAGCCCAGCTTGCGCGCTTCGGCGATCAGTTCGGCGAGGTCCTGGCGCACCAGCGGTTCGCCGCCGGAAAAGCCCAACTGCGCGGCGCCCATCTCACGGGCTTCGCGAAATACCTTGAACCACTGCTCGGTGCTCAGCTCCTTGCCCTGCTCGGCGAAATCCAGCGGGTTGGAGCAATACGGGCACTGCAGCGGGCAGCGATAGGTCAGCTCGGCGAGCAGCCACAAGGGCAGGCCGATGGCTGGTTTTTCAGGCAAGGGTGATCCAGTGCTCGGCACGGGCGACCTCCATGAATTGCTCTACGTCATTGCCCAGCTCAGGCACACCGGGAAATTGTTTATCCAGCTCACCGATGATCGTGGCGACGTCGCGCTCGCCGTCGATCAGTCCACCGATCAAGGCGGCACTTTCATTGAGCTTGATCATGCCCTCGGGGTAGAGCAGTACATGGCCTTTTTGCGCAGGCTCGTACTGGTAGCGATAACCCTGGCGCCAGGTCGGTTTCTTGCTGCGATCAAAGCTCATAGGGCGATCCCTTTATGCCAGACCCGCTGTGTGGTCACGCTGTGATAGGGCGGGCGTTTCAATTCGTAGGCCATGCTCATGGCATCGAGCATGCTCCACAGGATGTCCAGTTTGAACTGCAGAATTTCCAGCATACGCTCCTGGCCTTCGCGGGTGGTGTAGTGCTGCAGGGTGATCGCCAGGCCATGTTCGACATCGCGGCGGGCCTGGCCCAGGCGGGTGCGGAAATACTCATAGCCGGTGGGGTCGATCCACGGGTAATGCTGCGGCCAGCTGTCGAGGCGCGATTGGTGGATCTGCGGCGCGAACAGTTCGGTCAGCGAGCTGCTGGCGGCTTCCTGCCAGCAGGCGCGGCGGGCGAAGTTGACGTAGGCGTCCACCGCAAAGCGCACGCCGGGCAACACCAGCTCCTGGGAGCGCAGTTGGTCCGGGTCGAGGCCGACGGCCTGGCCCAGGCGCAGCCAGGCTTCGATGCCGCCGTCTTCGCCGGGGGCGCCGTCGTGGTCGAGCAGGCGCTGAATCCACTCGCGGCGGATTTCACGGTCCGGGCAATTGGCCAGGATCGCGGCGTCCTTCAGCGGGATGTTCACTTGATAGTAGAAGCGGTTGGCGACCCAGCCCTGGATCTGCTCGCGGGTGGCGCGGCCTTCATACATCGCCACGTGGTACGGGTGATGGATATGGTAGAAGGCGCCCTTGGCCCGCAGGGCTTTTTCAAATGCATCGGTGCTCATCGGTATATCAGTCATATGGGTCTCCTGTGGGAGCGAGCTTGCTCGCGAAGGTCGTTAACGGTGACGCGTGCACCCTGAATATCTGCGGTGTTCTTGCGTTTTTCGCGAGCAAGCTCGCTCCTACAGTTCAATGCTCATGCCGTCGTAAGCCACTTCGACATTGCGCCGCACCAGCTCGGCCCGCTCGGGAGAATCTTCATCGAGGATCGGGTTGGTGTTGTTGATGTGGATAAGTACCTTGCGCTGCTTCGGCAGGTGTTCCAGCACTTCGAGCATGCCACCGGGGCCGTTCTGCGCCAGGTGGCCCATCTCGCGGCCGGTGCGGGTGCCGACGCCACGGCGCTGCATTTCATCATCGTCCCACATCGTGCCGTCCACCAGCAGGCAGTCGCTGCCGGCCATGATTTCCAGCAATGGCGCGTCCACCTTGCCCAGCCCTGGGGCGTAGAACAGTTTGCCGCCGGTGCGCAGGTCTTCGACGATCAGGCCGATATTGTCGCCGGGATGCGGGTCGAAGCGGTGCGGCGAATACGGTGGCGCGGCACTGCGCAGCGGCAGCGGGGTGAAACGCAGGTTGGGGCAGGCCGGGATGGTGAAGCTGGCGTCCAGCTCGATACGGTTCCAGGCCAGGCCGCCATTCCAATGGGTGAGCATGGTGAACAGCGGGAAACCGCTGCTGAGGTCTTCATGGACCATGTCGGTACACCACACCTGGTGCGGGCAGCCTTCGCGCAGGCTCAGCAGGCCAGTGGTGTGGTCGATCTGGCTGTCCATCAGGATGATCGCGCTGATGCCGGTGTCGCGCAGGGCGCGGCCGGGTTGCATCGGCGCGAAGCCCTGCAGTTGTGCGCGGATATCCGGCGAGGCATTGCACAGTACCCAGTTCACGCCATCGTCGGAAATCGCGATGGATGACTGCGTACGCGCCTGCGCTCGCAGGCTGCCATCACGAAAGCCTGCGCAGTTCGCGCAGTTGCAGTTCCACTGCGGGAAGCCGCCGCCGGCGGCGGAACCTAGAATCTGGACAAACATGGCCGCTCCATCAAACAAAGCTGAAAACAAAAACGCCCCGGACGAGCCGAGGCGTTGTCTTACCCAGCCAATCAGCGGCTGGCGAAGTACATAGTCACTTCGAAACCGATGCGCAGATCAGTGTAAGCAGGTTTGGACCAAGTCATATTCTTACTCCTACGAAGGGATGGGACGTTTACTACCAAGTAATACATATAGTCCACCTCCAGTCGGAGATGTTCAGATGTGTGCCTATGAATATTACGCATTTTTTTCCAAGTTAGCGCTGTCTTGGTGGAAAAAGCCTATTGCGGCAGCGGCAACGATCAGTCTGCCGATTGCCAGTCACCGCCGCTGCGCGGGCCGTTGGCGATGCAGCGCCAGCCGCCCGCGGCGTCCTGCACCTGTTGGGCGGCGCGCTGCAGATCCGCGTGCGTCAGGGCTTGGATCTGGTGTTGAAGCAGCGTCAGATAATCCGCTGGATGGCCGGCCAGGCGCGCCTGCCACAACAGTTCGGCGGCCTGGGCGAGGGGCAGCGCCTGCGCCGTGAATTGTTGCGCCAGCGCTGGGTGGCCGAGGTCGTCGCTGGCGTCGATCAATGCCGGTAATTGCGTGAGGAAGGTGCGCAGGTGCTGCATGATGCCCTCAAGGGAAACGCTGGGCGACTGCACGCCAAACAGCAGGCCGGTTTGCCCATTGATCTGTCGGATACCGCTGAACACCGCGTAGCCGATTTGCAGTTCTACCCGCAGGCGTTGGTAGAACGGCCCTTGGAGCAGGTGCGCCAGCAGGCGCCATGCGGCTTCATCTGCCAGGGAGCGCGTCGGCGTCGGGCAGAACAGCAGCAGGGCCGCATCGTGGGCATCGGTGTGGACCTCATGCCATAGACGCTGGCCGTTGAGGCTGGGGCATTCGGATTCAAGAATGGCCGGTTGCCCGGGCAAGCGGGTGGCGGCGGATCTGAGCGCCGCTTCGCAGTGGGCGGGCAGCCCAATGCCCAGGCCTTCCCAGCGTGCGTGGGCCCACGACAGCGAGGGCGCAGGCGGGTTTGGTCGAACGCCGACACAGCACGCCGGCAGCGCCTTGAGCAATTGCCGGATGGCAATCAGCGGTGTGCCGGCAGGGGCGTGTTGCCGATCCTCCTCAAGCAGGTTCAGGCTGCGCGCGAGTTCATCGAGTATCGCCGGCATGGGTTGGTGAAGACCGACCATCTTCACCAGCCAGTCATTGCCGATCGCGTCGAAGGATAAGTCGACGCCGGCCTGGTGGGCATTTTCGCGCAACGGTGCCAGGGTGTTTTCCAGCGTCGATGGGCGCGCGCAATCCAGCCGCCAGCGCAGGTAGAGCGCGCCTTCCTCATGGGCATCGGCCAACGCCGGGCTGAACGACAACGCCGACAGCTCTCGCCGCCCTCGGGAACGGTCCTGGGCAAAGGTGCGCAGGCCCCGGTGGGCGCTGGTCTGGCCGCGAATCAGGCCGGCGCGTTCGTCCTTCACGGGTGGGCGCAGGAACGGGTTGTTGGGCGGCAGTTGCCACGCATGTCGGCAGGCTTGCAGCGGCAGGGCGTCGAGCAGGGTCTTGAGGGCGGCAACGTGCTGCTCCGACAACGGCGCTTCGAGTTCTTCGCTGTCATGCCGCGCCAACGCGAGGGCGCCTTGGACCTGCTGTTGGCGTGCGTTGAGCAGGGCGAATTCCTCGCGCAGAGATGTCCAGTCGCTGTGTGCGAAAAAGCTCAGCCAGTCGTACAACAACGCTTCGATCTGTGTCGCCGCGTCGCTTTGAGTTCCGAGGGTAAAGTCGAGATCCAGCAGCGCTTGTCCGGCGAAATGGTAGAGCACGGAGGCCTGCACAGTGCTCGCCAATTGCCGCGCTTGCAGTTCCGCGCGCAACCCGCCGGGCGCCGAGGCGTTGAGCCAGAAACAGAGGAAATCCAAGGCTTCCCTGGGGGCGTCGACGCTGATGACGTGATGCAGATGGCCGTCGGCGCTGTGTTGGAAATGCTGTGTATGAGCGGGCATCAGTGCTGGCGGGGCCGCCTGCGGGTGTCGCGGGCCGGCGCGCAGTTGCTCACTGAAGCGCTGCGCCAGGCGTTCCAGTTCTGCCAGCGGTTGTGGGCCGGCCAGACTCAAGGTCATTTGCCCCGACTGATAGAAGTGCTGGTGGAAATCCCGCAATGCTTGCTGAAACGCCTGACGTTCCACCGGCAGGCTGTCGCGATTGCCCGCATGGAAGCCGCGCAGCGGATGATCGGCCGCCAGGCCCTCCAGCAGCGCGACCTGTTGTTGCGCGTTGGCGTCCTGGGACCAGGCGATGAACTCCGCGTGCAGCACTTCGCGCTCGCGCAGTTGATCGTCCAGCGCCAGGCGCGGATGGGTCAGCAGATCGGCCAGGCGTTCGAGCCCATCGGCAAAGGTCGACAACGGCAGTTCAACGAAGAAATCCGTGGTGCGTTCGCGGGTGCTGGCATTGACCTGGCCACCGTGGCGCTGCACGTAGGTCATCAGCCCTTCATCGCTCGGAAAACGCTCAGTGCCAAGAAACAACAGATGTTCCAGAAAGTGCGCCAGGCCGGGCCACGCCAACGGCACGTCATGGCTGCCGGCCGCCACCCGCAAAACAGCGGCGCAACGCTTTAAACGCGGGGCGTGGCGCAGGGAAACCCGCAGGCCGTTGGCCAGGGTCAGGTGAAGGTGATGGGGCTGGGCCGGCGCAGGCATGGGCACTTCCGATACGAGGGAAGTGCCTATGCTAGCAAACCCTCCAGATCAGGGCTTGTGCAGCGTGCCGTACAGTTCGGGGCGGCGGTCTTGCAGGTAGTCATTGGCGGCGCGGGCATCGAGAATCGATTGGTGTTCCAGCGTGCCGACGATCAAGGCTTCATCCAGGCTGGCCTGGGCGATTCGCTGCCCATCCGGCGCGGCGATGCTGCTTTGCCCGCAATACTGAATCTCGCCTTCGTGCCCGCAGTAATTGGCGTAGGCCACGTAGCACCGGTTCTCGAAAGCCCGCGCCCGCACGGTGACGTCGGCGACAAAGTCGAACGGCACCATATTCGCGGTGGGCACCACGATCAGGTCGGCGCCGGCCAGGGCCAGGCGCCGCGTGTTTTCCGGGAACTCCAGGTCGTAACAGATCAGCACGCCCAGTTTCCAACCGTTGAGTTCCACCAGCGGAAAATCATCGCCGCCGGCACTGAACATCGAATGATCGAGGTCGCCGAACAGGTGCGTCTTGCGGTAGTTGCACAGGCGCTGGCCGTGGGCATCGACCAACTGCACGGCGTTATAGATCTGCCCGTTCGCGGCGCGCTCCGGGTAGCCGTACAGGATTGCCAGCCCGGCACTTCGCGCCAGTTCGGCAATCGTTCGCGCCGACTCGCCATCCTGCGCCTCGGCCAATGCGCCGACAGCTTCGGCACCGATGTTGTAGCCGGTGAGGAACATCTCCGGCAGCACCAGCAGGTCGGCGCCGGATGCCTCATGCGCGAGTCGGTGCAGGCGCTCGAGGTTGCCGGTCACGTCCAGCGGCAGCGGCGGGCATTGGTACAGGGCGACACGCATGGCTTGGCTCCTTAATCGGCCAGGGCAATTGGCCCGATTTCATCGAACACATCACCCGGCCCCGGGTTCTCTGGGTGAGTGTGGCCGCCGAAGTGGGTCATGATGCCCCACACCGCGTTCAATGAGGTTTGCACCGCGCCTTCGACCCAGGCCGGTGTCCAGGATACGTCATCGCCGGCGATAAAAATCCCACGTTGCTCGGCGGGCATGTCCTTCTGCATGAAGTGCGCGTACATCCGCTGGTTGTAGCGATAGTGACCAGGCAACGCACCTTTGAAGGCCCCGAGGAAATGAGGGTCGGCTTCCCAGGACACGGTGATCGGGTCGCCGATGATGCGCGCCTTGATGTCGACTTTCGGGTAGATCTTGTTCAGTGCGTCGAGGGCCAGCTTCACGCGTTTATCGATGGGCTGCGGGAGCATTTTCAGCGCATCGCTCATCCATGAGTACGACAGGCAGATCACGCCCGGCTTGTCGTCGCCGTTGTCGAACAGGTAAGTGCCACGGGTCAGGCGATCGGTGAGGGTCATGCTCATCAGGTCGCGGCCGGTTTGCGGGTCTTTGTCTTTCCAGAACGGGCGGTCGACCATCACGAAGGTCTTCGACGATTGCATGTAGCGGGTGCGGTCCAGGGCCATCCACATCTTTTGCGAGAACAGGGTTTCGTCGCATTCGATCTGGGTGGTCAGCAGCCAGCTTTGGCAGGTGGTCAGCACGGCGGCGTATTCGCGGGTATCGCCGTAGTTGTCGGTCACGGCGAAACGGCCGCCGGGCGCGTGGGCAATGCGCTTGACCCCGGCCCGTGGCGCGCCGCTGTGCAGCGAACTCAGGCTGGTGCCCGCCGGCCAGTGGGCGCAGCGCTCCGGCACATGGCGCCAGATACCCATGGGCACCTGCGCCACGCCGCCGACCACCAGGTGTTGATGGTCGTCGCAGTTGGTCATCACCACGCGGAAGATTTCCAGCATGGAGTTGGGGAAGTCCGAATCCCAGCCACCGGTGCCGAAGCCGACCTGGCCAAACACCTCGCGGTGATGGAAGGACAGCTTGGCAAAGGCCTTGGAGGTGGCGACGAAGTCGTAGAAGGTGCGGTCGTCCCACAGCGGCACGAGTTTGTTCCACAGCGCCTTGAGGCGCGGCACGTCGCGGTCGCGGATGGCTTGCTGGATATCGCCGAACTGCGAGCCGGCTTCCAGGGCGTCGGCCCACGCGTCAGCCACTTCCTGGAACAGTGCAGGCAAATCGGACAGTTTTTGTGCGTAGTGGGTCTGGCCTTCCAGGTCGATGACCGTGCTGCCGGAAGCCGGCGTCAGCGGGTTGGGGAAGGGTTTGGTGTCCAGGCCGAGCTTGTCGACATAGTGGTAGAACGCGGTGGACGACACCGGGAAACGCATGCCGCCCAACTCGGCGATGATCCCTTCGGCGCCTTCAAACGCCTGGGAGCGCAAACGGCCGCCCATCTTCGAGGCCTCGTACACCACGGGCCTGAGGCCCAGCTTCATCAGTTCGTAGGCGGCCACCAGGCCGGCGATCCCGGCGCCGACGATCGCCACTTCGGCGCCGTGGTTGGCGGCCGGAATACTGCCCAGGCCGGCGGGGTGTTCGATCCAGTCATCAAACGCAAAGGGGAAATCCGGGCCGAAGATGGTGATCGGTTTTTTACCGTCGGCGGGGTGGCGATTGGTCTTGCTGATGCTGCTGGACGGAATGCTCATGGCTGACCTTACTAGCGGCTCGCGGGACGTACCCGCTGAGTATAGGAAAAGATGGCAGCCAGTTTAGGGAGCGTAGCGTTCGTTAATAAGACGCAAAGTGTCGTCGAATTGAATTGTTTTCAGTCAAAGTGACGAGGTTGGCGGTCAGATTGGTTGTCTGCGATCGAGTTTGTTGCTGAGGATGATCGATGTGGTGGTTTTTTCCACGCCGTCGACGCTGCCGATCTGGTCCAGCAATTGATCGAGCTGTTCTGGCGAATCGGTGCGCAGCCATGCCACGTAATCGAACTCGCCGCTCACCGCGCACAGTTGCTGAACCTGGGCCATGGCACTGAGCTTGCGCAGCACGTCCTTGCCCGAGCGCGCCTGCACAGTGATGCCGACATACGCCTGCAGCCCGCCATCCACCACACGCTGGCCGAGGCGCACGCCATAACCGGTAATCACCTGGGTTTTCTCCAGACGAGCCAGGCGCGACGTCACCGTGGTGCGCGCAATGCCGAGTTGCCGTGCCAGCATGGCGACGCTTTCACGGGCATTGATCTGCAATGCGGAGATCAGTTGGCGGTCGATTTCATCGAGGACAGGCAAGGGCAGCTCCGGTGCGGACGGATAGGGGGCATATGTTACAGGCTTGCGTCAGCCAACAGACAGCGGGCAAACAGTTGCGGCACGGGCAGGTTGCGGTGGTTGTAGCGACTGAGCAGGATGATCTCCCGGTAAAAGGTCAGATGGCCTAGCGGGATAATTCGTACATGGGGCGAGCGTTCGAGCCACAGCCCCGCCTGAGGAATCAGCGACACCCCCAGGCCACACTCGACCATCTTGACGATGGCTTCCAGCTCATCCAACTCTAGCGCCACCTGCACCTCGAGCTTCTGCTCGCGCAGAAACCGGCTGACCAATCGACCGCCAAACGACGCCCGGTCGTAGCGCACATGGGGCTGGCTGCCGAGCAACTGCAAGGGGTCATCGCCCGCCAGTGCATGCGGCACGATCAGCGCAAAAGGCTCCTTGCGCAGCACCTGTACGTGCAGCTCCTTAGGCAAGTCAAAAGGCGGTCGAATGATAATCGCCGAGTCCAGCTCGCCGGCGTCCACCTGGCTCAGCAATTCCAGGGACACGCCGGGCACCAACTTGCATTCCACGGTCGGCGCGGCCTGACGTAACCGGACCAGGGCCTGGGGCAACAACCCGGTCTGTGCAGTGCTGATCGCCCCGACTTTCAGCTCGCCCCGGTATTCATTGGCCTCCACCGGCACTGCCATGCGGTTGAACGTCTCCAGAATCTCCTTGGCCAGCGGCAAGGCGCGAACGCCTGCGGCATTCAGCGTAGCCTGGCGCCCGGTGCGGTCGAACAACGCCACCCCGAGCGCCTGCTCCAGTTGACGAATCTGCGCACTGACCGCCGATTGCGTCAGCCCGATATGCATGCCCGTCGCGGCGAACGTACCGTGGCGCGTTACCGCGATAAAGGTCTTCAATTCACGCAGCATGGGCGCCTCAACTCATCGAAATTATTTGAGCTCGGCGCAAAAACTATCGTCTTTTCATCGCCAGCAGCAAGGCTAAACTCGAGCCTCTCCACGACCCGCAGAGGTTTGACCTGATGACACTGGCACCTTTTCACTTGGCTATTCCGGTATTCGACCTGGCGGCTGCCCGGCATTTCTACGCTGAGGTATTCGGCCTACAAGAGGGCCGCTCCAGCGACCACTGGGTCGACTTCAACTTCTTCGGCCATCAACTGGTGATTCATGAACACCCCAAAACAGCCTCCCAGGCTGCGGCGCACACCAACGCAGTCGACGGCCACGACGTCCCCGTGCCGCATTTCGGCGTGGTATTGAGCTGGGACGACTGGCATGCGCTGGCGGCGCGCTTGCAGGCACGGCAGACCGCGTTCGTGCTGGAACCGCACATTCGCTTCAAAGGCCAAGTGGGGGAGCAGGCGACACTGTTTTTGTTTGACCCCTGCGGAAACGCGTTGGAGTTCAAGGCGTTCCGGGATATCGGGCAGTTGTTTGCGACGTGAGCCTGAGGGCGAGGGCGCTGGCTAAAACGGCAGCGACAGACACACAAAAGCCGCGCAATGCGCGGCTTTGGAGTTGGTGGGCCCACACGGACTTGAACCGTGGACCAAAGGATTATGAGTCCTCTGCTCTGACCAACTGAGCTATAGGCCCTTAACAGGTCGCGGATTATAGCGATGGTTTCTCCGCTGTGCTATCCGAAAAATCCTGAACCCTCATACGAAGAAACGTCGCGGCAAAAAGCTCCGGGGGCAGGGGCAGGCTGACGATGTAGCCTTGCATCTGTTCGCAGCCCTCGGCGGCGAGGAAGGTTTGTTGTGCGGGGGTCTCTACGCCTTCGGCGATGATGGTGAATTGCATGCTGTGGCCCAGGGCAATGATGGCGCGCACGATCGCCACGTCGTGGGGGTCGTCGGGCAGGCCGCGGATGAAGGATTGGTCGATTTTCAGGAAGTCCAGGGGCAGGCGCTTGAGGTAGCTGAGGGATGAATAGCCGGTGCCGAAATCATCGATCGCCAGTTGTACGCCCAGGCGTTTGAGTTGGTGCAGCACGTCCAGCGCTTCTTCGGCCTGGCTCATGATGAAGTTTTCGGTGATCTCCAGTTGCAGGCAGCCGGGTTCGAGGCGGTAATCGCGCAGTAGCTGTTCGATGCGTGACAGCAGGTTGGGCTGGCGCAGTTGTGCGCCGGCGAGGTTGACTGACAGCGGGCCGAAGTGATCGAACACGGTTTGCCAGGCGTGCATTTGTTGGCAGGCCTGTTCCAGGACCCAATCGCCGATCTGCAGGATCATGCCGTTCTCTTCGGCCAGGGCGATGAAGTGTTCGGGCGGTACGTCGCCGAAGGTCGGGTGGTGCCAGCGGATCAGCGCTTCGGCGCCGATCAGTTCCTGGGTCTCCAGGCTCCGTTTGGGTTGGTAATACAGGCTCAGCTCATCGCGTTCGATGGCCCGGCGCAGTTCATGTTCCAGCGCCACGCGTTCTTTGGCCTGGGCGGTCAGGTCGCGGGTGTAGCCTTCGACGCGGTTGCGGCCCTTGGCCTTGGAGCGGTACATCGCGGCGTCGGCGTTTTTGACCAGGGTGGCGACGTCCATGCCGTCCTGGGGGTACAGGCTGGTGCCGATGCTGGCGCTGATAAAAAACTCGTGCTCACCCGCCTGGAACGGCGGGGTGAAGCAGGCCAGCAGTTTATTGGCCAGGTGCTGGGCGTCGCTGGCTTGCTGCAGGCCGGGCAGGAGGATGATGAATTCGTCGCCGCCCAGGCGGGCGACGGTGTCGATGTCGCGCAGTTGCTCCTTGAGGCGCACGGCGATGTTCTGGAGCAGCAGATCGCCGATCGGGTGGCCGAGGCTGTCGTTGATGTGTTTGAAGCGATCCAGGTCGAGGAACAGCACGGCGCCCTGGTGGCCGCTCTCCTGTTGATTGTTGAGCGCGGCCTGTAGCCGGTTTTCAAACAGGGTGCGGTTGGGCAGGCCGGTCAGCGGGTCGTGATGGGCCTGGTAGTCGAGGCGGGCCTGGGCGTGTTTGAGGCTGGAGATGTCGGCAAACACCGCGACGAAGTGCGTGATCGCCTGGTCGCGGTTGCGCACGGCGCTGATGGTCAGCCAACTGGGGTAGACCTCGCCATTCTTGCGACGGTTGGAGATCTCGCCCTGCCAATGCCCGTGAGTGGTCAACTGGTGCCACATCGCGGCATAGAATGCGCTGTCATGCAGGCCGGAGGCGAGCAGGCGCGGGGTGTGGCCGAGGGCTTCGGCTTCGCTGTAGCCGGTGATCTCGCTGAAGGCGCGGTTCACGGCGCTGATGTTTTGCCGGGTGTCGGTGATCAACACGCCTTCGGCGGTGCTTTCGAAGACGGTAGCGGCCTGTTGCAGTTTTTCCTGCATCTGTTGGCGCTCGGTAATGTCCCGAGCGATGGTCAGCATGCAGTCGTCATCGCCGATGGGCAGCGGACGGCTGGACAACTCGCAGAGCCGGATCTGCCCGTCGCTGCGGCGGATATGGCAGATGAAATCGCGGACAAACCCGTCGCGTTGCAGCAGCTCCAGCATGTGTTTGCGTTCGTTGAGGTCGACCCAGATGCCCAGGTCCAGGGTCGACTGGTCGAGGGAACTCACGCTGGCGATGCCGGTAATGCGGCTGAACCCTTCGTTGACCTCGATCAGTTGGCCATCGCTCTGACGGCTCAAAAGCAAACCGTCGGGCGAGGCATGGAAGGCCTTGGCGAATTTCTCTTCGGAGGTTTGCAGCTGTTGCTGGGTTTCCTTGAGCTGGGTGATGTCTCGCACCACAACTACCAGGGCTTCGGTCGTGTCGAGTTGGAACGGTTCGGCGGAAATCAGCCCGGTAAAGGCTTGGCCGTTGCTGCGCAGAAAGCGCATTTCCAGGTTGCGGATGCTGGTGGTCTGCAGCCGTTGCAGCAGGTCCGGGCCGATGCCCGGGATACCCCAGATATTCAGCGAAGTAGCGGTTTTACCGATCACGTCTTCGGCCTTCAGGCCCACCTGGTCCTCAAACGCTTTGTTGACCTCCAACAGGCAGCCGTCGGACATTCGTGCGATCACCAGAATGTCTGGGCACTGTTGGAACACCGAGGCAAATTTTTGCTCGGACAATTGCAGCGCCTCTTCCGTGCGCTTGGCGTCACTGATGTCGATCATCAAGCCACGGAGTACCGGTTCATGGCCGTGTTCGATCAGGCTGACAATGTCGCGTACCCACAGGCAACGGCCGTCGGCGGTGATCACCCGGTAATCGACGCTGTGATCACGGCTGGCGCGGGTTTCGCGGTAGCAATAGGCTTCGGTGCGCGTCAGGTCGGCGGGGTGAATGATGCTGCGCCAGAAGCCTGGAATCAGCCAATGGGCGCGGGGGTAACCGAGCAGTTCTTCGGCATGCGGAGACACGTAACTGTAGGTGAAATCACTAATGCTGGCTTCCCAGGCAATGGCGGACAAGCTCTCCACCAGGCCGCGATAGTGATATTCGCTGCTGCGCAGTTCCTGCTCGAGGGCGACGCGGCGGGAAATTTCCGAACTGAGCCGACGATTGATCCGAATCACGACGACCAATACGCTGCTCAGCAGCAGTATCGTGGGCAGGCCATACGTCAGCAGATCCGTCCAGAACGTGTGGTGATCGGTGAGGCTGCCGACCCAGTGTCGCTGGATCGCTTGCGTTTCGTCCGGGCTGAGGTCAGCGAGGACCTTGTCCAGAATCCCTACCAGCATTTTGTTTTCACGAGGCACGCCCATCGCCAGTTGGTAGCGGTAGGGCGTTTCACCGCTGACGTACAAGCCATCGAGCTTGAGTTGGCGCAGGCTCCATACGCTCGAAGCCAGGTCGCCGACTACTGCGTCCACTTCATCGGTGGCCAGCGCCTGCAGGGTCGAGCTGACATTCGGCAAGGCCACCAGGTTGAGGTCGGGGTGGTGGGTGCGCAGCAATTCATGGGGCGCGTAGTTCTCCACCACGGCAATCTTCAACCCATAGAGGTCCTTCAGGTTGTGCGGTTGCGCACCGCCTTCATGGGCGAGGATGACGATGGGGAAGTCCAGGTAAGGCCGCGTGAACGCCATGTAGGCCTGGCGCTCGGGGGTGGACATGATGCCCGGCAGCAGGTCGAGCTGGTTGTTGCGGGCCTGTTCGAGGACGGCGCTCCAGTTCACCGGCTCGATCAGCTTGATCCGGACGCCCAGGCGGTCTTGGATCAGGCGCACGTAATCCGCCGCCAAGCCTTGGTAGCGTCCGTTCTCGTCGCGGTATTCGAAGGGCGGCCAGGAGGCATCCACCCCCAGGCGCAGCTCCTGATGGTCCGCCAACCAGCCACGCTCATCCTCCGTGAGAGTCAAGGCGCCAGCCGTTGCGGTCCAGGTCAGCAGCGACAGCAAAAGCACGGTCGGCAATCTGGGCATAACGGTCTCGTTATGGCACGGGGAATGTTTCGAGTGTAGACGGGCATTGCGGGGGAGGGAGGGCGCGGCGGTGAATCTATAAAAAGTAATCGGTAGAAAGCAAAACCCCCGGCCTGGGCCGGGGGTTCTGGGATCACTCGTCGAGGAAGGAGCGCAGATGCTCGCTTCGCGTCGGGTGACGCAACTTGCGCAGCGCCTTGGCTTCGATCTGACGAATCCGCTCGCGGGTCACGTCAAACTGTTTACCGACTTCCTCAAGGGTGTGGTCGGTATTCATGTCGATGCCGAAACGCATGCGCAGTACCTTGGCTTCACGGGCAGTGAGGCCGGACAGTACGTCGCGGGTCGCTTCTTTAAGGCTCTCAACGGTGGCTACATCGATTGGCGACTGCATGGTCGAGTCTTCGATGAAGTCGCCCAGATGGGAGTCTTCGTCATCACCGATCGGGGTTTCCATGGAGATCGGCTCTTTAGCGATCTTCAATACCTTGCGGATTTTATCCTCAGGCATTTCCATGCGTTCGCCCAGCTCTTCCGGGGTCGGTTCGCGACCCATTTCCTGCAACATCTGCCGGGAAATACGGTTGAGCTTGTTGATCGTCTCGATCATGTGCACCGGAATACGGATGGTGCGGGCCTGGTCGGCGATCGAGCGAGTGATCGCCTGACGGATCCACCAGGTGGCATAAGTCGAGAACTTGTAGCCGCGACGGTATTCGAACTTGTCCACCGCCTTCATCAAGCCGATGTTGCCTTCCTGGATCAGATCGAGGAATTGCAGGCCACGGTTGGTGTACTTCTTGGCAATGGAGATCACCAGACGCAAGTTCGCTTCAACCATCTCTTTCTTCGCGCGGCGGGCCTTGGCCTCACCGATCGACATGCGACGGTTGATGTCCTTGATCTCGGCAATCGTCAGACCGGTTTCGGTCTGAAGTGCGGTCAGCTTCTGCTGGCAACGAATGATATCGGGCTGCAGGCGACCAATGGCTTCGGCGTATTTCGCCTTGCCTTTGGCCAGAGCGTCGGTCCAGCTTTCGTCAACTTCGTTGCCCGGGAACTGGCGCAGGAAGTCGGTACGCGGCATGCGCGCATCACGCACACAGAGCTGCATGATCGCCCGCTCTTGTGCGCGCAGACGCTCAAGGGCGCTACGAACACGCTCGACCAGGCCTTCGAATTGCTTCGGCACCAGCTTGATCGGCATGAACAGCTCAGCCAGCGCCACCAGCTCGGCAATTGCCAGCTTGTTGGAGCGACCGTGCTTTTTCAGGGCCTTGCGGGTGATTTCCATTTGATCGGAAACCGCACCGAAACGCTGGGCAGCGATGATCGGGTCTGGACCGCTTTCGACTTCATCTTCGTCGTCGGTGCTGGCTTCGGCATCGTCGTCTTCGGCATCGTCGTCCGCTTTCACGGCTTTCGGGTCGACAGGCGGCGGCACTTCGGCAGCAGGTGGCGCAATGCCGTCGTCCGGGTCGATATAACCGCTCAGGACGTCGGACAGGCGGCCACCTTCGGTGGTGACGCGAGTGTACTCGGAGAGAATGTGGTCAACCGTGCCAGGGAAGTGCGCAATTGCGCCCATCACTTCACGGATACCCTCTTCAATACGCTTGGCGATTTCGATTTCGCCTTCGCGTGTCAGCAACTCGACGGTACCCATTTCACGCATATACATGCGTACAGGGTCAGTCGTGCGACCGATGTCGGTCTCCACCGCGGCCAACGCGGCAGCGGCTTCTTCAGCGGCTGCCTCGTCGGTATCGGCGTCGGCCAACATAAGGGCGTCCGCATCCGGAGCACTCTCGTGTACGGGGATCCCCATGTCGTTGATCATGCGGATGATGTCTTCCACCTGCTCTGGATCTGAAATATCCTCAGGCAGGTGATCGTTGACCTCTGCGTAAGTCAGATACTTCTGCTCACGACCCAGGGTGATCAACTCTTTGATACGAGACTGCTGTTGCGCTTTTCCGGACATAACACCCTATCCACTGAAGGTCTTGGCGGGCAAAAAACAAGCCGAGGATTATACCCGAGCTATGACCTCACGCGCCAGCTGAGGTCGGGTTTGATGCGGAAACATTCTGTTTTAAGAGGTCACGCATCTGTTTTGCTATCTGAATTTGCTCTTCAGCCGATAATCCCGGCTGCCTCGCTCTCTTGATGAGTTCATCGAGGGTCTGCGTGTGCTGACCCGCGGATAACCTAGTAATGGTGTCTAAAAACTGTTGTTCAAGGTTATCGCCGTCAATTAGCCACTCCTTTTCTGCGAGTGCTTTCAACAACCGCCCTTGTTCGGTGCCATGCCAGCGAGCCATCAGCTGAATGGAGTTTAGCTTAGGATTTTTCTGCACCGCCTCGATCAGCGCGATCAGTACCTGGGCATAGGTATTGCTCTCGTTGGCAAAGTGCTCGGCACTCTCGACCTTGCCCGCCAATTGCGGATGGTGGATGAGCGTGCGCAGGGCAATCAGCGTCGGCGCCTCTACGGCCACCGGGGTGCGCGGGGCGTAGGCCTCGTCGCGGTCACCACGCTTGCCGTTTTTGTTCCAGGGCTTCTTGTCCCATTTCTTGCCGCCGGCGCCGGGCTTTTTCGGTGTCCACTCCTGCTGGGGCGTGTAGGCCTCCTGCGGTTGGTGGAAGTCGGAATAGTCCGGCATGGCGTCGTAATCCATGCCTGGGTCGTAGGCCGGCGGCGCATCTTGCGGTGCGCTGTGGACCAGCTGGCTGACCGCTTCGCCGCTCAGTCCGGTGATTTCCAGCAGGCGGTGACGCATCAGGGTGCGCAGGTTCGCGCCCGGCACTTTGTCGATCAGCGGCGCCGCGAGGGTGGCCATGTGCGCCTTGCCTTCGAGGGAGCGCGGGTCGGCTTCTTCGGTCAGTTGCTGGAAGAAATAGTCCGCCAGCGGCTGCGCATGCTGGTTGATGCGCGCGCGGAAGGCGTCGGTGCCTTCGGAGCGGACCAGGGTGTCCGGGTCTTCGCCTTCGGGCAGGAACAAGAAGCGTGCGCGGCGCCCGTCCTGCAGGCACGGCAGCGTGGCTTCGAGGGCGCGCCAGGCAGCGTTGCGGCCGGCCTGGTCGCCGTCGAAGCAGAACAGCACGCTGGGCACTACGCGGAACAGGCGCTTCAAGTGTTCTTCGCTGGTGGCGGTGCCCAGGGTCGCCACGGCATTGCGCAGGCCTTGCTGGGCGAGGGCGATCACGTCCATATAGCCTTCAACCACGATGATTTCGTCGAGGTTGCGGTTGTTCTTGCGCGCTTCGAACAGGCCATAGAGTTCCTGGCCCTTGTGAAACACTGCGGTTTCCGGCGAGTTGAGGTACTTGGGCTTGTCGTCCCCGAGCACCCGGCCACCGAAGGCGATGATCCGGCCACGGCTGTCGCGGATCGGGAACATCACGCGGTCGCGGAAGCGGTCGTAGCGCTTGCCGGTCTCGGCGTTTTCCACCAGCAGGCCGGCGTCGATCATGGCTTTTTGCTGGAGGGTGTCGCTGCTCAGGTGTTTGTACAGGTTGTCCCAGCCCGGCGGGGCGAAGCCCAGGCCGAAGTCGCGGGCGATTTCGCCGGTGAGGCCGCGCCCCTTGAGGTAGTCGACGGCGGCCTTGCGCTGCGGATGGCTCTTGAGCGCCTGGCGATAAAAGTCGGCGGCGGCGGTCAGCAGCGGGTACAGCGGCGAATCGGTGGGTTGCCGCGGTTTGTGCGGGCGGCCGCTTTCTTCGCGGGGGATTTCCATGCCGGCGGCTTTGGCCAGTTCCTCGACGGCCTGGGGGAAGTCCAGGTTGTCGTGGTCCATGATAAAGCCGAGGGCGTTGCCGCCCGCGCCGCAGCCGAAGCAGTAGTAGAACTGCTTGTCGGGGCTGACGCTGAACGACGGGGTCTTTTCCTTGTGGAACGGGCAGCAGGCGGTGTAGTTCTTGCCCGCCTTCTTCATTTGCAGGCGCGAGCTGACTACATCGACGATGTCGGTGCGGTTCAGAAGGTCGTCAATAAAGCTCTGGGGAATCAGCCCGGCCATGGCGTTCTCGTCATCACTGCGTGGAAATGAGGGCCCGTGAAGTGCTCAAGCGCACGTATCGTATGGCTCGACCATCAATCGTCTGCTTGGGCTGTCAGGAAGTGTATCTGCCGAACATCCACTGACGTTAATTTCTACTCAGTCTGTTCGGCGAAGAAATGTTGCCCCGGCGTCCGGTCTTGGCCAATGGCGGGCCTCGGAAGCGCATCGATGGGCACAGCCGACACAGTCGATCGTCTGCTTGAAGAAATAAGTGTGCTCGTCAGTAGCCTTGTTAGACTCGTCAGAAGAGACGCGCACCGCTGGCAGAAGAGCCAGTCCTGACGTGTGAAGCAGTGTCTCGGTCGCATGGGCGGCGTCGACGGTGAAGCATCAAGCGATATCCGCAAATGCCAACAGCCCGGCTTAGGGCCGGGCTTGGCAGAAGCTTGCTACGAACGTCTGTGTATTAGTACAGACGAACGGCGCGGCGCTGCTCGCGCTGAACTTTCTTGGCGTGACGCTTAACAGCGGCTGCTGCTTTACGCTTACGCTCAGAAGTTGGCTTCTCGTAAAATTCGCGGCTACGAACTTCAGCCAGAACACCGGCTTTTTCGCAGGAGCGCTTGAAACGACGCAGAGCTACGTCGAAGGGTTCGTTCTCTTTTACTTTGACGGCTGGCATCCAGAGCTACCTTCTTTCATTACCGGGAATCAACGTTCTCGTCGCAAAAAATTCGCGGCTGAGGTCGTCGGTTTTTAAGGGTTGCGGATGTTAACCCCTCATTGCCAGGAATGCAAAGCCTCTGATCGAAAACCGCTAGTCGGGAGGGGGAGTGGCGACTATTATGCGCGCCTTCGAATTCAGCCTCTACAAGGCGCAAACCCATGCTAGTACTGGGACTTGAAACCTCCTGCGACGAAACCGGTGTCGCACTTTACGACAGTGAACGCGGGCTTTTGGCCGATGCGCTGTTCAGTCAGATCGACTTGCATCGCGCCTATGGCGGCGTGGTGCCGGAGCTTGCCAGCCGTGATCACGTCAAACGCATGCTGCCGTTGATTCGGCAGGTGCTGGACGAGGCCGGCTGTGTGCCGACCGAGATCGATGCGATCGCCTACACCGCCGGCCCCGGATTGGTCGGAGCCCTTCTGGTTGGGGCTTCTTGCGCCCAGGCGCTGGCATTTGCCTGGGACATTCCGGCCCTCGGCGTACACCATATGGAAGGCCATTTGCTGGCGCCGATGCTGGAAAAAACACCGCCGCAGTTCCCGTTCGTCGCTTTGTTGGTTTCGGGTGGCCATACGCAGCTGGTTCAGGTCGATGGGATCGGTCAATACACGCTATTGGGCGAGTCGCTGGACGATGCCGCCGGTGAGGCGTTCGACAAGACCGCGAAGATGATGGGCCTCAATTATCCCGGCGGTCCGGAAATCGCGCGCCTGGCCGAAAAAGGCGTCGCCGGTCGCTATACCTTCCCGCGTCCGATGTGTGATCGCCCGGGGCTGATGTTCAGCTTCAGCGGTTTGAAGACCTCTGCCCTGAATACCTGGCAGCACAGCGTCAGCGCCGGGGACGACAGTGAGCAAGCCCGTTGCGACATCGCGCTGGCGTTCCAGCAGGCGGTGGTGGAGACTTTGACCATCAAGTGCAAGCGCGCCCTGAAACAGGCGGGCATGCAGCGCCTGGTGATCGCAGGCGGCGTCAGCGCCAACAAGGCCTTGCGCGCATCCTTGGAAAAAATGCTCGGCGACATGAAGGGTGATGTGTTCTATGCGCGCCCTGAATTCTGCACCGACAACGGCGCGATGATCGCTTATGCCGGTTGCCAGCGCCTGCAGGCCGGGCAGCACGAAAGCCTGGCGATCAGCGTGCAGGCACGCTGGCCGATGGAGCAGTTGTCACCGTTGTAGGCGCTCAAGGTGAGCGGAATTCATCGGCCGGATTTAAAAATGCCGTTCGCGCCCGGCAAACAGGTCGCGTAAATTGCCGCGATGGCGCCAGACGATCAGCAGGGTCAGCACACTCATCGGCAACAGCGCCGCCGGTTCCTGCCAGGCCAGCAACGGCAGGGTGAGCGGCGTGGCGATCAGCGCGGCCAGCGAGCTGGTGCGGGTCAGGTAGAAGGTCAGCAGCCAAGCGAGCATGGCCAGCAGCGCCGCCGGAGGGTAGATCCCCAGCAGCATGCCGGCCGCCGTGGCGACACCCTTGCCGCCGCGAAAACGGAAGTACAACGGAAACAGATGGCCGAGGACGGCGCACACGCCAATCCAGGCTTGCTGTTGCAGAGTAAGGCCGGCAAGGCTGGCGATCAGTACGGGCAACAGGCCCTTGCACACGTCGCCCAGCAGCGTCAGCACGGCGAGCTTCTTGCCGGCCAGGCGCAGCATGTTGGTGGCGCCGGCATTGCCTGAGCCACCCATTCGCGGGTCGGGATTTCCCGTCAGGCGGCTGAGCAAAATGGCGAAGGACAGCGAGCCGAGCAGGTAGGCGAAAATCGCCAGTGACCAAAACATGCTAACTATTCCGGGCGAGGACGCCCTGATTCTAACGGGGCATCGCGCCCTTGTCGTGCTGCGGAGAAGAGCTTGGACAGAGTGTTTATCGAAGGCCTGGAAGTCGACACCGTGATCGGGGCCTACGACTGGGAGCGCGGCATCAAGCAATGCTTGCGCCTGGACCTGAGTTTCGCCTGGGACAACCGCCCGGCCGCTGCGGGTGACGACCTCACCCTGGCACTGGATTACGCCAGTGTATCCGCGCGTATCCAGGCCTTTGCCGAGCAGTCGCAGTACCAGTTGGTGGAAACCTTTGCCGAGCGTCTGGCCGAAGTGCTGATGAGCGAGTTCCAGATTCCCTGGCTGCACCTCAAGTTGACCAAGCCGGGGGCCGTGCCGGCCGCCAAGGGCGTGGGCGTGGAGATCGAGCGCGGATGTCGCTAACTCAGGTTTACCTTGGTCTTGGCAGCAATATCGAGCGCGAGCCCCATCTATGCGCGGGCCTGGATGCACTCGCGGGCTTCTTGATCGACATGCGCTGCTCGGCGGTGTTCGAGAGCCAGCCGGTGGGCATCAAGAGCGGGCTGTTCTTCAATCTGGTGGTGTCGGCCTATACCGACCTGTCGTTGATGGAGCTGGATCGCCGGCTGAAATCCATCGAGGCCGACAATGGCCGTTACGCGCCGGATCGCAAGGGCCTGCCGCTGGATATCGACGTGCTGCTGTATGGCGATCTGGTGGGCAACTTCGATGGCCTGATCCTGCCGCGTGCAGAAATCCTGAAAAACGCCTTCGTGCTGTGGCCGTTGTCGATGATGGCGCCGGATCGTGTACATCCTGAAGTGGGCAAGACGCTGGCTGAGCTGTGGCGGGATGCACAGATCGATCAGGTGCTGGCGCCCGTCGGATTCGAATGGCGGGGCCAGCAACTGACGCCGAGCGCGCTGCTATAGGGCGTGCTGTTCCTTGTAGGCTTTCAAGGTCTTGAGCCGTTCGCGCTTCAGGGCCTCGCCCAGTTCGGGGCCCTTGAAACCCTTCTCCAGCAACGGCGCCACCGCGACCTCGCGCGCGGCCTTTGCGGCGCCGCGCAAATAATCTGCCTGTGGATAACTGCGTTGTTCCAAGCCCTTGCGGCCGCGGGCGTCCATTTCGCAGGCGACCACGAACTCTTCAAAGCGCTGCGGCCGCCGGTAAACGTCAAAACTCTGCAGCAACTCCAGCAATGTCGAGGCTTTAAGCTCCAGGGCACGATGACCATGGGTGTGGTATTGGCCCACCAACAGCGCCAGTTCCTGGCAGTCCCTCGGCGCCTTGAAGCGTTCATTGACCGCCTTGATCAGCTTCAGGCCGCGCTGCTCATGGGCAATATGCTGTGGCAACTTATCCACAGGCGTCAGGCCTTTGCCGACGTCATGCAGCAGGCAGGCCCAGCGTACTGTCAGCGGCTGGTGATGCAAAGCGGCCTGTTCGAGCACGCTCAAGGTGTGAACGCCGCTGTCGATCTCGGGGTGATGGGCTGCGGGCTGCGGCACGCCGAACAGGGCATCGACTTCCGGCATCAAGGTGTTCAGTGCGGCGCAATCGCGCAGCACCTGGATGAATACCTGGGGCTGATCTTCCATCAGGGCACGGGAAATTTCCTTCCAGCTGCGCTCCGGCGTCAGGGCTTCGAGTTCACCGGATTCGCTGAGTTGACGCATCAGGTCCAGGGTTTGCGGCGCCACTGTAAAACCCAGGTGGGCGTAGCGCGCAGCAAAGCGCGCAACCCGCAATACGCGCAGGGGATCTTCGGCGAACGCCGGGGAAACGTGGCGTAAAATGCGGGCTTCAAGGTCGCGCTGGCCGTGATAGGGGTCGGTCAGCCTGCCGTCGTCGTCCTCTGCCATGGCGTTGATGGTCAGGTCGCGGCGGATCAGGTCTTCTTCCAGCGTGACGTCCGGGCTGGCGTGAAACACAAAGCCGCCATAGCCCCGGCCACTCTTGCGCTCGGTACGGGCGAGGGCGTATTCGTCGCCGTTTTTCGGGTCGAGGAATACCGGGAAGTCCGCGCCCACCGGTTTATAGCCCTTGGCGAGCATTTCCTCGGCCGTTGCGCCGACGACGACACGGTCGATATCGGTGACCTTGATGCCCAGAAGGCGGTCACGCACCGCGCCGCCGACTTTGTAGATTTTCATGAAAAAGCCTCCATTAGCCGCACAGGATAACGCCTGTGCCCGGCCAATGGAGGCTTTGCCGTTTCAGAGATGAACGACGGCCAGGTCCAGGCGGCCGTAGTCGTTATCGTTGTGATCGCTGCGTGGGGGGACGTGGTGGGTTTTCATCACCTGATCGCCCTGCAGGGTTTCCAGGTGGATGTCGAACCCCCACAGCCGATGCAGGTGCTTGAGCACTTCCTCGGTGGACTCGCCCAGGGGTTTGCGGTCGTGCTGCTGGTGACGCAGGGTCAGCGAGCGGTCGCCGCGCACGTCGATGCTGTAGATCTGCACGTTGGGCTCGCGGTTGCCCAGGTTGTACTGCGCCGCCAGGGTTTCGCGAATGGTGCGGTAGCCGGGCTCGTCGTGGATGGCCGGCACCACCAGGTCGTCCTTGAGGTCGTCATCGAGGATGCTGAACAGCTTCAGGTCGCGAATCACCTTGGGCGACAGGTACTGCAGGATGAAGCTCTCGTCCTTGAAGCTGCTCATGGCGAACTTGATGGTGGAAAGCCAGTCGGTGCCGGCGATTTCCGGGAACCAGTGGCGGTCTTCCTCAGTGGGGTTTTCGCACATGCGCCGGATGTCGCGATACATGGCAAAGCCCAGCGCATACGGGTTGATGCCGCTGTAGTACGGGCTGTCGAAGCCGGGTTGGAACACCACGCTGGTGTGGGAAGTGAGGAACTCCATCATGAAGCCGTCAGTGACCAAGCCTTCGTCGTACAGGTCGTTTATCAGGGTGTAGTGCCAGAATGTCGCCCAGCCTTCGTTCATCACCTGGGTCTGGCGCTGTGGGTAAAAGTACTGGGCGATCTTGCGCACGATACGCACGATTTCCCGTTGCCACGGCTCCAGCAGGGGCGCGTGCTTTTCCAGGAAATACAGGATGTTTTCCTGAGGTTCGGCGGGGAAGCGCGCATTGTCCTTGTCGCTGTTTTTATCGGCGCGTTTGGGAATGGTGCGCCACAGGTCGTTGATCTGCTTCTGCAGGTGTTCCTCGCGCTCCTTCTGGCGCAGGCGTTCTTCTTCGGCGGAAATCGGATACGGGCGTTTGTAGCGATCGACGCCGTAGTTCATCAGGGCATGGCAGGAGTCGAGCAAGTCTTCCACCGCATCGATGCCGTGGCGCTCCTCGCACTGCATGATGTACTGCTTGGCGAACACCAGATAGTCGATGATCGAGCTGGCGTCGGTCCAGGTACGAAACAGGTAGTTGCCCTTGAAGAAACTGTTATGCCCGTAGCAGGCATGAGCCACCACCAGCGCCTGCATGCAGATGGTGTTTTCTTCCATCAGGTAGGCGATGCAAGGGTCGGAGTTGATCACGATTTCGTAGGCCAGACCCATCTGGCCGCGGCTGTAGGACTTTTCGGTGCTGAGGAAGTGTTTGCCGTAGGACCAATGGTGGTAACCCAGGGGCATGCCTACCGAAGCGTAGGCATCCATCATCTGTTCGGCGGTGATCACTTCGATCTGGTTGGGATAGGTGTCCAGGGCATAACCGGCCGCGATGCGGCTGATTTCCCGGTCGTAGGCCTGGATCAGTTCAAAGGTCCACTCAGACCCCGTGGAAATGGGTTGGCGTTTATGCTCTTTGGCGGTCATGTCACTAACCTGCGCTGGAAGAGTTCACGGAAGACCGGATAGATATCGCCGGCCGAGACCAATTGCTGTTGGGCGAACGTGTCGGCGAAGGCTTCGCCGATGCGCTCGTATTCGAACCACAGCGCCTGGTGCTCACGGGGGGTGATCTCGACATAAGTGTAGTACTGCACGAATGGCATGATCTGGTTGATCAAGATGTCGCGGCAGATCGGCGAGTCGTCATTCCAGTTGTCGCCGTCGGAGGCCTGCGCCGCGTAGATGTTCCAGTCGTTGGCCGGGTAGCGCTCGGCCATGATTTCCTGCATCAGTTTCAACGCGCTGGAGACGATGGTGCCGCCGGTTTCCCGTGAATAGAAGAATTCCTCCTCATCGACTTCCCGGGCGCTGGTGTGGTGGCGGATGAACACCACATCGATCTTGTCGTAGTTGCGCTTGAGGAACAGGTACAGCAGGATGAAAAAGCGCTTGGCGATGTCTTTGGTGGCCTGGGTCATGGAGCCGGACACGTCCATCAGGCAGAACATCACCGCCTTGGAGCTTGGGTTGGGTTGTTTGACCAACAGGTTGTATTTCAAGTCGAAGGTGTCGAGGAACGGCACGCGGTGAATGCGCGCGCTGAGTTTCTCGATTTCTGTCTCGATTTCCTGGATATCGCCGAAGTTGTCCGGTTCTTCGCGTTTCAAGCGCGCCAACTCTTCCTTGGCCTCCTTCAATTTGGCGCGGCTGCTGCCGGACAGGGCGATGCGCCGGGCGTGTGCCGAACGCAGGGTGCGGATGATGTTGATCCGGGAAGGGTTGCCTTCGTTGCTGATCCCGGCGCGCACGGTCTTGAACGTGTCGGTGCCGGTCAGGTTGCGCTTGACCAGGTTGGGCAGTTCGAGGTCTTCGAACATGAATTCGAGGAATTCTTCCTGGGTGATCTGGAACACGAACTCATCCATGCCTTCGCCGGAGTTACCCGCCTTGCCGGGGCCTTTGCCGCCGCCACCGCCTTGGGGGCGCTGGATGTGTTCGCCGGTGGTGAACTCCTTGTTGCCCGGATGCACGACAGTCTGCTTGCCCCCCCGGCCGTGGTGCAGCACCGGTTCGTCGATGTCCCGTCCGGGAATGCTGATCTGTTCGCCATGCTCCATGTCGGTGATGGAACGGCGGCTTACGGCCTCTTCAACGGCCTTTTTGATGTGGTCACGGTAACGCCGCAGGAAACGTTGACGGTTTACCGTGCTCTTGTTCTTGCCATTGAGGCGTCGGTCGATCACATAGCTCATGGGGAGCCCTCCGGGCAGCTTCACGTTACAAGCTTCAAGCCGCGAGCTGGAAGCTTAGAGACAAGCGGTCGACTGCCAGGCCATGGGCCCGGCAGTACACGCCCGTCGCTGCCTTACTGCGATTTGCGCACCCGCAGATACCACTCGGAGAGCAAACGTACCTGTTTGTCGGTGTAGCCACGCTCGACCATCCGTGTAACGAAGTCGTTGTGTTTTTGCTGATCCTCCTTGCTGGCCTTGGCGTTGAAGCTGATGACCGGCAGCAGATCCTCGGTGTTGGAGAACATTTTCTTCTCGATGACCACCCGCAGCTTCTCGTAGCTGAGCCAAGTGGGGTTCTTGCCGTTGTTGTTGGCGCGGGCGCGCAGCACGAAGTTGACGATTTCGTTGCGGAAATCCTTCGGATTGCTGATGCCGGCGGGTTTTTCGATCTTTTCCAGTTCCTCGTTGAGGGCTACGCGGTTGAGGATTTCGCCGGTTTCCGGATCGCGGTATTCCTGGTCCTGAATCCAGAAGTCGGCATACAGCACGTAGCGGTCGAAGATGTTCTGGCCGTATTCGCTGTAGGATTCCAGGTACGCAGTCTGGATTTCCTTGCCGATGAACTCGATATAGCGCGGCGCCAGGTATTCCTTGAGGAAGCGCAGGTAGCGTTCGCGGGTTTCGGCCTGGAATTGTTCCTGTTCGATCTGCTGCTCCAGCACATAGAGCAAGTGGACCGGGTTGGCGGCGATCTCGTGAGGGTCGAAGTTAAACACCTTGGACAGGATCTTGAACGCGAAGCGCGTCGACAGGCCGTTCATGCCCTCGTCCACGCCGGCGGTGTCGCGGTATTCCTGGATCGACTTGGCCTTGGGATCGGTGTCCTTGAGGTTTTCGCCGTCGTACACGCGCATCTTCGAATAGATATTCGAGTTCTCCGGCTCCTTGAGGCGCGATAGCACGGTGAATTGCGCGAGCATCTTCAAGGTGTCGGGCGCGCAATGGGCCTTGGCCAGGGAGCTGTTGAACAGCAGCTTGTCGTAGATCTTGATTTCATCGCTGACCCGCAGGCAGTACGGCACCTTGACGATGTAGATCCGGTCGATGAAGGCTTCGTTGTTCTTGTTGTTGCGGAAGGTGTGCCATTCCGATTCGTTGGAGTGGGCCAGCAGGATCCCGGTGAACGGAATCGCGCCGAGGCCTTCGGTACTGTTGTAGTTGCCTTCCTGGGTGGCGGTGAGCAGTGGGTGCAGGACCTTGATCGGAGCCTTGAACATCTCCACGAATTCCATCAGGCCCTGGTTGGCCCGGCACAGTGCGCCCGAGTAGCTGTAGGCGTCGGCGTCGTTTTGTGGGAATTCTTCCAGTTTGCGGATATCGACTTTGCCCACCAGCGCCGAGATGTCCTGGTTGTTCTCATCGCCCGGCTCGGTCTTGGCCACGCCGATCTGGTTGAGGATCGACGGGTAGAGTTTCACCACGCGGAACTGGCTGATGTCACCGCCGAACTCGGCCAGGCGCTTGGTGGCCCAGGGCGACATGATGGTGTTGAGGTAGCGCCGTGGGATGCCGAAGTCTTCTTCGAGGATCGCGCCATCTTCCGTGGCGTTGAACAGGCCCAGGGGCGACTCGAAGACCGGCGAACCCTTGATGGCGTAGAAGGGCACTTTCTCGATCAGTTGTTTGAGCTTTTCGGCCAGGGACGATTTACCGCCGCCAACCGGGCCGAGCAGGTAGAGGATTTGTTTCTTCTCTTCCAGGCCTTGGGCGGCGTGCCGGAAGTAGGAGACGATCTGGTCGATGCATTCTTCCATGCCGTGGAAGTCTTCAAAGGCCGGATAGCGGCGGATCACCTTGTTCGAGAAGATTCGCGACAGACGCGAATTGTTGGAGGTGTCCACCAACTGCGGCTCGCCAATCGCCAGTAACAAACGCTCGGCGGCAGACGCGTAGGTGCTGCGGTCACGCTTGCACAGGTCGAGATACTCTTGCAGTGTGAGTTCTTCCTGCTGCGTGGACTCGAAGCGTTGTTGGAAGTGGCTAAAAATACTCATGACGTCGTCACCTCGCTCGATACGTGGAGCCGACGCCGGATCAATCAGTCGATGCTGGCAGTCATTGACGAACGCCAATGGCCGTTTTCCCCCCAGAACACCCTGAAACGCTACCGATGACCCGCACGCCGGTGTACCGGCTCTCCCCTGATTCGGATGGCCTGCGCTTAAGGATAGTTCGGAATCCGCGAGGTAAAGGAGGGATACGCAATTAGTTTGGGTGCGCCGTTCGTCAGAAACGGCGCAAGCCCAAGCGTCACGCGGGGTGGCGGGGTGTGAAAAAAATTATTGCGAATCGCCGGAGGCAATTTCTGCAGGATAGGTCGTACGCCACAGCTCAAAGCCGCCGTCCAGACTGTAGACGTCGGAGAAGCCCTGGCTGATCAGATAGGCGGCCGCGCTCTGGCTGGAATTGCCGTGATAGCAGGCCACGATCACCGGCGCGTCGAGGTCGGCGGCGCGGATGAAATCGGCGATGTTGTGGTTGTCCAGGTGCCGGGCGCCTTTGATGTGGTTCAGGGCGTAGGCCTGCGGATCACGAATATCCACCACCACCGCGCCTTGTTCGCGCAGGGCCTGGGCTTGTTCGGGTGGGATACGTTTGAATTCGCTCATGGCGGGCTCCTTGGGTTTGGCTGCAAGCGGCGTCTAGCGCTTCGCGGCAACCGACGGGGTCACGGGAAGAGGGGAAGGGCACTGGCAGCTCAGGCGCTCGCCGGTGTCGATGTTCATCAGGGTCATGGCGCCGCCCCACACGCAGCCGGTGTCGAGGGCGAACACGCCGGGTTCATCGCATTTGCCTTCGAGGGCCGCCCAGTGACCGAAGATGATCTTCGTGTCGCGGGTCTTGCGTTCCTTGTGGGCGAACCACGGTTTGTAGCCGGGCAGCGCGGTGTCGGCGCCTTCCTTGCTCTTGAGGTCCAGTTTGCCGTCGGCGGTGCAGAAGCGCATGCGTGTGAAATAGTTGGTGATCACGCGCAGGCGGGCGACGCCCGTCAGGTCGTTGTCCCATTTCACCGGTTCATTGCCGTACATGCCGTCGAGATAGGCGACGTACAGGTTGTCATCGGCCAGGGCGCTTTCGACTTCGGCGGCGCACTTGAGGGCCTTTTTCAGTGTCCACTGCGGTGGAATGCCGGCATGGACCAGCACCATGTCGCGCTGTTCGTCGTAGTGCATGATCTTTTGCCGGCGCAGCCAGTCCAGCAAGTCGGCGCGATCCGGGGCCTCGAGGATTTCCCGCAGGGTATCGGCCTTTTTCAGACGCTCGATGTTACTGCCGGCCGCGAGCAGGTGCAGGTCGTGGTTGCCCAGTACGCACACCAGGGAATCGCGCAGGCCATATAGATAGCGCAGGGTCTCCAGGGACTCGGGGCCACGATTGACCAGGTCGCCTACCAGCCACAGGCGATCGTTCGCTGGGTCGAAGGCCACGCGTTCGAGCAGGCACTTGAGGGGTTGCAGGCAGCCTTGCAGGTCGCCGACCGCATAGGTTGCCATCAGTGCAAGGCTCCGGGCACGGCCAGGCGAAATGGCTTGATGATCGCGTCGAACAGTTTGCCGTCAGTGGCTTTCATCTGATACGAGCCTTGCATGGTGCCGACCTTGGACGTCATCACCGTGCCGCTGCTGTAGGTATGGCTGGCGCCGATATCGATCAGCGGTTGCTGGCCGACCACGCCGGCACCCCGCACCTCCTCCACTTGACCGTCACCGTCGGTGATCACCCAGTGGCGTGACAGCAGCTTGGCCGGCACCAGCCCGTTGTTTTTCACCGTGATGGTGTAGGCAAAGGCGAAACGGTTGTGTTCAGGTTGCGATTGGTCCGCCAGGAAGCGGGTAACGACGCTGACGTCGATCTGGTAGCGAGGATCGGACATGCAAGAGGCCTTAAAAGCAAAAGCGGAGGACAGCAGATGCGGATCAGTCTAGGCCAAGAGGCGGGCACTAGGCCAGACATGCTGTCGGGCCTGGTGCAGGGCGGGCTTCAGTCCGCGACGGGCGGCGGCTGGATCGCAAGCTGGTCGGCCAGGCGCACGAATGCGGCCAGGTCCAGTTGTTCCGGGCGCAGGCTGCCGTCGACGCCAGCGGCTTCGATCTCGGCGTTGCTCAACAGCGCTTTGAGCGTATTGCGCAGGGTCTTGCGGCGCTGGTTGAAGGCTTCGCGCACGACGCGCTCCAACAGTTTGTGATCCTTGGCCGGGTGCGGCAGCACGGCGTGAGGAACCAGGCGCACGATGGCCGAATCGACCTTCGGCGGCGGGTTGAACGCGCCCGGGCCAACATTGAACAGATGTTCGACGCGGCAGTGGTACTGAACCATGATCGACAGGCGGCCCCAATCGCCGCCGCCAGGGCCGGCGGCCAAGCGCTCAACCACTTCTTTCTGCAGCATGAAGTGCATGTCGCGGATGATCCCTGCGTTGTTCAGCAGGTGGAAGATCAGCGGCGTGGAGATGTTGTACGGCAGGTTACCCACCACCCGCAGGCTGTTGGGCGCGGCATTGAGGCTGGTGAAGTCGAACTTCAGCGCATCGCCCTGGTGCAGGATGAAGTTGGACTTGCCGCCAAACTGCTGATTGAGGATCGGGATCAGGTCTTTATCGAGCTCAACCACATCCAGTTGCGCGCCGCTGGCCAGCAGGCCTTGGGTCAGTGCGCCCTGGCCCGGGCCGATTTCCAGCAGACGGTCTTCGGGCTTGGCATGGATGGAGCGCAGGATGCGGTCGATCACGCCAGCGTCGTGCAGGAAGTTTTGCCCGAAGCGCTTGCGCGCCCGGTGTTGGTAATGCTCGGTCATATACGGGTCTCGGCCATCTGATAGGCGGTTTCCAGGGCCACGCGCAGGCTGCCGGTATCGATCTTGCCGCTGCCCGCCAGGTCCAGGGCGGTGCCATGGTCGACGGAAGTGCGGATGATCGGCAGGCCCAGCGTCACGTTGACTGCGGCGCCGAAGCCTTTGTATTTCAGCACGGGCAGCCCCTGGTCATGGTACATCGCCAGCACTGCGTCGCAGTGCTCCAGATATTTGGGGGTAAACAGAGTGTCCGCGGGCAATGGGCCACGCAGGTCCATGCCGTCTTGGCGCAGACGCTCCAGGGTGGGTTCGATGATGTCGATTTCTTCATGGCCCAGATGGCCGCCCTCGCCGGCGTGGGGGTTGAGCCCGCAGACCAGGATGCGCGGTTGGGCGATGCCGAATTTCTGTTGCAGGTCGGCATGCAGGATGCGCGTGACGCGCTCCAGGCGTTCGACGGTGATGGCATCGGCCACGTCGCGCAACGGCAAATGCGTGGTCACCAGGGCGACGCGCAGGCCATGTGTGGCCAGCATCATCACGACTTGGGGGGTGTGGGTCAGTTCGGCGAGGAATTCGGTATGGCCGGAAAAGGCGATGCCGGATTCGTTGATCACACCCTTGTGTACGGGGGCGGTGATCATGCCGGCGAAGTCGCCGTCGATACACCCTTGCCCGGCACGGGTCAGGGTTTGCAGCACAAAGCCCGCATTGGCCTTGTCCAGTTGCCCGGCGACCACCTTGGCCTGCAGCGGGGTATCCCATACATACAGGCTGCCCGCAGGAGCCGGCAGGTCGGGCCAGTTACCCGGCGCAACGTCCAGCAGCTTGACGGCCACGCCTAGTTGCGCGGCCCGCTCAAGGAGCAGGTCGCGGCTGGTAATGGCGATCAGGGGGTGTGGCTGGGGCTGCGAGGCGAGCAGCAGGCACAGGTCTGGACCAATGCCGGCCGGCTCGCCGGGTGTCACCGCGAAACGCTGGGGTTTCACTGGTTTGCCTGGTTGGTGCCTGTTTGCTCGGCGCCTGGCAGTTTGTTTTCTACGTAGGCTTCGTCACGGATCTGACGCAGCCAGGTTTGCAGCTCTTCATCGTACTTGCGGTTGCGCAGGACGGTCAGGGCTTGCTGTTCGCGGGCCTGGCTGGTGTTGTCGGTGGCGCGGCGGCCAAGGACTTCCAGTACATGCCAGCCATATTGCGTCTTGAACGGTTTGGACAGTACGCCTTGCGGGGTCTTGGCCATCACTTCCTGGAACTCCGGCACCAATGCTTTCGGGTCGATCCAGTTGAGGTCGCCACCGTTGAGGGCGGAACCTGGGTCTTCCGAGAAGCTTTTGGCCAGGGTGGCAAAGTCTTCGCCGCTTTCGATGCGGTCATAGATCTTCTGGGCCAGTTCCTTGGTTTGCGCTTCGGTGCGGATTTCGCTTGGTTTAACCAGGATGTGACGAACGTGGACTTCGTCTTTCAGCGAGGTCTCGCCGCCGCGACGTTCCAGCAACTTGAGGATGATGAAGCCGCCTGGGGTGCGGGCTGGCTGGGTAATGCCTCCCACTTCCATGGCACTCAGCTCACGGTCGAACGGCGGTGGCAATTGAGCGGCTTTACGCCAGCCCATATCGCCGCCTTCCAGGGCGTTGTCGCTGCCGGATTGGGCGATTGCCATCTGGGCGAAGTCAGCACCGGCCTTCAGGCGATCATAGATAGCCTGGGTTTTGGCGGCGGCTGCATTGAGCTGCTCAGAGTTGGCGCTGTCCGGGGTCGGGATCAGGATGTTGGCCAGGTGCAGTTCTTCGGAGAGCTGCATCTTGCCCAGGTCCGATGCGAGGAAGTTCTTCACTTCCTGCTCGGATACCTGAACCCGCTCGGCCACACGGCGCTGACGCACACGGCTGATGATCATTTCGCGGCGGATCTGGTCACGCGCGTCCTCATAGGACAGGCCGTCGTGGGCCAGGGCGGCGCGGAACTGATCGATGCTCATGTTGTTGCGTTGCGCGATCGTGCCAACAGCCTGGTTCAGTTCTTCGTCCGAAATACGGATGCCGGAACGATCGCCGATCTGCAATTGCAGGTTTTCGACGATCAGGCGCTCCAGCACCTGTTGGTCCAGGACGCTGGTAGGCGGCACACCACCGCCACGCTTGGCGATGGTTTGCTGAACTTCCTTGACCCGTTGGTCCAGTTGGCTCTGCATGATCACGTCGTTATCGACGATGGCCACGACCTTATCCAGCTGTTGAACCGCGGCATGCGCCGATGCGGTACCCAGGAACAGCGCGCCCAGCACGAGCGGGCGCAGACAATCAGAAAGCTTGATCTTCACGTTCACGATAACCTTGAATGCCTTTGTCGAGGAAGCTCTCTACCTTGGCGCCGGTCAGGCCGCCGAGTCCTTTGAGGACGATCTGGAAGAAGAGCCCGTGGTCACCCTTTTCGTTAAGCGGGGCGATCTGGCTGTATTCGTCGTTGGAAACCCAGTAACGGTTGATGACGCGCAGTTTCCAGCAGCAGTTGTCGTACTCGAAACCACCGAAGGCTTCCAAGGTACGGTTGCGGGCGTAGTCGTACTGCCAGCGGGTAATCATGTTCCACTGAGGAATGATCGGCCACATCATCGAGAAGTCGTGTTGTTGGATTTTGTAGTAATCCTTCACGAAGTTTGGTTGGCCTTCCGTGCCGTAGTCGCCACCAAACTGCCATTTGCCGGTCAACTGGTTGTAGACCACTTGGTCGTTGCGATAGCGATAACCGAGGTTGACGATCTTGTTCGGGTTGTCTTCCGGCTGGTAGTGGAACATCGCGCTGCCGGAACGTGGGGCGTGGCTTTCCGTGTCCCAGTTGTAATCGGCAGTGGCGCGCCAGTCGCGGTTGAAGCGGAACTCGTAGTCCAGCGCGATCGGCGAAACGTCGCTCTGGGCGTCGGCGCGGTCGGCCGCCAGGATGCCGGGCAGTTGAACCTCGCGGTCCTTGAAGTACAGGGCCTGGCCGACGCTGACGCGTTGGCGTTCGAAGCCGTTTTCTTCGATCCAGCGGCTGGTGACACCCAGGGACAGCTTGTTCTCATCGCCGATCCGGTCGGTGCCGCTGAAGCGGTTGTCACGGAACAGCGAGGCGTAGCTGAACGAGTATTCGCTGGTGTCGAAAACCGGGATGTCGCTCTGGTCTTTATTCGGAACATAAAGGTAGAACGCGCGCGGCTCGAGGGTTTGGCGATAGTCTTTGCCGAACCAGTTGGTGTTGCGGTCGAAGTACAGGCCGCTGTCGATGCTGGCGACTGGGACTGCACGGTCTTGCGAGCTTTTGAAAACACCGCCGGCGTATTTTGTGCCGTTTGTAACTGCATTTGCTTGCGCAGTCACGATGTCGTTTTTGCCTTGGCTGTCAAGGTCAAGGTCGTACTTGGTATAGACGTACTTCAACTTCGGCGTAATAAAGCCGTAGGTCCAGTTCATCGGGTATTCGACGGCGGGGGCCGCGTTCAAGCGAGTACCGTTTGCACGGGTCAGGCCTGTGACGTAGGTGTCCAGACGACGTGATACGAGGCCATTTTCATCGGAAAACATACCCTTTTCCAGGCTACGCTCAAACCTAACTGCTTCGGTCTCGTAGGTAAAATTCAACCCGCCCGGATGGTAAGGCAGCGCACCGTTGAAAGTAATCTGCGGCAAGCGATCATACGGCGTGATCTGAGAGATCGTCGCCAACTGATAAGCCTGGACATTCAACCGCGCGCGATAAGAGTCGCCACGATAGGTCAAGGCGCCCTGTTGGTTGAGCGCATCCCGACTCTCAACCCCTTCCTCATACGACTTCAAATCCTGGAAGTAGTAAGGATCACTGATTCGGGTGTAATCCACCAGGGTCGTCAGTCGCGAATCCAACCCGCCCTTATGCTGCCAATTGAGCATATAACGGGTTTTTTCGTAATCGGTCTGCTTGCTGCGTTCGTTGCTGTCGTCGTTCAGGTACGCGCCGCCGAACTGGCCTTCGCTGGATTTGGTGAGGTAGCGGAATTCGCCTTCCATCAACAAGCCGCGCTTGGTCATGTATTGCGGGTACAACGTGGCGTCGTAGTTCGGTGCCAGGTTGAAGTAGTACGGCGTCACCAGCGTAAAGCCAGTCTCGCTGCCGGTGCTGAAGCTCGGCGGCAGGAAGCCGGATTGACGACGGTTGTCGATCGGGAAATAGATGTAAGGGGTATACAGGATCGGGATGTTCTTGATCCGCAACGTCGCGTTGGTGGCCGTACCGAAACCGGTGGCCGGGTTCAACGTGATGTTGTTGCCCTTGAGCTGCCAGGCGTTGCTGTCTGGCTCGCAGGTGGTGTACGTACCGTCCTTGAGACGGATGATCGCGTTTTCGGCGCGCTTGGCGTACAGCGCGTTACCGCGGATGCGTGACTTGTGCATCACGTATTCGGCGTTGTCGATCTGTGCCGCGCCGGTATCGAGCTGGACCTGGGCGTGGTCGCCGACGATCAGGGCGCCGTTGTCGCGCAGGCGGACGTTGCCGTTCAGCTCGCCACGGTTCTCGGCCTGGTACAGGCTGGCTTCTTCAGACTCCAGCTGCATGCTGCCCTGGCGCATGACGACGTCACCGGCCAGGGTCGCGACCTGCTGTTCCTGCTCGTAACGCGAGGCCTTGGCGCCGATGAAGGTCGGCGCATCGCTCTGGTTCGTCTTGTCGTTCATGCCAGGACGAATCGGCTCGATGTACGCGCCGGAGCAATAAGGACCGGTTTCCGCCAGTTGGGCGGCGGTCAGCTTCTCGCGAGGCACCCAGTCCAAGTGGCTGTAGTCGGCGCTGCGCGAACGCAGGCCACGGCCCTTGGATTCGGTGACCAGCATGGTCTTCGGCTCGGCCTCGGTGCCGCCTTCAGCGTTGGCTTGCGCCGTGCCGTTGGCCGAGCTGACGGCTGCACCGTCATGCACCGGGCGCGGTGGCAATGGGGCGGCGGCGGTTTTCGGCGCGCAATCCCAGGCACCCGAAGCAGAGACTGAGCAGTCATACTGTTCCGCGGCGACCACGAATGAGGTGGCGAAAGGTTGCATGGCCAGCAGACTGCCGGTTACCAGCAACGGAAATTTTCTACGAAACGCGGGGGATTTCAATGCCATCTTATTAGTCCGGGCTTCCTGCGTGCCATCTGCCCGCGGTGTGGGCCGCACGCCTCTCGATGGTCTGAAAAAGATGCGTGATAATAAAGCATGACCCGCTTGACGGCTAGCGCCGTCGGAGACCCTTGTAATGCCCGAGCAAGATCTACGTTTACAACAGCTGAAAGTCTGGCTGGATGAGCAGTTGCCGATCCTCTTCAACGCTCAGGATTGGGGCGTCGTACCCCCGGCCACATTGACCGCGGCCAGTAGCGACGCGAGTTTCAGGCGCTACTTCCGCTGGGAAGGCGGGGCGCATACTTTCGTGGTGATGGACGCTCCACCCCCCCAGGAAAACTGCAAACCTTTCGTCGATATCGCCGATTTACTGGCGAAATCGGCAATCAATGTGCCAAAAATTTATGCAGAAGATTTGCCGCGCGGCTTTCTTTTGCTCAACGACCTGGGCAGAAAAACCTACCTGGACGTGATTGACGAGCAAAATGCCGATCAATTGTTCGCCGATGCCATCGACGCCTTGCTGGCTTTCCAGCAGTTGCCGATGGACGCGCCGCTGCCCAGCTATGACGTCGCTTTACTGCGCCGCGAGCTGGAGCTCTTCCCTGAATGGTACGTGCGCCGCCACCTGGGGATCGAATTCGACGCGCACCAGCAGGCGCTCTGGCAGCGTGTCAGCGAGCGCCTGATCGACAGCGCCCTGGCCCAGCCGAAAGTGCTGGTACACCGCGACTACATGCCGCGCAACCTGATGATCAGCGCACCGAACCCCGGCGTGCTGGATTTCCAGGACGCGGTCTACGGCCCGGTGACCTACGACATCACCTGCCTGTTCAAGGACGCGTTCCTCAGTTGGCCCCAGGCCCGCGTGCGCGAATGGCAGCGTGGTTATTGGCAGCGCGCCGCAGCTCTGGGCATCCCGGTGCAGGCGGATTTCGACGACTTCCTGCGCGCCAGCGACCTGATGGGCGTGCAGCGTCACCTCAAGGTGATCGGTATCTTCGCGCGTATCTGCCACCGCGACGGCAAACCACGCTACCTGGCCGACGTGCCGCGCTTCTTTGCCTATATAGACGCGGTACTGGCGGACCGTCCGGAGTTGGGCGAACTGGCTGAGCTGCTGGCCAGCCTGCGCCAACCCGCCGAGGCGAGCGTATGAAGGCGATGATCCTGGCGGCCGGCAAAGGTGAGCGGATGCGCCCGCTCACCTTGCACACGCCCAAGCCGCTGGTGCAGGCGGGCGGCAAGCGCCTGATCGAGTATCACCTGGAGGCGCTGGCCAGGGCCGGGTTCACCGATGTCGTGATCAACCACGCCTGGCTCGGCCAGCAGATTGAAAACTACCTGGGCGACGGTGCGCAGTTTGGCCTGCGCATCCGCTACTCCCCCGAGGGCGAACCGTTGGAAACCGGCGGCGGGATTTTCCAGGCGCTGCCGTTGCTGGGGGATGAACCCTTTCTGGTGGTCAATGGCGATATCTGGACCGATTACGACTTCGCCCAACTCCAGCGCCCGCTCCAGGGCCTGGCCCACTTGGTGATGGTCGATAACCCGGCGCATCACCCCTCGGGCGGGGATTTCCACCTGGATCATGGTGTGCTTCATGATGCGGCGCCCGGTGCCGATAACCTGACCTTCAGTGGCATATCTGTGCTCGACCCCAAGTTGTTTGCGGGTTGCAGCACCGGTGCCTTCAAGCTGGCGCCGCTGTTGCGCGCGGCCATGGCGCAAGGTCAAGTAACGGGAGAACACATGACGGGACGCTGGATCGATGTCGGCACGCTGGAGCGCCTGGCGCAAGTCGAAACCCTGCTGACAGCGGGGCGCTAAGATGTTGTGGCCTGGGACGCTGATCGGCGCCGGGGCTGGCTTTGCCATTGCCAGTATTCCGGGGGCCTTGTTGGGAGCCTTGCTCGGGCAGGCGCTGGATCGCCGCCTGCAACTGCACAGCTGGGCACAGTTGCGTGAGCGTCTGGGCGGGCGCCCGGCGTTGCGCAATGACGAACTGTTGTTTGTGCTGCTGGGCCGCCTGGCCAAAAGCAATGGCCGCGTGGCGGACGGGCATATCCAGCAGGCACGCCAGGAAATGCGCGCGCTGGACATGACCGAACCGGCCCAGCGTCGGGCGATTGCGGCGTTCAACCGCGGTAAATCCGGCTCTGACCGGGTGCGCGCCTACCTGCGCGTCCTCAAGTCCCAGCCCCATGCGTCAGAAGGCGTGTTGCGCGCTTGTTGGCGCATGGCCTGGGCGGATGGCCGCGCGGATGATGCCGAGCGTGACCTGATCAACTTGTGGGGCAAGTGGTTGGGCTGGACGCCGCAACAGCTTCAGGCGCTGGCCGCCGATTACGCGCCGGAGCGCAAGCCGGTGGCCAGCCGTGGCGCCGCGTATCAGGAGGCGTTGCGGATTCTGGGGGTGACCAGCACCACCGAGCCCTCGGCGATCAAGCGCGCCTACCGCCGCCTGCTCAGCCGCCACCATCCAGACAAGATCGCCGGTAGCGGCGCCAGCCCCGCGCAAGTGCGTGAGGCCACCGAGCGAACCCGCGAACTGCATAACGCCTATACGTTGATTCGCGAGCGGCGGGATTTCCGCTAGTCATCCCATTTGGGTGCTGGCGGTCAGCTGTCTTTTGGCTCTGGGCTCAACCACCCGCGCACCCGCCGATACAACTGCTCCTGCTCGGCCGAACTGTTGCCGGGCAAGGTCTTGAGCGACACTTGCTTGTAGCCGCCATTCTTCAAGCGTTTGGCGGCTTGGGCGCGCTCCCGTGCGGTGTTCCGGTCCTGGGCGAGGTCCTGGTAGAAGACATCCGCCGTGGGGACTTTCAAGCCCGGGGCGAGTTGTTGCAGGTCCGGTTGGCGACCCACGGGGGCCTTGCCCGCCACCATCACCAGCTTCTGCACCTGGCTCGGTTGTTTCTCGCTCAAGTACCGCGCGGCCCACCAGGCGCCGCTGCCATGGCCAAGCAGCACCACGCTGCGGGCGCCTTGGGTCTGGGCGAAAGCGACGGCGGCATCGATGCGCTCGAAGATACGCTTGGCATCGGTCTTGTCCTGTTCGTCCGCGCCCGGCACCACGGCCGGGTCGGTGCCTTCGGCTTCCGCGCTGGCGGCTTGCTCGATCGGTTTGGCGGCGGTGCTGCCGTCTTTGCTGCTGGTGTCGACGGCCGCGTTGGGCGCTTCGATCACCCGTGGTGGCAAGGTGTCCAGGTTCACGTCCGGCAGTGACAGACTGAGGGTGCCCCAGCCGGCATCCGGCAATTTACGCCGCAATGGTGCAATTGCTTGCGGCCAGTCAGCATTTTCACCCGCGCCAGGTACGATAATCACCACGCCTTCGGCTTCGGCGCTGTTGGCCGGTTTCCACAGGGCCAGGAATGAATCGCTGCCGGCCTGCAGCTGTTGCTGTTCTTCGCGTGGGATCTGGCGTTCGAGGGCGCTGGCTTCTTCCCGGCTCCGCTCCGGCAGGGGCTGGCGTTCGAGCGGTTTTTCCGCAACCGGCGCAGGCGCGTCGGCGGCCTGGGCAGAAAAGACGGCGGTAAAGAGGAGTGACAGGCACAATGCTGGCAGTGCCGAACGGTTTCGATAGGGCATCGTTAATTCCCGGCCAGAAGTGATTCCAGCAGCCTAATGGGTTGGTCAGTATTTGTCAGTGATGTGAGACGTGGATCATGGGTTTTCGCTGTCTGCTGGTTATCGGCTGTATGTGCTTTGCCTTGATGGCGGGGGCCGCGCCCGTGCCTGTCGCTGCGCAAGCGCAGCTCTCTGTGCCGCAACGCGAATGGCTGGCGCAGCACCCGGAGTTGCGGGTGGGGCTGGTCTTGCAGGCGCCGTATGCGCAATACGACCGGCGCCTGCAGCGTTTGTCGGGGGCCAATGTCGAGTTGATGCAATGGCTGGCCAAGGCCCTGAACATCGAGCTGACGTGGCGCAATTTCCCCACTCAGGAGCAACTGGAAGCCGCCCTGCGCGACGGCGAGGTGGACATCGCCCCCGGTCTGCAGCAAACCCCGGCCGGTTTGCGCCTGTGGTTGTTCACCGACCCGTACATGCGCGTGCCCCAGCGTATCGTCGGTGTGCGTGAGGGCGGCGGTGCGGTGGAATTGGAAAAACTCGACGAACATTCCCGCGTCGCCGTGCGTATGCCCAGCGCCGTGGCCGATTACCTGCGCAGCACCTATCCCGGTCTCAACCTGCAAGGCGTGCCCATGGAGCGCCAGGCCTTGCAGTTGCTGGTCAGTCAGCAGGCGCGTTACGCCGTGGTGGATGAGGCGCAACTGAGCCGCTTGTCGGGCGAGCCTGAGTTCTCCGGGCTGGCGGTGGTCGGTGATATCGGCTTGCCGCAATTGCTGCGGGTGGCGACCCGCCGCGACTGGCCGGAACTGTCCGGCATCATGGAAAGCGCGTTGCGCGCCATCCCCGCCCGCGATCTGGACCAATTGCACAACCGCTGGCTGCAACCCAAATACCCGCGTCTGTCCGAGTCTCCCGGCCTGTGGCAAAACCTCAGCCTGCTGCTGGGGTTGCTGCTGCTCGCCAGCCTGGCGGTGGTGTTCTGGCAGCGTCGCCAGCAACGAGTGCTGGAACACAACCTGCTCGCCGCTCGCGAAGAAAGCGCCGCGCGCGCCGCCGGTGCCGAAGCGCTGCGCCTGACGCAGTTTTCCATCGATCAAAGTACCGTCGGCATCCTCTGGGTCAATTGGGACAGCCATGTGCGCTACGCCAACCTGGCGGCGGAAACCATGCTCGGTTATGGCCCCGGCGCGCTGATCGAGCGTCCGCTGGCCGATTTCGACCCGAGCCTGAGCATGGACCGTTGGCTGAACCTGTGGAAACGCGCGCGTGCCAGCGAAGAGGGCCCACAGCATTTCGCCGCCGACTGCCTGCGCGCAGACGGCAGCATCCTGCCGGCCGAGGTGTCGTTGAGCTTTCTGCGGTTTGCCGACGGCGAATACCTGGTGGTCTACCTCAATGACGTCACCGAACGTCGCCGTTATGTGGCTGCGTTGCTGCAAAGCGAAGCGCAGTTGCGCGAACTGTCGGCGCACCTGGAAACCGTGCGTGAAGAAGAAAAGGCGCGCATCGCCCGCGAAGTACACGACGAACTCGGGCAAATGCTCACCGTACTCAAGCTGGAAACCTCCATGTGCGAGCTGGCCTATGCGCAACTGGACCCCGGCCTGAACGAGCGCTTGAACAGCATGAAACGCCTGATCGCCCAACTGTTTCAATTGGTGCGCGACGTGGCCACGGCGTTGCGCCCGCCGATTCTCGACGCCGGGATCGCCTCGGCCATCGAGTGGCAGGCGCGGCGCTTCGAAGCGCGCACGCAGATTCCCTGCCTGGTGCAAGTCCCGGATAACCTGCCGGCCTTGAGCGATGCCAAGGCCATTGGCCTGTTCCGTATCCTGCAGGAGGCGCTGACCAATGTGATGCGCCATGCCCAGGCGCATACTGTCGAGCTGACCCTGGCGGTGGAGGGCAAGCAACTGCGGCTGACCATTAGCGACGACGGCGTCGGTTTCATCGAGGCCAAGGGGCGCCCGGTGTCGTTCGGCCTGGTCGGCATGCGTGAGCGCGTGCTGATCATGGGCGGGCAGTTGAACCTGGACAGCCAGCCGGGGGAGGGCACCACCCTGAGTGTGACGGTGCCATTGGATGCATAACAATAAGAGGAAACCCCTGTGATCCGTGTACTGGTAGCCGAAGACCACACCATCGTGCGTGAAGGCATCAAGCAATTGATCGGCCTGGCCAAAGACTTGCTGGTGGTGGGCGAGGCGGGCAATGGCGAGCAGTTGCTGGAGACCTTGCGCCATGTGCCTTGCGAGGTGGTGTTGCTGGATATCTCGATGCCTGGCGTCAACGGCCTGGAAGCCATCGCGCGGATTCGTGCGCTGAGCAATCCGCCGGCGATCCTGGTGCTGTCGATGCACGATGAAGCGCAGATGGCCGCGCGGGCCCTGAAGGTAGGCGCGGCCGGTTATGCCACCAAGGACAGCGACCCGGCCCTGCTCTTGATGGCGATTCGCAAGGTCGCGGCTGGCGGGCGCTATATCGACCCGGACCTGGCCGATCGCATGGTCTTCGAGGTCGGCCTGACCGATTCGCGACCTTTGCATTCGCTGCTGTCGGAACGCGAGTTCTCGGTGTTCGAACGCCTGGCCCAGGGCGCCAACGTCAACGACATCGCCCAGCAACTGGCGTTGAGCAGCAAGACCATCAGCACCCATAAGGCACGCCTGATGCAAAAGCTCAATATCACCTCCCTGGCCGAACTGGTGAAGTACGCCATGGAGCACAAGCTGCTCTGACGACATGCCTGTTTGCGACCTCCTTCAGAGCGCCATTTGCCCGTTCTCGGCGCTTGCAGGCTGGCGCTCATAGCGGCGCTGTTCTATCCCCGCCATCGCTGTAGGGCGTTCCCTACCCCCAACCTTCCATCCGGCTGATGTGATTCTCTCCTGGCCCCCGATTTCCGGGGCCCCGCCCCTGGACTACGCTTGTGCCACAGCAGTCCAAAATACAAAGGTGCGGGTATGAGCGAGGCGGATTCAAATGATGTGCTGGTCAGCTTTCGTGGCGTGCAGAAGAGCTACGACGGCGAGAACCTGATCGTCAAAGACCTCAACCTGGAGATTCGCAAGGGCGAGTTCCTCACCCTGCTAGGGCCGTCGGGTTCGGGTAAGACCACCAGCCTGATGATGCTGGCCGGCTTCGAAACGCCGACTGCCGGCGAAATCCAGCTGGCCGGGCGTGCCATCAACCACGTGCCGCCGCACAAGCGCGATATCGGCATGGTGTTCCAGAACTACGCGTTGTTCCCGCACATGACCGTGGCCGAGAACCTGGCGTTTCCCCTGTCGGTGCGAGGGTTGAGCAAGACCGATATCAGCGAGCGGGTCAAGCGCGTGCTGAGTATGGTCCAGCTCGACGCCTTCGCCCAACGCTACCCGGCGCAACTCTCCGGCGGCCAGCAACAGCGTGTGGCGTTGGCCCGGGCGCTGGTGTTCGAACCGCAGCTGGTGCTGATGGACGAACCCCTCGGCGCCCTCGACAAGCAATTGCGCGAACACATGCAGATGGAGATCAAGCACCTGCACCAACGCCTCGGCGTGACCGTGGTGTATGTGACCCACGACCAGGGCGAAGCCTTGACCATGTCCGACCGGGTGGCCGTGTTCCATCAGGGCGAGATCCAGCAGATCGCGGCGCCGCGTACCCTGTACGAAGAGCCGAAAAATACCTTCGTCGCCAACTTCATCGGCGAAAACAACCGCCTCAACGGTCGCCTGCACAGCCACACCGGCGACCGCTGCGTGGTGGAACTGGCGCGCGGCGAGAAAGTCGAGGCGCTGGCGGTGAACGTCGGCCAGGTTGGCGGCCCGGTGACCTTGTCGGTGCGGCCTGAGCGCGTCAGCCTCAATGGCTCCAGCGAACGTTGCGTGAACCGCTTCTCTGGGCGAGTAGCGGAATTTGTCTACCTGGGCGACCACGTGCGCGTGCGCCTGGAAGTCTGCGGCATGACTGATTTTTTTGTGAAACAACCGATCGCCGAGCTGGACCCGGCACTGGCGGTCGGCGACGTGGTACCGATTGGCTGGCAAGTCGAGCACGTTCGCGCACTCGACCCACTTCTAGAGGCGAAATAATCGCCCCCATGGCTTCACCAACCCTGCACGTGGAGAGAACAACAATGTTGAGATCCCTTAAGTATTCCGCACTGGCGATCGGCTTGATCGGCGCGACCCAGGCCATGGCCGGCCCGGATCTGACGGTCGTGTCCTTTGGTGGCGCGAACAAGGCCGCACAGGTCAAGGCTTTCTATGCACCGTGGGAAAGTGCGGGCAACGGCAAAATCGTCGCCGGCGAGTACAACGGTGAGATGGCCAAGATCAAAGCCATGGTCGACACCAAGAGCGTGTCCTGGGACCTGGTGGAAGTGGAATCGCCGGAACTGTCCCGTGGTTGCGACGAAGACATGTTCGAGCCGCTGGACCCGAAACTGTTCGGCAACAGCGCTGACTACGTCAAAGGCGCGATCCAGCCATGCGGCGTGGGCTTCTTCGTGTGGTCGACCGTACTCGCCTACAACGCTGACAAGCTGAGCAGCGCGCCGACCAGTTGGGCGGACTTCTGGGACACCAAGAAATTCCCTGGCAAGCGCGGCCTGCGCAAGGGTGCCAAATACACCCTCGAATTCGCGTTGATGGCTGACGGCGTGGCGCCGAAGGATGTGTACAAAGTGCTGGCCGGCAAAGACGGCCAGGACCGTGCGTTCAAAAAGCTCGACGAACTCAAGCCGTCGATCCAGTGGTGGGAAGCCGGCGCGCAACCGCCGCAGTACCTCGCCTCGGGTGACGTAGTGATGAGCTCGGCCTACAACGGTCGCATCGCTGCCGTACAGAAAGAGAGCAACCTGAAAGTGGTCTGGAACGGTGGCATCTACGACTTCGACGCGTGGGCTATTCCAAAAGGCCTGGCCAAGGATCGCGCAGAAGCGGCGAAGAAGTTCATCGCCTTCTCGGTGCAGCCGCAGCAGCAGAAGATCTACTCGGAAAACATCGCTTACGGCCCGGCCAACACCCAAGCCGTACCGTTGCTGGCCAAGGACGTGCTCAAAGACATGCCGACCACGCCTGAGAACATCGCCAACCAGGTGCAGATCGATGTGAGCTTCTGGGCGGATAACGGCGAGCAACTTGAGCAGCGCTTCAATTCCTGGGCTGCCAAGTAACTCCATGTGGGAGGGGGCTTGCCCCCTCTCACAGGGGATCTGCTGCGTTTGGCAGAGTGCATTCATTTTCAAGTTTCGGAGTTAGCCATGGCCATCGCCGTTCCCTCGACCGAGGTCAACAGCCCCACCCTCAAGCAGCGCCTGGCGCGTGCCGAGCGGCTTAATCGCTGGAAGGCCCAGGCCTTGATTGCGCCGCTGGTGCTGTTTTTGCTGCTGGTGTTCCTGGTGCCGATCGTTGCGCTGTTGTACAAAAGTGTCGGCAACCCGGAAGTCGTGGGCGGCCTGCCGCGCACGGTGGTGGCGGTGAAGACCTGGGACGGTCGCGGCTTGCCTGGCGAGCCGGTGTACCAGGCGCTCAGCGAAGACCTTGGCGAAGCGCGCAAGAACCAGACCCTCGGCGATCTGTCGAAACGCTTGAACATGGAACTGGCCGGCTATCGCAGCCTGCTGACCAAAACCGCGCGGGCGCTGCCGTTTACCGAAGCGCCGGCCTCTTATAAAGAAGCGTTGGAAACCCTCGACGAACGCTGGGGCGACCCGGCGTACTGGCAGGCGATCCGGCGCAATACCAGCAGCCTGACGCCGTACTATCTGCTGGCGGCCGTCGATCACCGTATCGACGACCTCGGCGAAGTGGCCCCGGCCACGCCGGACCAGGCGATCTACCTGGACATCTTCGCCCGCACCTTCTGGATGGGCCTGGTGATCACTTTTGTCTGCCTGCTGTTGGCCTATCCGCTGGCCTACCTGCTGGCGAACCTGCCGGCACGGCAAAGCAACCTGCTGATGATTCTGGTGCTGCTGCCGTTCTGGACCTCGATCCTGGTGCGCGTGGCGGCGTGGATCGTGCTGCTGCAGTCCGGTGGCTTGATCAACAGCGCGCTGATGGGCATGGGCCTGATCGATAAGCCGCTGGAGCTGGTGTTCAACCGCACCGGGGTCTACATCTCCATGGTGCATATCCTGCTGCCGTTCATGATTCTGCCGATCTACAGCGTGATGAAAGGCATCTCGCCGACCTACATGCGCGCCGCGATTTCCCTGGGCTGTCACCCATTCGCCAGCTTCTGGCGCGTGTACTTTCCGCAAACCTACGCCGGTGTGGGCGCAGGCTGCCTGCTGGTGTTCATCCTGGCGATTGGTTACTACATCACCCCGGCCTTGCTGGGCAGCCCGAACGACCAGATGGTCAGCTACTTCGTGGCCTTCTACACCAACACCAGCATCAACTGGGGCATGGCGACCGCGTTGGGCGGCTTGCTGCTGCTGGCCACCGTGCTGCTGTACCTGATCTACAACCGGCTGGTGGGCGCCAGCCGCCTGCGCCTGAGCTAAGGAGACCTTGCGATGCTGAGCCCTTATATGTCGCCCGTGGAGCGGGTGTGGTTCTACAGCTTGCGGATCCTCTGCGGCTTGATCCTGCTGTTCCTGATTCTGCCTGTGCTGGTGATCATCCCGCTGTCGTTCAACAGCGGCAGCTTTCTGGTGTACCCGCTGCAAGGCTTCTCGCTGCACTGGTACCAGGACTTTTTCGCCTCGGCCGAATGGATGCGGGCGCTGAAGAACAGCGTCATCGTCGCCCCGGCGGCCACCGTGCTGGCCATGGTGTTCGGCACGTTGGCGGCGATCGGCCTGACCCGTGGGCATTTCCCCGGCAAGGCGCTGGTGATGGCCCTGGTGATTTCGCCGATGGTGGTGCCGGTGGTGATCATCGGCGTGGCCAGTTACCTGTTCTTCGCGCCGCTGGGGCTGGGTAACAGTTTCTTTTCGCTGATCGTGGTCCACGCCGTATTGGGCGTGCCGTTTGTGATCATCACGGTGTCCGCGACCTTGCAGGGTTTCAACCATAACCTGGTGCGGGCAGCGGCCAGCCTGGGGGCATCGCCGTTGACCGCATTTCGCCGGGTGACCTTGCCGCTGATCGCGCCGGGGGTGATTTCCGGGGCGCTGTTCGCGTTTGCCACCTCGTTCGACGAAGTGGTGGTGACGCTGTTCCTCGCCGGCCCCGAGCAAGCGACCCTGCCGCGCCAGATGTTCAGCGGTATCCGCGAAAACCTCAGCCCGACGATTGCCGCCGCGGCGACCTTGCTGATTGCCTTCTCGGTGTTGCTGCTGCTGACCCTGGAATGGCTGCGCGGCCGTAGCGAGAAGTTGCGCACCGCCCAGGTCTAAATGTGGGAGGGGGCAAGCCCCCTCCCACAATCGGTTCTGTGACCATTCAGCTGTTGAATGGAAGACAACCGATCTCCGTCAGCTACTCTTGTGCCAGCCCACAATCGACAAGAGGCCGCGCACATGAGTACTTCCTCATTCAAGATCGCCCACAAACTGTTGACTGGCGCCGGCGCCATCGAGCAATTGGCCGCAGAGTTGACGCGGCTGGATGTCGACAACCCGCTGATCGTCACCGATGCCGCGCTGGTCAAGTCCGGCACCGTGGCGCTGGCGCTGGCGCATTTGGGCGAGCGCTCCTACGAGATCTTCGACCGGGTGCTGCCCGACCCGGAAATCGCCATTGTCGAAGATTGCATGCGCGCCTACCGCGAAGGCGGGCATGACGGCCTGATCGGCCTGGGCGGCGGCAGTGCGATCGATATCGCCAAGAGCGTGGCGGCCTATGCCGGATACCACGGCGCGCTGGCGGACCTGTTCGGTGTCGATCAGGTGCCGCGCAAGGGCCCGCCGCTGATCGCCATTCCCACGACGGCCGGCACCGGCTCGGAAGTGACCAACGTCGCGATCCTCTCCGACAAGGCCGCGCAACTGAAAAAGGGCATCGTCAGTGACTTCCTGCTGCCGGACGTCGCACTCATCAGCCCGCAGATGACCCTGACCTGCCCGCGCAGCGTCACCGCCGCCAGTGGCGTGGATGCGCTGGTGCATGCCATTGAGTCCTACCTGTCGCTGAACGCCTCGCCGATTACCGATGCCTTGGCCATCGGCGCGATCAAGCTGATTGCCAAGGCGTTGCCCAAGGCTTACGCCAACCCGGCCAACCTGCAGGCCCGCGACGACATGGCCACCGCCAGCCTGATGGCCGGGATGGCGTTCGGTAACGCCGGGGTCGGCGCGGTGCATGCGTTGGCGTATCCGCTGGGCGGGCGCTTCAATATCGCCCATGGCGTGAGCAATGCGCTGTTGCTGCCGTATGTCATGCACTGGAACAAGCTGGCGTGTGTCGAACGCATGCAGGACATTGCCCAGGCCATGGGCGTGAATGTCACCGGCCTGAGCATCAATGACGCCGCCGACCAGGCGGTCGAGGCGATGACGCGACTGTGCGCCGCGGTGGAGATCCCATCGGGCCTGCGCAGCTTCGGTATCCCCGAAGACGCACTCGCCGCGATGGCCGTGGAAGCGGCGGGCATCGAGCGCCTGATGTGCAACAATCCGCGCCAACTCAGCGCTGCCGATATCGAGAAAATCTATCGGGCGGCGTACTAGCCGTTGAGTTAGGTCACGGTGCGCTGGGCAAAGCATGAGGTATACAATGCGCGCCATTGTGATTTAGCTCAAAAAAGGTGCGTCATGCAGCCCTTCGTTATCGCTCCATCGATTCTCTCCGCCGACTTCGCCCGTCTGGGTGAGGAAGTGGACAACGTGTTGGCCGCCGGTGCCGACTTCGTCCACTTCGATGTCATGGACAACCACTACGTCCCCAACCTGACCATCGGCCCGATGGTTTGCGCGGCGTTGCGCAAGTACGGTGTCACCGCGCCGATCGACGCGCACCTGATGGTCAGCCCGGTAGACCGCATCGTCGGGGACTTCATTGAAGCGGGCGCGACTTACATCACCTTCCACCCGGAAGCCTCGCTGCACGTCGACCGCACCCTGCAACTGATCCGCGAAGGCGGCTGCAAGGCGGGCCTGGTGTTCAACCCGGCCACCCCGCTGGACGTGCTCAAGTACGTGATGGACAAAGTCGACATGGTGCTGCTGATGAGCGTCAACCCAGGTTTCGGCGGGCAGAAGTTCATCCCCGGCACCCTCGACAAGCTGCGCGAAGCCCGTGCGCTGATCGATGCCTCGGGGCGTGAGATCCGCCTGGAAATCGACGGTGGGGTCAACGTCAACAATATCCGCGAAATCGCTGCCGCCGGCGCCGACACCTTTGTCGCCGGCTCGGCGATCTTCAATGCGCCGGACTACCAGGACGTCATCGCCAAGATGCGAGCGGAACTGGCGCTGGCGCGTCCATGAGCGGCTTCGAGCGGCTGTTCCCCGGCAAACTGCCACGGCTGGTGATGTTCGATCTGGACGGTACGTTGATCGACTCGGTGCCGGACCTGGCGGCGGCGGTGGACGAGATGCTGCTCAAGCTGGGGCGCAAGCCGGTCGGCATCGAGTCGGTGCGCAAATGGGTCGGCAACGGCGCGCAAGTACTGGTACGCCGGGCGCTGGCCAACCACATCGAGGCCGAGGGGGTCGATGATGTCGAGGCCGAACATGCCCTGGAATTGTTCAACCTCGCCTATGAAGACCACCACGAACTGACCGTGGTGTACCCCGGCGTGCGCGACACCCTCAAATGGCTGAGCAAGCAGGGCGTGGAAATGGCCCTGATCACCAACAAGCCGGAGCGCTTCGTCGCGCCGTTGCTGGACCAGATGAAAATCGGCCGTTATTTCCGCTGGATCATCGGTGGCGATACCTTGCCGCAGAAGAAACCCGACCCGGCGGCGCTGTTTTTCGTGATGAAAATGGCCAATATCCCGGCGTCCCAGTCGTTGTTTGTCGGCGATTCGCGCAGCGATGTGCTGGCGGCCAAGGCGGCGGGCGTGCAGTGCGTGGCCTTGAGTTACGGCTATAACCACGGTCGGCCGATCGCCGAAGAGTCGCCCGCGCTGGTAATTGATGACCTGCGCCGACTAATCCCCGGTTGCTTGGGAGCGGGCGCTGAGATAACGTTGGCCGACACCGATCCATCCCCTTCTGGAAATACCATCGTGGTAGTCACTCGCAAACTCTGGATGAAAGTTATCAAGGCCCTGGCCCGCTGGCGTTGGCGCGCCTGACTGAATCCTGGCCGCGCTGCGGCACGTTTGCACACCTGACCGTTAGACCCTCATGCCACGAGGCACCTCATGATCCGCGAAGAATTCCTGCGCTTGGCCGCTGCCGGCTACAACCGTATCCCCCTGGCCTGCGAAACCCTGGCCGACTTCGACACGCCGCTGTCGATCTACCTGAAGCTGGCCGACGCGCCCAACTCCTACCTGCTTGAATCGGTACAGGGCGGCGAGAAGTGGGGCCGTTACTCGATCATCGGCCTGCCGTGCCGCACCGTCATGCGCGTGTACGACCATCACGTCAGCATCACCCATGACGGCGTCGAGATCGAAAGCCATGACGTCGAAGACCCACTGGCCTTCGTCGAAACCTTCAAGGCGCGCTACAACGTGCCGACCATCCCTGGGCTGCCGCGTTTCAACGGCGGCCTGGTCGGGTATTTCGGCTACGACTGCGTGCGTTATGTGGAAAAACGCCTGGGTAAATGCCCGAACCCCGATCCATTGGGCGTTCCGGACATTCTGCTGATGGTCTCCGACGCCGTGGTGGTGTTCGACAACCTCGCCGGCAAGATGCATGCGATCGTGCTGGCCGACCCCGCCCAGAGCGATGCGTTCGAGCAAGGCCTGGCCAGCCTCGAAGCCCTGCTGGAAAAACTGCGCCAGCCGATCACCCCGCGTCGCGGCCTGGACCTGCGCCGTCCGCCGGCGGCCGACCCGGTGTTCCGCTCCAGCTTTACCCAGGATGACTACGAGCGGGCGGTCGATACCATCAAGGAATACATCCTCGCTGGAGACTGCATGCAGGTGGTGCCGTCGCAACGCATGTCCATCGACTTCAAGGCCGCGCCGATCGACCTGTACCGTGCGCTGCGTTGCTTCAACCCGACGCCGTACATGTACTTCTTCAACTTCGGCGACTTCCACGTCGTCGGCAGTTCGCCGGAAGTGCTGGTGCGCGTCGAAGACAACCTGATCACCGTGCGCCCGATCGCCGGTACTCGCCCGCGTGGCGCGACCGAGGAAGCGGACCTGGCGCTCGAAGAAGAGCTGCTCAGCGACGACAAGGAAATCGCTGAGCATCTCATGCTGATCGACCTGGGCCGCAATGACACCGGGCGCGTCTCGGAAATCGGTTCGGTGAAGTTGACGGAGAAGATGGTCATCGAGCGCTACTCCAACGTGATGCACATCGTCTCCAACGTCACTGGCGAATTGAAGGCCGGCCTGACCGCGATGGACGCGCTGCGGGCGATTCTGCCGGCGGGCACCTTGTCGGGCGCGCCGAAGATTCGCGCGATGGAGATCATCGACGAGCTCGAGCCGGTCAAGCGCGGTGTCTACGGCGGCGCCGTGGGCTATTTCGCCTGGAACGGCAACATGGACACCGCCATTGCGATTCGCACGGCGGTGATCAAGGACGGGGAACTGCATGTGCAGGCCGGTGGCGGGATCGTCGCCGACTCGGTGCCGGCCCTCGAATGGGAAGAAACCCTGAACAAGCGCCGCGCCATGTTCCGTGCAGTGGCGTTGGCTGAACAGACCCCCCAGGGCTAAGAATTCTTGAGGTTTCCCCCATGTTGCTGATGATTGATAACTACGACTCCTTTACCTACAACGTTGTGCAGTACCTGGGCGAACTCGGTGCCGAGGTCAAGGTGGTGCGCAACGACGAACTGACCGTCGCCGAAATCGCCGCCCTGAACCCGGAGCGCATTGTGGTTTCGCCGGGGCCCTGCACGCCGACCGAGGCGGGCATCTCCCTGGAGGCGATCAAATACTTCGCCGGCAAGCTGCCGATCCTCGGCGTGTGCCTGGGTCACCAGTCCATCGGCCAGGCGTTTGGCGGTGAGGTGGTGCGGGCGCGCCAAGTGATGCACGGCAAGACCAGCCCGGTGTTCCATAACAACCTCGGCGTGTTCGAAGGCCTCAACCTGCCGGTCACCGTGACGCGCTACCATTCGCTGGTGGTCAAGCGCGAAACCCTGCCCGACTGCCTGGAATTGACCGCCTGGACCCAGCTGGAAGACGGCTCGGTCGACGAGATCATGGGCTTGCGCCACAAGACACTGAACATCGAAGGGGTGCAGTTTCACCCCGAGTCGATCCTGACCGAGCAGGGCTACGAGCTGTTCGCCAACTTTCTCAAGCAGAGCGGCGGCACGCGCTAAGGACTTTTCATGGATATCAAGACTGCCCTGAGCCGTATCGTCGGCCATCTGGACCTGAGCACCGCGGAAATGAGCGATGTGATGCGTGAGATCATGACCGGTCAATGCACCGACGCGCAGATCGGCGCGTTCATGATGGCGATGCGTATGAAGAGCGAGAGCATCGACGAAATCGTCGGCGCCGTGTCGGTGATGCGCGAGCTGGCGGACAAGGTCGAGCTCAAGACCCTCGACGGCGTGGTCGACGTGGTCGGCACCGGCGGCGACGGTGCGAATATTTTCAACGTGTCCACGGCGGCCTCCTTCGTGGTCGCGGCAGCGGGTTGCACCGTGGCCAAACACGGCAACCGAGCGGTGTCCGGCAAAAGCGGCAGCGCGGATCTGCTCGAAGCGGCCGGGATCTACCTGAACCTGACCCCCGTACAAGTGGCGCGCTGCATCGACAACGTGGGCATCGGCTTCATGTTTGCGCAGTCCCACCACGGCGCGATGAAACACGCCGCCGGCCCGCGCAAGGATCTCGGCCTGCGCACCCTGTTCAACATGCTCGGCCCGCTTACGAATCCGGCCGGTGTGAAGCATCAGGTGGTCGGCGTGTTCAGCCAGGCGTTGTGCCGGCCGTTGGCCGAAGTGTTGCAGCGCCTGGGCAGCAAGCATGTGCTTGTGGTGCATTCCAAAGATGGCCTGGACGAATTCAGCCTGGCGGCGCCGACCTTTGTGGCGGAGCTGAAGAATGATCAGATCACCGAATATTGGGTCGAGCCCGAAGACCTCGGCATGAAGAGCCAGAGCCTGCATGGCCTGGCAGTGGAAAGCCCGGCGGACTCCCTGGCGCTGATTCAGGATGCCTTGGGGCGTCGCAAGACCGAAAACGGCCAGAAAGCCGCCGAAATGATTGTGCTCAATGCCGGTGCCGCGCTTTATGCCGCCGATCACGCCTATAGTCTTAACGAAGGCGTGGCCCTCGCGCATGATGCATTGCACACCGGCCTTGCCCGCGAGAAGCTCGAAGAACTGGGGGCCTTTACTGCGGTGTTCAAGATGGAGAATGAAGGATGAGTGTGCCGACCGTTCTGGAAAAGATCCTGGCCCGCAAAGCCGAAGAAGTCGCGGAACGCCGTGCCCGCGTGAGCCTGGCCGAGCTGGAAAGCCAGGCGAAAATCGCCGATGCGCCGCGTGGCTTCGCCAAGGCCTTGATCGCCCAGGCCAAGCTCAAGCAGCCGGCTGTCATCGCTGAAATCAAGAAGGCCTCGCCAAGCAAAGGCGTGATCCGCGAAAACTTCGTACCGGCCGACATCGCCGTCAGCTATGAGAGAGGCGGGGCGACTTGCCTCTCCGTGCTGACTGATGTCGATTTCTTCCAGGGTTCCGACCTGTTCCTGCAACAGGCCCGCGCCGCGTGCAAGTTGCCGGTGATCCGCAAGGACTTCATGATCGATCCATACCAGATCGTTGAAGCCCGTGCCCTGGGCGCCGACTGTGTGCTGCTGATCGTCTCCGCGCTGGATGACGTGAAGATGGCCGAGCTGGCGGCCGTGGCCAAAAGCGTCGGCCTCGACGTGCTGGTGGAAGTCCACGACGGCGATGAGCTGGAACGTGCGCTGAAAACCCTCGACACACCGCTGGTGGGGGTCAACAACCGCAACCTGCACACCTTCGAAGTCAGCCTGGAAAACACCCTCGACCTGCTGCCGCGTATCCCGCGCGACCGCCTGGTGATTACCGAAAGCGGCATTGTTAACCGCGCCGACGTGGAACTGATGGAAATCAGCGACGTGTATTCGTTCCTGGTGGGCGAGACCTTCATGCGCGCCGAGAACCCGGGCGCCGAACTGCAACGCCTGTTCTTCCCGGAGCGTGGTGTGGCAGTCAGCGGTTCGACCCTGGATTGATCAAACCGCGGTCAGTATTTGAAGTGCGGTCAACATGTGGGAGGGGCGGTGCGACGGTTCGACTTGCCCCCGATGGCGGTGTATCAGTTGATAGATGTACTGACTGACACTCCGCCATCGGGGGCAAGCCCCCTCCCACATTCACATTGGGTTTTGTATTTATTCAGCGAGGTAGGTGTTCGATGATCCAGCCAGTGTCGATGAGCGTCGAAGCCGGGCTTGCTGCCGAGCAAAACCTGCTGGCGGCTGTTTGTGCAGGGGAGCAGGCGTTTGGCCTGCTGTTCTGGCAGCCCAGTGATCAGGCATTGGTGATGCCGCGGCGCTTGAGCCGACTGCCGGGGTTTGACGTGGCCAGCCAAGTGTCAGCCGCGGCGGGCTGGCCGGTGCTGTTACGCGAAACCGGCGGCGAGCCGGTGCCGCAATCAAACGCCACGGTCAATATCGCCCTGGTCTACGCACCGCCGCGCAGCGAAGGCGATCAGGGGCGCATCGAAACCGGCTACCTGCGTTTGTGCCAGCCGATCTGTGACTTGCTGATCGAACTGGGCGGCGATGCTTCCGTCGGCGAAATCGACGGCGCGTTCTGCGACGGCCGCTACAACGTCAACCTCAATGGCCGCAAAATGGTCGGCACCGCCCAGCGCTGGCGCCAAAGTGGTGGCCGTCCGGTGGGGCTGGTACACGGAGCCTTGTTGCTGGATAACGATCGCGAAGAACTGATCGCGGCGGTCAATCGCTTTAATCAAGCCTGCGGACTGGAACAGCGCGTTCGCGCCGACAGCCATATCGCCCTGCACGAAGCTTTCCCCGCACCGGACGCGCTCAGTCGGCTGGATGCGTTGTACCGGCAGATGCTGGCCAGCTTCCTGCCGGTTTAACGGGTGCCGAACACCACCATCGTCTTGCCTTTGACGTCTACCAGGTTGCGTTCTTCCAGATCCTTGAGCACGCGACCGACCATCTCCCGTGAACAACCGACAATGCGCCCGATCTCCTGGCGCGTGACTTTGATCTGCATACCATCGGGGTGAGTCATCGCGTCAGGCTGCTTGCACAGCTCCAACAGGCAGCGGGCCACACGGCCGGTGACATCAAAGAATGCCAGGTCGCCGACTTTGCGCGTGGTGTCCCGCAGGCGCTGGGCAATCTGGCCGCTCAGTGCATAGAGGATGTCGGGATCGTGCTGGGTCAGTTCACGAAACTTCGTGTAACTGATCTCGGCCACTTCGCTCTCGATTTTGGTCCGCACCCAGGCGCTGCGCTCCTGTTCTTTGCCCGCTTGTTCAAATAACCCCAGCTCGCCGAAGAAATCGCCGGTATTGAGGTAGGCAATGATCATCTCGCGGCCGTCTTCATCCTCGATCAGGATGGTGACCGAGCCCTTGATAATGAAGAACAGTGTTTCGGAGCGTTCGCCTGCGCAGATGATGTTGTGCTTGGCCGGGTAACGACGACTCTGGCAATGCGTCAGCAGTCTGTCGAGATTCTTGATCTTGGGTATGGGAGTAAAAGCAACCATGGTTGTATCCCGAAAAAGACTGCACAGGGTGGTTGGAATTGTTTTTATCCAGCTGTATCTGCATTGATACACGTTGTACAAAGGATGGCAATGCGCCATTCATTTGGCGCCAGCTTACCAGACACATTGTGACTCGATTAGCCAATTTACCGGGTAACTGTGGCGATTGATGGCTTTACGCGCAAAAGCTGCCGGCCGCGGGTCGTGTGCTAAGCTGGCGACCCTTTTTTAGCAGTGGAGTCTGGGCGATGAAGGCACGCATCCAATGGGCGGGCGAAGCCATGTTCCTCGGTGAGTCGGGCAGTGGCCATGTCGTGGTCATGGACGGTCCGCCGGAAGCCGGTGGCCGCAACCTGGGCGTACGCCCGATGGAAATGCTCCTGCTTGGTGTAGGCGGTTGCAGCAATTTCGACGTGGTCAGCATTTTGAAAAAGTCCCGCCAGGCCGTGGAAAGCTGCGAAGCCTTCCTCGAAGCCGAGCGTGCGACTGAAGATCCCAAGGTGTTCACCAAGATCCACATGCATTTCGTGGTCAAGGGCCGGGCGCTGAAAGAAGCCCAAGTCAAACGTGCCATCGAGCTGTCGGCCGAGAAGTATTGCTCGGCGTCGATCATGTTGGGCGCGGCCGGTGTCGCCATTACCCATGATTACGAAATCATTGAGTTGGGCTGATCCAGGGATTCGTCGGCAATAAAGACAGGGCGCTTTGATAGCGCCCTTTTTTGCAGGTTAGATGCGGTAGGTGCTTTTGGTCATGACCTTGGCCATCAGGCTCATGCCAAACCTCACCGGCGCCGGGAAGCGGAAACCACCGGCGTCCAGTGCGCTTTCTGCGTGGTGTTCTTCGTCGATACGCATCTGTTCAAGAATCGCCCGGGACTTTTCGTCTTCGGTCGGTAACTGTTCCAGGTGCTCATCCAGGTGCTTGCATACTTGCTGTTCCGTGGCTGCGACAAACCCCAGGCTGACTTTGTCGCTGATCAAGCCGGCTGCGGCGCCAATCCCAAACGACAGGCCATAGAACAGCGGGTTCAGCACGCTGGGATGGCTGCCCAATTGGCGAATGCGTTGCTCGCACCAGGCCAGGTGGTCGATTTCTTCCTCGGCGGCATGCTCCATGGCTGCGCGCACTTGCGGCAGCTTGGCGGTCAGCGCCTGGCCCTGGTACAGCGCCTGGGCACAGACTTCGCCGGTATGGTTGATACGCATCAGGCCGGCGACGTGGCGGGTGTCGGTCTCGTTCATCTGTGCATCGGGCTGCACGATGGCGGGCGACGGGCGATACGGCTGGCCGCTGAATGGCAGCAGCGTGCGTATGGCCGTGTCGGCTTGCAACAACAGACGGTCAATTGGCGAGTAGTGACGTTGGGTAGTCATGCTGACCTCCGGGAAGAGTCTCGGCGGCCAGTTTACCGCAAGAGAGGGCGAAGCGTTTGCGTTGAGTCAAGGGCATGGGGTCGCATGCGGGAGGCCGGCGACCCGTGTGTCAGGCGTATCAGCCCGGCGGCCAGTTCATCTGGCGCTGACCCAGCACATGCATGTGGATATGGTAAACGGTCTGTCCACCGTCTTCATTGCAGTTCATCACCACACGAAAGCCCTTCTCGCAGCCCTGTTCCAGGGCCAGGCGCTGAGCGGTGAACAGGATGTGCCCAGCCAGGGTTTTGTCGCTTTCGGTCAGATCGTTCAGGGTGCGGATCGGTTTTTTCGGGATAACCAGAAAATGTACCGGCGCTTGTGGGGCGATATCGTGGAAGGCGAGGACCTGATCATCTTCATAGATGATCTTCGCGGGTATTTCTCTGTTGATGATCTTGGTGAACAGAGTATCCAAAGCTGTTTCTCCATGGTGAATGTGCAGGGTGAGTGTACTCAGGCCTTCAGCGCGGGCAATAGGCCTTGTTGATCGCGCCGGCGAGCTTGCGGGTCAGCCAGCGTGGGCTCAAGCGCGGACTGAAGGCGAGCCAGCGATTGCGGCGGCCGGGGATGATGATGGCTTGGTTTTTTTCCAGGGCGCGCACGGTGTAGAGCGCCACTTCTTCCGGGCTCATCAAGTGCGCGCTGCGCTCGAGCTTGGCGGTGTCCATTTGCGCCGTGCCAAAGAAGGCCGTGCGCGTCGGGCCGGGGCACAGCACCGAGACCTTGATACCGCAGGTTTTCAATTCTTCACGCAGGCCTTCGGAGAAGTGCAATACATAGGCTTTGCTGGCGTAGTAACTGCTCATCCACGGGCCGGGCTGGAATGCGGCGATCGAGGCGACGTTGAGGATCTGCCCGCCGCCATGCAGGGCCATGGCATTGCCGAGGGCGTGACACATACGGGTCAGGGCGAGGATGTTGACTTCGATCAGGTCCTGCTCGGTCATCCAGTCCTGGGCCAGGAACGGCCCGCTGGTGCCCATGCCGGCGCAGTTGACCAGCAAGTCGATCTGCCGCTCGCCTTCCTCAAGCTCCAACAGGAACCCGGACAAACGCAGCGGCTCACCCAGGTCGCAGGCGCGGAACAGCACCTCGACGCCGAAGCGTTGCGTCAATTCGATTGCAATGCTTTCCAACTGATCACGCTGGCGGGCCACCAGAATCAAGCTGCGGCCGCGCCGGGCCAGTGCTTCGGCCAAGGCCAGGCCGATGCCGCTGGAGGCACCGGTGATCAGAGCGTAACGGGTCATGCCTTTCTCCATCGCAACGCCGCCGGACCTGTGACAGAGGCATCACAGGCGGCGGGCGTTTTTTCACTGTTCTGGAGAGTCTACAGGTTCGGCCGCGTCGTCAGCACTTTGCACGTCTTCTTCATTGACGATCACGCTTTGATCGGCGTCTTCATCGGAGGTGATGGAGCTGCTTTCGTAGCTGCTGTCCACGTTGCTTTCGAGTTGGTCCAGGTAGCCGTTCATCCCCAAGGCCATCAAGATGATGAGCATCAACGGAATAAATGCCAGCCACAGGGAGGCCAGGACTTTCACTGCCGTGGAGTTGCGCGGTGGCGGCGCACCGTACTGGTTGGCGCCGGTGTTACCTGGCAACACCAGCAGCAGCAGCGGGAAAATGCTGTTCACCAGCGGCACCAGGTTCAGCAGGTACAGCCAGCCGGACCAGCCCAGGTCGTGCAGACGCTGCACGCCGATTTGCACGCTGACCCAGACAATCGCCACGAACAGCGCGAAACCCAGCAGCGAGCCCAGGATGATGCCCGCCGTCGGCGAAGCGGTCGCCACGGCGAAGCCGGCAGTGGCGAGGATGCCCGAGGCGACGAGCATCGCGACGGTGAGTACCAGCGTCCAGGCCAGGTAGCGCAGGCGACCGATGCGGCCATGGATCGTGAAGATCTTGAGCTCGGCGTACTCCGGCAAATCGTCACCCACTGCGGCACGCGGTGGTGCATACGGGGAGGCGGCAGGGCGGGCAGAGGGCTCGGTCTCGTGGGTTTCGTCAAGGCTGAAGGCCACGGGCTGTTCGGCTTCGATACGCGCGTCGATCCCGGCGTTCTTCAGCGCGGTGAGGTAGGTTTCGGCATCGGGGCGCGCGAGGTCGCGCTTGAGGGCGACGGGGCGACCGGTAAAGAGCTTCTCGATGGCCTCAACGTTGCTTTTGAACAATTCGGCGAGATTCAGTTTAGCGGTGGTGCTTTCGACACCCGGGAGCAGGGCTCCATCAAACACAATCTTGAAACGGTTGTCGCTCATGCGGGCATCCTTGTCATGTTACAGGGGAGGGGGGCAGGCCCGCTTCAATGAGCGGGTCCGGCAAGTGTATCAGCGCGGCCAGCGCAACTGTGCCGCCTTCTCGCGGGCTTCGCGGTATTCGGCATCCAGGCGTGCAACGAGTTCATCGACGCCGGGCAAATCATCGATCTCACCGACGCCCTGACCGGCAGACCATACGGTCTTCCAGGCCTTGGCCTCGTCGTTCAACGGCTTGAGCTTGGCGCCGAAATTGACTTCGCCTTTGCCTTGCAGGGCGGCCAGGTCGAAACCGGCGTTTGCCAGGCTCTGGCGCATGAAGCTCGCGGGCACGCCGGAGACTGCGGCAGTGTGCACGATGTCGACGGCGCCTGATGTGAGCAGCATCTCTTTATACGCATCCGGCGCGTGGCTTTCGGCGGTGGCGATAAACCGCGTGCCCAGATACGCCAGGTCAGCGCCCAGCAACTGGGCGGCCAGGATCTCGTGCCCGTGGTTGAGGCAGCCGGCCAGCAGCAGGGTTTTGTCGAAGAACTGGCGAATCTCGGCGATCAACGCGAACGGGCTCCAGGTGCCGGCATGGCCACCGGCGCCGGCGGCCACGGCGATCAGGCCGTCCACCCCGGCTTCGGCGGCTTTCTCGGCGTGACGTCGAGTGGTGACGTCATGGAAGACCAGGCCGCCGTAGCTGTGTACCGCATCGACCAACGCCTTCACCGCGCCGAGGCTGGTGATGACGATTGGCACCTTGTGCTCGACGCAGATCGCCAGGTCTGCCTCCAACCGTGGGTTGCTGTGGTGGACGATGAGGTTGACGGCGTAGGGCGCAGGGTTGCTCAACTGCGCCAGGCCCGCTTCGATTTCCTCCAGCCAGGCCTTGAAGCCACTGCTTTCGCGCTGGTTCAGTGCCGGGAAACTTCCGACCACGCCATTGCGGCAGCACGCCAGGACCAGTTGCGGATTGGAAATCAGGAACATCGGCGCGGCCACGACGGGCAGGCGCAGATGTTGTTCAAGCAAAGCGGGCAGCGACATTGGAGGTACCCCGAGGCATTGACGTTAGAACGGTTTGACCACGACCAGAATTACGATAGCCAGCAATATCAGAACCGGGAATTCATTGAACCAGCGATAAAAGACATGGCTGCGGGTGTTTTCGCCACGGGCGAAGCGTTTTACCTGTGCGCCGCACATGTGGTGGTAACCGATCAGCAGAACGACCAGGGTCAGCTTGACGTGGAGCCAGGCGCCCATATGGAAGAGGCCGGGGTTGAGGGCGATCATCCAGATGCCGAAGACCAGCGTGGCAAGCATCGACGGGCCCATGATGCCGCGATACAGCTTGCGCTCCATGACGCTGAAGCGTTCCTTGCTGACGGTGTCTTCGCTTTGGGCGTGGTAGACGAACAGGCGCGGCAGGTAGAACAGCCCGGCAAACCAGCACACGATGCTGACGATATGGAAGGCTTTGACCCATAGATAAAGCATTTTTAGTTATTCCCAGGTTCACGGTAACTGAAGATAGTAGTGGCTCATGCGTCCTTACGTCACCTTGGCGGTTGTCGCAGGACAATGCGGCCCCTATTATCGACGGCTTTCCAGTGGGTTCTTTGAGGGCAGGTTTATGGTCAAGGTCGGTATCGTCGGCGGCACGGGTTACACCGGTGTCGAATTGCTGCGTCTGTTGGCTCAGCATCCGCAAGCTGAGGTGGTGGTCATCACTTCCCGATCCGAGGCCGGCCTGGCTGTGGCCGATATGTACCCGAACCTGCGAGGCCATTACGACGGCCTGGCGTTCAGCGTGCCGGACATCAAGACCCTCGGCGCCTGTGACGTGGTGTTCTTTGCCACCCCCCACGGCGTGGCCCATGCGCTGGCCGGCGAGTTGCTGGCCGCGGGCACCAAGGTCATCGATCTGTCGGCGGACTTCCGCCTGCAGGATGCCGACGAGTGGGCCAAATGGTACGGCCAGCCACACGGCGCGCCGCAGCTGTTGGAAGAGGCGGTGTACGGCCTGCCGGAAGTCAATCGTGAGCAGATCAAGCAAGCGCGCCTGATCGCTGTGCCGGGTTGCTATCCGACCGCGACGCAGTTGGGCTTCCTGCCATTGCTCGAAGCCGGGCTGGCCGACGTTTCGCGCTTGATTGCCGACTGCAAGTCGGGCGTCAGCGGCGCCGGGCGTGGGGCGGCGGTGGGGTCGCTGTACTCTGAAACGTCGGAAAGCATGAAGGCCTACGCGGTAAAAGGGCATCGTCATCTGCCGGAAATCCGTCAGGGGCTGCGTCGCGCCGCCGGTAAGGATGTGGGGCTGACCTTCGTGCCGCACCTGACTCCGATGATCCGTGGTATTCACTCGACACTGTATGCGACGGTGGTGGATCGCTCGGTGGATTTGCAGGCGCTGTTTGAAAAGCGTTACGCCAACGAGCCGTTCGTCGATGTGATGCCGGCCGGCAGCCATCCGGAAACCCGCAGTGTGCGCGGCGCCAACGTGTGCCGGATTGCCGTGCATCGGCCGCAGGACGGTGATCTGGTGGTGGTGCTGTCGGTGATCGACAATCTGGTCAAGGGCGCTTCGGGCCAGGCGGTGCAGAACATGAACATCCTGTTCGGCCTGGATGAGAAGCTGGGCTTGTCCCACGCAGGCATGCTGCCGTAAGGCTGTCAGGTCGCCAAGCAGAAGGCCCGTCGATCGGGCCTTTTGTGTTTTTAATGGCGGCTGCGCAGATTGATATACCGTAACAATAGTTGACCGCTTTTCTAGGAGAAGCGGATAATACCGACCATTACGCATATGGCGGCGGTACGCCGGGAGATTATCAGCATGAGCGTTGAGTCCTTCACCCCCACGGCTTTGCAATTCACCCACGGTGCTGCGCACAAGGTGAAGAGCCTGGTCGATGAAGAGGGTAATGATCGCTTGAAGCTGCGCGTATTTGTTACGGGCGGCGGTTGTTCAGGGTTTCAGTACGGTTTTACCTTCGATGAAGAAGTGGCCGATGACGACACCATCGTCGAGCGCGAGGGCGTGAGCCTGGTTGTGGACCCCATGAGTTTCCAATACCTGGCAGGCGCCGAGGTGGATTACCAGGAAGGTCTGGAGGGTTCGCGTTTCGTGATCAAGAACCCTAATGCCACGACTACGTGTGGTTGCGGGTCTTCGTTCTCGATCTGATCGGTAACGGATACAAAAACGCCGCTTGGCTTTGATCGGCCAAGCGGCGTTTTGCTGTCTGCGGGTTCTGGCGGGCAGTCAGGCGGGGTAGATCGCGCCCAGCACCCGTAGCCCGCGTGCGCCAGTGACGCTGGGGCGGTTGGCGGCGATGCCTTCGAGGCAGCAATGGGCCAGCCAGGCGAAGGCCATGGCTTCGACCCAATCGGGGTCTACGCCGCAGGTAGCGGTGCTGCTGACCTGGGTCGATGGCAATAGCGCGGCCAGGCGTTTCATCAGCGTGCGGTTATGCGCGCCGCCGCCGCAGACAAGCAGGGTGTTTGTCTGGGGTTGGGCGGTTTGCAGGGCCTCGACGATGGTCAGGGCCGTCAGTTCCAGCAGCGTGGCCTGGATGTCCTGGGGGGCGAAGGCGGGTAGGCGCGCCAGGTGTTGTTGCAGCCATCCCAGGTTGAACACTTCGCGCCCGGTGCTTTTCGGGCCTTTGGTCAAGAAAAAAGGGTCACTGAGCAGCGCGTTGAGCAACTGAGGTTCGACTTTGCCGCTGGCGGCCCATTGACCCTCGCGATCAAAGTGTTCGCCGCGCTGTTGATGAATCCAGGCATCCAGCAAGACATTGCCCGGGCCGCAGTCGAAGCCGGCTACGGGTTTTCCGGTCTCGATCAAGCTGAGGTTGCTGAAACCTCCGACGTTCAAAACCGCACGATTCCCGCTGCGTTCGTCAAACAGTGCTTCATGAAAGGCCGGTACCAATGGCGCACCCTGACCACCTGCGGCAACGTCGCGGCTGCGGAAGTCGCTGACCACGGTGATGCCGGTCAATTCGGTGAGCAAGGCAGGGTTGCCGATCTGTACGGTGAAGCCGCGTGCCGGTTCATGGCGGATAGTCTGCCCATGGCTGCCGATCGCGCGAATGTCCTGGGGCTTGAGGTTGTGCTGGTCGAGCAGGGCATGGATGCCCTGGGCGGCGAGTGTCACCCAGTGCTGCTGGGCCATTGCCGAGCGGGCGATCTCATCCGGGCCGCTGGCGCACAGGCCAAGCAGCTCCGCGCGCAGGCTGTCTGGCATGGGGATGTAGTGAGTGGCGATCAGCTTGATCGCCGCCTCTTGTTCGATCAGGGCGATATCCAGGCCATCGAGGCTGGTCCCTGACATCACGCCTATATAGAGCGGCATACCTTAGCGCTTCGCCGAAGCCAGCAGGGTGGAGCGCTCCTGATCCATGCGTGCCATCAGCGGTTGGCTTTGTTGCATGAAACGCGCGCGTTCGGCCTTGGCGATCGGGTCGGCCATCGGCAGTTTCTGGCCCAGCGGGTCGACGTGTACGCCATTGACCTGGAATTCATAGTGCAAGTGTGGGCCGGTGGACAGGCCGGTCGTGCCGATATAGCCGATCACCTGGCCCTGCTTCACGTTGCCGCCGGTCTGTACGCCCTTGGCGAAGCCTTGCATGTGGCCATACAGCGTGCGGTAGGTGTTGCCGTGCTGGATGATCACGGTGTTGCCGTAACCGCCGCGACGTCCGGCCAACAGTACCTTGCCGTCACCTGCGGCCTTGATGGGCGTGCCGCGCGGCGCTGCATAGTCGACGCCTTTGTGGGCGCGGATTTTGTTCAGGATGGGGTGCTTGCGTCCCATGGAGAAGCGCGAGCTGATGCGGGCGAAATCCACAGGTGTGCGGATAAAGGCCTTGCGCATGCTGTTGCCATCAGCGGTGTAGTAACTGCTGTTGCCTTGTTTGTTGGTGTAGCGCACGGCGGTGTAGGTCTTGCCGCGGTTGGTAAAGCGCGCGGAGAGGATATTGCCGGTACCGACCACTTTGCCGTTGGCGACCTTCTGCTCGTAGATCACGTCGAATTCGTCACCCTGGCGGATGTCCTGGGCGAAGTCGATGTCGTAGCCAAACACGCTGGCCATGTCCATGGTCATGCTGTGGGACAAGCCGGCACGGGCGGCCGATTGCGACAGCGAGCTGTTGATGACGCCATGTACGTAGGCGGAGCGCATCACTGGCTTGGTGGTGATGCGATTGAACGCGAAACCCTTGGCACCCTTGGTCAGGGTGATGCTTTCCAGGTCGCTGAGGTTGCTGTGCAGGTTGTTCAGCTGGCCATCTGGGGTCAGTTCGAATTCGAGTTTTTGACCGCGTTTGAGCTGGGTGAATTGCTTGGCTTGTTTATCGCTGGCCAAGACCTCATTAACCGTAGTGGCAGGTAGGCCGACCTTCTCGAACAGCGTGGAAAGCGTGTCGCCCTTGCCGACGAGCACCTCGCGATGCTGAGGGCTCTTGGCCTGCGCTACGGCAGGTGCAGCCTGCTGCTGGGCGGTTTTGTCGGTTTCGTCCGGGGCGCTTTCGATCTGGGCAAACGGCGAATCGACGGGTGCATTTGTGGCTTGTTGCGCGTCGGAAGCGTCTTGATCTTGTGTCAGTTGTTCTGCGGGACTTTCCAGGTCAAGGCTCAGGGATGTTCGTTTGGCTTCTACGTCACTGGAAGGGAATACCAGGAGTGCCAGGCTCAGAAGGGCGGCGATACCACTTGCAGCGAGCAGGTGGGTCTTTGGGTAAAGCGGCGGCGCTTTAGACGGTTCTGTGGTCATAGGTAATTTTGACTTTGAAGATGAAATGGAAAAGATGACTGACATGATGAAGATGAAATAACTGTATAAAATATAACCAAATCATCTGTGACGCAAGCTCGCGAACGCCGGGCTTGTCGAACGGTGTCCGTGCGCAGGGCAAAACTTGTAATTAGTCCCTGATCTTGTATGGTTGGTTCCCTTTTGAATCTGAGCCTTGCGGGTCTGTTATGAAGTCGGTTGAAGAGCAGCTAGCGCTGATAAAACGTGGTGCGGAAGAACTGTTGGTCGAGGCGGAGCTGATCGAAAAGCTCAAGCGTGGCCAGCCCCTGCGTATCAAGGCCGGCTTTGATCCGACTGCGCCGGATCTGCACCTGGGCCATACCGTGCTTATCAATAAGCTGCGCCAGTTCCAGGACCTGGGGCATCAGGTGATCTTCCTTATAGGGGATTTCACCGGAATGATCGGTGATCCAAGCGGCAAGAGCGCCACGCGTCCGCCGCTGACCCGTGAGCAGGTTCTCGAGAATGCCGAGACCTACAAGACCCAGGTGTTCAAGATTCTCGATCCGGCCAAGACCGAGGTGGCGTTCAACTCCACCTGGATGGACAAGATGGGGCCGGCGGACTTCATTCGTCTGACATCCCAGTACACCGTGGCGCGCATGCTTGAGCGCGATGACTTCGACAAGCGCTATTCGACCAACCAGCCGATCGCGATTCATGAGTTCCTGTACCCGCTGGTCCAGGGCTATGACTCGGTGGCGTTGCGCGCTGACGTTGAGTTGGGTGGCACCGATCAGAAGTTCAACCTTCTGATGGGGCGTGAGCTGCAGCGTGCGTATGGGCAAGAGGCTCAGTGCATTCTGACCATGCCGTTGCTGGAAGGGTTGGACGGCGTCAAGAAGATGTCCAAGTCCCTGGGCAACTATGTCGGTATCCAGGAAGCGCCGGGCGTGATGTACGGCAAGCTGGTTTCGATTCCGGATGCGCTGATGTGGCGTTACTTCGAGCTGTTGAGCTTCCGCTCGATGGATGAGATCAATGCGCTGCGTGCGGATGTCGAGGCGGGTGCCAATCCTCGCGACGTGAAGATCAAGCTGGCTGAAGAGATTGTTGCGCGTTTCCATGGCGAGGAAGCTGCGGCCAGTGCTCACCGTGCGGCGGGTAACCGGATGAAGGATGGTGAGCTGCCGGATGATCTGCCGGAGATTGAGCTGACTGCTGCCGAGGCAATGCCGATCGCGGCCGTCCTTAATAAGGCAGGCCTGGTGAAGAACTCGGCGGTCGCGCGTGACCTCTTGGGTTCCGGTGGTGTGCGTATCGATGGTGAAGTGGTTGATCGCACCTTTATATACGCGCTGGGTGCGACCCATGTTTGCCAGGCTGGGAAGAAGGCATTTGCGCGTATTACGCTCAAATCCGAATAAGTCTGAAATTAACTGTTGACGGCGATTTATATCTGTCTATAATTCGCCCCACTTCCGGCGCAGTCGAAACGGAAAACTCCTTGGTAAACAAAGAGTTACGCAAGATTCGACAGCGACCAGCTTCAGCTCATCGAAGCCTGGAAGGAGTTGGCAGGGCAGGGTTGTTTGGCTCTATTGACGTTTCGATCTTCTCGGTCGAAAGCGGAGAAAAAGAGGTGTTGACAGCAGCGTGTAACGCTGTAGAATTCGCCTCCCGCTAACGAGAGATCGGAAGCGCAAGTGGTTGAAGTTACAAAGGAAACTTTGAAAGCTTCTGAAAATAATCACTTGACAGCAAATGAGGCTGCTGTAGAATGCGCGCCTCGGTTGAGACGAAAGATCTTAACCAACCGCTCTTTAACAACTGAATCAAGCAATTCGTGTGGGTGCTTGTGGAGTCAGACTGATAGTCAACAAGATTATCAGCATCACAAGTTACTCCGCGAGAAATCAAAGATGTAACCAACGATTGCTGAGCCAAGTTTAGGGTTTCTTAAAAACCCAAAGATGTTTGAACTGAAGAGTTTGATCATGGCTCAGATTGAACGCTGGCGGCAGGCCTAACACATGCAAGTCGAGCGGTAGAGAGAAGCTTGCTTCTCTTGAGAGCGGCGGACGGGTGAGTAATGCCTAGGAATCTGCCTGGTAGTGGGGGATAACGTTCGGAAACGGACGCTAATACCGCATACGTCCTACGGGAGAAAGCAGGGGACCTTCGGGCCTTGCGCTATCAGATGAGCCTAGGTCGGATTAGCTAGTTGGTGAGGTAATGGCTCACCAAGGCGACGATCCGTAACTGGTCTGAGAGGATGATCAGTCACACTGGAACTGAGACACGGTCCAGACTCCTACGGGAGGCAGCAGTGGGGAATATTGGACAATGGGCGAAAGCCTGATCCAGCCATGCCGCGTGTGTGAAGAAGGTCTTCGGATTGTAAAGCACTTTAAGTTGGGAGGAAGGGCAGTTACCTAATACGTGATTGTTTTGACGTTACCGACAGAATAAGCACCGGCTAACTCTGTGCCAGCAGCCGCGGTAATACAGAGGGTGCAAGCGTTAATCGGAATTACTGGGCGTAAAGCGCGCGTAGGTGGTTAGTTAAGTTGGATGTGAAATCCCCGGGCTCAACCTGGGAACTGCATTCAAAACTGACTGACTAGAGTATGGTAGAGGGTGGTGGAATTTCCTGTGTAGCGGTGAAATGCGTAGATATAGGAAGGAACACCAGTGGCGAAGGCGACCACCTGGACTGATACTGACACTGAGGTGCGAAAGCG